>CAWECS010000019.1:0-128648 GCA_963807455.1 uncultured Gammaproteobacteria bacterium | reverse complement strand
CCATCAACGCCAATGCTTCATCAGTAACAAAGCTGTTGCTGACATAGACGGTATAGAGTCCTGCCTCATGCGCCAGCATGGACACATCAATAACATATTCCAGCCACACGGCCGGTTCAGAATAGGTAAAGGCGATGCCTTGCACGCCATGACGTATAGCCGCAGCAATCAGGTCTTCCGGGGTGACGTAGGCGGCTGTCGATTGACCCTGTGCCAGCTCGTCAAGCGCACTCACACCCCAGGATATTTCCAGGTTATGGCAGCCGCCGCAACGGAAGTTGCAGCCATAGCTGCCGACCGACATGACCTTGGTTCCCGGACGAAAATGCTTGACCGGTTTGTCTTCAATCGGGCCGATATCAATGGCTGACAGAATGCCATAAGAGAGGTTATACAGCGTGCCGTTACGATTCACATGTGCCTGACAGAACCCGCGCTGGCCGTGGCCAATCTTGCAACGCCACAGGCACAAGTGGCACCGTGTGGTGCCATTATCGAGCTTTTCCTGCAGACGGGTCTCGACCAGTTGATACTGTTGTGGTGACGGACGTGAAAGGCTCATAAAAGTATCCTGAAAAAGACTAACCCTAGAGTATTTGCAGCAGCTGATCAAGGGAGGTTTTGCAAGGTCATTATAGAAAAATGAAGTGTAAACATGCGTTTACATTAAGAACAGGAGCACTTTTTTCAGTCAAAAAGCATGATTTTGCTTGACTCCGGGGCTCTATCCCGGTTTAATTACGCCTCTTTGCTTTTGGCCAATAGCACTTCCTCGTCACAAGCAATGAGTTTTAGATTAAATAAAGGCCAGGTAGCTCAGTCGGTAGAGCAGTGGACTGAAAATCCTCGTGTCGACGGTTCGATTCCGCCCCTGGCCACCATTTTAACTTCCTGAATTACAAATATAAATATAGTCAGTCTTATCCTGAGTGCTATTATCCTTTTTTTGTGGGGAACAGCCGAGACTGCTGAATTGAGAAGCGAAAAAGCCGGCTCAGTGAGCCATTTCTGCTAGTATAAAAGTGGCTATGACATGGGTTTTGCTACTTTTTAATAACAAGGTGATTGCATGAAGTTATTGATACGAGATTTGTCCCGAAGCACTACAGAGGCAGAGCTGCGGACACTGTTTGAGGCCTATGGGCTCGTGCAGTCGTGTAATCTGGTGTTGGATAAAAAGACCGGTACTTCCAAGGGCTTTGGTTTTATCGAAATGCCCAGGCAGGGTGAAGCCAAGCTGGCGATGAAAAGCCTGAATGGCCAGGATGTCGCTGGCAGCAAAATTCGGGTTAAAAAGGCCGAGCCAAAACCGCATAAGGGTCAGGGTGCTGACGTAGCATCAGGTGAGTAAGTCCATGGCCCAGGATCCACTGCATGGTGTGACCTTGAAAATGATCGTGACCCGACTGCAAGAGAAATACGGCTGGGAGGAGTTGGGTCGTTTGATCAAGATCAAATGTTTCACTATTGATCCCAGTATTGCTTCCAGTCTCAAATTTCTGCGAAAGACACCGTGGGCGCGTCAGAAGGTTGAGGCGCTTTATTTGCGTAATAAATGGCCAGCAAATAATGTTTGGGACGCATCACGAAGGAATAAAAAAACGCCAGAATGAAATTCCTGATTTTATCCTCAGACGCCTGTTTGTATACGTCATTACAAGTAGAGCAGAATGACGATGTAGTGGCTAATGCTCCCGGCGAGTACAAACAGATGCCAGATCCCATGGCACCATGGATACCAGTGGTCAAGAATAAAGAACACGATACCTGAGGTGTAGAAAATTCCTCCCGCCAGTAACCAGCGAAAGCCCAGCGGCGGTAATGCAGCGAGTATCGGATCCAGTGCGAGCAGACAGAGCCATCCCATGACAAGATAAATAATGACCGGCACCACTCTGGGGCCCTTGTGTGGCAGCGCATCGAGAATGATGCCAAATACTGCCAGCCCCCAGATCGCAGCAAACATCCACCAGGCCAAAGCACCCTGCAGTGCCACCAGAATGAAGGGGGTATAGGTGCCTGCAATGAGTAGATAAATGGCCTGGTGATCAAGCACCTGAAATACTCGTTTAGCCGGCCCGGAAAGACCGTGATAAAGAGTCGATACGAGATAGAGCAGGAACAGGGTGAAGCCATAGATGCTGTAACTAGTGATTCTGCGGACATCCCCATCCATTGCGGCAAACGTGACCAGCGCCACTGCGCCCGCCAGCGCGAGAGCTGCGCCAATCAGGTGGCTGATGCTATTGAATTTTTCCCTTCTTTGCATGCGCTCTATTCTACATGAAGAGTTACTCTGTATGTTCTTCCAGAGCCCCAGATTTTTCATTGAATAGATCAGCAGCTATTTTGGGTAGATATTTATCAGGTATTAATCAAGCTTGCAACATTTCGTTTAGCAGTTTCTGAATGAGTAAACGAGGAAAACCAGAGTCACAAAAAGGACTCTGGTCTTATAAGCGTAAAGCCACTTCGCATCGATGCTGTTTTTCAGTCGATGTGTTTATTTATTATAAAGCTGCAAGGCTACTCGTCCGACTCTTCGTTGAATGCCACTATTGCTGTGTCAGATGATTGACTTGCTACATTTTGTACGCCTGTCTGTTGATTTTTATCTGTCACGGTAGCGGCAGTCACGGAGCCCAATAGGGCAATGATTATGCCGAGCGTAAAAGGGTCTGCTATTCCTCTCATCTTTTTATCCATTTTATTCACCATTTTATGTTTGCATCTAGATTGCCGTTATCGCCATCATCCTGATAATGAATACGGGGATGGGTTATTTGAAGTCCGTTTCCTTAGTATTAATTTACTCTAGACAGACGGGTTTTTACTGTTAGTAAATACCGGGCATTTTGTGATTTAGTTACTATAACGGGGGTGCTTAGAGAGCAATTTCTGCTACTATTGCAAAGAATTGCACACTGCACTGGAATATTTTGACAACACCACTAGAAAGACCTGCGCATCCTTCATTCGGCGAAGCCTTTCTGTACTGGCTGAAGCTGGGCTTCATCAGCTTCGGCGGACCTGCCGGGCAAATTTCCATGATGCACCAGGAGCTGGTGGAAAAGCGGCGCTGGATTTCGGAGCAGCGTTTTCTGCATGCACTCAACTATTGCATGTTATTGCCCGGGCCCGAGGCGCAGCAATTAGCTATTTATATTGGCTGGATGCTACATCGTAGTTGGGGCGGGGTGGTTGCCGGCACCTTATTTCTGTTGCCTTCGCTATTTATTCTGATTGCGCTGACCTGGGTTTATATCGCCTATGGTGATATCAGTTTCGTGCAGGGTGTGTTTGCCGGTATCAAGCCGGCCGTCGTCGCTATCGTCTTGTTTGCGGCCTGGCGTATAGGCTCCCGCGCTTTGAAGAACAGTGTCTTGTGGGCATTTTCGGCTATATCGTTCGTGGCCATTTTCTTTTTTCATGTGCCTTTCCCTTACATCGTATTAATTGCTGGCATCCTGGGTTTTATCGGTGGCCGTGTACTGCCGGACAAATTCAAGACGGGTGGCGGTCATGGAGCATCCAGTAAAACCTATGGTCCTGCTTTAATTGATGATGATACGCCGCCGCCTGCGCATGTAAAATTTCGTGCTGGCAGGCTGGCAATACTGATCATCTTGTTTGTGGGTATTGCACTGCTGGCATTGCTCGCGCTGCCTGATGGAACTTTGCATGATATGGGTGAATTTTTTACCAAAGCCGCATTGGTCACCTTCGGTGGTGCCTATGCCGTGCTGCCCTATGTTTATCAGGGTGGTGTGGAGCATTACCAATGGTTGACCGGCCCACAAATGATTGATGGTCTTGCCCTGGGTGAAACCACGCCAGGGCCATTGATCATGGTGGTGGCTTTCGTTGGATTTGTAGGCGCGTGGACGCATGCGATCTTTGGTCCGGATGCATTATTCTGGGGGGCTGCCGCAGGTGCGGCGGTAGCGACGTTCTTTACTTTTCTGCCGAGTTATTTCTTTATCCTGGCAGGTGCACCACTGGTAGAAGCGACCCATGGTGATCTAAAATTCACCGCACCCTTGACCGGTATCACCGCGGCAGTGGTCGGTGTCGTGGTTAATCTCGCGGTGTTCTTCGCCTGGCATGTATTGTGGCCACAAGGGTCGGAGGCTACACCCTTCGCGGGCGAATTTCAGTGGTTTTCAGCACTTATTGCCGTGCTTGCTTTTATCGCACTATGGAAATACAAACTCGATATTCTCAAAGTACTCGGAGCTTGCGCGGCTTTGGGGCTTGGTTATACATACCTTTTGAATTGAGAGCAGTGAAAAGGAATTAGTGTCGGTGGGTAATTATTGCAGATACTATTCTGACCCCGTGGTTTCTTTAAATCTGATAATCGTATTCAATGGTCAATGGTGAATGATCAGAAAAGCGTTTGTTTTTGTAAATGGAGGCCTTGGTGATCTTGTCCTTGAGGCCGGGGGTGGCTATCTGGTAGTCGATACGCCAGCCGACATTCTTGTCCCATGCCTGACCCCGGTTTGACCACCAGGTATATTGTTCGGCCTGCTGATTGACGACACGAAAGGCATCAACAAAACCGATAGGACCGAATACTTCATCCAGCCAGGCGCGTTCTTCCGGTGTGCAGCCTGAATTTTTCTGATTGCTTTTCCAGTTTTTGATGTCGATTTCCTTGTGCACGGTATTCAGGTCGCCACAAATAATGAATTCACGTTTTTGTTTGCGCATATCCCTGAGTTGTTCTGCAAAGCGTTGCATGAAATCGAGTTTGTTGGTGTGTCTTTGTTCACTCGAGGAGCCTGAGGGCAGGTACAAAGAAGCGATACTGAGTGGACCAAAATCAGCCTGTATATAACGACCTTCCGTATCACAGTGCTCCCAGCCCATGCCAAAATGAACATTATCCGGTTCATGACGGCAGTACAGGGCAGTGCCGCTATAGCCTTTTTTCTCTGCATCATGAAAATACACATGATAACCCTTGGGATGGAAAAGCTTATCGGCTAGCTGGTCTTCCTGCGCCTTGGTTTCCTGAATGCAGATAACATCGGCCTGTTGGCGTTTCATCCAGTCGAAAAAGCCTTTTTTCGCTGCTGAGCGGATACCATTGAGATTTGCGCTGATAATTTTCATAAAAGCAGGTTAAAGGGAAAAGATTAAAGATTCAAGGGTAGGTGCTGCCCTAATAGTGCCATGATGTCTGCATACAGTTTTTTAACTTTGCTCTTTTATCTTTTATCTTTTCCCTGCCTCTAGTATATAATCGATCCCCATTGATTTTATTAACAAGGTGATACTGTCATGCAGGACTACAAACGCGATTTTCTGAAATTTGCTATTGATATTGGTGTTCTGCGTTTTGGTGAGTTCACGCTGAAATCGGGCAGGGTCAGCCCGTATTTTTTTAATAGCGGACTGTTCAATACAGGCGCGAGTCTGGCGCGGCTGGGGCGCTATTATGCCGAAGCTATCATAGCATCCGCCG
The DNA here is from genome assembly GCA_963807455.1 of uncultured Gammaproteobacteria bacterium. Classification (GTDB taxonomy): domain Bacteria; phylum Pseudomonadota; class Gammaproteobacteria; order JAADHQ01; family JAADHQ01; genus JAADHQ01. Next base: position 123,175 of record CAWECS010000019.1, on the reverse strand, counting down.
TTGAGTTCGATATGATCTTTGGCCCGGCTTACAAGGGCATTCCTCTGGCCGCGAGTGCAGCGATCGCACTGGCCGATCATCATCATCGCGATATCCCCTATGCATTTAATCGCAAGGAAGCCAAGAGCCATGGAGAAGGCGGCAGTATTGTTGGTTCGCCGTTACAGGGTAAAGTGCTGGTGATTGATGATGTGATAACGGCCGGCACGGCGATTCGTGAATCGGTCACTATCCTGGAAGCGGCCGGGGCTGAGCTTTCCGCCGTGGTTATATCGCTGGATCGTCAGGAAAAAGGTACCGGCGATGTTTCTGCCATTCAGGAGGTGGAGGCACAATACGGTATTTCGGTGGCCAATATTGTCAGTCTCAACGATCTGGTCGAATATCTGGGCGAGATGAAAGATCAGCAGCAGGCACTGGAATCGATTCAGGCCTACCGTCAGCAATACGGGGTTTAGAGGGAGCTTGCACCCAGGTGCCACGAGTCCGGTACTAGCCGAAAATCAGTTTCAAGCCGACCAGGATGGTAATGACTTCAAATGTCCGTTTGATCAGGCGGTTACCTTTAACAATCGACAAATGGGCGCCAATATAGCCGCCCAGTAAGGATCCCAGTAGCAGGGCTGGTAGCCAGTTCCAGTGAATACTGCTCAGGATACCGAGGGTCAATGCCCCGGCACCATTCCAGAACAGACCCACCAGCACCAGGGTATAGGCAACAGCGCGTTTATAATCCAGCCCGAACCAGCGTACCAGCCACAGGGTAACAAAAAGCCCGGTTCCTGATGTCAAGGAACCATTCAGAATGCCGATAAGAAACAATATCAGGCCACCGCTGATATGGCCGATGGCGTTACGGTGCGTGGGTTGATAATGTTGTCCCAACTCCCTGTTGAGCGTGGAGTAGATGCCCAGGCACAAGATCAGAACACCCAGGGCAAATTTGGCAATAGGGTCAGGTATTTTCAATATCAGATTGGCCCCAAGTACTACACCGGGTAAGCCAGTGGCTAAAATAAACAGGGTGAAGCGCCTCTCCAGGGTGTTTTCCTTGAGGTGTCGAAGTGTGGCGCCGATGCCCAATGCAACACTCGCGACTTTATGGGTGGCGAGCGCAACGCTGAAAGGAAGCCCGAGAAACAGCAGTACCGGTAGCTGAATGAGGCCCGCACCTCCACCTGAAAATGCCGAAAAACTATTGGCAATCAGGGAGATGACGAAAATTATTAATTGTGAGAAATATTCCATGGTTTTTTTACTGGAAGATTAAGGTACTATGGTATAAATAATATCAACAGGGTCTTGTGATAAAGTTTGTCTGCTATGAAAACATTTGTATACATATTTTTAAGTTTAATGATATTGCCGCTATTGTCTGAAGCAGCGCTGTATCGTTGGGTTGACTCAAAAGGTAAGGTGCATTACAGCGACCAGGTACCTCCCGAAGAAGCCAAGCATGAGCGTAAGGTCATTGACGAGTCCTCTGGCAGGACGATCGAGACGATTGAACGCAGCAAAACCCAGCAGGAGTTACAGGAACTGAAGCGCTTGCAAGCACAAATGGCAGAAGAAAGAAAACGTGCCAAGATACAGGCTGATCGAGACCGCGTATTGCTGCTCACCTATCAAAGCGTCAGTGAGATCGTGGCGGCAAGGAATACCAAGATATCAACCATTGATCTGGCGAAAGAGCATGCCATGGACTCACGAAAATCGCAGATCGCCAGGCTGCGCGAAATACGGCAAAAAGCGGCGGATTTCGAAAGGAATTCAAAACCTATTCCCAAGAGCTGTGCTGGATGAAATCAAGGCCCAGGAACTACAGATTGCGCACACCGATGAGTATATTAAGGCAAGAGAGCAAGATCAGGATCGGCTACGCAAAGAATTTGCAGGCTACATTGCCCGTTACAAAGAGCTGACTGAGTAGCTTTCGTAGTCTTTTAGCCTTTAATCAGGGTGCCTACACCTTCATCGGTAAATAATTCCAGTAATACCGCATGTTCAACCCGGCCATCGATAATATGCGCTGTTTTAACGCCCGTACTGACGGCATCCAGTGCACAGCGTATTTTTGGCAACATGCCACCATGAATAGTGCCATCATCAATCAAATTCTGTACCTGGTTGGCATTAAGACCAGTAAGCAGATTGCCCTGGCTATCCAGAAGCCCTTCGGTGTTAGTGAGTAGTATTAATTTTTCCGCTCCCAGAATCTCTGCCATCTTACCAGCAACCAGGTCGGCATTGATATTGTAGGAAAAGCCATCCTCACCCACCCCGATCGGCGCGATCACAGGAATGAAATCACCTTCAGTGAGTATATTAACGATGGCAGGGTCAATGCTATCGACTTCTCCGACATGGCCGAGATCGATAATTTCCGGGACATTAATCATATCCGCATGACGTGACATCAGCATTTTTCGCGCTCTGATCAGGTCGCCGTCCTTGCCGGTGAGTCCCACGGCATTGCCGCCATGACGATGAATCAGGTTAACGATCTCCTTATTCACCAGACCGCCGAGCACCATTTCCACAATGTCCATGGTTTCGCTGTCAGTGACGCGCATGCCATTAATAAATTCTGATTCCTTGCCAATGCGCTTAAGTAAACTACCTATCTGTGGGCCGCCGCCATGGACAACCACGGGGTTGATGCCTACTTGTTTCATTAAGGTGATGTCACGCGCAAAACTTTTTTTCAGACCGTCGTCTATCATGGCATTGCCGCCATATTTAATGACAACAGTTTTACCACTAAAACGCTGAATATAGGGCAAAGCCTCAGTCAGCACCTTGGCGAAATTCAGGGCATCTTTGGATTTTAATGACATAGCAGTAAAGAAAGCTCAAATGTTAATATAATAAACTATTATGTACCGGTTTTGATTCTCAGGAAAGGCCTGCAATCAATTAGAGAAGCCAGGTTGCCAGCGTCATCGCCATGCTGGATAAAATCTGCAGTATGGCGATCGCAATGATTAAAATGGCAGATCCAGATCGGGCTTGATGGATAACAACTGTGTGCGAATCTGATCCTGTATTCTGCTCAGTGCAGAGGCATCGTTGGCTTCAAAGCGCAGTACCAGGGAAGGCGTCGTATTGGAGGCACGTACCAATGCCCAGCCATCTTCAAACTCAAGGCGCAATCCATCGATATCGATCATTTTAGCACCGGGAAAATGCGCGCTGCTTTTGAGTTTTTCCATGAATGTGAAATTTTCACCCTCAGCCGTTTTGACGTTCAGCTCAGGAGTACTGACACTTTCCGGTAGCTGGCTGAAGACCTTATGGCTATCGCCATTTTCAGAAGAGAGGATTTCCAGCAGACGTGCACCGGCATACAATGCATCATCAAATCCCAGCCAGCGTTCTTTAAAAAAGATGTGGCCGCTCATTTCGCCGGCGAGTTGAGCACCGGTCTCTTTCATTTTTGCCTTGATAAAAGAATGGCCGGTTTTCCACATCAATGGCAGGCCACCATTATCAGTGATGACTTTTTCAAGATGAGAGCTACACTTCACATCATAAATAATCTGGGCTCCGGGTTGGCGCGTCAATACATCGGCCGCCATCAACATCAGGTAACGATCCGGCCAGATTATTTTTCCTGATGAGTCAACAACACCCAGGCGATCGCCATCGCCATCAAAAGCCAGTCCAATGTCAGCACCCTGTTCGGTAACAGCACGGGCAAGCGGCATCAGGTTTTCTGGCTTGCTAGGGTCGGGGTGATGGTTGGGAAAGTTGCCATCGACATCACAGAACATTTCAATGACTTCACAACCCAGGGCGCGGTAAAGTTGTGGTGCAATCTCACCAGCCACACCGTTACCGCAATCAACAATAATTTTCAACGAGCGTTCAAGCCGGACATCACTGGTGACGCGTTCAATATAACTGGGTACCACATCGATCGTTTGTACACTGCCTTCGCCTTCGGCAAAATTGTTTTTTTCTATGCGATCCTTGAGTGTCAGGATCGCATCTCCATGCAATGTATCGCCTTTTAGCATCATTTTCATGCCATTATATTCAGGTGGGTTGTGGCTACCGGTGAGCATGACGCCGGAGCCATTGCCCAGATAATGGCTGGCAAAATATAGCACTGGTGTTGGCACCCTGCCGATATCAATCACTTCTCGGCCGGATTGTTGCAGGCCACTGATCAGTGCCTGACTCAGTTCAGGGCCTGACAAACGGCCATCGCGGGCAATAACAATCTTATTTTGTCCGCGATCCTGTGCCTCGCTACCGAGGGCACGTCCAATTTTTGTGGCGATATCGGCGGTCAGAGTTTTGTTGACAATGCCACGAATATCGTAAGCCTTGAAAATTGACATAGAGATATCTGAATTCAGGTCTGCATCAGAGATCTCTCGCACTTCCAGTGCGTCGCTGCTGGTATTGAAATTAAATTCTTCTGCCGGTTCACGCACTATCGGTTCTTCTAGCTGAAGTTGACTGTCAGTTCTGTCTCGATCGTTTTTACGCAAGCCCGTCATATTGCCTGCAATCATGCGTAGTTGTTCCATTGCTCCGAGGCAGTTTTTCAATGCGATCGGGTAGTTTCTACTCATTTTTCCTTGCTGAATATCCTTGACCAGCTTGATGCACCATCACCTGATCATTTAACAATGCCTTGCGAATTCTCCTGTACATGAAATACATAATTAACGTTATTAACAGCCAGACCGATGCGGTAACGCCCCAGAAAAACACAGTGTCATTATGACCCAGAGCTGGCACTGGCATTGTCCGGCCAGTTGACAATTTTTAGTAGTGTATTAGTGATGGGTTCATTGATGAGTGGTGTTCCACTTTTAAAGCTACTGTCGCCGCGACTGGCAATGGTGATGGCCTGGCCTCTTGAATTTGTTTGTTGTAACTCCAGCAGACCACTGGTGGCTTTCATTTGGCTGACGGCTTTCTTGATGGCCTGAACCGGTAAAGTGACCAGAAGATTACCCAGGTTAATATCATTGTTGCCTTTTATATTACGTATAATATCGATATGTTGTTCAGGCTTGCCCAGCAAATGCACTTCGACCACGGAGCTGTCACCCGTGCGGGCTTTGTGCAACAGATCCAGGCAAGAATAACTGATGGGTGGGTTAATGCTGTTGTCCGGCTCATCGAAATCAGGAGGCAGAATTTTAATGCGCAATGCGGCCGGGAAAATATAAGCCAATAATGATTCGCGCTTATGCAGTGAAGCTTCATCCTGTGTAGCCAGTGCCTGAATCAGTCCTGGTTCCTTGACCATCAAGTCCATGGCGTCAATGTAGTGACTCATGGTCTGCTCTATTTGCCGGGCATAACTCTTGATCAACAAGCGTTCGTTTTCTTTCAGGCTGTTTGCAATGTTGCTCTGTAATTGTTGATAAACCAGAAACGCTCCGGCAAACAACAGGATGGTTAATGTGATAAACAAGGCAAAAAAGACGGATTCCAGACTGGTGGTTGCTGATTTGTTATCTTTAACACCGGTGCCGATTTTACTTTGCTTGTCCTTGCGGCCTGATTTTAATCCTAACTTCATTGTGCCTGTACCCTGGTAAATTGTTGGTTAAGTTTGTCGTCTTGATTATCGTTAACAAACGCTATGTTATATTGTGCCCAATGGTCTTTAATTTTGAATGCAGGCTATTGTTTATTGTCGCCCGGTATGACCAAAACCGCCAGTGCCCCGTTGTGATTCAGTAAATTCATCGACGCGTTCAAAATGCGCACGCACTACGGGAACGATAACCATTTGCGCAATTCGCTCACCAATTTCTATGGTGAAATCTTCATGGCCGCGGTTCCAGCATGAAACAAATAGCTGACCCTGGTAGTCCGAGTCTATCAAGCCAACCAGATTACCCAGCACGATACCGTGTTTATGACCTAGTCCCGAGCGTGGTAATAACATGGCACAAAGTGATGGGTCTTCAATATAAATTGACATGCCAGTAGGGATGAGGTGGGTTTCCCCAGCCTTTATCAGCAAAGGTTTGTCAAGGCAGGCGCGTAAATCCAGTCCGGCCGATCCATCCGTAGCATAGTCCGCCAAGGGTATGTCTTTACCGAGTCTTTCGTCCAGTATTTTTAGTTGTATCGTTTGCATTGATTCTCTCAGCAATTATTTTTATCAGTTTTACAGCGAGCGTTTTTTTACTACTTTGCTCGCAATGAATATGTCCGCCTGCCCAGAGAATATCAAGCGTATTATCATCCTGATCAAAGCCCATGCTTGGGCCGACCGGATTGGCAACAATCATATCGAGTTTTTTTGCGGTCAATTTGCTGCGTGCATAATCCAGTAAATGGTCAGTTTCTGCCGCAAAGCCTACGGTAAAGGGCGCGCCAGGCAAGGCGGCGATACTGGCCAGAATATCATGCGTCCGCACCAGTTTTAATTTCAATTCATCGGACTGCTTCTTGATTTTATGTACCGACTGCAGACCAGGGCGATAATCGGCCACTGCTGCTGTGGCAATGAAAATATCACATCTAGCACAATGTTCCATGACAGTTTGATACATCTCGCTGGCGGTTTCAACATCCAGGCGCTCAACCCGGTCCGGCGTGTTCAGTTGTACCGGACCTGATATCAGCGTGACTTCGGCGCCTGCGGCAGTGGCGGCTTCAGCGATCGCGAAGCCCATTTTTCCTGAGCTACGATTGCTGATGTAGCGAACGGGGTCTATGGGCTCGCGTGTCGGCCCGGCTGTGATCAGTACCCGTTTGCCTGATAATAGCCCGGTTTTAAAAAGTGCCTGGCAGGATTCTATCAATTGCTCGGTTTCCAGCATGCGCCCCGGGCCGATATCGCCGCAGGCCTGCGACCCTTCAGCGGGTCCGAGTATGATGGCATCGCGTTGCTTTAATATCTTTACATTGTCCTGGGTGGCAGCATGGCTCCACATGGCCTGATTCATGGCAGGCGCGATTGCCAGCGGGGCCTTGCTGGCCAGGCAGATAGCCCCCAGCAAGTCACTTGCCTGACCTGTCGACAAACGCGCAATAAAATCCGCACTGGCGGGCGCGACTAAAATCAGGTCAGCCCATCGCGCCAGGGCAATATGTCCCATCGCCGCTTCTGCCTCGGCATCCATCAACTCAGTATGTACCGGCTTACCAGAAAGGGCTTGCATGGTCATGGGCGTGATAAATTTGGTGGCAGCATCGGTCATTACTACCGTGACATCAGCGCCAAGATCACGCAAGCGGCGCGTCAGTTCTGCACTTTTATAGGCTGCAATGCTGCCACAGATACCCACGAGAATGCGCTTGTTATATAAAGTGTTCATCGGATAAAGTGTATCATTTCATGATCATGAACAGTAGCTTGGATCATCTTGCTAGCTGGGGGAGATAGCAGGCGGGAGAAATCACCATAGCATCAATGCGGTCACTTTCGCCAATGCTATGCCTGGTGCCAAGCTTGATCAGGAATTGTTCGACAAGTATCTGTTTCTAAAGTAATATAATCTGATTCAGCCAAAGCATACTAAGGAGGGTATATGGCAATCAAGGACTGGCCGTCGTCTGAGCGTCCCAGGGAGAAATTATTACAGCGAGGCGCGCAGTCCCTGTCAGATGCTGAATTACTCGCTATCTTTCTCCGCACCGGCACAGCAGGCAAAACAGCAGTGGATCTGGCGCGGGAATTAATTGCCCGCTACGATGGTCTGCGACCCTTGCTGCAAGCCGATTTCGATACTTTTTGCAGTGCCCCGGGTCTGGGTCTGGCTAAATATTCGCAATTACAGGCGATTCTGGAAATGTCTCGGCGTCATTTGCGCGAAACCCTGCAGCGTGGGGCGCTACTGGAAAGCCCACAGCAAACCCGTGATTACCTAACCAGTGAGTTACGTGACTATGAGCAGGAAGTGTTTTCCTGCCTGTTTCTGGATAATCGGCATCGTGTTCTACAATTTGAAAAGCTGTTTTTCGGTACCATTAACAGTGCGACTGTGCATCCAAGAGAAGTGGTGAAAAAAGCGCTCAAACACAATGCTGCCGCAGTGATCCTTTCGCATAATCACCCCTCAGGGGTCGCAGAACCCAGCCAGGCTGATATCAGTATCACCAAGCATTTAAAAGAGGCACTTGCACTGGTTGATATTCGAGTTCTGGATCATTTTATTATCGGGGATGGTGAATCGGTTTCATTAGCTGAAAGGGGGCTTGTTTGATAATTATTCATGTAACTGTTTGTTTTTTAAAGCCATAAGCATAAATGCTTGTATATTTATGCGTTAATCTGTACAATTCTCCGCCTTCATCTTGTGGTGAATAGATTTAGTTTCGGAGAGAGAAAAGTCATGTCCAGAGTATGTCAGGTAACAGGCAAACGCCCAATGAGTGGAAACAATGTTTCCCATGCAAAAAACAGAACACGAAGACGTTTCCTGCCCAATCTTCACAGCCATCGGTTCTGGGTTGAAAGTGAAAATCGGTTCATTAAATTACGCCTTTCAGCTAAAGGCATGCGTATTATTGACAAGACCGGAATCGATACCGTATTGGCGGAAATGCGTGCCCGTGGCGAAAAGGTTTAAGGAGAGATAGCATGCGTGACAAAATCAGATTGGTATCCAGTGCTGGAACAGGTCATTTCTACACCACCACCAAGAACAAACGTACCATGCCGGACAAAATGGAGATCAAAAAATTTGATCCCGTAGTGCGTCAGCATGTGATGTATAAAGAGGCCAAAATCAAGTAAGCCGGCTGATAAATACATAAAAAAACCCGCCTCTGAATGGCGGGTTTTTTTATGCCCATCTGTTAGTTCTGGTTAACCGTATATGCATGAATTCATGGCTGAAACCGCCCTATAACCATGCTAATAAGGTTGAAATGTGACAGGATTGTCTTTTTCTTGCCCAGATTCTAAATATTCAGTGTGTTTCGGCCGTTACACCTAATATATACAGCTTCCAGTCACCTGCCAGAAACAAGAGTGTCAAATTTCATGCGGGCCGTAGTCGTTGACTGGCTGAATTTTGTTTAGATAAATACTCGCTTTTTTACTCACATGATCAGTAAAAAACCAAATGATTGATTGGACAGGAATCCTACATGAGTGCAGTGCCAAAAATGGCTGATAAAAAATCGCTGAAAAACCTTGTGCCACTAAATGGTTTATCAGCGACTCATTTTGAAGAATTAGCAAAAAAAGCCACAGTCCTTGAACTTAAGCCTGGCAAATACCTTTTCAAGAAAGGAGAGCGGGACAGTTCCACCTGTTATATTCTCGAAGGAGAAATTGCATTGGTGGATGGCAGTGATATCAAGCTGACCATCGAAGGCGGTACAGAGGAAGCCAAGCACCCGATTGCTCCACAGCAACCCCGGCAACTGGGTGCCAGAGCTAAAACTCACTGTACGATTATCAGTATTGATTCCGGCCTGTTGGATGTCATGCTTGCATGGGAGCAGTCAGCCAGTTATGAAGTTGACGATATTGAGTCTGACGATGAAGACTGGATGACTCGTATGATGCAATCGGATTTGCTACAGAGACTTCCTGCGACTAACTTGCAACAGTTATTTATCCGTATGGAAGAGGTAGATACCAAGGCCAGCGAAGTGGTAGTCAATCAGGATGAAGAAGGTGACTATTACTACATTATCAAACAAGGCACCTGTATTGTAAGTCGTAAACCTTCAGCCAATGCCAGAGAAGTTAAGCTGGCTGAATTGACTGATGGTGACAGCTTCGGAGAAGAATCGCTGTTGTCTGGAGCAAAACGCAATGCATCAGTCACCATGCTCACTGATGGCAAACTAATGAGATTGTCGAAAAAGGATTTTAATGAATTACTCAAATCCCCATTACTTAGCCATGTCACTTATGATCAGGCCAAACCGCTAATTCAGAATGGAGCCATTCTGCTCGATGTGCGTTTGCCTGGTGAGTACTCGAATGCACATCTTGATAATAGTATTAATTTACCACTAGCCGCTATTCGATCTGAAATCAACAGCATTGATCGTGATAAAGAATATATAGTCTATTGTGACACTGGAAGACGCAGTACCAGCGCCGTATTCCTGCTGGGCCAGTTTGGTATTGATGCCAATGTACTCAAGGATGGTTTAAGCAGTGTACCTATGGAAGACTACGCTTCAAGCAAGCAAAAAGATGCAGCAAGTGCAGAAATTATTGATATTAATCGTGACCGTAGTGATGCTGTAGATACGGCGCCACTAGAGGCAGAATTAAATGCAATAAAAAATGAAAAAACTCAACTGGAAAAAAATCTTAAAAATCTAACTTCAGAAGTAGACAGTCTGAAACAACAGATTGGAAAAACAGAAGAAAATATAGCCAATAGGGAAAGTGAGCTGCAGAAAACCAAGAAACTGATTCAGAAAGAACAGGCGACAGTTAAGGAACTGGAAGAAGAATTACAGGGTTTAAAGACAGTTGAAAGTGAATCAGATCTGCTAAAAGAGCAGCTAACAAAAGCAAATGAGCAATTACAAGAAAAAGAAAAAATACTACTAAATTCTCAGGCTTCCGATGAATCCTTGCAGAAAAAATTGCAATCGCAACAAGATCAATTGGCAAAGTATAAGCAAGATCTCAAGAAAGCAAAGCAAAGAGAGTCAGATGCCGAGCAGGTCAATGAAGCTAATATTACTGATCTAGAGGAATTAAATAGTGAATTGACAAGCCTGAAGTCAGAAAAAGACAAACTGACCAGCAAGTTGGAAAGTATTGAGCGTGAAAAGGATGCATTAGGTAAGGATGTTGATGCCAGTGTTGCTGCACTGACCAGTGAAATAGAAGGTTTGCAGAACACAATCAGTGATATACAGGCAAGCCGCACGGCAATTGACAAGGATTTGCAGGCAGAGCGTAATCAAATGGAATCATTGCGTCAGCAGTTGCAGGAAAAAGATTCTGAGCAGCAAGCCCTGGCAGAAAAAATGAGTTCATTGGGTAATGAGTTTGAAGCCGAAAAAAGTAAATCTCAACAAGTAAAATCAGAAAAAGCAGTAATGGAAAATGAGCTGCAGGCATTACGTAGTGAATTAGAGAGTGGAAGCTTAAGTAGCAATGAAAAAGTAACCACCCTCGAAAATAAAATCCAGGAATACCAGCAATCCAGGGCCGATCTTGAAAACAAGCTTGAGTTATCAACGTCCCAGATTGAAACACTGCAATCAGAGTTGAACGAAGTTAAGCAAGTAAGCGAATCAGTTATTGCAGAGCGTGAATCGCAACAACAAGCTACACTGGCGCAACTAAATGAAACGACATCAATTCGATCGAATCTGGAGGCGGAAATTCAAGGACTGAATGCGAAAATAAATGCATATGAAGCCAATCTGAACGAAATACGCGCCAATAGTGAGCAGCAAGCACAGACTGATATTGAAAAGATAAATGAGCTACAAGCGTCTTTGACGCGTGCGAGTGAAGATAAGTCGGTTAGAGAATCCTCATTGCAGGAAGAAATTCAAGGACTGAATGCGAAAATAAATGCATATGAAGCCAATCTGAACGAATTACGCGCCAATAGTGAGCAGCAAGCACAAGCTGATATTGAAAAGATAAATGAGTTACAAGCGTCTTTGACGCGTGCGAGTGAAGATAAGTCGGTTAGAGAATCCTCATTGCAGGAAGAAATTCAAGGACTGAATGAGAAAATAAATGCATATGAAGCCAATCTGAACGAATTACGCGCCAATAGTGAGCAGCAAGCACAAGCTGATATTGAAAAAATAAATGCACTGGAAGCATCATTGGCGCGTGCGAGTGAAGATAAATCGGTCAGAGAATCCGCATTACAGGAAGAATTGAATGGCTATCAGCAAAAGCAGCAAAGCCTGGAAGCAGATATTCAATCTATCACAGAAAAGGCAAACGAGCATAAAAACAGTTTAGATGCATTACAACGTGATAATGAGACGCAGCAGCTAGCCAGTCAGGAGACAATAAAAAATCTCCAATCCAGTCTGGATGAGTTAAATCAACAGAATGCCGAGCGCGAATCAAATCTAGAACAACAATTAAAAGATTCACAAAAGTCACAGCAGGAAGCCACGCTTGAAATTGAAAGCCTGACAGGCAAGGTGCAGAAATATGAAGCAGGATTAAGCGACAATAATGAGTCCTTGCAACGTAAAACGCAGGAGTTCACTGATAAAATAACTGAACTTGAGTCAGAGCTCGAGAATAAAGTTAAAAGTAATAATGAATTACAGCTGTCAATTGCATCATTGCAGACTTCTGAAGAGCAATATAAACAGGATCTTCAGCAGAGCCAGGTGAGTCAGGAGCAAATCGACGAATATGCGCGCAAGCTAGTGCAGGCTGAAAAGGATCAGCATGCAATAGATGAACAATTGGCGCAATCTAAAAAGCGTATCGATGAGCTTACTGAAATCAATAAACAACTGGAAGCGGGTAATCAGGACGAGGCAATACAGCTTGAATTGCAGGAGTTGAGATCATCCCTGAGCGATGCGGAGCAGAAATTACAGGACAATGGTCGTGTCATTTCTGAAAAATCGGATGAAGAAGAGGAGCTACGTAAAGAGCTGGCTGCTTTGCGGGCCGTTTATGTACAGAAAGATTCAGATGTTAGTCGTTTGCAAAATGATTTAAGCAATGCGCAGCAAAAAATTACCGAATATCAGAAGAATGAGAATGGCTCGAGTCAGGATATTCAGGCCGCAAAACAAGAATTAAACCTGGTGCGTGAAAAATATGAGCAGTCAGAACAGGAAAGTAAAGACCTGGTTGAAAATCTCCAAAGCCAGCTGAAAGAAAAAGAACAATCTGATCAGTGGGTATAACAAACAGACAAATGAAGCGCTGTCCTTAAGGTCAGACGCAGAATCTGCATTCAAGGTCATGGAAAGTGAGATTGAAAAAATACGTCAGGAATCAGATCAATATCAAAAGACTGTCAAGGATGGCAATGAACAGATAGACATGCTACAAGCTGAACTGGAAAAATTACGTGAACAGCAGAAGAGCTGGCGGGTTACTGAAGAGGACCTGGCTAACAATAATGAACTGCAAATGTCACAAGCCAGGGTAGCTGAGCTTGAAAATGAACTGCAGCAGCTGCAGAAGAAAATTGAACTAAACGAAATCACTGAAAAGCAGGAAAATATCACAACCAGTAATAAAGAAGAGATTAAATTGCAAATATCGCAATTAAAAAGCGAAATGGAAAGCCAGCTGAGCAGTTATAAAAATGAATTGGATGATGAGTCAAACAAATTAAGAGAGGAAAATAAAGGCTTACATGAAGAGTTGAAGAAACTTCATATGGAACAAGAGCTGGCAATCAATACTGGACAGGAAATAGCCAGAAAAAAACAGGCTGATGATAAAGCGACTAATCAGATAATCGAAGAAAAAGACCACTCGGCGCTGTTTGATTTGCCGGATATTAACAAGAATTTGTTTAATAATAATGTAGGCGGCACAGCGGGTGTAGCCGCGAAAAGTAATTGGCTAATGATTGTTATAGTCGCATTATTATTTTCCCTGGTATCGGCTGCTGGCGTGTATTGGTATTTTGTCATGTCAAAATCAGCCCAGGTGGCAACAGTTCAGGGGTCGGGTGTTGGCGATAAAATAATACATAATACTAGCAATAAACAGCAGGTCTCATCTGTTCCCGGCGTCGAAGGCAATAAGAAGCAATCGCAAAACAAAGCCCCGTTAAATTTCAGCAAGAATGCTACCAAGAAAAAAGTCAGCAAACCTGTTAAGTTTAATGGTACGTTGAAGCCAACGCGTATATTCAGTGATTTTTTGCAATCGGGTGGTAGTGGGCCGGTTATGGTTGGGGTGCCTGGTGGTATCTTTACTATGGGAAGTCCATCCAACTCAACATACTTTGATGAAAGACCCGAGCATACCGTTTCCTTGAGAAAATATTCAATTTCAAAATTCGAAGTGAGTTTTGATGATTATGATCAATTTAGTAAAGACAGTGGACGACCCAGGCCTTCTGATAATGGCTGGGGTCGTGGAAAGCGACCGGTCATCAACATCACCTGGGATGATGCTGTCGCCTACACACAATGGTTGTCTGAGCAGACGGGGCATGAATATAGATTGCCAAGTGAAGCAGAATGGGAATATGCGGCCCGTGCTGGCAGCAAAGACAAGTATTGGTGGGGATCTGATTATAAATCCAATAGCGCCAATTGTTTCAATTGCGGTAGCCAATGGGATCGTATTAGTAGTGCACCGACAGGCAGTTTTTCAGCAAGTTCTCTTGGTCTCCATGATATGACCGGAAATGTCATGGAATGGGTCATGGATTGCTATGTTGGTAGTTATGAGGGCGCACCCATTGATGGTGCAGCAAGGGATGTTGCCGCCTGTGAAAAACGTGTGGTCAGAGGAGGATCCTACCATAGCACTGCTGATGATATCAGAGTGACCAAGCGTAGCGGTTATCAATCAGACAGTGCAGTCGATCAAATAGGATTTCGAGTTGTTCGTATGAAGTAGTCAGTTTCTGAACGGACTGCCTGCTTCAATAATATTAAATTAAATTACCCATAATATTGCCACTCCCTGAAAAATGCTTTGACATCAGTTGCTGCTCTGGGAAAATAGTCTATCTTATTCTATTCGATTATTCTCAAAATTATGTTTAATGTATTAGCAGTAGGCATTGCTACAGTCGATATTATAAATACTGTTGCACAGTACCCGGCTGAAGATGATGAGGTACGTGCCATCAATCAATCTATGCTTCGTGGTGGCAATGCCAGTAATACACTAGTGGTATTGTCACAGCTGGGCCATCGCTGTAGTTGGGCTGGAACAATAGCGGATGATACCCATGCCAATATTATCCAGATGGATTTATCCTCATATCATGTTGATATGAGGCATGCTGTCAGAATCGAGCGCTCAGTATCGCCGCTTTCCTGTATCACTTTAAGTAACAACAGTGGTAAAAGGTCGATTATTCATTACCGGGATTTGCCTGAGTTAAGCTTCGAGGATTTTTTAAGAATTGATCTCTCGGCTTATGACTGGCTTCATTTTGAAGGTCGTAATGTTGAACAAACATTGTTGATGTTACAGGCCGTTCGGCAAAGCAAGCAGGCTATACCTGTTTCTATTGAAATAGAAAAACACAGGGGTGATATACAGCGCCTATATCCGTTTGCAAATTGTCTTTTTTATTCACGTGTTTTTGTTGAGCAAAGTGGCTTCGATGATGCGCCTACTTTTTTAACTGCTATGCATAAACAATATCCGGATATTGAACTCTATTGTGCCTGGGGCGATCAGGGTGCTTATGCGATCGATCGACAAGCTAATATATTTTACACACCAGCTAAGTCAGATATTCATGTAGTAGATACTAACGGTGCTGGTGATGTATTCAATGCTGCCATTATTGATGCAAAATTAAAAAACTACACACTTGAAGATGCCCTGACTCATGCTTGTGAATTGGCCGGTAATAAATGCAGCCAATACGGTTTTTCAGGTCTCGGTAATCACTGATATGAAAAATAAAAAAGTATTACTCAAAGCTGATGGCTTTGCCGATGGAGAATGCAAAACTATCCGACTTCCAGATGGTGTCTATGAGAAGGAATTTTTTGTTGTCTTTAAAGACAATGAATTTTTCGCCTATGAAAACAGCTGCCCGCATACGGGCGCACCATTGGACTGGATGCCTGATCAATTCCTCAATCTGGATAAAACCCACATACAATGTTCCACGCACCATGCTTTATTTCGTATCAATGATGGTTTTTGTGTTTCAGGGCCCTGTACGGGTAAGTCATTAAAAAGATTAAAAATTAGTGTGCAGCAAGGGAATGTGCTTGGTGAAATTAATGGGAATGGGGATCCTTAAGCGCATAAATTCATGGCTTGGCGCAGAGAGTGCTTCTAGGGCCGAAATCCATTCAGCCTGTGATTGTTACTTCATTTTTTCGATGAAGTCCTCAACCTCTAGTGCTGCCATGTGATCTGGCAACGTGTTTGCGTCAGCAGTGATACTGAATTCAACTTCCTGAAGTCTTAAATCAGGTAACAGCATACCTGTTGTCTGCATTTCAGCAGTTGCATGTTCTTCCGTAACTTCCTTACGTGCTTCGAGTTCCTTTCGAAGTGTGCCTGATGTCATGTCATATACAGCTATCATGCCTCACCTCCAAGTTTTTCAATGTCCTTATTAACTATAACGGCCTGTCATGGTAAAAATTTAGAACCGTTTTATTATCACTGGTTCCACTCTTTTTTATCATAGTTTAAATAAATTTGGAAATTCTAATATAGAGGGGAAGTTAAAGATTTATAAAACAGTCACTTAGAAAATAGACAGTTTATTCAGGGAAAAGCCATTGGCCTTTTATTTCATGGGGAATTAATCGCAAAAAAATAGTGCAGTACCGTAAAAATACTGCACTATCTATATTTTCAATAAATTGTCAATAATAATCAGGGGAATGCGGGTATGGTCGGATCAACCTGTTCATGATGTGCTTCAGGATGAAGTTTCTTAACCATATTGGTAATTTCAGTAACGTCATCTTTAGGTACATCCACCATTAACAGAATTTCACCTTTATTAATCGAGTCTTCAAAGGGTTTCACTCTACTGTTAATAATATCACTACCCACCATACCTGAGGCCCATGCACCGATTGCAGCCCCAGCCAATGCGCAAGAGAGAATAAGCCCACCGCCGCCGAGCCCAATCGATGGTAACAAGGATGCGATGACGCCAGCCACAATGCCAGTAAAGCCACCTATCAACAGCCCTTTTTCAAAGCCATAAACCAGATCGCTTTTTTGCATGATATCAGCTTCTGGCAACTCGCCCATAGATGTGCCGGAACGAGCCATGACATGTATATGACCAATGTCGATTCTTGCTAATAATAATTCATTGACTATCTGTCGTGTGGTGTCTGTATCAGGTAATAGGAAATACAATCTTCTTCTCATGTTGCCTCCTCATTGGATATTATCCAAAGCTTATTTACTTTTGAGAAATCAAACCATTTAGATCAAGTATAGTTGAGATGTTTATATGTAAAGAGATTGGAAAGGGTATTTGCGAAATTTATTGATAGATTGTGTTTATCAGGTGAGCTTATTGGGGCCCAATCAGCACCTTTATTAACAGGTTTTATAGATGAGCCTGTTTTCACATAAGTATAATCTATAAGGTTAACGTTCCTCGAAAGTATTCAGCGGATTTTCAAAGGACAGATGATGGCTTTCCTCCAGATCAACACCATAGTCCTGTCGATCAATATCTAGAGAGCCGGACCAGTCTTCCGGGGGTTCAATAGGCATAATCATTTGTTCACGCCATGATTCCTGGTCGATCTCTTCAACAGTGCCATCGAAATATTGAATTTCAATCAAACCTCGTGCGGCATCGTATGCCACTATTTCAAAGGATTCACCGCTGGTGTTTTGATACCAGTCACCAACTTCTGGCGTTGTTTCCAAAGTCATAATATTTGTCCAGAGAATGTTTTACATAAATCAGTAGCAGATGCAGGTATGAATATAAAGTCCCTTGTCTAAGGTATAGAACCAAGTGATTCACTCTTCAAGGGTTAATGCAGAAAAATTTGAAATTTAAACTGTAGAGGGCGGGGTACCAGCCCGATATTTATTACGTTATTGAATCAATATGATTATAAAATTTTATGTGTTTATTTCGCTTCAGGCAGCATCTCACCTTGGTTATCAGTGCTTTATCGTATGTATTTGTTGTTTGATCTTAAGCTTGCTACGTTGGAAAAAAAGTACACCGGAAAAATAACCAGCCATAGCTCCACTGACGTGAGCAACAAGATTAACATTCGTTTCCGGTTTGCTGACAAATAGCTCATACATATCCCAACCGATATACCAGGAAGCCAGTAACCACGCAGGTATCAGGAAAGTGCGGAAATATATAATGAAAATAAACAGACAGCGTATATGCGTCGAAGGCATAAGATAGTTAAATAATCCAATCATACCCATGACCATGCCGGAAAGGCCAATGGTAGGCAGTGCAGCCGCATCACCCATGGTAGACAATGAATATGCCAGGCTGGTAATAACACTGAGTCCTATGCCAATGAATATAAAAACAATACTGCCCAGTACTATCTCAATGGAAGCGGCAAAGGCAAAAAAGAATAGCAGGTTGCCTAACAAGTGTCCCAGATCGGCATGTGCAAATTGAGAGCTAAGCATGTTTAAAACATTATAACTACCGGGTTGATAAGCGAGATTTCGGTCTGGATCCCTCGGTAGCTCTACGCTTAGTTTGTTATACTTTTTTGTCAGGGTGTCGTGGATGTAGTCACGACTATGCTGATGTGAGAAACCGCCGACACGACGCGCTATTTTGGCCAGGTATTGAATAATTTCATCACTATTTTCTGCAGAGTAGATAGAATACATCAATGATTCACAGTTATTGATCGGTGGGCTTTTTAATTTTTCCAGGGTGATTTTGAAATCACGATCATGTTCTTGACTACAAAAAGTCTCCACGACGGTTTCTATTTTATTATAGGTGGACTGTTGTTTGATATAAACGAGAATACACAGTAAAGCTATCAAGATAGTGATAACAGGAATACGCCCTAGCGGCAGATTGACCCGGTATGGGAAAAAGAACATTTAAAAAAAAGGCTGCAGAGATGCAGCCTTTTCTATTAGTGAAGTATTAAGCGTTACGCTTTTCTTCAAGTATCTGCTCCATGATCGGGGCAAGGATAATTTCCATAGCAAAACCCATTTTACTACCGGGTACGACAATGGTGTTACGGCGAGACATGAATGAATTATCGAGCATGCTCAACAGGAAGGGGAAATCAACACTAAACTTGGCCGGATCACGGAAGCGTATAACAACAAAACTTTCATCCGGTGTAGGAATGTCGCGTGCGATAAACGGATTAGAAGTATCTACCGTGGGGACACGCTGGAAGTTGATGTCGGTGCGCGAAAACTGAGGTGTAATATAATTCACATAGTCAGGCATGCGACGCAAAATGGTATCAACAATCGCTTCTGCACTATATCCGCGTTGTGCATTATCACGGAATATTTTCTGGATCCACTCGAGATTAACAATGGGTACCACACCAATCAGTAGATCAACATGTTTGGCGGCATTGGCATTCTCGGTCACCACACCACCATGCAAACCCTCATAAAACAGCAAATCACTGCCTGCGGATATCTCTTCCCAGGGAGTAAACTGACCGGGTCCCTGGTCGAGGTTGAGGCGGGCATTGTGTTCTTCGGCCTCTTCCTCACTGTGGAGATAATAGCGCTTTTGGCCGGTGCCAGACTCGCCGTATTGCTTAAACAGGTCCTCGATCTTGTCGAACAGGTTGGAATCAGGGCCAAAATGGCTTAACTGCTTGCCTTTGGCCGCGAATTCCTCAATGGCACCTTTCATTGATGCGCGGTCATAGCGATGAAAGCTATCACCTTCGACAACGACAGGGTTAATACCCTCACGCCTGAATATGTGTTCGAAGGCTACCTTTACTGTAGTGGTGCCTGCACCAGATGAACCAGTTACCGCGACAACGGGATGTTTCTTGGACATTCCAAACTCCTAACCATAGAAAAAAATCAGTCTAGCAACGGCCTTGGCCATTGCCATAAATTGTTATATTTAATGAATGAAACTCGTCAGATACTCCGCCAGGAATGGCCGATAGAAATCAGTTTCATTCGAATGTGAGCCGCTGGACCACAAGATTGCGTATTGAACCACTTTTTAATACTGGCAGACAAGGAAAAGTCGCATTTTTTTAGGGAACGGGACTACAAAGAGATTTATAAAAACATATAAAGAAATATAAAAACAATAGCTTACTGCAATATTGATGGTATTGACCTGAAATAAACATTATAAAAAATATAGTTTATAGTTTGAATTTTAGTCGATAGGGAGAACTTGGTCACGATTAGCATAAACCGAATTCAGACATTGGTATCCTGAGCCGTTAAATCTATTAAGTATTAAATAACAACAAGGCGACGATGTTAATGTTGAAAAACCTGTTTGATTATCAGGACAGCCTGGCGGTATTGAATGAAGATAGCTCCTTGCACGACAAGCTGACCAGTTTGCATGAAGTGATTACAGTCACCTTTGAATTTATCGACCGAATTGCCATAGCCGTATATGAACATGAGACCGACATCCTCAAGACTTTTGTTGCCAGTTGTCATGGTGAGAATACCTTGCGTCATTATCAGGCCAAACTTAAGGACGCTCCGTCTTTATTGGAGATCTTGCAAAAGGGCAGGCCCAGGGTGGTCAATAACCTGGAAATATTTTCTGCTGGTCTGAGCGAACATACTCTGCGCATTGCAGAAATGAGGTTTGCCGCCAGTTATAGTATGCCTATCTATCAACATGGCAGTTTTTTTGGATTTGTGTTTTTTAATTCCAAACAAGCGGATGTATTCGAGGAAAAAGTATTACATCAGATGGACCTGTTCGGTCATATGATATCACTGATGGTAATGAATGAACTCAGTGTTGCCTACACTATGACAGCAGCGCTGAAGACAACCAGTGAAATGATGCATCACAGAGATCCGGAAACCGGTACACATATTGACAGGATGTCCAGGTATGCGCGTTTGATTGCAACAGAGCTTGCAGACAATTACCAGCTGAATGATGAGTATATTGAAAAGATATTTCTATTCTCACCATTACATGATATCGGTAAGGTAGGTATTCCCGATAGTATATTATTGAAAGCCGGGTGCTTGACGGAAAAAGAATACGAAGTCATGAAAACACATACCGTGCTGGGTCGCGAAATGGTTGACCGCTTGTTACAGAACTTTGGTTTCAATGGTTTTCAGCATGCCGATGTGTTGCGTAATATTGCTGAATTTCATCATGAGGCGGTCAATGGAAGTGGATATCCGCATGGTCTCACCGGTGATGAAATCCCGCTCGAGGCAAAGATTGTCGCGGTCGCAGATATATTTGACGCATTGACCAGCCAGCGTCCATACAAAAAAGCCTGGACCAATGAAAAAGCATTTGCAACACTGGAAAAACTGGTAGGCTCAAAGCTGGATAGAGACTGCGTGCGAGCCCTGATGGACAATGAAGCTGAAATTCTCCTTATTCAGGAACAGTATAAAGAAGATGTCATTGGCTGATAAGCACAGGTCAGCAATCTGGTATTCATAGATGGCTGCTTGATTAACTCGCCTGTTTTTCAAATATCAGGTCCCACACCCCATGCCCCAGACGTTGGCCGCGACGTTCATACTTGGTTTCCGGTCGGTCATTGCGAGCAGCATATAACCCATCTCCTGCCGTATTAATAAATCCAGTTGCTGTCGTCATGGTTTCCAGCATGTGCCGGGCATAGTCTTCCCAGTCTGTTGCCATATGGAATACTCCGCCGGGTTTAAGACAGCGAAAAACCAGCTGCACAAATTCATTTTGCAGGATACGTCGCTTGTGATGTTTCTTTTTGTGCCAGGGGTCAGGGAAAAATAAATAAACGCCATCCAGGCTGTTTTCCGGGATGGCTTGTTTGAGTACTACTACCGCATCCTCGTTAATGACCTTAAGATTCTGTAATTGTTTTTCCTGGATGGCGACCAGCAGACTACCGACACCGGGCCGATGAACTTCAATACCGAGAAAGTCCCTGTGCGGATTGGTCTCTGCTATTTGTATTAGTGAAGTCCCCATGCCAAAACCGATTTCAAGAAACCGGGGCGCCCGTCGCGGAAATAGCTGATCCATATCGATAGTTTGACTGATATCGATGACACCATAAAGTGGCAGCAATTCCTCCAGTGCATGCTGTTGTGCACGCGTCATACGACCTTCACGCTTAACGAAGCTGCGGATAGGGCGATGTTTTGGATGGTTTATGATGGTCATGTTTTACTGTTATGTATTATGAAAAGTGATTGTTACCACGAAGGCACGAAGACGCGAAGAAAAAAAGATTTTGTGTTTTTACTCCCCCTCGAGATTGGCTCCGGGCGTCGTTCTACCGACTCCTTCCATGGAGTCGTCCCGAAGGGAAGGGAAATCAAGAATGTGTTTTCTTCGCGTCTTCGTGCCTTCGTGGTGATACGTATTGTTTTTCAATCGCAAAGTTTACAAAAGTATGAGCACATATCATCCGGCGTCTTCGTTTATGATACGGCTAGAAGAACAGGCCATCCACCGGTGAGGAGGCGGTCGCATAACGTTTCTTCGGTATACGTCCGGCATGGTAGGCTTCGCGTCCTGCCTGTACCGCTTTCTTCATGGCCGATGCCATCAGTAGCGGGTTTTTGGCTCCAGCTATCGCTGTTTGCATCAGCAAGCCGTCACAACCCAGTTCCATGGCAATGGCAGCATCGGAAGCGGTGCCGACACCGGCATCGACCAGGATAGGCACACTCGCGTTTTCAACAATCGAGGCAATATTGTAAGGGTTTCGGATTCCCAGGCCGGAACCAATGGGTGCGGCCAGTGGCATCACAGCAACGCAACCCATTTCTTCCAGGCGTTTGGCTGCTATCGGGTCATCATTGGTATACACCATGATTTTAAAACCTTCCTTGATCAGTATCTCGGCAGCCTTATAAGTTTCTGCGACATCCGGGAACAGGGTTTTTTCGTCACCCAGCACTTCGAGTTTCACCAGGCTATGGCCATCGAGTAATTCACGCGCCAGACGGCAGGTACGAACCGCTTCATCAGCGCTATAGCAGCCAGCAGTGTTGGGCAGGTAGGTGTAGTCCTGTGGTGGCAGAATATCAAGCAAGTTGGGTTCATTGGCGTTCTGGCCAATATTGGTACGGCGTACTGCCATGGTAATAATCTCGGCGCCACTGATATCAATCGCCTGTTTGGCCTGATGCAGGTCAGCATACTTGCCGGTACCTACCAGCAGTCGTGACTGGTATTCAATACCGTCAATTATCATGGGATCGTTGATCGGATTGCCTGTTGCTTGCATCTGTGTGCTCATGCTTTTGTATTCCTGTTGGGTCTGTATTTTAACCGGTTTGATTCTGGCTTGCTTCAGCCGCCACCAATGGCGCCGACAATCTCGATTTGATCGCCGGGATTAATGCCGTGCTGTTCAAACGTGCTTCGCGGGACAATTTCCTGATTGATTTCCATGGCCATGCGTTTGCCGGTTAAATCGAGTAGCTCAACCAGTTGTGCGGCAGTGAATTCATCAGGAACCTGACGCGGTTCGCCATTCAATATTATTTCCATCGTCATCATCAACTATCAAATATCTGCGTTCGGGGTATTTTACACCATGTCAGCAGGATTGTTTCAAAAATAGGCGAGCTTCCAGGCACGAAACGCTATGCTATTGATGATATTGTATAAAACAACGGCATTGCATGTAGTCGAATGGTGCCGGTAAACCACCAGTGAAGGATATCCATGAGCTCATTTATGCCTGAATATAGACCAGCGTCTCTGTTTCTACCTGTTCGAATAGCTCGATGACATCCTTGTTACGCATACGAATACAGCCATGTGAAACCGGCTGACCAATCAGGCCTTCTTCCGGTGTGCCATGTATATAGATATAGCGCTGTTGAGTATCGACATCGCCATTGAGGTTTTTACCCGCTTCTACGCCCTTCAGCCACAGTATCCTGCTGGTTATCTGGTCTTCTCCACTTGAGCAGGCTTGATGGATAATATTGGCGAGGCAGCCGGTATCCTCTCTTGCTTTGAAAATGGTATTGGCCTGGCTGCCGGCGCCAATTTTCTCGGCAATACGATGCGCACCCAGCGGAGTTTTAAAGCTGTCCTTGTCGTTGCCGCAACCAAGACTGGATGTAGAGACAGGCCAGGTTTGCAGACATTGGTCATGTTCATACAGGCTCAGGCATTGCTGCTTGACGTCAATGATAATCATTCGCCCTGAAGGCGAAGGACCGTAGGTTGCATTCAGTGATTTACAGGGGTTGTCGCTCATATTGCCTGTCAATTGTTATTACCGTGAAAGTGAATTAATGATGCCGATGTATAAACGCAAACAATATAATAGCTGAGTATTTTAATATAACAGACATATCATTGGCTAAATCGTTTCTCAGGGCAACTGATTATTTTTATACGAAATCGTGATTGCCTCAGCATATTCTCGGTAAGGGTTCATCTTCCAGTTCTTCCAGTATGCGTTCGCCGCCGAGTGGAGTTTGCAGAATAACGTGTTGTTGTTCGTCAACAGTGCCAATGATGGCGGCATCAGAACCCTGTGCCAGTTGTTGCCAGCTGGTGAGCGCCTGCCCGGACCAGGCAGGATCAACAATGGCAACGACACGTCCTTCGCAAGCCAGGTACAGGGGATCAAATCCGAGTATTTCGCAAACGGCATTGACGGGATCGCGAATGGGAATGTTTTCCTGTATGAGACGCATGCCCAGTCCGCTGGCCCGATGAATTTCCTGCATCACTGAAGCCAGGCCTCCGCGCGTTGGATCGCGCATAAATCGTAAACCCTTGTTAGCGGCGAGCGCCTGCGTTAACGGGAATACAAACGCCGCATCTGATTGCAGGTCACCAC
Source organism: uncultured Gammaproteobacteria bacterium (assembly GCA_963807455.1). Classification (GTDB taxonomy): domain Bacteria; phylum Pseudomonadota; class Gammaproteobacteria; order JAADHQ01; family JAADHQ01; genus JAADHQ01. Next base: position 98,617 of record CAWECS010000019.1, on the reverse strand, counting down.
GAATACCAAACTGCTCACGCGCCAGCATCACCGCCGTACCATGATCGCCCACAGGTCCGCTGACCAGAATATGGTCGCCCGCTCTGATGTGTTGAATACCCATATCATGCATTACTTTAACGCCAATGCCGGCCGTGGCCAGATATAAGCCGCCGCCTTGCCCGCGTTGAACCACTTTGGTGTCGCCGGCGACAACACTAACGTCTGCCTCGCGGGCCGCCTCTGCCAGACTGATGACAATACGATCCAGCAAGGCGATTTCGAGTCCCTCTTCAATAAAGGCATTCAGTGTCAGGTATAGTGGCTTTGCGCCAGCAACCGCAAGGTCATTAACAGTGCCATGAATGGCCAGCGAGCCAATGTCACCGCCCGGGAACTCCAGTGGTTGCACACTGAAGCCGTCTGTGGTCATCATGATTTCACCGTCAATGTGTGCCAGGCTGGCAGCATCGGCCTGTGTATCCAGTATCGGGTTGTCGAGGTGGCGGGCAAAGATCTCTTCTATCAGCTCACGCATCAGACGACCGCCGTTACCATGAGCAAGCGTAATATATTGATGTTCCATGGGCATAAAGATTAGCATCTTTTCCCGCATACCTAGTTATATAATGATTGTTTTTTTTCAAATGCAGCATTATCTCTTTGTTTTGTATGCATGATGACTGCAAATGTAAGCAGGTGGTCGCATTATCATCGTCCGTGCTTACTGATTGCGAGTATCAGCGAACGGCGATAGTATGAGGAGACAGTATTTATCCCTGATTATGGAATTATTATGCTACGTGCCATCATTTTCTGTTGTTCGTTAATACTGGTGTCATCTGCTGTGATACCGGCTGGTGAGCTCAGCAAGAATCCACCCACGCGTGTGTCCAAATGGAAGGCAGAAGCTAAGGATTTCAGTGTTGAGCTTGTGCAGGTGGGGCCGGATTATGCACGCGCAGTATTTTATGCGCGTGGACTGCCGGAGGATGTTGTTGAGGACGTCAGTCGTTATTGTATATTTGGCACGATCGTAAAGAACCTGTCGAAGTTTCCCATCTCCTATCATTTATCTGATTGGCGCGTGGTGACCGGCGACGGTGTCGAGCATAAAATGAAACTGAAATCCGAATGGATCAAGGAATGGAGCGCCAAAGGTGTCGGCTTTCGCTGGCTGATGCTGGCCGATACGCAAACCTTCGATGAAGGTGACTGGATACAGGGCTTTACTACAGTCGCATTGCCACCAGGGCGTGAATTTAATCTCCACTATTCCTGGAGCTCTCAAGGACAAACCTATCATCACGAAATCAAGGGGATACAATGTGCGCCTGTTAAGCCGACTTCACCATAAACACTACTTGATTTTTCTGCTGATGGTTTTCATGCACATCAACTTGGCCGTGGCCGAACAGCAGGCATCGGTCAATGACTATAAATTCAAGCAGCTTGCCAAACCCATGTTGGCACCGGATTTTAATTTGCCGGACATGGATGAAAACAGGCATTCATTAAAACAATACCGGGGTAAGGTGGTGCTGATTAATTTCTGGGCCACCTGGTGTCCGCCGTGCATACGTGAGATGCCTTCGCTGGAAAAGCTCTATCAGAAATTCAAGGATAAGCCATTTGTTATGTTAGCCATCAATCAATGGGAAGACGAGGATAGAGTGTTTGAATTCATGGGGCAGCTGAAGACGATCCCGACATTCCCGATTTTATTTGATCCGGATAGCAAAATTTCTGACGCCTATGGTGTCCAGGGTCTGCCCTCCAGTTATATTATCGACAAACGAGGGCAGATAGTGTATCGCGCCACTGGTGGGCGCGACTTTGATCATCCCGAGATTGAACGCACGATCAAATCCTTATTCTAATGGCAACTGGCGCAGAGTCTTGTGAGCATGCAAACGTATGTTCTTGCCATGTCATGATTCCTGCTGGCATTTGCAATAAGTTGTTTTGCAGTAGCCTGCGTGCTGTTACTCTGCCATCGGAGTCTAGAGCAATGCTTCATGTTATCTATGGAACCTGATAGCCAATCTATACAGCCAGGCTGGGCAAACATTGATCCACAGATCGCACCCCATGCGGCATCGGCGAATGATGTGCTCGATGCCGTGCATAGTACGACCCAGGGGCTGACTACGACAGAATCGTTAGCGCGTTTGCAGCGCGACGGTGCCAATACCTTGCCCAGGGCCACGCCTCCTGGTATCGGGAAAATTTTTCTGCATCAATTTGCAAGCCCACTGATTTATGTGCTGGTTGCCGCGGCTCTGTTGTCGATCGCGATCCAGGAATGGTCAGATGCAGGGTTTATCACCGCAGTTTTGTTCGTCAATGCCATTATTGGCACCTTCCAGGAATATTCGGCACAGCAGGCAGCCGAGGCCTTGCATCAGTTGGTGACATCAAAAAGCCGAGTATTACGTGATGCCGAGACCTATGAAATTAATTCCAATGAACTAGTGGTGGGTGATGTCGTGTTACTGGAATCCGGTGACAAAGTGCCTGCCGACTTGCGCTTGCTTATCAGTCATGATCTTGAGGTTGATGAGTCGCTATTAACGGGTGAATCACTGCCGGTGATCAAGGATGGCACCAAGGTATTAGCTGCGGATGCAGGTTTGGGTGATCGATTCAATATGCTTTATACAGGGACATTGCTTGGTCGTGGACGTGCTCAAGCCGTGGTCGTGGCAACCGCACTGGATACGGTACTGGGCCATATTGCAGCCGATGTATTATTCAGACCATCACCAAAAGCACCCTTGCAGGTGCGTATGGACAGGTTTACGCACCGGGTAGCCATTTTTGTCGGTCTGGCTGCATTGTTGATGTTCCTGGTTGCCATCATGCGTGGCACGGAACTGACTGAGATGTTCCTGCTGGCCGTTGCCCTGGCGGTATCGGTCATACCTGAAGGTCTACCGGTTGCGTTGACTGTGGCGCTGGCGATTGGTATGGGTAGAATGGCGCGACGCAATGTCATTGTGCGTCGACTGTTGGCCATGGAGGCCTTGGGTTCCTGTACCTGTATTGCCACAGACAAGACCGGTACGCTGACCATGAATCAATTGACCGTGCGGCGTATTGTCTGTCCAGGTAGTGATGCGTGGGAGGTCACCGGCGAAGGTATTGTTCCAAGCGGAGAAGTGCGTACCGCTCATGGCGCACCAACAACGCAAGAACAGCAGTTGATTACGCGCTTGTGTCAGGCTTCAGTATTAACCAATGAGGGTTTTCTGGGTCGTAGTGAGAGTGGCTGGATCCATTATGGTGATGCCGTTGATGTAGCCTTCCTGGTGTTGGCGCATAAACAGGATGTGAGCATGGCCGAAACGATCAATGCTTTCCCGGAAATAGACAATATACCCTTCGAGTCGGAGCGGCTGTTTTCAGGCAGTCTGAATGATGTTAATGGCAAGCACACCGCATTTGTCAAAGGCGCGGTAGAGCGCTTGTTACCCATGTGTACGCAAATGGCAACACCAGGTAAGGATGTCACACTGTCATCCTATGAGCTGGAGCAACAGGCGATGAAGCTGGCTAGCGAAGGCTATCGTGTACTGGCGCTGGCTGCTGGCGAGGTTCGTCTGGGCGAGGCTGAGGTCTTCAACGAAGAACATTGCCAGGGGTTGGTATTCCTCGGCCTGGTCGGCATTATTGATCCCCTGCGACCCGAAGCAAAACAGGCTATCGCCTGTTGCCGGCAGGCAGGTATCAAGGTCGCGATGGTGACAGGCGATCATCCTGCTACCGCATTTGCGATTGCTAAAGAGCTTGAACTGGCACAAGACCTTGATCAGGTCGTCAGCGGACCGCAACTCAAACAAGCCGATGATGAAGCCAGCATCGACAAGATTACTCGTCTGGCAAGGGTGTTTGCCCGCGTTGGCCCACGCCAGAAACTGGATATTGTCCAGTCCCTGCAAAGGAATGGGCATTTCGTTGCGGTCAGTGGCGATGGTGCCAATGATGCGCCGGCGTTACGTGTCGCCCAGGTTGGAGTGGCGATGGGCAAGAGCGGCACCGATGTTGCCAGGGAGACAGCCGACATAATTATCACCGATGATAACTTTGCCTCGATCGTTGCGGGCGTAGAGGAAGGGCGTGTAGCCTACGCTAATGTGCGCAAAGTAATCTTTCTGCTGATATCAACCGGTGCCGCGGAGCTGGTGTTATTTACACTGGCGTTGTTCAGTGGTTTGCCATTGCCTTTGTTGGCAGTGCATTTACTCTGGCTCAACCTGGTCACCAATGGTATTCAGGATATTGCTCTGGCTTTTGAGCCAGCAGAAGGGGATGAGTTAAGACGTCCGCCGAGACCACCTGCAGAAGCTATTTTTAATCGCCTGATGATCGAACGCGTACTGATCTCGGCGTTGACGATCGGCGTGCTTGCCTTTGTTGTTTTTCAGTGGTTGTTACATAGAGGATTTAATCTCGACGAAGCACGCAATGGGACATTGCTGTTGATGGTGTTGTTTGAGAATGTTCATGTGTTCAACTGTCGTTCGGAAACACGCTCAATATTTCGTCAAAACTTTTTCAGTAACCCTATCCTGTTGATAGGCACGGTCGCCGCACAACTGATTCATATCGGCGCCATGTATACACCATGGATCAGTGATGTATTAAATATTCAACCCGTGTCGCCAATGCATTGGTTAGAGTTGCTGGGCTTCGCATTGGCAGTACTTGCAGCAATGGAGTTGCATAAGCTGATTCGCTTAAGGCTGACCGCGAGCTAGCATGCAAGCAATAGGTTTTATCATTGCACAAATAAAAAAATGCCAGTAGCTGAATGCTGGCATTGTTAACAGGCTATTTATACTTCTTCTTTAAGGAAATACAAGGGTGCCATCTGTGACATCTGTGCTGATACAGGCATTGCCCATAGCACCAAATACCTCTACGTGTGTTTCAGCAGTAACTGCCCAGCAAGGCTAAGCAAGTCCTTGAGGCAATCTATCAAAGACTATAAAGTGCTACCAGGCTTGATATTTAACACTCAAAGTATTACCTGCTACACTACATGAGTGATATGCTAGTAATTGTTTATAGAGAAAAGGTTGCCTGTTTGCTATATTTACATTGCCTGGATTGGCCGCGCAGACTTGTTGGCATGCAGTTCCTGGGTAGAATCAATAAAAATAATTCAGAGTGAAATAATTCATGTCTAGTGAGGACTACAATTTATTCGAATCGGTTATTCATATTACCGAGGAACGCGACAAAAAATCTCTTGAAAAAGCATTGATAGCGACACTGTCTGGATTTATTGATTTTGATGCGCTTATACTCCTGCGCATACCACGAACAGCGGATAGTGAATATCTGGAAGTGGCAGGAGCCATACCCAAGACCGCTGCTGAGGATAAATTTACACAAATCCCCCATGATTATGGAGAGCAGCGTGTAGCCTATGATGAGGACGTCAAATCATGTGTCGATAGTGGAGCCTTTGTCTCACAAAATGCGGCTGGCACACAACGGACGTTATGGCCTGTTATCGTGAATAACATAGTCATTGGCATATTGGATATCTATGGCCATCATCACACGGAGAATACACAGAAACTGATTCGTGGATTTATTCGTATCTATAGTAACTTTCTCGCCATTATTGATGATAATGAACATGATACCCTCACCGGGCTGCTGAATCGTAAAACATTTGATGTTCAGCTTTCCAATCTGCTGTTAAACCCGCTGCCAGATACTGATAACTCGAGCGCCACAGGAGAAGAACGTCGGGAAGAAAAAAATAATGCATTTTATTGGGTAGGTATTTTAGATATTGATCATTTCAAAGAAATTAATGACAACTTCGGGCATATCTATGGCGATGAAGTGCTGTTGTTATTTGCCAACCTTATGGAAAAAAAATTCAGAAACAGTGATTTATTATTTCGCTATGGTGGCGAAGAATTTGTTGTTGTGCTCTCACCCACGACCGAGTCTGATGCTTTTACGGTTTTTGACCGATTTCGACAGGAGCTGGAGTTGTTTGAATTTCCACAAGTTGGGCAAGTCACTGTTAGTGCAGGCATGATAAAAATTGATACGCAAGAGCACCCATCCATAGTGCTTGAACGCGCCGATCAAGCACTGTATTACGCCAAAGAACATGGGCGCAATCAAATATGTAGTTACTATGAGCTCATCAATGCAGGTCTCCTGACCGCACGACATATAGAAAGCGATATCGAGTTATTTTAAGTTGATTTCAAGTAGCATAATTAGCGTTCTACATTCTATACTTCGTTAACAGAGGCAAACAGAATGAATGACCAACACATAAACCAACTCTGCGATGAGCAACCAATCCGTGTCTTAATCGTCGAGGACGATGATTTGATGCGCGCCCTGGTAAAAGCAATGCTCACGGATTGCGATTATGAGTTGAACGAGGCCGCCAGCGGCGAACAAGCCCTGCAGTTAATCAAACAGCAGCACTTTGATGTTGTTTTATTGGATATTATGTTGCACGTCATGGATGGTATCGAAGTGTGTACGCAGCTACGCTCGGATCCTGCCAATCAGCATATGGCCATCATCATGTTAACTGCATCCACCGAAGAGGATCTGATCAATCGAGCATTCGCCGCTGGCGCCAGCGATTATGTTACCAAGCCCGTTCATAAACTGGGGCTGAAGACGCGCGTGCAGGCTGCAGCGGAACGCGCCCGAATCCAATACCAACTCTGGATTAATGAACAACGGGCGCGTGCGGTGCTCGATAACGTCGCCGAAGGTATCATTACCATTAACGCGCACGGCATCATCGAAAGCTTTAACGTCTCCGCAGAACGTATGTTTGGTTTCAAGGCAGAGGAAGTGCTGGGTAAAAAAATTAATCATCTAATGCCGGAGCCCTATAAGAGCGAACATGACGGTTATTTGGAACACTATTTACGTACCGGGGAAGCGCATATCATCGGCGTCGGCCCGCGTGATGTTATGGCCAGGCGTAAAGACGGCGAGGAATTCCCCATTGATCTGGCAATCAGTGAATTGAACATGGGGACGCCAAGAATATTTATTGGTATTGTGCGCGACGTGACTGAACGTAAACGCTATGAAAAACGTCTGCAATACGAGGCGAATCATGATCCACTAACCGGCGTTATTAATCGGCGCTATTTCATGGAGCAATTGGTGGTCGCGATGAGTGCTGCGATAAGGCATCATAGTCCACTCAGCGTTTGTATGTGTGATCTGGATAAATTTAAAATCATCAATGATCAATATGGTCATGCCATGGGTGACAGGGTGTTAGTCGAATTTGGTGAATTAGTCGTCCATGTTTTGCGTGTCGAAGATATCGCCGGCCGGTATGGTGGTGATGAATTTTGCTTTGCATTTCCGAATAGTACGGCAACACAAGCCGAGAGTATTATAGAACGTATTCGCACCGAACTGGGGGAGATAGTGTTTACGACTGCAGAAGGCGTAAGCTTTAGCGTGTCAGGGACTTTCGGGATTGCAGAACTGGATCAAGATATTAAAACTGTCGAGCAAATGTTGGCAAATGCCGATCAAGCGCTGTATACGGCAAAACAACAAGGTCGAGACTGCACGTATGTATATAATCGAACCAATGGTGCGAATTTGTTGCCTGATGGCTGAAATAAACTAAGCGAGTTTCAGACAAAGGTCTGATCAATGCAGGTTTCCTGAGGGCATGACATATCGAAAACAATATCGAATTATTTTAGGCTGGTTTCAAGCATGGAATAATAATTCAACATTCTAACCTTGATTATGCTTCCTTGGCATAGACAAACAGAGTTTCCAGTGGAGTACGGGGTAGAGCAGGCCACTATGGTATTAGCCTGTTTTGGGTATCAGTTCTGCAGATATTGACGGATACCCGTTTCCTGCCAGATAGCAGGAAAAGAACCAATTTGAACTAAATTAATAAATATAAATCATATAGATCAATCAGTTAATAATTAAATTGTCCTTAACAGCTCGAAAATCGTAGTTATTCTTAACACCGTCAATCTCAATAATACCATAGTAAAATACTCGGGTATTCACACATAATTTTTGCAGTTGAAATTAAAATTCATGATGCTATAAATACCATAGTAATTTACTCAGGTAATGAGGTGGTCATGAGCGTAGCACAGAAGGAAGTACATAAGCTGATTGATTCCGGATATCAACACGGGTTTGTCACTGATATTGAGTCGGATACCTTTCCACCCGGACTCAGTGAGGATGTTATCCGTGCACTGTCGGCTAAAAAGCAGGAGCCTGAATGGATGTTGCAATGGCGCCTGCAGGCCTATCAACACTGGTTGACCATGACAGCGCCGGATTGGGCACATCTGAATATTGCACCGATTGATTATCAGGCGATCTCCTATTATTCGGCCCCGAAGAAAAAGGGTGATGGACCAAAAAGCCTGGACGAAGTAGATCCGCAATTACTGGATACCTACAACAAACTGGGTATTTCACTGGATGAGCAGAAAATACTTGCCGGTGTGGTGGCTGTCGATGCCGTATTTGATAGTGTCTCGGTGGCCACTACTTTTCGCAAAAATTTGCATGATGCAGGCGTCATTTTCTGTTCCATGTCGGAAGCCATTCGCGAATACCCTGAGCTCATTCAAGCTAATCTCGGGAAAGTGGTTCCACATACGGATAATTATTTTGCTGCATTAAATGCAGCGGTATTTTCAGACGGCACATTCGTTTACATTCCAGCCGGGGTTAAATGCCCGATGGAATTATCGACCTATTTCCGTATCAATGAGGCCAATACCGGCCAGTTCGAGCGCACACTAATCGTGGCAGAAGACCGTAGCACAGTCAGTTATCTTGAGGGCTGTACTGCGCCAATGCGTGATGAGAACCAATTACATGCTGCGGTGGTAGAGCTGATTGCGCACACGGATGCAAAAATTAAATATTCCACAGTTCAGAACTGGTATCCAGGCGATGAACAGGGTCGTGGTGGTATTTATAACTTCGTTACCAAGCGAGGAGAGTGTCGTGGTGACCGCGCGCATATATCCTGGACACAGGTGGAAACCGGGTCAGCGATTACCTGGAAATACCCCAGCTGTATCCTGCGCGGTGATGATTCTGTTGGCGAGTTTTATTCTGTTGCTGTAACGCGCGGAAAACAGCAGGCCGACACAGGCACGAAGATGATTCATTTAGGACGCAATACCAAAAGCACGATTGTGTCCAAGGGTATTTCCGCAGGTGAAGGACAAAACATCTATCGCGGTTTGGTGCGTATGTCACAGCGAGCGGAAAATGCACGTAACCATTCCCAGTGTGACTCCCTGTTGATAGGCGATCGATGTGGTGCGCACACCTATCCCTACATCGAGGTTCGTCATCCAAGCGCCGATGTCGAACATGAGGCGACGACCTCGAAAATCAGTGAGGACCAGTTATTTTATTGTCGTCAAAGAGGGCTTAGTGAAGAGCAGGCTGTGTCAATGATCGTCAATGGCTTTTGCAAGGAGGTATTCAGGGAGTTGCCGATGGAATTTGCAGTGGAAGCGCAAAAGCTGCTGAATGTCACGCTCGAAGGCGCAGTCGGATAAATACAAGAGGAATTGAATATGCTTACAATAAAAGATTTACATGCAACTGTTGATGGTAAACCAATACTGACAGGTCTGAATTTGCATATTAATGCAGGTGAAGTGCATGCGATCATGGGTCCAAATGGTTCCGGTAAAAGCACATTGGCGTATGTTCTATCAGGACGTGAGGGTTATGAAGTCACACAGGGCGAAGTCATTTATAAAGGTAAAAACCTGCTGGATCTGGATATAGAGGAAAGAGCGCAGCAAGGTATTTTTCTGGGTATGCAATATCCGGTTGAATTGCCCGGTGTTAATAATATGACCTTTATGCGTGAAGCGATTAATAGTATACGTGTCGCCAATGGTGAAGCCGAGCTGGATGCGGTAAATTTTATGAAACTGGTGCGTGCAAAAGCTGAACTGGTCGAACTACCGGATAAGCTGCTTAAGCGTGATGTTAATAGCGGATTTTCGGGTGGTGAGAAAAAGCGTAATGAGATATTGCAAATGGCGCTACTCGAACCCAGTCTGGCCATTCTGGATGAAACCGATTCTGGCCTGGATATCGATGCATTACGCGTTATTGCTAACGGCGTTAATAGCATGAGAGATCCCGAACGCGCCATGATAGTGATAACCCATTATCAGCGTTTGTTGGACTACATTGAACCGGATTATGTTCATGTGTTGGCTAATGGTCGCATCATTCGCTCCGGTGATAAGCAGCTGGCGCATGAACTGGAAGAAAAAGGCTACAGCTGGGTGCTGGAGGAACAGGTAGCATGAACTCACAAGTAACAGAGAATCATTGGTTCGAAGATATTATTGATGACGTCGCCCTGCCCGATTCAACGCTGCCCTGGTTGCAAGTGTCACGGCAGCAGGCACGCGATAATATTGTCACCCTGCCAATGCCGATGCGTCAACAGGAAGCCTGGCGATACTCCAATATTGACCAGCTCTTCAAGCATCAATACCATTATCATGATGAGCAGTTTACTGCACTGGATGATGAAGATATTGATGGCTGGGTTTATGCAGAGCAGGACAGTTATCGACTGGTATTTGCCAATGGCCGATGCGTACCCGCATTATCCAATATAGGTGCATTACCCAGTAATATAGTTATGGGTAGCCTGCGTGCGATCATGGCGACAGATCCTGCGCTGGTTAATCGAACCCTGGCGCTTAATACCTGGTCACATACGGATAAATTCAGCGAGCTAAACCGCGCATTATTGAATGACGGATTGTTTGTTTATATACCGGAAAATGTCGTCGTAGATAAGCCGATCGAAGTGGTTTATCTGAACATCAGCAAAGATCAACAGGTATTATCCTCGCCGCGATCAGTGGTGGCATTGGAAAAAGGTGCGCGCGCTAATCTGGTAGAACGTTATACCAGCCTGGGTGATGATTCGGATTACTTTTTTAATGGCATCACCGAGGTTTATTTGCATCATTCTGCGCGTTTACAGCACGTCCGTATCCAGAGTGAAAGTCGACAGGCGCGTCATCTCAGTCGGGTGGTGTTGTCACAGGCAACGGCCAGTGAATATAAGGGTATCAATATCGCTAGTGGGGGGTTATGGAGCCGCTCCGATATCTATGCGGATATTAATGGCGAGCATGCCCTCTGTGAGCTAGACGGTTTGTATCTGGTTGGCAATCAACAGCACACAGATTATCATCTCGATGTGCAACATAATCAGCCTCATTGCACCAGCCGCGAGAATTTTCGGGGGATTATTCATGGCAAGGGCCGCGCTGTATTTGATGGCCGCATACTGGTTAACAAAGCCGCGCAAAAGACCGATGCGCAGTTGACTAACAAAAACCTGCTGTTGGTGGAAAATGCAGAAGTGGACACCAAGCCGCAACTTGAAATCTATGCGGATGATGTCAAATGTAGTCATGGCACTACGGTTGGCAGGATAGATCCTAATCAACTTTTTTACCTGCGCTCACGTGGTATTGCTCAACAAGCCGCTCGTAAAATGTTGTGCCTGGGATTTGCTGACCAGATTCTGTCTGCCATAGATGATCAGAAGCTATATCAATTTATTCAGTCGGAAATCGCACGCGCACTGCATCAGGACATGACGTGATGAATAGCATTAACGTATCATTCAAGCAGAATATTCCAGGGGCAGTGGACACAGCAGCAATACCAGCCGATGCCAGTTTGCAAGACAAGATAGTGGCGGTGATAAAGCAAATATATGACCCGGAGTTGCCAGTCAATATTTATGACCTCGGCCTTATTTATAATATTGACGTCAATGATAAAGATGTTTCGGTGTTGATGACGTTGACAACGCCCAACTGCCCGGTAGCAGGTTCAATGCCGGCCAGAGTCGAATGTGCGATTCGTGAATTAGACGAGGTCGAGGATGTGAGTGTCGAACTGACCTGGGATCCGCCCTGGAATAGTGAAAATCTTTCGGACGAAGTGAAATTGACTTTGGGATTGTTGTAAGGAGGTATTTGATGTCTGTCCAGTTAACTGAAAAAGCCGCATATCATGTCAATGAAAAATTAAAGCAACGTCAATCGGTGTTGGGATTGCGCCTGGCTACGCGCAAATCCGGCTGCACTGGCTATGCTTACGTGGTCGATTATGCAGAGCAAATTAATCCTGATGATGAGGTGTTTGAGAGTCATGGTGTCAATGTCATTGTAGATAAGGATAGCTTGTCACTTATTAATGGTATGACCATTGACTATGTCAGAACCAATGCATTGAATGAAGGCTTTGAATTTATCAATCCCAATGTCAAGGAAATGTGCGGTTGTGGTGAGTCGTTTAGTGTATAACTTTGTAAAGGTGTAATGATGGCGACACTTGATGAGATAGTCGATATTTTTGAATTGCTGGGTGACTGGGATCAGCGTTATCAGTACCTGATTGAGCTGGGTGAAAAGCTGCCCGTTATGCAAGAAAATGCAAGAATTGATGATAATAAGGTGAAAGGGTGTATGAGCCAGGTCTGGGTGACGGCGCATAGTCAGGATGGCGTCATACAGTTTCAAGGTGACAGTGATACCAGCGTAATAAAGGGTATTCTCGCGCTATTGATTGATTTATGTGCGGGCATGACGGCATCACAAGTCAGTGATATTGATATGGATGAGATTTTTACGCGGCTCAACCTGCACGATCATTTGTCACCTAATCGCCATGTCGGTGTCTATGCGATATTTGAATTGATGAAGCAAAAGGCACGGCTAGCAGAAAAGGCCGCCAAGGCTGCCTGAGGTAGTTTGAATACATGCCATTTTCAAGCGTGCTTGATGAAATGATCGAGCAACTTGTCTATCATATTTTTAGTACTCAATGAATGATGCCGATAGACTGCGTATGTCGATATATTTTGTGTTTGGGGCTTTCAGTCAATCCTGAAATCATTAAATATAATTTGTCTAAACTATTTTATATGTAATTTTTAAATTTAGTTTAAATTGATAGTCATGCTCAAGGCTTGCGTTGCGCGGCTTCCATAACCTGTCCAGCGCAGAGGCCGCCATCATTACAAGGTATGAGTTGATTGAAATAAACCTTGAAGCCATTTTGTTCAAGCAAGCTGATAACGTATTCGGTTAATTTTTTATTCTGAAAAACACCACCAGACAAGCCTACCTGAAAATCACCATAAAGTTCACGTGTCAATAGCGCTTGTGTAACCAGTGTTGCCGCCATGCTTGCATGGAAGTGGTTGGCGCGCTGGCTAATCGTTAGCGATTTGTCTTGCAGTGCAGGTAGTAATGGCCGCCAATCCGCTTGCAAAATATTGTCAATGTTAGTGACAGGTAACGATTCTGACGCTTGCAGCTGAGAGGTGTTGGCTTCCAGTAGCATGGGTCCCTGGCCTTCAAAACTGTAATTATCAATCAGTCCTGTCAACGCAGCCGCTGCATCGAACAGGCGTCCGACAGCACTCGTGCTTGCGCAGTTAATGCGGTTTTCCCAGGCCTGTTTGACCAGATCATTTTCAATAGGTGCCGTATACTCCAGTCCGCTCTGCCAGCAGAGTGCGGCGGCACTGCGCCAGGCTTGTCTGGCGGCAAGGTCACCGCCAGGAATATGGAAAGGCATAAAGCTGGCCACGCGTTTCCAGTGTCCAGGTCTACCCAGCAGCCCCTCGCCACCCCAGAGCTGATGATCTTCGCCATAGCCGACACCATCCCATGTAAAGACGAGCCATGGAGATTCATGCGGATATTCAACCTGTAGTGTGGCGGCATGGGCATGATGATGAAACACCGGGATTACAGCCAGGCCTTGTTGCAAAGCCCAACGATGGGATGCATAACCTGGATGTGCATCACAAACTATTTGTTCAATCTGGATTTCATACAATCTTTGCAGGTCATGAATGACCTGCTCAAATACAGTCATACTGTGGACTGTACCCAGATCGCCTATGTGAGGTGAGATCACCAGGCGCTCAGACCATGCCAGCGCTATGGTGTTTTTCATATGCCCACCCACGGCCAGCGTAGGTTTCTGGATTTGGCAGGGTAGCGTCAGTTCGACGGGTGCCATGCCCCGACCAATACGAAGTGGTCGGGCTCGCCCGTTAATGAAGCGCATGACACTGTCATCGGCAGGTCGTGCAATTGGACGGTTATGATGCAAGAAGCATTCTGTAATGTGTGATAAGCGTGCTTCTATCTGGCTCTGATCAGTGAGTACCGGTTCACCACTGATATTCGCTGATGTGGCGACCACTGGCTGGTTGAATCCCTGTAGTAATAAATGATGTAAAGGGCTATAGGGTAAGCAAACGCCCAGTTCTGCAAGATCAGGAGCGAGATACTTTGATAGCCCGAAGTGCTTGCCTTTATCGACCAGTACAATTGGTCGGGATGGCTGCGTTAATAAATCTGCTTCACCATCAGATAATTTAACCTGTTGTCGCAGCTGCTGCAGCTCATCACTACCGCAGGACGGAAACATGACGGCCAGTGGTTTATGTGGGCGTGGTTTACGTGCACGTAATGTTTGTACGCAATCATCATTGCTGGCATCACAAAGCAGGTGATAACCGCCGATGCCTTTGACAGCGATTATTTTACCTGTTTGTAATGCTTCAATAGTTTTATCCAGAGCGAGCGAAGTATCTTCGATGCAAATTTCATTTTCAATATATTGTAATTGTGGGCCACACTGTGGGCAGGCAATGGGTTCGGCATGAAAGCGGCGATCAAATGGATCGTTGTATTCGCTTGCGCAAGCCTTGCATAACGGGAAAGCCGACATCGTGGTATGGCGACGGTCATAAGGTAATTGTCTGATCAGTGTATAACGTGGCCCGCATTGAGTGCAGTTAATGAATGGATATTGATAGCGACGGTTATTTGGGTCATTCATTTCCTGCAGGCAATCTGCACAAGTATAATAATCGATCGGTGTATGTATGCTGGCCTCGCTATTATCATTGCTCTCATGAATACAAAATGCATGCAGTGATTCAGGCTCTACGGTTTTATTATTCAGGATAACTGGATGCGCGATGTCAGGGGGCTGTTGTATCAGTGCTTTTATGAAAGTCTCAAGTTTATGAGCTTCACCCTCTACATGGATAAGGACATTGCCTTTTTGATTTTTAACCCAGCCACTCAATGCATGTGAGTGTGCCAGTCGATAGACGAAGGGCCTGAAGCCTACTCCCTGTACCTGGCCGCCCAGGTTAATAAGTCGGGCACTGATTGTTGTTGTTTGCGACAAGTCTGCAATGAAGTCCTGTCAGTTTTCCGCGACAGTTTTTTTTGTGGTCTGGTAGGTGGATTCACGTGTGCCACTAGACCACCAGATCCGACAGGCGCCTTCATCCGATACCATGCAGGGGCCGATGGGATGGCGTGGTGTGCAAGCTGCACCAAACAGTCGGCACTGGTTCGGGTAGATTTTACCAAGTACTACTTTGGTGCAATCGCAACCGGGTGGCATTTCGCCTATGCGTTTACGATTCGGGTCCTGCTGATAGGGAAATTTCAGGCGTGCATCGTGCGTAGCATAGGAGGGTTTCAATGCATAACCGGAGTGGGGAATGGTGCCAATGCCGCGCCATTGGCTGTCAACTACATCCATCGTACTATGCAAAAAGTGCTGTGCTGTCGGGTTGCCACCGGCATGCGCGACTTCGGTATAACAGTTATCAAGGAAGAGTTTATTTTCCAGGGTTTGTCTTAAAACAGAATAGAGTGCAGCCAATAAGCTGACAGGTTCAAAGCCGGCTACTGCGACGGGTAGATGATGTTTGTCGATGACGAACTGCCATTCCTCGGGGCCCATAACCGTGGAGACATGGCCGGGTGCTACCAGTGCATCAAAACCGGGTTGGCCTGAATCCAGTAACATGGCAACGGCTGGCCAGGTGAGTCGGCCGGATAACAATAAAAAAAGATTATCAGGCAGGCCCTCTGCCACCATTGCTGCAACCGGGGCGGTTGTGGTCTCGAATCCGGCCGCAAAAAACACCACGGTTTGTTGCGGATGCTCGCGGGCAATTCGCACGGCCTCCAGTGGTGATGCAATCGGGCGTATATCAGCCCCCTGTGCGGCGGCTTGCTGCAAGGTGCGCGGTTCTTTTTTTGGCACATTCACCGGTACGCGTAACATGTCGCCGAAAGCGACCAGGATAATATTTTCACGCAGCGCCAGTTGCATGGCTTCGTAAATATCTTCTTCCGGGCAAATACACACCGGGCAGCCGGGTCCTGGTACCAGTTCAATATTATCAGGCAGCAAGCTGCGGATGCCTGCCATGCTGATCGAGCGTTCATGGCCGCCGCAAACATTCATAACCTTGAGTGTCTGGCTAATCGGTAGTTGGCGGATTTGTTGCAGCCAGAATTTGGCGTCGTGCTGGCTCATGATTATTTATGGAGCCTGCATGGTCATATGCAAGCGCTGGCCATCAGTCTGAATCATGGGCTTGCGTGTTTTTCCCTGACGGCAGCGTTCAGTTTGTGCAGCTCGTTGTTGATATAACCATTCCAGCCACGCATCGATTCCGGTTTGCTTGCGCGCTGATAATGAAATCACCGGTGCGGTACTGGCAAGATTGCGCAGGTTGTTCTCGGCGCGTTGCAGATCGAAATCATCAAGAACAGCGAGTAAATCGGTTTTGGTCAGCAGCATCAGGTCGGAGGCACGGAACATTACCGGGTACTTGGATGGTTTATCATCGCCCTCAGTCACAGAGAGCAAAGTAACATTAACATGTTGACCCAGGTCAAAGCTGGCCGGGCAAACCAGGTTGCCAACATTCTCGATGAAGACAATATCGAACTCATCCAGTGATAGTTGATGCAGTGCATCATGGATCATATGCGCATCCAGATGACAGGCGCTACCGGTACTGATCTGGATAGCAGGGATGCCCTTCTTGCGAATACGTTCGGCATCGTTTTCTGTTTCCAGATCACCTTCGATGACCGCGATACGTAAGTCTTTAGCCAGTGCGTCGATGGTTGCTTCAAGCAAGGCCGTTTTTCCAGAGCCGGGTGATGACATCAGATTGATAGCCAATACATCATGGCGATCGAAATGCTGACGATTATGCATGGCCATGTGATCGTTTTCAGATAATAAGCCTTTCAGGATTGTGACCGCTTCATGACCACTGGCGGTACGATGAAATTTGCCACCCGCTTGCAGCAAGTGTTTATTTGTTTTAGTGATATTACAACCACAAGTATCACACATAAGAGTTCTCCTGATCTTGTCTGCTTAGCTCCAGGCTGGCTAGTAGCATTTCGTCGCCACTGATTAACTGTGTATGGTAGTCACCACATTGTCCGCACAGCAGTCGATTCACTTTAGCATCGCTATCAGCACCGCATTGTTGGCAATGGACGCGTACAGGCAAAGTTTCTATGATTAATTCAGCATCTTCAGCGATAGTACCTGCTGCGGCAAAAGGAAATGCCTGTTGTAACAAATGTGCTTCGATTCCTGACAGGGGCCCGATATGAACGGTCACGCTGTCAACCGAGCTTGCCTGTTTTGCGCTGGCAATTTGCGAGACTTGTTGCATTATTTCCTGGCAAACAGAAAGCTCATGCATGCTCATTTTCCGTGGCAGCCAGAATTTCGTCAAACAATTCCCACGACGAGCGTGCCTGTTGCTCGGTCACTTTCTGAATGGCATAGCCGACATGTACCATGACGTAATCATTTGCCGACAGGTTTTCATCTTGCAGCATAAACAGGCTGACGTCGCGCTCAACGCCCTTGGCATGACAACGCGCCATAAAACCGTCAATGTCTACAATTTGCATGGGTATAGCAAGGCACATAATATTTATTTCAATCAGTTGATCTATGTCAGTAAACACCCGTCAATAGCTTGCTGTCAAGCTTGCAGAATTTTATCGCACGTTCTATCTTAAACATAGCACGTCCCGGTGATGTGGGATGTCATGCGGTTTTTATATTTGTATCTGTCATTTAATCAAGCAGGTAAAATAATAAATGAAAACAGTCGTGCTCGGGTTAGGAAATACTTTAATGGGTGATGATGGTGCTGGCATTCATGCCGTAGAGCACCTGCAAGCAAACTGGTCTGGCCTGGGGCATGTCGAGTTTGTTGATGGTGGCACACTCAGTTTTACCCTGACCGATATTCTTGCCGAGGCCGACAGACTCATTGTTATTGATGCTGCCCAGCTAGGTGCGGCGCCCGGCACCGTCAAGGTGTTTGAAGATGAAAATATGGATATTTTTGTGCGTACCGGTAAATGCACCAGTGTGCATGAAGTCAGTCTGGCAGAAATCATGGATATGGTGCGATTGACGGATGATTTACCCGTGCAACGCGCGCTGGTGGGAATTCAACCGCAGAAACTGGATTGGGATGAAAATCTCAGCCCGCCAATCGAAAGTGCTATCCCCTTTGCCTGCCGCCATGCCACCTCACTGCTGGAGCGATGGCATACATGAATTCACTCGAAGACATTGCGATCCAGGTTATCGAAAAACCGGATTCAGAATGCCAGGTCACCGATAATGTGAAGGCAATCCTGAATGAAATCAATAATATGATGCAGGTATTACTGGATACCGGTGAAACCAATGCTATCGATTTACGTAGTTTGCCATTACTGCCTGGCGAATATGAGGCATTGAAAGAAATTCTGGGTGAAGGGGAAGTATCCGTCCAGCTGGAAACATTGGGTTCAAGCAGAATTATTGAAACGCGTTTGACAGGTGTGTGGTGGTTGTATCATGACGATGAAAACTCAGAACGTTTGGCTGAGTTCATTGAAGTCACCTACATGCCTGATATTCTTAAAAGCGATGCAAAAGAAGTAGCCACAGCCAGTGCGGCATTACAACAGCAATTGCACGACTGGGCATAACAAAAGACGCAGGGTATAAACATGGTACAGGCATTTCGAGCACATGAGAGGATGCTCGACTGGAGGACTTGATGACAGATAACAGAACATTGGCTGACGCGCTATTGCAACACGGTGTTACACGTCGCGGGTTTTTAAAATACTGTGCCGGGCTGGCATCCATGATGGCATTGCCCTCGACAATGATACCGCGCATAGCAGCAGCGCTTGAAAGCGCAATGCGTCCATCCGTTATCTGGCTATCTTTTCAGGAATGCACGGGTTGCACCGAATCCCTGACGCGATCACATAGCCCTTCCCTGGAAAGTCTGATCTTTGATGTAGTTTCCCTGGACTACCATCACACTCTGCAAGCAGCGTCCGGCGAAGCGGCAGAGCTTGCGCGTACGCAGGCGATGGAAAAATTTGATGGTCAGTACTTATTACTGGTCGATGGCTCGATTCCTATCAAGGATGGTGGCGTGTATTCAACGATTGCGGGCATGACCAATCTGGATATGCTCAAGGAAACCGCCAAAGGTGCGGCGGCGATTGTCTCTATTGGTACCTGTGCAGCATTTGGGGGCCTGCCACATGCAAACCCCAATCCTACCGGTGCTGTCGCGGTGAGCGATATTATTAAAGACAAGCCGATTATCAACGTTCCCGGCTGTCCACCTATACCCGTGGTGATTACCGGTGTGCTGGCACATTTTCTGACTTTTGGTAAATTGCCGGAACTGGATAAATCTTTACGTCCGCTGGCATTCTATGGCGAATCCATTCATGATCGTTGTTACCGTCGGCCTTTTTATGATCGTGGCCAGTTCGCCAAAAGTTTTGACGATGAAGGCGCTCGCAAAGGCTGGTGTTTATACGAACTGGGATGCAAGGGGCCGACAACGCATAATGCTTGCGCGACGACCAAATGGAACCAGGGTACCAGCTTCCCGATCCAGTCCGGTCATCCTTGTCTGGGTTGTTCCGAGCCTGATTTCTGGGACGCGGGTAGTTTCTACAAAGCCTTTAATGCTCCACCGACCCAGGTGTCATCAGTCGTGGCACCGGCTCTGGTAGCAGGCGCTGCTGCCGGCATTGCATTGGGCCTGGCTAACCGCATCAAGAAGGCACGTTCTAACAGACAACATGAACCCGTAACAACTGAAGATCTTAAAGAATAAAAGGTAGATTTCATGACAACGATGGAAATGCTGACATGGGCGCGTGGACCCGGTCTAACGATATCAATAAGCATACTAATACTGGGTGTGACAGTGCGTCTGGCGGAGATGCTGTTGCTGGGACGTAAAAAGGATATCAGCGAGGCTCGCAATAGTAGTAGTGCAAAATACGGTTGGCGTACGGTAATGACCCGCTTCCTGCCACCGTTGTCGGCTACCCAGGTTTCTCCTGTTGTTTTTCTCGCCAGCTATGTTTTTCACATCGGACTGTTCCTGATGGTGTTTTTTTATGTTCCGCATATTATTGTGTTACGTGAACTGCTTGGCTTTGATTGGCCCGGTTTGTCCTCCTGGTTTATTGATGCCGTCACCTTGCTGACCATGATTTCGATGATGGTGGTGATGTGGCACCGTTTAAGCGATAAGGTGAAGTTTTTTCTGTCCGGATTTAATGATTATTTTTCCTGGATTGTGACGATACTGCCTGTCATTACTGGGTATTTTGCCTACCATCGCCTGGTATTACCCTACAATGAAATGTTGGTAATACATATTTTAAGCGTAGAACTATTATTGATTAGCATTCCTTTTACCAAGCTGATGCATACATTTACTTTTATCTTTTCACGTTGGTATACCGGTGAAGCAGCTGGACGTAAAGGAGTGAAAATATGAGTGTATCGCTACACAAAGGTGTGGAGGCATTCAAGGATCAGATCGACGCGCCGATTGCTTCATTTTTTAATAGTTGTGTGCATTGCGGATTGTGTGCCAGTTCCTGTCTGTTCTATGTCGCGACCGAAGATCCGAAATATACGCCTATTCACAAGCTCGAACCCTTGCGCAAGATATGGAAGCAAGAGTATACCTTCTGGGGTCGTCTGGCTTCACGGCTGGGCCTGAGTAAGCCCGTGACCGACGATATGCTGAGTGAATGGCAGGAACTGCTCTATGACAGCTGTACGCTTTGCGGTCGTTGTTCGCTGGTATGCCCGGTGGGTAATGATCTGGTTTACATGATACGCAAGGCTCGTGAAGGTATGGTGGCCTCCGGACATGCCCCTGCCGATTTGAAAGATGCTACTCACAGGGCCATGACCATCGGTAGTCCAATGGGCGTTACGCTGAAAACCTTTAAAAAAATTGTCAGCAATACTGAAAAAGAAACCGGCCTGTCTATTCCATTTGATGTTGAGGGTGCCGATTATCTGTTGCTGATGTCTTCTGCAGAAATCATGCAGTTCTATGAGTTTATTGCTGCGATGGCCAAGATTTTCAGGGAAGCCGGTGTCAGCTGGACATTTTCCAGTGAGGCATTTGAGGCCACCAATAGTGGCATACAGATCGGTTCTTCGGATCTGGCAGCAGAACTGGTGCAAAGAATTGTTGATGGTGCAGAAAAGTTAAAGGTTAAATATGTGATCAGCCCTGAGTGTGGGCATGCCTATACGGCCTTGCGATGGGACGGCCCGAATCTGATCGGGCGACAATATAATTTCAAGGTTTTGCATGTGCTCGAATTACTTGATCAGCTGCGACAGCAGGGGCGTATCAAGATTAATGATAAAGAGATGGGCAAGATGACATTTCACGACCCTTGTCAGATTGTTCGTCGTGGTGGTGTTATTGATGAGCCTCGTCATTTACTCAATATGGTCAGCAATGATTTTATCGAGATGCCGGATGCCGGCCAACAGAACTGGTGTTGTGGCGGCGGCGGTGGTGTCAGTGCCAACTCGGATGCCGACGCCTTGCGCCTGAAGACCTTCAAAATTAAAAAACAGCAATTGGATACTACCGGTGTGAAGAAATTGGTGACCTGTTGTTCTAATTGTCGTCATATGCTTGAAGACGGTATTGAAGAGTATGGAATGGATGTTGAAGTGCTTGGTCTGACCGAGCTGATTGCAGATCATATTGTAACCTCAGAGAATAAACAGGAAGCTTAAGCCATGGCTGAACGTATTGTTGTTGATCCCGTTACACGTATCGAAGGCCATTTGCGCATAGAGGCGCAAATGGATGGAGACCATATTGCCGAGGCCTATTCTTCCGGGACCATGGTCAGGGGAATAGAAATTATATTACGTGGTCGGGATCCGCGGGATGCCTGGGCCTATGCACAACGTATTTGCGGTGTCTGCACCCTGGTGCATGGTATTGCTTCTGTGCGTGCGGTCGAGGATGCGCTGGATTACTCAATACCACCGAATGCCCAGTTAATACGCAACCTGATGATCGGCGCACAATACATTCATGATCATGTCATGCATTTTTACCATTTACACGCGCTGGACTGGGTTGATGTGGTTTCCGCGTTGGAGGCCGATCCGGCTGCTACTTCGACATTGGCGCAATCCATCAGCTCTTATGCGAAATCTTCACCTGGTTATTTTTCAGATGTTAAAAAGAAACTGAAAAATTTTGTAGAATCCGGACAGCTGGGTATATTTTCCAATGGCTACTGGGGGCATCCTGCCTACAAGTTACCACCCGAGGCCAACCTGATGGCTGTGGCACATTATCTGGATGCCCTGGTCTGGCAGCGCAATGTCGCCAAGCTGCATACCATCTTTGGTGGTAAAAACCCGCATCCCAACTTTCTTGTGGGAGGCTCACCATCGGCTATCAGTATCGAGCCCGGTGGCCAGTCTGAAAGTCCGCGCTGGCGCGGCGGGTCAGGCGCTACTGCCTTGAATGATGTGGGCCTGGCTACTGTTAAAAATGTCATCGATGAAATGCGCCAGTTTGTTGATCAGGTGTATGTGCCAGACACGCTGGCAATAGCCGGTTTTTACAAGGACTGGGCCTCACAGGGCGAAGGCGTGGGTAACTTCATGTGCTATGGCGACTTCCCTGCAGGCGGCACGAATGACACGAGTAAATTACTGGTACCTCGCGGCGTGATTCTGAACCGGGATCTTTCTACTATTCATGATCTGGACCTGAACGCAGAAGACCAGATTCAGGAATACGTATCACATTCCTGGTATGACTATAAGGGCGGCAAAGACAAGGGGCTGCACCCCTATGATGGCGAAACCGAGTTGAACTATACCGGTCCGAAGCCACCCTATGATCATCTGGATGTCGATAAGTCCTATTCCTGGCTCAAATCTCCACGCTGGAAAGGCAAACCGATGGAAGTGGGTCCACTGTCACGTATGTTGATGATGGTTGCCAGTGGCAACGAACAGGCCAAAGAGCTGGTTGACTATACACTGAAGACCCTGGATGTACCGATTACCGCATTATTTTCAACACTGGGACGAACGGCTGCGAGAACACTGGAGACAAAGATTTTCGCCGATCAAATGCTGGGTTGGTACGATGGACTGGTGGCCAATATCAAGGCGGGTGATGTATCCACTTTCAACGATGAGCTATGGGAGCCGTCATCGTGGCCGAAAGTAGCGAAAGGTGTTGGCTATACCGAGGCACCTCGCGGGGCGCTGGCGCACTGGGTCGTTATCAAGGATGGTGTCATTGATAATTATCAGGCGGTGGTTCCGAGTACCTGGAATGCCGGGCCACGTGATGCGGCCGGTCAGGATGGTCCCTATGAGGCGGCATTGAAGGGACACAAATTACATGACCCGAAACAGCCAATAGAAATCCTGCGTACCATTCACAGCTTTGATCCCTGTATTGCCTGTGCCGTGCACGTCGTTGATCCGGATGGCGAAGAGCTGATCAAGGTAAAAGTGCAGTAATTACTTATTTTGGAGGAGAGTTCATGTTGCAATTGAAAATAGTTCTGGCCCTGATAGTCGCTGTTTTGTTTAGCCCTGCGATAATGGCTCATACTGGCAGCCATTCAGACACTGGTATCTTTACTGTTTTGATTCATCATTTGACATCAGTAGATCATTGGCTGTTGTTGCTTGTTATGTGTCTATTTGTCGTCTTATTCCTCCCAGTGCTTAGACGCCTCTGAATAAAAAGACGTTTATAGCCAGATCTATTGGATTATTTTATCTATACTGGGTATAGATCTCGGGTTGAATGTAATCCCTGAATAATTTTTAATTATTAATGAGCCATTGGGTCACGATGCCTGAAACTAGCCGCCGTCAGCAAAAAACAACAACTACGCAATATAGAACCTGGTTTTATCTCCTCCTGTTTTTGTTGATTAGTGTCCCGGCGTGGGCAGCAAGCAATGCGCATGCTGATCCTATTGCGCCAGTGATACTGGGTGTCACCGGCATCCTGTTTTTTGCAGTGCTGGGGCGGTTTGCTGCACGCTATTTTAAACAACCCTCAGTACTGGGTGAGTTATTAATGGGCATTCTCATTGGGAATGTTGGCTACTGGCTGAGCCTGGATTTTATTGAAGTGCTAAGGCAGGGGCCTGCCATTTTTGAAATGGTTGACCTGACCTTGTCTGGTGAGCCATTACCCGCGGCGGCCGTGCATGCACTCGGGCAAAATGACTCAGTGAAGATCCTGGGCATTTTACAAGGTCCGGGCGGAGCGGCACTGACACAGGTAGCACATACTGTGGATGTGTTCTCACGTTATGGTGTTATTTTTATGTTGTTTCTGATTGGCCTTGAGACCAGCCTTAAGGAAATGCGTGAAGTGGGTGGTCCTTCCCTGCGGGTAGCCATTGTTGGTGTAGTTGCCCCATTTATACTGGGTTTTATGGCGGCGCGGGTATTAATGCCGGAACTCGCTATCGATGTTGATCTGTTTGTTGCAGCCACCCTGGGCGCGACCAGCGTGGGCATCACAGCACGTGTGATGACCGAGTTACATGTGATGCATTGTCGGGAATCGCGCGTCATCCTGGGAGCAGCGGTGATCGATGATATTCTCGGTCTGGTGATGCTGGCGATTGTCTCAGGAATCATAGTATCCGGAGAGTTTGAACTCCTGGGTACATTAAAGATCATTGGTCTGGCAATGCTGTTTTTATGGATAAGTTTCAAAGTAGGTCCCTACTTTCTCAAGTTCGCTATCAAGATGGTGCGTCATCTGGATATTGGCGAAGCGAAAATGTTTATCTCGTTCCTGTTTGTTATGGTGCTGGCCTGGACGGCAAATCTGGTGGGTCTGGCGACTATTATCGGCGCCTTTGCTGCTGGCATGATCTTACATGATGCCTATTTTACTCACTGGGGTGAGCTCAGAGACCATCGTGTCAGCATCAAGGATTTAATTTCACCACTGGAAGTTATTCTGGTGCCGATATTTTTCGTCCTAATGGGCGTGCAGGTAAAACTGGAAACGATGGTTGACATCAATGTCATCATGATGGCCGTAGGCCTGACCATTGCCGCTATCATCGGAAAATTTGTCAGTGGTTATGCTGCCGGAAAAGGAATCAGGTCTATACCCGTGGGCGTGGGAATGGTACCTCGCGGCGAAGTCGGCCTGGTATTTGCCTCCATAGGAAAAAGCCTGAATGTCATTAACGATGAATTATTTTCCGCGCTCGTTATTATGGTGATTATCACTACCCTGGTGACACCGCCAGCGTTGAAGAAGGCATTCGCCTACTGTGAGCGCAAGGCGTCTGAGTCATAACTGCTTTTAGTTAATTAATATTCGTAGCAGCGTGCGAAGCTTTTACGGACGTCAATAGTGATTTTACGATGCTTGCATGTAACTTGGATAATAAAGATGGCGAGATAACGCTGATATCCTCAGTTTTACTATTAATCGTAATACCGAGAATAATAACTGAATCGGGTATCTGGCCCAATGCAGTAGCCAGTTCTAGCGCTTCTACTACACCAAAGCCATGGCTGGAATGAGAGGCATTCGGATTTTCAGCCAGGTCTTTTACTGATAGTGATAAAATTTCCCCGCTACCCGTGTTGGTCAATATTGCATCTATCAATATGGCTCTTTCGCAATGATTTAACAGCTCGGGTAATTGTGCGGGAGTGCGACACAACTGTATCTCGAGGGCTTCAGGCCAATCCAGCTTTTTTAATTGTTCGCAAAGTGACCAGCCCAGCTGGTCTGCACCATGAGGTGAGCCAATGCCAATGATGCGCGTGGCAGACATTTTTAATCTCTTTTGACTGACAGTTTAAGAAAATGCGTGGCGCAGGAAATACAGGGGTCATAATTGCGTATCACCTTTTCAGCATGCAGACGAATATCATTCTCGCTTTGATCCAGACCAAAGGCTTGCAGGGATAGTTTGATATCTTCTTCGATGCGAGCCTGGTTCTGACTGGTCGGCGGTACGATTTGCGCCTGCATAACACGTCCCTCCGGGTTGATCTCATAACGATGCCATAACAAACCACGCGGTGCTTCGGTGGCCGCATAGGCTGTGCCGGCCCTTGGTGTCCAGTTGACGGCAGTTTGTTCTGTGTGTTGATAACTTGACAAGAGCTCTATTGCCTCATCAATCACCAGACGGATTTCAATGGCACGTGCGATCATGCTGTGGAACATATTCTGACTGGGAAAATGAATATCATGCTGATCGAGCAATACGAGTAAATCATCGGGCAGTCGATCAACATTGAGGTTAACGCGTGCCAGTGGACCAACCAGATAAGCCTTGTCGTCGAGCAGGGAATAAAGCGCCGTCGAGTGAGGTATCTGCATTTCTCTGAAGTGTTGATTAAACTCATCGGCGCCGATGTCGAGTCCATGACTTGAAACGATGCGACCTTCATTCATCGCGTATTCCGAGTCATGACGTAGCGCAACATTGATGAATTCCTGCTGGTCATCGGGCAGGGTCATAGCGGCGGTCCAATGCAACAGATCATTGGCGTCATCTCGTGCCTGTTGCAGGCGCGTGAGAATGGCGTTGACCTGCTCATTGTCCGGCGCATGATGGAACCCACCGGTACATACGCCCACCGGATGAACAGAGCGGGCGCCAAATAAAGCAATCAGATCATTGCCGAGGGTTTGCAGGCGCAGGCCCCGGCGCACTTCCGTCGCATAATCAGCCGCCATTTCAGTGACGCTATTGAAACCAAGAAAGTCGGGCGCCGCCAGCAAGTGAATATGCAGTGCATGACTTTGTAACCATTCGCCGCAATAAAATACCCGGCGCATGTTGCGTATCCAGGGTGTCACTTCCACTCTGAACAGCGATTCGATCGCATGCACCGCCGTCATCTGGTAGGCCACCGGACAAATGCCACAGATACGCGCGACCATATCGATGACCTGGTCCGGCTCACGTTCTTCCAGGAATTTTTCAAACAGGCGTGGTGGTTCAAAAATTCTCAGTTTCAATTCCTTAATCTGGTTATTTTCTATGACGAGATCGAGAGCGCCTTCACCTTCTACGCGCGCCAGCACCGGAACATGTATAGAAATGCTTCGAGACTTGCTCATGTTTTTTTCTTCCACTGCTGACCACTATCGCCCAGATTTTTATCTTGACTGTAAATGGATAGAAAACGCTGGCTGATCTGTAGTGGTAGCAGGCCAATACCTGAGAATTGTTGAGCTAGTGACTCCGTATTGATATTTTCTGCCGGGCCAAAGCAGCCATAGCAATCACGACCGAAGGCTGGGCATAATGCACCACAACCCGTACGTGTCAGGGGGCCCATGCAAGGTTCACCTTTTGTTACCATGACGCAGCTCAGTTGTTGTCGTTTGCATTGCATGCAGAGTTTGTCTGTTTCCTCAAACGGGAACACGCCAAGTGCCACATTATTAATCAAAGCCATGAGCTGGCGTTTGTTTATCGGGCATCCCCATAATTCAAAATCGACCGCGACATGTTCGGCAATCGGCGAGACCTTGTCGAGTGTGTCGATATGTTGCGGGTCAGTATAAATAGCCTGTACCCAGTCCCCGGTATTGGCCAGATTGCGCAAGGCCTGCAATCCGCCAGCGGTTGCACAGGCACCAATGGTTACCAGATAGCGACTGTGTTCGCGAATATTACGTATACGTTGTGCATCTTTTGCGGTTGAAATACTACCTTCTACAAAGGCGATATCGACATCGCTATTTTCATCCATCATGCCCGCTTCAGCGAAGAAGACGATATTAAGTCGTTGGCTCAGTGTCAGCAGGTCTTCACCCAGATTTAGAAAAGCAAGCTGGCAACCATCGCAGGAGCTGAACTTGTGTACTGCGACTCGTAGTCGCTGGTCATGCTGGCTCATGTCAGACGCCCCTCCTGATCAGCCTGTCCTGAATTTCTGCGTAGCTAAACACGGGGCCATCCTTGCAGACAAAATCTGCTCCGTATTGGCAATGCCCACATAAGCCGGCTGCACATTGCATGTTACGTTCCATGCTTAGCCATATATGATCTGCGTTTGCTCCCTTATCCAGTAATTGTTGTGCAGTGGCCTGCATCATCATTTCAGGACCGCATAGCATGACAGCTGCACGCGAGATATCCAGATCCACTTGTGGCAGCAGTTCAGTCACCAGGCCGATATGCCAGGGCCAGCCATGCCCGGCCACATCGGCCGCCATGAGTACCTGGGTGTTGGCTTGTTGCATCCACTGCTGGTAACGTTCATGCCAGATCAGGTCATCGCTATGTTTGACGCCTTGAATAATCGATACATGTCCGAACTGCTCGCGGCGTCTCATCATATAGTTGATGACGGATACAGACGGCGCACAGCCTAGCCCGCCTGTCACAATTAACACATCATGTTGCTGTGCTGCCTGCAAGGGCCAGCCACGCCCATAGGGTCCACGAATACCGAGACGATCGCCGGGCTCCAGCTTTGAAAGTGCATCGGTCACGCGACCGACTGCACGGATAGTATGAATCAGTTCGTCAGTATGCTGTGGGTCAGAGACAATGGATATCGGGTACTTCACCAATACCAAAGACATAAAGCATATTAAACTGGCCAGGCTGAAAGCTGTACTGTTCGTTGAGTTCGCTGTCAGTGAAACGAAGTCCCAGAGAAAAAATGCTGGGTGATTCCTGCGTCCGCGAGACCACCGTGGCTTCCATTGGCATCAAACTGTTAATCATCCTGAGCCTCATTCGCCATGGCATGTAATTCTTCGGTGACATCGATGCCGACCGGGCACCAGCTAATACAGCGTCCGCAACCGACACAGCCACTGCGTCCGTATTGCTGAAACCAGCCGGAAAATTTATGTGTTAGCCATTGCCGGTAACGCAGTCGTGTATCCTTGCGAATAATTGACCATGTATGTAACTATGACCGTGGGTAAAACAGGAATCCCATTGTCGACTATGTGTTGATGACAGCCCATCAGAAGCAGGTTCCTCCTGGTGGCTATGGCAAAAACAACTGGGACAAACCGATGTACAATTGCCGCATGAAAGGCAGCGTTGGGCGATATCCTGCCAGCGAGTGGATTCCTGCATGCTGTTCAGTAAGGTTTGCAGATCGACAGCCGGTAGATGTCTGCTTTGTTGCTCGGCAGCCTGACGGTTGGCGCGATTGATTTCATCCAGCTGTGTTTGCTGTAATGTCTCAAGCACCAGTTGTTGTATGATTTGCTCACCCGTCTCGCTAGCGGTTCGCACTGCAAAACCATCATCCAGTTCATCCAGCAGAATATCGTAATGCTGACTAGCCTCTGGTCCATCACCGGTAGAGTGGCAAAAGCAGGTGGCGGCGGGGTGCGTACAATTGACCGCAATCAGAATCAGCTTTTGGCGTCTTCGGGCATAGGCTTCATCATAGCCATGCTCACTTAGGAAATGTTGGTCCTGTAATGCCAATGCGGCGAGATCACAGGCGCGTACGCCTATGATCGCACTGAGTGCGATATCTTCCTGATGGGCCACGAAACAAAGCTTCCCCTGTTCATCGCGCTCACTACGCCAGAGTGTTTCCTGAGGTGCAAATACCAGCGGCTTGATGGCCTGTGCGCCATTTGCCCAGGAAAACCAGCGTGAGTCAGTTGACGTGGCCAATCGATACGAACCAGGGGATTGCTCATCATGAACCCCGTGAGGAAATTGTGCTGAAGAGCTTAGCGGCTGATAACGAATAGTGCCTTCTGAAACAACCGGGCCAATACATACTGCACCTATTGACCGCAATGCGTCGAATAAGTCATCAAAGTGGTCTCGCGGTAGAAAGCCGGCATGTGTCATCGCAGTAAAGTATTACTCCATAGTCCGCTTGTACAGGTTCATTTAATCATACTGCTCATTCTTTTAGGAGAAAACTTTATCACTGTATGATATAAATCAATTCCCGTAAAATAACTGTTTACAGTCGAATTGTTTGTGTCAGATTAATGTCAGTGGAGATGGCGCCAAGCCGACAGGCTGAGAGTAAACAAAGTTTGCGTTTATTAATCATAGCATTCCAGAGTTAACCTATGTCGTTATACAAGGCACTATTATTTATATCTTTATATGTGAGTGCTTGTGCCTGCGCCTTGGCTGAATATGATGCAAATGCGCTATTAAAGCAAAAATTAGCTGCTTATTTGTCAGCGCAAATGCTCGACAGTGATGATGAAACCCCGGCGCAAATTCAACAGTTTTACCAGCGTTATCAATTTCAGCCATTATGGATCAGTGACAATGAATTGTTGCCACGTGCTTATACTTTATTTAAAGCCCTGATGTTTGCAGAAAAAAAGGGTCTGGACCCGCGGGATTACGAGTTGGAAAAAATCCGTTCTGCCTGGCAAAAGCCACTGACGAATGATGTCACCCTGGAATTTTTGTTAACGCATGCATTTATTCATTATAGTCGTGATCTTTATCAGGGACGTTTTGATCCTGGCAAGGTGGATCCTGACTGGCATATCAACCCGGCCAAGCTGAACGTGGCGGATTTGCTGGACAAGGTCCGGCAACAACCGTTTGAATCTATTATTGCCGCACTTGAACCCCGGCATCCAGCTTATCAACAGTTACGATCAGCTTTGCATCGCTATAAAAAAATAGCCGAGCAGGGTGGTTGGCTAACGATCCCGGAAGGACCTGTGTTGAGAACGGGTATGCAACATGCGCAGGTAGTGATGATACGCGCCAGGCTAGGTATCACTCGCGACCTGGTCAGCGGTTCACAGTCAGAATCTGATCTTTATGATGATGTTCTTAGCGAAGCCGTGATGCGTTTTCAGGCGCGCCACGGTATAGGTATCGATGGGCATGTTGGCAATCAGACCCGTGCAGCAATGAATATTCCGGTGAAACAGCGATTACAGCAGATTATGGTCAATATGGAGCGCTGGCGCTGGTTACCCAGGGACTTTGGGCAGCGTTACCTAATAGTCAATATGACGGGCTTTGAATTATATGCCCTCGAGAATGACAAGGTGGTGCTGGCGATGCCCATTATTATTGGTAAGAAATATCGTGCTACTCCGGCATTCCAGAGCAAACTGGCCTATATGGAGATTAATCCCTATTGGACAATTCCGAAAAAGATTGTCCTGGAGGATTTAATTCCGGCGGAAAACCGCAATCCGGGCTATTTGTCACGCAAACAAATCCGTGTTTTTGATGGCTGGGGCAAGGACACGCAAGAGCTGGCTATGGCGGAGATTCCGCTGCACAAGCTCAGCAAGAATTATTTTCCCTATATGTTCAGGCAGGATCCCGGGCCGAAAAACAGTCTCGGGCGCATTAAATTCATGTTCCCAAATCCTTATGATATTTATTTGCATGACACACCGACGCGCTACCTGTTTGAACGGCAAACGAGAACGTTCAGTTCGGGCTGTATTCGTGTATCCGATCCGATTCGCCTGGCGGCTTATTTACTCAATAAACCGACCCAGCTAAAGGAAGAAAAGGTATTGAGTCTTATATACCAGGGTGAGCACCGCAGCTTGTCTTTGCTCAAACCCGTCCCCATATACATAATATACATAACCGCCTGGGCTGACCGGGCTGAAAACATTGTTTTTAGGAGGGATATTTATCAGAGAGACTTAATGATGCTTGAATTACTCAAATCCTCGCGAAATAACTCAAATAGTGTGAATTAGCGCATAAAACCAACTATCCAACTGCGAAATCGCTTTAAAAATTCCCCATTTACCCGATATAGTTTACGAAGCGTTAAAAATTGTGATAATTTACCATTCAAGGACATTTTTTTTGTATGAATACCGAACTGGAAGATAAGCTTAGAATGAATCGCAGAGGATTTTTAGGAACTCTCATCGGAGTTTCAGGGAGTTTAATATTACCGAATGCTTATGCATCACCGATGCAGCCAGCGGACAGGGTGTTATCCTTTTTTAATACACATACCGGCGAAAAGCTCACAGCAACCTACTGGGCTGAAGGCCAATACCAGCTTGATGGTCTGAAGGAAATCGGTTGGTTGTTACGTGATCATCGTGCTGAAGAGGCTACTGCAATGGATCCAGGCTTACTGGATATGCTGCATACGCTACAGGACCGCATTGGTATTCAGGACCGTCCTTTCCATATTATTTCAGGTTACCGTTCACCACAAACCAATGCGAAATTACGCAGCAAATCTTCCGGCGTCGCCAAGAAAAGCTATCATATGCAAGGCAAAGCCATTGATATTCGAGTTCCCAGGTATGATATCGCACGCTTGCGCAAAGCGGCGTTATCCAT
This sequence comes from uncultured Gammaproteobacteria bacterium, assembly GCA_963807455.1. Classification (GTDB taxonomy): domain Bacteria; phylum Pseudomonadota; class Gammaproteobacteria; order JAADHQ01; family JAADHQ01; genus JAADHQ01. Next base: position 66,038 of record CAWECS010000019.1, on the reverse strand, counting down.
GAAAGCGGGTGGTGTTGGTTACTATCCCAAATCTAATTTTCTGCATATTGATACCGGCAGACGACGCGCGTGGGGATGATACTGGAATAATCTATTAGTCCTTCCAGCTATCCTCATCTGTATTATCCTTAATGACTGGCAATCGCCCAGTCAAATTCTTGTTAAATATCAAAGATATATTTTTCAATTTGCTATCCCTCCCGAATATTCCAAAGACACTAACAAGATTTTACAACAGTTAACTTTTTCTAGAGCCTAAAGGAATTTATACTCAGGTCGAAATAACTGATGTAATTAATTGATATTGTTTATATTTGCCTCGTGACTTGTTAAATGAAGATGATCTAAATGACAAATCAGATCATTGTATTTATTTTGTCAGCAAAACCATATGAGTAAGCTAAAGTACTGAGTGAATTGAAAAAAATTAAGAACGGAGGCGCGTACTACTAATGAAGTTATTTCCAAGAAATTCTAAAGTGCTATTGTCGATAGGACTGATATTGCTGTTTTGTCAGGCGCCCCAATCCATCGCTGCTGTGGGAGATAGCTTTGCCATCAGCAAAGACGGTAGTCGTTTGCATAACTTGCCTTCATCAAAAGCGGTCGTCCTGGAACGTTTGCAAAGCGGCCAGCTGCTCACCGAATTATTACGTAAAAATAACTGGATCAGAGTAAAACTGAAAAATCGCGATTTGAAGGGATGGGTACACAAGAGCAATATCAAGTCCACCATTGCGAAAACTAGAAAGCTTACAAAGGTAACTACATCTCCTAATCAGACAAGCAATAGCGGTTTTCAGCAACAATTGAAATTGTCACAACTTGGTTACAAGAAGGGTATTTTATTTGAAGGCTCCTCTGCCAATCATGCACGCAAATTATATTTTCAGGTACCAGAGGATATTACCGTACAGCAGGGTCTTTTCCGCATTCATTATTCATATTCTCCCTTGCTGGAGAGTCATTCAAATTTGCGGGTTTATGTCAATGGCTCACCCAGAAAGCTTGTACGTCTCAACAGTGATCTCAATGGTGGCTGGATTGACATCAATCTGTATCCAGGTGATTTGCATAAACGTTTTATACAGCTTGAGATAAAAAGTGCCTTGCTGGTTTCAAAAGATCGTTGTTTTGATGAGCGCGTCGATGGAGCCTATTTGCAAATCCTGCCAGATACAAGCCTGCAATGGCAATTGCAGGGTGATATTGCCAGTGTCCGTAGCTATTGGCAATTGCTTCCCGAAAAAGTGCAAGTGAGTTTGCCGCAACAAGCATTGACTGAGGAACTGTTTCGCAATGCGCTGGGTGTGACCAGACAATTGTTGTTGAGTGGTCATCAGGTCAGTTACACGCGTTTGCCGACGATGGGAGATATGGTAATAGCGCCGTCTGAAGAAATAGTGGCATGGATGCAAAAAGAATATAAGAATTTGCCAGCTAACAGCATGGACAAAACTGTCAGTGATAAAAATATTGCCGTGATTAAATTTCCTGACAGGCAGGTACTGGCCCTATGGGGTAATCACGATAAACAGTCATTAGGCTTTCTTTCTGATAACTGGCGTGATCTGGCCGCAGCAGGCGAATACCAGGCTTATGCCGCTGCCGACTCGAGTTTGTTAACAGATGATAGTTATGCGCTCAGATTACAAGATTTGGGTATGGATACCGCTGTCATTGATATGACGGCTCAGGCATCCTGGTCGACCACGATCAAGCCCTCACAATTACCACCAGGTCATCGTCTGGATAAAGTCAGAGTACAATTGATTACAGCACCCAGTAGCACTAGTAAGCCGGTCATGTTCTATGTTTATCTGAATGGTGTATTGTTAAAGGCCGTACGCCTGAAGGATAGTGGCGAGAGTCAGGAAATTTTGCTCTCGCTACCCAAGCAGGAAATGCAGCGCAGTAATAATCTACATTTTGTAGCACAGCGAGACTTGTCCAGTGATGCGTTGAGTTGCACCAGTGAGCCGATGAAATCTCCTATTCAGGTAATGCCGCAAAGCACGGTTGAAACTGTGCTCGATGCAAGCTCTCCTGAGAAGTTTTCGCAACTGCCGGCCTATTTATCCAGTGGTTATGATACCTATTTGCCGCAGGCATATCTGCAGCAAGCAGAAACAATATTGCCTTATCTTGCATCAATGATGGTTGATATGGATTTACCGCTCATGGCGGAACGCTTGCATTTTTACAAGCCTGAAGACAAGGTAAATCCGGCTGCACCGTTCATATTATTGGGCAAGACAGAGGTTTCATTTGATCATCAAGCGGTGAAGTTTAGCAAAGGTCGAATCGATATTGTTAATCATCAAGGTAATGTCTTGCTGGCAATCGATGCCTTACCAAAAATAAGTATCGCGCAAATTGTGCGCAAAGGTAATGCACATGGTCTGTGGATGCTGCCTCCCGATGGTGGTTCATTAGCGCCCATTAAGGAAATGTACTTGAGTGATGATGATGTAGTATTCGCAGAGGCAAATGGCATTTTGCTCACATTGGATAGTTCGCAACCTGGTTTGGCAAGAGTGCAATATCCGCAGAGTGCCAGCTGGTTTGAATTGTTTGGTGAATACCGTTTCTGGTATTTCGCTATTGGTTGGTTATTGTTAACCAGTTTGATTGTGTATCTATATAGATTATCCAGGTCTCATCGGAAAAACTGATAGTAGCATGAGTTTCTTATCATCATGATTTGCCAATATCAGTGGGCCTTATATGGAAAAAAAACAAGATAAAACTAACAGGGCCAAATAGTCATCAACCATTAGGGGAGTTACTGGTTGCCAATGGTGTTCTTGAAGAACAGCATCTTCAGGAAGCATTGGTGATACAGAAGAAATGGGGCACGCGCCTGGGTGATATTGTGTTGGCCAAAGGCTGGGTGCGCGCATTTGATTTTTATCAGGTGTTGGCCCGTCACTACGATCTGGCTTTTATTAATTTAATGAAAGAGCCGGTCGATTCAACACTTTTAATTGAAACCGATACCGCTCTATATGCAGAACACCTGGTGATGCCATGGCAAAAGCGCAATGGTCGTTTGACCGTCGCAATGGCGGACCCATGTCCGGAAGCTAGAAAATTTATCCTCCAGCATTTTGGTGATGAAGTCGATTTTGTCATCACTTCAAAATTCGACATCATGTGGGAGTTGCAACACAATAAAGATAACTACCTGAGTCATCAGGCAGTCTATGCGCTATCGGAGCATGACATAGAGATGTCAGCGCGACAGGTGTTTACTGGCCAGCAGCTGATCGTCATTTACATAATTTTGTTGCTGGTGTTGTTATCAGTAACGCTCTTTCCTATTGGTACACTGGTAACAATTAATTTCATGATTGCCATTTTTTTATTATTAAACTTTGGCATGCGTGCTCTGCTGACCTGGGTTGGAGGTGATCGACATATTGATGTCAAGGTCACCGATCATCAAGTGCAGATGCTGGAAGACAAGGATCTTCCCACTTATACTATTTTAGTGCCTATGTACAAAGAGCCGGAAGTAATTAAGTATCTGGCAGGCTCATTACGAAACCTCGATTATCCATTATCAAAACTGGATATAAAATTAATTCTCGAAGAAGATGATGATGAAACGATTGAGGCAGCCAAGAAGTTGGGTTTGGAAGGTATATTTGAAATTATTCGCGTTCCGGATTCTTTGCCCAAGACCAAGCCGAAAGCCTGTAACTATGCATTACATTTTGCGCGCGGCGAAATTGTTACCATTTATGATGCCGAAGATCGGCCCGAGCCGGATCAATTAAAGAAAGTAGTCGCTGCCTTCAGGGCTGCACCTGAGAATACGGTTTGTGTACAAGCACGACTGAATTACTTTAATGCGAATGAAAACTGGCTAACGCGAATGTTTACGCTGGAATATTCCCTGTGGTTTGATTTTTATCTGCCCGCACTTGAGGCGTTAAAAATACCGATACCTTTAGGTGGAACATCCAATCACTTCAAGATGGAAGTATTACGGGAAGTGGATGCCTGGGACCCCTTCAATGTCACCGAAGATGCCGATCTGGGGGTGCGCATCACCCAGCTGGGTTATCGTGTAGGTGTGGTGAACTCTACCACCTTTGAAGAAGCTAACAGTCGCTATGGTAACTGGATCAGGCAACGCTCACGCTGGATAAAGGGCTATATGCAAACCTATCTGGTGCATATGCGCAGTCCGATCGAATTGTATAAAAGTATTGGCTCTGTGGGTTTTTGGGGATTTCAATTCTTTATTGGTGGCGCTGTGCTCAGTACTTTGCTGGCCCCCTTACTATATGCCATGTATATTTTCTGGCTGATAACGGATACGCATTATTTTGATGTTGTATTTCCGCCCCTGGTTTTATATATCAGTTTGATCAATCTGCTACTGGGTAATGGCTACTTAATTTATCTCGCCATGTTGGGTGCATTCAAGCGCCATTTATATTCGTTGATTCCATATGGCCTGACCATGCCGTTTTACTGGTTAATGATGTCAGTAGCTGCCTACAAGGCATTATGGCAGTTAATTCATAATCCGTTTTACTGGGAAAAAACCTTGCATGGTATCACCAGTTATAATATTGAAGACTCAACAGAGAAAGTGAAAGATGGCAGCCAAAGTTGATAAACTGCCGAGTCTGATCATTTTTGCAGCGGTCACGCTGGTGCTTGGCATGGGCGTTATCTGGTTATTATCGCATAATTATGTCAATGAATTTGCCATCAGTCGCTGGTCAAAAGTGCTTTCTGTGTTTGATTCTTCAGAAATAAGACTGGAGCATCTTGGCCTTATTTATCCGCATTTTCCTGTTTATATATTAATACCTTTTTATTATTTACCCGGCCTGAATACTGGCGCGGCATCCTATTTCGCATCGGTGCTGGTGGGTGCAGCACTTATAGGTATATGGAATTACCATTTAACGAAAAAGAAATACAGGCTATCAATGCGCCTGATACTGGTAACACTGGTTTGTGCTCATCCCTATTTTCTCTGGGGCGTGACCACCGGCGCGCAACATGCGCTTAGTCTGTTAATGTTTTACTGGCTATATATTGCTCTCGTAAGACTGGTCAATGTACAGGATGTGCGTGCCTTTATTATGATCGGGCTGGTGTTGGGCTTGTATTTTTTTATTGATGAACGCACCTTGTATATGTTTATCGCGTTGTTACCATTGATCTCCATCATCGCACCGCAGCGTATGTTAAAAGAATCAACCAGTAGTGTGTACCTGATTATTGCTGCACCTTTAGCGATTGCTGTCGCATCATGGGCCTATTTGAACTGGATATTTAATGATGATGCTGGTTTATTTATGCGCTCAACCAGCTCATCATTTCGTGGCGCCTGGCAGGACGCAGCCCATATTGATTGGCTCAGGAACTATGGTGGGCAATATATAATGCCGACACTGATTTCTGCATTGCTGGCATTAACGGCATATCCTGTATTGTTGTGGCTGGTATACCATGCTAAACGGCATCGCATACTCATGGGTAGTACGCTGGTGTTACTCATTCATCTGATTGTCGCGTCCGGGCTTGCAACCGGCAACTATTTTCTTGCTCATCCGATGAATATGATCTTTTTGTTTAGTGCAGGCATCATGGCCGGCATCGTATTGATACCCAGAGAAACCAGGTCGGCCAGAAAAAAACTGGTTGGTTTGCTCGCCTTGAGTTGCGTTACAGGCTGGCTGAGTTTCCCCTGGATGGCCACTGTCGATATGCAGCGTTGGCATACGGCTATACTTGGAAAGACATTAGAGGATGCCAATCCCGGAGATATCGCATTGGGCCAATGGCTAAAAGTCAACAGACAGGCAACCATGCTCGATGATAAAGCAGCCTATCGTGTGATTGTTTCCAGGGGAGACGCTAAAAACCTGGTGCTACCTTCATCGTCGGAATTCAAGCTTGCTTTAAAACACCAATGGCCAACGGTAGAGCAGTTGGTGGTATCTGATCCAGGCCACACTTATGGAGGCAAGGATTCTCTCAATCAGCGTTTCCCTGATTTGTATACTCACGGCCTGCATGGTTATCAACTTGTCTATGATTACCAGCATTGGCGGGTATATCGGCGCAAGCGAGTGGAGTTAGTATCGTGAAATTTTATGTTCGAATTATTTGTCTGTGTCTTTTCGCTGGCGCTTTATCAATTGCGCAAGCATCTTACCAGCATGAATATTTTCAGGGTGTCAATTATCTGCAAACTACAGAAGTGTCGCTTAATTCTTTTTCATCCATGCAATCCTTAAGAACCATTAAAGATAAAGGTGCCAATACTGTGGCGCTGATTGTATTCATGCAGCAAGAAGCGCCAGATTCCAGTGAACTAAAGCATTCTCTTGCCGTAACAGACCAGCAGATTATACAGGCGATAACCGATGCTCATGATATTGGCTTGCGCGTCATTCTCAAGCCACAAGTACTGGTTAATGATTCATGGGCAGGTGAAATCAAGCCTACCACTGCGGCTGGATGGCAGCAATGGTTCAAATCTTATCAAGGCTGGCTACAACATTACGCTCGCATGGCGCAAAAATATTCTGTTGAAATGTTGGTGATTGGAACCGAGTTACGTCATGCAGCCTTACAGCCGCAGTTTCCTCAACTTATTATTGAAGTACGTAAAATATACACTGGCGAACTCAGTTATGCAGCGCATGGAATAGCGGGACTGAAGCGTTTTCCTTACTGGCAGTTACTGGATTCAGTGAGTCTCACATTATATCCGCCTCTAGGGAAAGACTGGAGTATCAATTATGTAAATCAGGTGATGTCTGAAAAAACCAAAGAGCTGGAGTCATTCGCTGCCTCAATAGACAAACCGCTGTGGATTGCAGAAATAGGCATTTCATCGGCACAAGGTAGTTTTCGCCACCCATGGCTTGACACAGGAGATCAGCAGGTTACCCCTGATGCAGAAAGGCAGGCCAAGGTGCTTGGTATGTGGTTGCAGCGTTTACGGCAGCCCTGGGTGCATGGCGTCATGATCTGGAGCTGGTCAAGTAATATTGAACAGGATGGCTTGACTGATACCGGTTTTGATATACAGAACAAGCCTGCGGAAAAGCTCGTGAGCTGTTACTGGAAAAATAAATGTTAGTGTTGAAAACGCGGGATGATACGGCCATCCCATCCGTCAGGAATGGGTACGTCGAGCAAATACAGGATGGTGGGTGCGGTATCATAAATAGTGACCTCGGCCGCAGTCAGAGTTTCAGGAGCCAGTTGTGGATGGCTGGCGATCCAGGGGATTGTCAGGTCCTCGGCACGATTCTGCCAGTGGGTCTTGTCCTTGCCGCCGTGGTCAGAAGTGATGATGAGCAAGGTCGTGTTGGCTTGTGGACTGTTTTTTATGCTACTAACAATTTTTCCAATGGCCTGGTCAGCTAAAGGAATAGCCTGGTTGAGGTATTCGTTACTCATCCAGCCATGCTTGTGACCATATCTATCGGGTTCGCGTATATGAATAAATGTCAGATGGTAAGCTTGTTTGCGCCAGATACGTTCAAATTCGGTAGCAAGCTGAATAGCGTCAGTCTGATGATAGTCGATGTTTTTCTGCGCAGGGCCATAAATATAATCGACTGAATCGGGCGGAAACAGGAAACCCAGTTTCTTTTTGGAAAATAATGCTGCCGTTTTCATGCCCTGTGACTTAAGAATTTGTAATAGGGTTGGAAAGGCTATATAGCCGGGCAGAGATTTGTTTTTGGTGATGTTGTGTTGTTCTGAATCAAGGCCCGTGAGCATAGATGTATGGCTGGGCAGGGTAACAGAACGTTGAATGGTTTTAGCATTCGGGTAATAAAGCCCTGATTGTGTCAGCTTGAATAAGTTGGGTGCATTGTCCTGTTTAATGGCATCAGGTCGTAGCCCGTCGATACTGATCAGAACAATTTGTTTGATGGCAAGTTTACTGGACGCAGCTTTTTCTATAGGTGTTGAAGCGCAGGAAGATAGCAATATAGCTAAAGCTGTATACAGGAGTAGTGTAAGTGGTTTTATTAACATGGCTCAATTGTTTTTGAAGTGAATGTTAAGTTCTTGTCAGGCGAGGAGATGCTTTATACATCTCTCGCGACAAGCACCAAATTGGTTGCTAGTATATTAGCATTATTTTTTTAATCTGTGAGTAGAGAAACGAAATAATATGTCAACTTTGAATTCTATAGACATGTTCAGAATGGTTTTCAGTCAAATTATCATGGCTATATGTCTGCTGATGATGACTGCATTGAGTGAAGCGGGTGGCTGGTTGCGTTCTGAAGGCGAGCATCGTTACTCGGCGCACCTGGAGAGTTCATCTGCTGATCGCTCCTGGGACAAGGATGGAAATGATGAAATATCCAGTTGTACATCAAAAGGACAGTCACTCACTCATGGGTATGAATATGGCTACTCTTATTACCGTACATTTTTCGGCAAGGTCAGTATGGCGAGTTCTGACTGTGGTGGAGATAAGGTCAGTGGTTTTAGTGATCTATATCTGGGTGTACGGGGCAGACTCAATCTGTATAAGAACGGCCAGGCCTGGGAGGCCATTATTATTATTCCAACCGGTTATGACAGTAATCGCAGTAACCGATTAGGCTATGGTGAAGCGGGTCTTGATCTGGGTGTGTATGGCACGACAAAATTATCAGAAAAATATTCCCTTAACTATGGAGGTAGTTTGCGTTTCTGGGCCGGATCACCGGCAGACCAGTTTCGTGCAAAAATAAGCGGCTCATACATGCAAAACCAGAATTGGTCATACAACGCAAGTCTGTCGGGAAATTTTTCATTCAAGAATGGCAATCCGACGGCGATACAATCAATAAATGGCGATTTTGAATCCGAGTTCGATGTGATACGTGGAGAGATTGGTGTACGTCATAAGCTTTCGAGAAGGTTGGGTATGTCTGCGGGACTATTCAAGAATCTCTGGGGTCGTGATACCAGTCAACGGCAAGGTGTATTCATCAACATAGGTTATGTTTGGGGTAGGCGATAACATGATTATGAATAAGTGGAAAAAATCCATAGCACTGTTGTGGTTGATCTGCAGTCTTTGTCTGTGGTTTGACGTAGCGACAGCACAGGAAGCTATACCGGTGCTTTCATTACACCTGGAGATGAAGGCGCGTGATGCCGATGTGTTATTTAAAAAAGAAAAATATGATCGCTCAACATTTCCGGTCAGCCTGTTTGATGAAGGCAAGCGCCTGACAGGGCGTATTGAAGTCAAGGGCAGTTTTAGCAGAAATTTCGACAAGAAATCGCTGAAAATAAAACTCGATAAAGGCATGCTGTGGCACGGACAACAGCGTATTGCGCTGAATGCAATGGCGACCGATGCCTCCATGATGCGTGAATGGCTGGCATGGGACCTGATTCACACACTGGGTATGGCAGCACCCAAAGTGAATTACACACGTCTTTATATTAACCGACGTTATATTGGTATGTTCCTGCATATCGAATGGATCGATCCTGAAATGCTGGCTCGATATGAGCTTGGCAGTGATGGTGAATTTTTTCATCCCCGTGACAGCGGTTTTTGTGGAGACCTGAGTCCACAGTCTGTCAGCAAGGTTGAGCGCTGTTGGCTCAAATTATCGCCACGAGACAAGGACTTTTCGTCGCTCAAACGATTGACGGAACAACTACATGAGGTGTCTGCCAAGGATTTCGATACATTTCTTGAAGAACACTTTGATGTAGACTCAGTGATCAACTGGATTCTTGCCAATGTCATCAGCAGTAATGGAGATTCCTATAATAAAAATTATTTTATCTATTTCAGTCGTGAAAATGAAAAATGGGTTATTGTCCCGTGGGATTATGACCTGTCTTTTGGAAAAAACTGGGACGAGTTCCTGGCGTATCCCGCCAATATTCTCAATGATAATTTTCAGTATTATTATCCGCTTGAACTGGGTCTGCCTAATCCATTAAAAGATAAGCTGTTGAAGAACCCGGTTTTGCTGCAACGACTCAAACAGAAGCTCAGGGGGCTGATGGGGATGCCGGTGGAAGGGTATACAGGCACACCCGTCTGGTTCACCCCCGAGGTCATGCATGACAGGATTGATGCGTTGACGGCCTTACTGGCAGATGAATTACATCGCGAACGCTATGCGGTGACAAGTGAGCAGAAATTGCGTGAGCATGCACGTGCCCTGAAGGACTATGTCACCTTTCGATATAATTACCTGCGCAAGACTGTATTGCAAACCTCTGATTGGGTAGCTGATCGTGCCAGCGTGCAGGTTAATAAAGCTGGTGATACCAAATCCTGGGTGGATGGTTTCGGTAAGACATTGGGGACAATGCAGGCTTTAAGCCTGAATGGCGAAGCTGATATCAATGCCGAGGTTGAAAAGATGGCTGTCCCCAAGTTTACTCCCAAAGGTATAGATGCCGATCGCTGCATCAAGCGCACCTGGTTTCTGGTCGATAAAACGCCTTATAGTCACATGCGTGTCAATCTGGCCTGGCAGTACTTGCAGGAAAATTCAAAATTGAGTGAAATCGGTAAAAAGGTCAATGATGAAAACAAGCTGCAACTTTGGGTCCTGTATTATGATCAGTGGACGAAACTGTCATCAAAAGTCAGCTCTATATCTAATGTTATCGAGACCAGTGACCTTGATATCAAGGCGGGTAGATTGTATCGCTTTGTAGCCTGCCAACCTTGATTATATGACCACATCCGAAAAAAAACTCACCGTACTGGAAAAAGTACTGAGACTATTCACTCGCATCAAACCGGGGGAAGGCAAGGCAGTATTATTGTTAATGATTCAGGCTTTTATTCTGCTTTTTGCCTATTACTTGCTCAAGCCTGCCCGCGAATCCCTGCTGTTATCCGAGAACAGTGCTGAAATCAGAAGTTACGCCGTTGCTTTTCAAGCCCTGGTGTTGTTATTGCTGATGCCTGCCTATAATCTTCTGTTCCGTTACTTCAAGCATAATCGTATGCAGATATATATCTGGGTAACTTTGTTTTTTATCAGTAATCTAATACTGTTTTATGTACTCGGCAGGGCAGAAGTCAAACTTGGGATTGTTTTCTTTATCTGGTTGGGGGTCTTCAATGTCATGGTGGTGGCACAATTCTGGGCCTATTGTGCGGATCTTTATAATGTTGAAAGTGGCCAGAGGCTGTTTGTTGTTATTGCTGTCGGCGCTTCATTGGGTGCATTATTGGGAGCAAATTTTTCCAAGCAGGTCATTAACTATACCGGTCCGTTAGGCCTGATGTTACTCGCGGTAGTACTATTATGTTTGACTATTGCGCTTGGCCTATTAGCCAGTAAAAAGCTACCCAGTTATGACCGCAGCCATAGCGCCCTGGTTAAAAACCAATCAATCTGGATACCGGGTAGCTTTCGCCTGGTTTTTTCTGACCGTTATCTGCTACTCATTGCCATTTTTGTCGTTTTACTCAACTGGATCAATAGTACAGGTGAGTTTATTCTGGCGAAAATGGTTGTGCATCATGCTGAAGGTTTAATCGCTGCAGGTAGTGAACTAAGCAAGGGTAATATTATCGGTGCCTTTTATGGTGATTTTTATACCTGGGTGAACCTGTTTAGTTTGCTGTTTCAACTATTTCTGGTTTCAAGAATATATAAATACCTGGGTGTCAGGGCTGCCTTGTTTATATTGCCGGTTATTGCATTGATTGGTTATGGCTTGATTGTATTCGTACCCATCTTCAGCATTATTCGGCTGGTCAAAATTCTTGAGAACAGTGTAGATTATTCAATACAAACAACAACCCGCCATGCACTATTTTTACCAGTAAGCACTGCTGCAAAATATGAAGGTAAAACAGTAATCGATACATTTTTCTGGCGCTTTGGCGATATGATTCAGGCGGGTGTGATATTTGCCGGCACCCAATGGCTGGCAATGGAGGTTTATCAGTTTGCCCTGTTCAACATGTTGTTGGCAGTTATATGGATCTGGGTTGTGGTGGGTATTACTCGTGAGCATAAAAAACTGTCGAGTAATATGGATGAAGATATTTGATTAATTTTTCAATGCAAATTATTCAGAAGTCATTGCCTGGGCATATATCTTTAATCATGATGCCACTGATTTAATATGTATTGAATCCGGCGATTATGCCAGCTATGTTAAAAGATAAAATCGGTCAGCATTAACCAGGGTAAAAGGGGCTCAAAAACGAAGTCTGAGTAGAATGACATAACCCCACTTAATTTATCGCATTTGCTTCAAGCTTAATGCCTGCCAATATAAGCAACTCATCCTGTAATGTATTTTTATACAGCAATATTGTAGATTCGTAACGTTAAAAATTATCTAACGTAAAAATATAGACTTCCTAGCGATATATGTTATTTATACAATAGAACTATGTTGTATGCTATAAACAGATAAGCAAAAAACTGTTTTACCAATCAGTCACTCTTCTGGTATAACAAACTCAATGTTTACTCACCAAGTTGTAACGTCAGCCTCCAACATGGAGTTAGCAAATGGCAAAATTAAAAGTTAATGGAAAACTCATCGATATCGATGTAGATGACTCCACACCCTTATTATGGGTACTACGTGAACAACTGGGATTGACCGGCACCAAGTACAGTTGCGGTATCGGCATCTGTGGCTCATGCACGGTGCATATTAATGGTGCAGCAGTACGCTCTTGCATTATCCCGGTTTCCAGCCTGAATGCTTCGCAGGACATCACCACGATCGAAGGACTGTCAGTTGATGGTCGTCATCCGCTGCAGCAGGCATGGCAAGAACTTGACGTCCCGCAGTGTGGGTACTGCCAGCCGGGTATGATCATGAGTGCTGCTGCACTATTGAAGAACAATCCTGATCCCAACGATGCAGACATCGATGCGAGCGTCACCAATATCTGTCGTTGCGGCACATACAACCGCGTGCGGCGTGGCATTCATCTTGCCGTCGATATCAGCAAGCGTGGGAGGTCATGATGAAGAAAGAACATGTCAATATTTCGCGCCGTGAATTTCTGATAAGCACCACCACGGTGGGTGCCGGTTTCACCCTTGGGCTGTATTTACCCTTGGGTAGTAGCATGGCAATGGCGGCAGCAGAAACATCATCCGCTGCACCTGAAGTGAATGCCTGGGTTGTGATTGAGCCTGACGATACCGTCATTATTCGTATTGCGCGTTCAGAGATGGGTCAGGGTACCCTGACCGGCCTGGCGCAACTGGTTGCCGAGGAACTTGAGTGTGACTGGTCCAGGGTTAAGACTGAATATCCAACACCCGGACAAAGTCTCGCTCGTGATCGCATATGGGGCAGCTTCTCGACGGGTGGCAGCCAGGGTATTCGCGGCAGTCATCAATATGTACGCAAGGGCGGTGCTGTGGCGCGGGAAATGCTGATCGAGGCAGCAGCAGAAGGCTGGGGCGTACCGAAAGTTGACTGCAGCGTAGCGTCAAGTGTGATCACTCATAAGCCAAGCGGACGCACCACGACTTACGGTAAGGTGGCCGCCGCGGCTGCGAAGATGATACCCCCATTTGAAGTCGCGCTTAAAGACCCGAAGGATTGGAAGCTGATCGGTAAGCCGGTTAAGCGTTTGGATACGGTTGATAAACTCACCGGTAAGCAGATCTTCGGGGCTGATTTGCAATTGCCCGGCATGCTCAATGCCGCTATCAAAGCCTGTCCGGTGTTCGGCGGTAAGCTGGACTCTTTCGACGACTCAAAGGTAAAAAAGATGCCTGGCGTGCGTGCGCTGGTGGCTGTTGAAGACAATGCTGTCGCCGTGGTGGCTGATACCTGGTGGCAGGCGAAGACAGCACTGGATGCGCTAACAGTGAAATGGAACAATGGGGTGAATGCCAAGGTCAGCAGCGCATCAATTGCGCAGATGCTCGATGAAGGTCTGACTGCCAAAAAAGCCTTCGTCGGAAACGAGTCGGGAGACGCGAAAAAAGCACTCAAGGGTGCAGTAAAAAACGTCGAGGCGACTTATGCTTATCCCTACCAGAATCACGCGACCATGGAACCCATGAATGCCACTGCACTTTGGAACAAGGATCGCTGCGAGGTCTGGTGTCCAACCCAGAACGGCGAGGCTGCACTCGAGGCTACCGCCAAAGCGGCCGGACTGCCGGCGAGCCAATGCGATGTCTATAAAATTCATCTTGGCGGTGGCTTTGGTCGGCGTGGGGCGTTTCATGATTTTGTCACCCAGGCCGTTGCTATCGCAAAGCAGATGCCCGGTACGCCGATCAAACTGCTGTGGACGCGTGAAGAGGATATGCAGCACGGCCACTACCATCCGATCACCAAGGCAAAAATGATCGGCGGGCTGGATGATAAAGGTAACGTTCATGGCCTGCATATTCGTATCTCGGGACAATCTATATTGGCCGCTGTCAATCCAAAATGGATGCAGAACGGGGTCGACATGTTCACCTTCCAGGGCATGCTGCCGGACGGTGATCACGCCATTAGCTATACCGTGCCTAATCTGTTGATCGAGCATGCGATGCGTAACCCGCCAGTACCTCCCGGCTTTTGGCGTGGTGTTAATGTCAACCAGAATGCCATCTATATGGAATGCTTTATTGATGAACTGGCCCATGCTGCAGGCAAGGACCCACTGGAATTCCGTCGCAAACTGATGGCTAAGCATCCGAAGAACCTGGCCGTGCTCAATGCGGTTGCCGAACGGGCGGGTTGGGGCAAGCCTGCAGCAAAGGGTGTGCATCGGGGCCTGGCGGTATGTAAAGCTTTTGCCAGTTATGTTGCCGCCTGCGCGGAGGTCTCGGTCGATGACAAAGGTAATTCTGAAGATTCATCGCATTGTTGCCGCGACCGATCCCGGACATGCGGTTAACCCGCAGCAAATTGAAGCGCAGGTCGAGGGTTCCTTTGTCTATGGTCTGTCGGCGTTACTATACGGTGAATGCACAATCAAGGGCGGTAGTGTTGAACAAAAAAACTTTAATAGCTACCCATCCATGCTGATCGCGGAGATGCCAAAGGTTGATGTGATCGTTATGCCTTCGGGTGGATTCTGGGGTGGCATCGGCGAGCCGACTATAGCAGTGGCAGCGCCGGCGGTGCTGAATGCCATCTTTGCGGCCACCGGCAAGCGCATTCGCGAGTTTCCGTTGAAGCATGTCGACCTGCGTTCGGCCTGACACGCCGGTCCAGGCCATGACGGACCAGGCGGATGATATCGAGGTCCTCAAGGCGAGCTCTGACCTGGCTGCAGTCCGGCCATCAGGTCGCGCTCGCAACCGTGATCAAAACCTGGGGCTCCTCGCCACGTCCACCCGGTTCACTACTGGCAATGAACCATACAGGCCAGTTTATTGGTTCGGTATCGGGTGGTTGTGTCGAAGAATCATTGTTGTCCCGCTATTGCAAAAATGAGTTGGCAGGCCCGACACCCACCATGGTGGACTTTGGCGTTGACCGTCAGCAAGCATCACGCATGGGACTGCCGTGCGGTGGTCGCCTGGAACTGCTGATTGAACAGTTGTCTGGCCCTGAGTCGATCGAGCCATTACTGGCCCGGCTACGCAATGGCGAACTGGTCACGCGCACAGTCAATCTGGCCAGCGGTGAGACCAGCCTGGATCCGGGCGATAATGCTCCAGAGTTTCAGTTTACACAAACAACCGTGGTCAAAACCTTCGGGCCTGCCTGGCAATTGTTATTGATTGGTGACGGTCAACTTGCACGCCATCTTGCCAGCATGGCCCAGCATCTTGATTATCGAGTCACTATTTGTGATCCGCGCGATGACTTTGCCCCACTCGCAGCGCTTGCCAATGTTCACTACAGCCGCGTGATGCCTGATGATGCTGTGCACGGACTTAGCGATCAGGCGCGTACTGCGATTGTCGCACTGGCGCATGATCCACGTCAGGATGACCTGGGTCTGAGCGCCGCATTGGAGTCGCAAGTTTTTTATATCGGCGCACTGGGTTCCAGGCGATCAGCGCAGGCACGCAACAAGCGCCTGGCGTCACTAGGCTACAGCGCAGAGCAAATCGAGCGTATTCATGGTCCCGCCGGTTTGCACATTGGCAGTAAACGCCCGGCAGAAATTGCGCTTTCCATCCTCGCGCAAATCACCGCCATTCGCAATGGTATTGCACAACAAGTGCAACAAAATTCATGACCAAAGTCGTCGGTATTTTGCTCGCCGCCGGTTCTGCGCAACGCTTCGGTGCACCCAAGCTACTGCAGCCATTAGCTGATGGTTTACCCATCGCAGCCGCAGCTGCACAGACGTTGATGCAAGTGTTACCGAATACAGTGGCTGTCGTCAGGCCTGGTGATGATGCCTTGATTGAGATATTCACAGAGCTTGGTCTGCAGGTGGTTGAAAATCCTCGGGCCAATGAGGGTATGGGCTCGAGTCTGGCTGCTGCAGTCAAAGCCAGTATCAATGCTGATGGCTGGTTGATCGCATTGGCCGATATGCCATGGGTGCAGCCTGCAACTATGGCTGGCTTGCTTGATCGCATCAATAACGGTGCGTCGATGGTCGCGCCTGTTTGCTCTGGTCAACGAGGTCACCCGGTCGGGTTTTCATCACGTTGGCGACAAGCATTATGTGAATTGTCTGGTGATAAAGGTGCCCGGCATTTGCTTTCGGAGCATGCAGATGAACTTGAATTGATGGCTACTGAGGATACCAGTGTATTAAAGGATATCGATGTTCCTCAGGATTTATCATCAATGCTGAAAGAGTAGGGTGGTACTTGATTAACTCTGGATGCCGTATTATAAATTTATTAGACCCTCAAAGAAAAAGATAATAAGTTGGTTATCGTCAACCTAGCGGGTTATGCATTTTACGAAAGCTGTATTTTGCATCAGTAAAGCCATTCTGCTCTAATATCAATAATTATATAAAGAAGCTGCTGACCATAACCGAGAATTTTGGATTTATGATGGGGTATGGCTATTTATTAACAATACACATCAGTTAATTCATGGCTAGAATGATAGCCAATATCAAAAAATGAATGGTCATGCTTCAGTATGTGACTGCCCAGAACTGTTGGTCAATTGGAATGCCAGATGAAACCTGATAAAGAGATCCAGAGTGTCCTTGAAACAAGTCGATTTGCAGTGCTGGCCACACAGAATGAAGGTCAGCCGCATGCCAGCCTGATGGCATATACACCTATGGATGGCATCCAGCAGCTCATTGTCGCTACCTATCGTGCTACGTTAAAGTATCGTAATCTATTAAAAGACGGACGTGTGGCGATTCTGATAGATAGCCGGAATGTGGCAGCTGCAGGCCAACAGACGAGATCTTGTTATAACTGCCCATGGTATTGCTTCAGAATTTCCTGATGATGAGCGCGAAGTCGCTGTGCAGGCGCATAAGGACAGGCACCCTGATCTTGGATCTTTCCTGGACTCCCCGAAATGTGTATTACTGAGTGTGGCAGTAAGTGCTTACGAGATTGTCGGTGGTACTGAAGATGTGATCTGGCACAAGGTAGAAGATATCATTGCCAGATAAATGCTACCAAGGTCACACAAAAATTACCAAATCAAAAAAATATGGCATCTGATGAGAGTATGGTTACCGATATTATGACTAGTAACCGTGCCATGATGCTGTTATTACTGTTGCCAATTGCAGACATTAAAGTTCAACATAATTAAAAATATACTGGATAAACCATGAAAAAATTCGATTTTGATTTCAAGGATATCGTCGACAGTGCAAAAGATGTGATTATCGTAACAAAAGCAGACACCATAGATGAACCAGGTCCTGAAATAGTTTATGTAAACAAGGCCTTTACTGAATTGACAGGTTACAGTTTTGATGAAGTAAATGGTCAGAACCCACGAATATTACAATCCACCAACACAGACGTAGAAACAACAAAAACCATCAGACGAGCGCTGGAAACAAAAACACCGGTCAGAGTCACGATCAAGAATTACTCGAAAAGTGGAGAGGAGTACTGGCTGGATTTGAGTATTCTACCATTGAAAAACAGCCAGGGTGAAGTCACTCATTTTGTTGCCATAGAACGTGACGTCAGTGAACAGAAAGCCCTGGAACATCAGCTTGAAAAATTATCGAGAACTGATCCGTTAACAGGCATACTCAATCGGCGATCATTCGAAGAATTATTAAATAGTGAGTTTTCACGCTATAAGCGTAAGTATGAAATCTATTCATTGCTCATGTTGGATATAGATCATTTTAAATTGATTAATGATAATTATGGTCATGCTATGGGTGATACTGTTATAAAGAAACTCGCTGAATCATGTCAATCTAATTTACGAGAGTATGATAGTGTTGCAAGGATTGGTGGAGAAGAGTTTTGCGTGTTACTACCCAATACTGAAGTGCAAACTGCTATTATTATTGCAGAAAAGTTACGAGATATTATATCTAAATTATTATTCAAGGTGAATGATGCAAATATATCAATTACCGCGAGTATTGGTGCATCAGAAATCGAGGATTCTGATGATAATGCGGATGATATATTAAAAAGAGCTGACGTAAAATTATACAAGGCAAAAGAGTCGGGCCGCAATAAAGTTTGCAGCTAATGTTTAGCCAGCATGCGAACAAGGTAAAATAGATGAAAAGCAACTATCTATATATATTTATTAGTATCTTTTTCATGTGTGCCTGTAATGCTAATCAACCACCAGCTAAAGTGTTGGTCGCCATTCAATGGGTTGGTAATGGTTACGAAGGAAATGATCCGTGCAATTCCCTGTACAAGGAAGATGGATCTTTAGTTAAAACTCCGAGTAATTTTGTAATAACACCCTATAAAGCAGTAAAAATTGCCTATAATAATATTAATTACTCATGCTCAAATAAATTGGGTGCGCAAATATATGCAGATAATCAAAATTACTATATAACAAGGTTAGGTGATTTAAATCAAGCAATCATCATTCATGGTGCAAGTGGGGTCGTATTAGATAATGGATTTCATCATCAAAAATAATCTGGCAATGGGGTCAGCATCGAGTTGTATTATTTATCCTCTCGGATAGCCAAAAGCGTCGCGTCTCTTGCTGGATATTAGGTCTCAGAATCGAATAATTAACCTATGCCTAGATATTCCTACCAATGTGAGGTTTGTGCAACAAAAGTCAATCCCGGGTTAGAGAATTGCCCGACTTGTGGTTGCCCTGCGCAAAAAAATACCAGAGAACTGAATTGGTATAAAAAACAATGGCAGATATCAGATAAATCCGGGCCCATAAATTCAATTGCAACACCATACTTGCCTTTTTGTGTTTGGACGTCTGTCGGTATTTTGTTTGTATGGTTTTGGGTCTCATTTATACATCCATTAAGGGGGACGTCTGGTGACATTGGTTATCTGTTGATGGTACAGGTAATTTTATTGCCACTGGCTATTGGGGGAGTCATTAGCGGGTATAGGAATTTAAGAAACAGTAAAGACTGGATGAAAGTATTAATGGGTGTTTGTTTTGTATTCTCTCTTATCATAATGTGCATCGTTGGATTTAATGTATTGCTCTTTGTCGCCTTGGCTTTGGGTGCATTAAGTTAAGATCTGATAAAACATTCAATTATTTTGAATGATCATATCGTCTGCCGATGACCGTCCGGTTTCCACGCCGGCGCAATCACATTGGGCATGGACGAACGCTTGAGTAAACGTGCGGGTGCCAGGGTGAATTCACCAAAACGTTCATTGACTTCATCCATAACGGCATTAATTTCAGCTTCGGTTTCATCCTGCTCTGTAAATAGATCCATTTGCTGTTTGCGCGGTTGCGGGTCCAGTGCAGTCACTTGTACCTGACGCACGGCTTCTCCCTGCCAATGGTTTTCGATCAGGAAGCGGCATAGCCGGTAAATCCTGCCGCCATCATTATCCGCTATTGATAATTGCAGTTTCTCCCCAATCCAGCTGTGTTCGAGCCTGATACCGATGAAATATTTTTTCGCAGTCAGCTTGTGTTTGCGCAGGCGCTTGCCGACTTTTTCACTCATGTGTTGAAGATAGGTCAGGATGACTTGTTTGTCGCGCGTGCCGGGAGGCAGGATTTTTCCGTGTCCCATGGATTTCGGTGGCGCGACTTCCATATGAATCTGATCGGGGTCTTCGCCCTGGCACATAAGCCAGATGCGCCGACCCAGGTTACCAAAACGTCGTGCCAATACACTGATAGGCAGCTTGCCGACATCGCCGCAAGTGTAGGCACCATGTTGCGCAAGAAAAGTACCGACGCCATTAGCAATACCGCATAGTGCCGTGGTGGGTTCCTGTGCCAGGCGTTCGCGTGCTTCCCATGGCGGGATGATGGTCAGGCCATTCGGCTTTTGCAGTTTGGCGGCAAACTTGGCGGTGATTTTGTCGCCGCTGACACCGACCGAGCATAACAGTCCGGATGCAGCAAACACGCGTTGTTTGGTCATCATGCCCATGCGTGCCGGTGTGCCATGTAATTTCTGACAATGCGTCAGGTCGAGGAAGGCCTCGTCGACTGAAAACACTTCAATATCGGGGCTGATGTCTTCAAGGGCGCGCATAATGTTAGTAGAGACGCGGGCGTAGGCCTCGGGTCTGGCTGGACGCTGGATGATGCCGGGGCATTGTTTGCGCGCCTCCTGGATGCGCATGCCGGTATAGATACCCTTGGCTCTGGCTTCATAGGAACAGGTAATGATACACGAGCCGACCTCACCGTTAGTCACGGCTACGGGCTTGCCCCGGAGCCCGGGGAAGTCCCGCTGCTCGACGGAAGCGAAAAAGGCGTTCATGTCCACATGCAAAATAGCGCGTGGCCACTGTACTGGGCAAAATGGGTCCATAGCGACAGGGTTCAGTTTCTCTGTTGTACAAAAAGTTAGTACCATGATCAGGGTAGATCATTGAATTATTGCTCGCTTGAGAGCGGTCAGGAGTCTACTAATTTCGGATTATTCCGCTGCACTCATGAATAGCGAGGTGTTTTATGAGCACCATTATTCAACAGGTGTATTGCCCTGAAAATACCAGGCAAGCCCCATAGCCCTGATTGGCTATGGTTTTATATGAACACCCGGATTGGTTGCTTGTCCCGACTATTCATTGGCAAGCTTACAATGAAACCGGGTAGGCTCCCTGACGAATAAATGTGGAATTGAAATTCAGTAGCAATCCCTGTTTGAAGCGCAATTTGCGCAAGCAGGAACTCAGTTGTTTGCTATGTATAGAGGTAATGTGATCAACACAGCGCAGGCCAAGTAACAGGCAGTTTTCTACCAGCACGCTGGCATTTTTGTCCATCGACTTACGTTCAGCCTGGATGCCACGTTTACGCAGTTCATCCACCAGTGCGAACTGGTAGGCGGATTCCGGCAGGCCGGGGCCATAGGCCTGTCGTACCTGATAGGCTGCAGACATAATACCGTTCATTAGATGTTGGTTGCTATTTGTTTTCATGTTTCACCTCGTGGCAATTATTTGTTACCACGGCGGCTTTGAGCAAACGATAGGGCAACATGGCAAACTGTTTTCCTCGTTTATCCGCCGTGGCGAACCTGGCAGTGAATAGCGTTTGGCTATTCAACTTAATTATACGAGCGCATCTGGGCCACCAGTACGCCTTGAATGTGCACCTGATGAGCCTTGAAGGTCATCGGTTGCATATCGCTGTTTTCCGGTATCAGGGTGACGGTGCCATCCTGATTATTACGAAAACGTTTTAATGTCGCTTCCTGCTGATCGACCAGCGCAACAACAATTTCGCCATTACGTGCGGTGATGCAGCTTTCGATCACGACCATGTCATCCGGTAGAATGCCGGCTTCGATCATCGACTCGCCTTGCACCTTGAGGACAAAACGACCCGGACCCATAAAGAAGTCAGCCAGGTTGATTTCATCCTGTTCCGGTATGGCCTCGATAGGCTGGCCGGCGGCGATACGCCCGAGCAAGGGCAGTACCGGTGCATTGTCATCAGGCGCCTGTTCCTGGCCTGGCAGTTGGATGCCACGGTGACGGCCGGCCACCAGTTCGATCATTTCGGCCTTTGCCAGTGCCTGCACATAGCGATGAATGACGCCCTTGGATTTAATGCCAAGACCATTGGCAATTTCATCCAGTAACGGCCCCTGCTGATGCTGGGCAATGTAATCGCAGATGAAGTTGTAAGTATCCTGTTCACGTCGGGACAGCATGCTGAGTACCCCTTAAAGTTCTCAAAATGTTCTCATTAGGGAAAAGCATAGAGAACTTTTAGAGAACTTTCAAGGATTGTTTTGAAATTTATGTAGTTAATTTATAACTTTATGAAATATATGAAAAATAGCGAAGGGCTTGCTGGTCATGGCGGGCATGAGCAGGGTGTTTTGAGGGTTTCAGGGTGTGAGTTTAACGCGATTGCGAGTCGATGATGCCGCGTTGCTGCTGATCTTTCTTGAGCAGGGTATCTTCAACGCCACGCGCCTTCTCCAGTGCATCAATCTGGCCCTGGAAGACATTTTCGGGCTTACTTTCCTGCTTATCCGAGCAGGCTATTAACAGGGTGGAACATAGTATCAGTGACAGCAGTTTAATAGTGCGGATCATCATTTTATCCTGTAGTCAGGGGTCTTTGATTAATAACTCAAAAATTTGAATTAATCAGAGGATCCCTGGTGGTTAATCTTAAGCTGTTATTATAGAGGCTTTCAGCATCAGCGTTTGTTTGTGGTGGCGGTTTTGGCTTTATATTCACGCAATGCCTTTTGCACCGACTGTTTTTCTTTGCCATTAAGGGGTTTATAACCGCGCAGGTAATCCCAGCCGTATCCCCAGCGAAACCTGGTTGGCCAGTAGGGCGAGCCGCCAGCACGGACGCCATTCAACATCAGGTCGGCAACCTTCGGTTCACCCAGTTGAGTCACACAGGCTTTTAACAGACGGTCGGCATCCAGGCGTTGTTGCCAGCTGCCACCTTGCCAGTAGGCCATGTCATGCTGGGTGCAGCAGGTTTGCCACAGCTCTCTGTTGTTAAGGTAGCCATCAGGAAACAGGCTGCAACCATCGGTAGTAAAGGGTTTTATGTCATCAGCATGGGCAGCAGGGATCAGAAAAGTGATCAGCGCCAACAGGAATAATGTTTTGATACGGATTTTTGGCATGTGGTTTCGGGTGATTGATTATTACAGGATCGATATTAGCTAATATTGCCTGTCGGTAACAGCTTTAGGACAAAAAACAAAATAGCAGTGGTAATATACGCACATGAGTAAAAACAAGTCGCGCGATAAGCTGTATGCCAATCCCCAGGACATGATCGTGGATTTTGCCTTTGACGAAGCC
Organism: uncultured Gammaproteobacteria bacterium; assembly: GCA_963807455.1. GTDB lineage: Bacteria > Pseudomonadota > Gammaproteobacteria > JAADHQ01 > JAADHQ01 > JAADHQ01. The sequence continues at coordinate 42,729 of CAWECS010000019.1, read as the reverse complement.
GTCGTCAAGGTCTTTCCTGACATGATCCGCCGTTCAGTGCCCGGCTATGGTGATATTATCAGCCTGATTGGCTTGCTGGCAGAACAATACGCACAGCCAGGCAGTCGCTGTTATGACCTGGGTTGTTCGCTCGGGGCAGCGACATTGTCCATGCGCCAGCGTATTCCGGCGGACTGTCGAATTATTGCCGTGGATAATTCCACTGCGATGATCGACTCCTGTCGTCAGCATATGGACGATAGAGAGGGTAAGGCAGCAGTGGAATTACACTGCAACAATATTCAGGATATGCCTGTTACCGATGCCTCGGTGGTGGTGCTGAATTTTACCTTGCAATTTATCGAGCCAGATCAACGTTTACAGGTACTGAAAAATATTTACCAGGGACTGCGTCCGGGTGGCGTGTTGATCCTGTCTGAAAAGCTTGGTTTTGAGCATCAGCAGGAGCAGGATATGCAAGAGAGCATGCAACTGGCCTTCAAGCGTGCCAATGGTTATAGCGAGATGGAAATCAGCCAGAAGCGTTCAGCGTTAGAAAAAGTAATGACCCCGGAAACGTTTGAACAGCATCAGCAGCGACTGGCGCAAGCGGGATTTTCGCAGTCGTACCGATGGTTTCAGGCATTTAATTTTGCCTCGATCGTGGCGATCAAATAGCCCGACAATGTCTGCTTTTAATATGAATTTCGATGAGCTTTATCAGGTAATGTCAGACGATGCCTTGCAGCCATGGCTGCATATCCTGCCGCAACAATTGCATCATGTTTTGCACGAAAAACAACATGGAGATCTGCAACGTTGGCAACAGGCCGTGGCAGGGCTACCGGCAATAGAGCCTTCATCGTATGATTTTAACCAGGCTTATGTACGTATTGGTGAGCCCGGTGATGTTGATGATGCAGTACGGGATAAAATAAAACAGCAATTAATGCAGTTATCACCCTGGCGCAAGGGGCCTTATGAGTTCTTTGGTGTACAGGTGAATACCGAGTGGCGTTCGGATTGGAAGTGGGACCGTATCAAGGATCAAATTCAATCACTGCAAGGGCGCAAAGTGCTGGATGTTGGTGGTGGCAATGCTTATCACTGCTGGCGCATGCTGGGCGCGGGTGCTGACTGGGTCCTCAATGTGGATCCCTCTAAACTATTCCTGATGCAGTATCAGGCCATGCGCCATTACCTTGGTAACAAGCGCGTTTACATGTTGCCATTTGGTATCGATGATATACCGCGGAAATTACAGGCTTTCGATACGGTATTTTCCATGGGTGTGCTTTATCATCGGCGTTCGCCGATTGATCATATCCTGCATTTGCGTGAATGTCTGCGTCCCGGTGGCCAGTTGGTGCTGGAGACCTTGATAGTAGAAGGCGCTGACGATAAGGTGCTGGTGCCCGATGAGCGCTACGCGCAAATGAATAATGTCTGGTTTATACCCTCCTGTCACCTGTTGCAACGATGGCTAAAGCGTGCAGGAATGAAAGATATCCAGGTGATCGACGTCAGTGTAACGACAACAGAAGAACAACGCTCAACAGAATGGATGCAATTTCAGTCTCTCAGCGATTTCCTTGATCCAGTCAATCCGTGCCAGACCATTGAGGGTTATCCCGCGCCCGTCCGTGCTGTGGTGACAGCAATTAACCCATAATCAGATTATTTCCAAGGGGCTTTTGGAATAAATCCAGTCTATATGACGTCTTTATCATTGAGTGCTATATATGTAAAAGGTCAGTATTGCAGCAAGGCCTGTAAACATTTTCTGAAACAGCAACGCTGATGGAGGCCTTGCCATGTTAATACCAAAGGTTTTTTCTTTATGCTCATCCCTGCTTGCGGTGGTTTTACTGACTTTGCTGCTGAATGCTAATGTAGACAGCGCAGATAATATTGTCAGTCGTGATCAAGCTGAAAAACTGATTGAACAATACAGTGATCAGATTGACAAGGACAGAAGCAACGCCGAGCTGCATATGTCGCGCGCAAAGCTACACTTCCGTTTGCAGGATTTTGATAGTGCAGTAGAGGATTACTCCCAGGCGTTGAAAATAAATGACAAACTGGATGACGCCTGGTTCTGGCGTGGCATGGCACAGGGCAGGCTGGGGTATATCGACGAAGGCATCGCCGATTTAAGTGTGTTTATCAAGCGTAATCCGAATAGCTCGGTAGCCTATACCAAGCGTGGTGTGCGCTACTTATGGAAAGGTGATCGTGTTAATGCCAGCAAGGATCTTCGTAAAGCGATTGAGCTTGAGCCGAAAAATGCAGAAGCGCATGATGATCTCGGTGTAGTACTCGCACAGCAAGGCGACTACAAGTCAGCGCTGAAGCACTTTAATACCACAGTAAGCCTGGATCCCAGTTATCAAAAGGGCTATCACAACCAGGCGATGGCTTATTATGTGCTTGATAAAGACGCCGAAGCCTTGTCATCAGTGAATGCGGCACTACAGCTCGATCCGCAAGCCCGTAACTCCATGTTGTTAAAGAGTGAAATCCTGAATGCCATGGGTCGCCAGGCGGAAGCGCAGGCTATCCATGAGGAGGCTATGTTTCTGCCGGAAGGTAACTGGACTGAACGCGCGCCAGTTAAATAAAGAATGATTTGCATATCAGATAATTACGTCAATTACCCGCATCGGGCTGCTGTCAGCATGAATGGCTAAGGTGTTGTATTAAAGGTTTTTTGAGTCATATACGCTGAAAGCCCTGATGACTACGCTTAAAAAATATAATTAAATAAAATCGGCCCGATTAACAATAAAAAATGCAATTTATTTTAATAGTATTTTCAATGCTATAAGGATATTTGTTGATTCAATTCTTTAAAAAAGGAAGCTAACTCTTTACATGATTGAATTCATGAGGCTGTTAAAATTTCCCGGAATGGTTATACTAATTGCGCACTGTCATTTATTTTCATGCTAAAGCAAATCATTTTTTACAGAACTTTAGTTGTTTAATAACATGACAGGGTTATAAAAAAAACAAGAAAAATAAATTCGAGCGGTCAAAAACAATCTGGATGTATTGACAGCCGATTCATAAATTTTACTGTAACACTTAATCTGATAGCGATGTGTTTCGTTTGCTGTTACGTGTATTCTGTGCCAGGCAAAAGTTTTGATAATAAGATTTCCACATACATTACTAATTATTTTTGCTTCCCTGTTTATTCTGGGTTCACTTGCAATGATTTCCTATCTTGGGATGTCGCAAATAAAAAAATCCAATGAAGAATTTTCCCGAGTAATCAAGGAGCAAAATGCACAAACTGCCCTGGCAACGAAAATGCGTGATGCAGTGCGTGAACGCATGATGGAGCTCTGGCGTATCTCCTTGACTGAAGAGCCGTTTGCTCGAAATGAGTCTTATGATGACTTTCTTGATCATGCAACAACCTACCTGAGTGCACGCGAGGCATTCCTCGAAACCGGGTTAAGTGAGGAAGAATTACTTCTATACAATGAGCTGAACCTGGCTACCAGCAAATCCTCGACCTATCATCGTAAAATTGCAGAGCAGTTCATGCGAGATGAGGCGGTGTCCGCTGATGAAATGCTGAAGCAGATTTTGCCTTCGCAACGGAACTCTTTGAATGCGCTAAACAAGATTATTGACCTTCAGGCTGTTGAGAATGAGCGGACATTTAAAAAGGCAAGGGTTGAAGTGGAGCGCACGGTTAATTTGATGATCGCATTAACCGCATCTACCATGCTGATAGGTGGCATTCTTGCGTTGATTATACATCGCAATAATTCAAGAATGAAGTTGCAGCTGCAACAAACTAATAAAAAGTTACTATACAGTAACCAAAATCTTGAAACGCGTGTGTTGCAACGCACGCGCGAGTTGCAGCAAGCTAATTCCAAGCTGCAATTCCAGGCGCATTATGATCCTTTAACAGGGCTCGCTAATCGTGCTCTATTGACAGAGCAAATGCTAGTAATATTAGGTCAGGCAAGGCGCGAAAGTAAAAATGTTGCGCTGTTGTTTCTGGATCTGGATGGTTTCAAGCCAGTGAATGATAAATATGGGCACGATGTTGGTGATCACATGCTAAAAATACTGGCGCAGCGGATTACCGGTAGCATTAGAAGCACCGATCTTGCGGCCCGTATCGGCGGTGACGAATTTGTCATCGTGTTGTCCAGTATTCAGGAGGTGCTCCATGCCGAAACTTTTGCCGAGATACTCAAGGCCAAACTACAGGAACCCATGCAGATTGAAGGCAGGAATTTATCGATTGGTGCTAGTATAGGTATTAGTATTTATCCAGACCATGCAGTTCTGTCAGATGACTTGATTAAGCTGGCGGATGTCGCCATGTATCACGCCAAGCGCGATGGCAAGGCTTGCTTCAGGGTATATGACAAGGAAATGCTGAGCCAGGATGCTGATAGAAAAAATACTCTGCTTGCATGAGCTAGTGTACAAATATTATGCACTGCTTCGATGCGATGTTTAGTAGACACGTCCATCGTTTGTTATGGCTTTATTTATTCTGTAAAGCTTGATTCAATCAATGTGGCATGATGATGTCTATAGATATCCTCGATGCTGATATACGCAGCTCCTGATAAATTAATAGTGGGCCTGATAGGATTCGGCCGGGCGATTTTTTCGCTGACACGCCAGATGAATTCAGTGCAATACATAGCGTCGCTGGAAGCAAGATCAAAATGTGAATCAAAGGGAATATTTTTTTCTGCATATTGCAGTGCCGTGTAGGCAAATTTTTGTTGTTGGCTGTTATTCAGTTTGAGTCGGTAAACAGCCCAGTCAGCGACATCGTTTAAAAACGCGCTCAGCTTTTCTATCACTACGCCATTATGGTTTTTATCCTGGTCATGCACAGAATGGACAACGTAGGCCTGTTGTTTGTGATTGACGAGAATGCCAACATGTGAAAAACGCTTGTCTGTGGTTGAAAAATTTCGTGCTATGTCTGAAATAATGCCCTCGCCGCGTCGCAGTATAAGGTCACCATTCTGGTAAGCGTATGGCCCCGCTGCCTGTGCTGCAGTCAGTTGTAACAGGTAGGCAGCGAACAGGCAATAAGCGCTTATTTTTTGTCTTCGTGAACTTTCCAATCGCCTTCTACTTTAACCAGGTGTACAGTCTCGATTTTGCCGCCATCTTTCTTGCGAAATTTTACCGTGGCTTTATCGCCTTCAATATTCTCCTCTTCAAGAATAAAGTTAAAGTCCTTTTCTTCATTCATTTTTCCACCCATCGCCGCACCCATCTTGCCCATCATTTCGACCAGTTCACCGGTCGATTTTGACGCATATTGTTTGGCTTCTGTGAATTCAGCTTTCGCCAGGTGGGTCATGAATTTTTCAGCTGTAGTGCCTGGCCCGGAATTACTGCAAGCCAGCATGAGAGTGGTGAAGATGACAATGGCCAGGCTGCGCGGTATCAGTTTAATTATTTTCATTTTTATATCCTTTGTTATTGGCTGTACGATGTCATATGCAATGGCAAGTCAAATTACCAGGAAGCTACAATTATTATTTCCAGCACTGCGCAGATTCTGAATAAGAGTCCGGCTGTTTTTTTAGTGGTGCTTGTTGTCTGTATTATGCCTGGTTTTTGTGGGTTCTAAGCATAAGCCATATGCCATATATCACCAACGGTATGCTGAGCCATTGGCCGACGCTGAGTTCCGTTGCCTGGGCATAGTGCGCCTGACGTATCTTGAAAAATTCAAGGAAGAAGCGTGCGCTGAATAGCATAACAAGAAACAGGCCAAATAACCTTCCATCCTTCAAGGGGGAGGAGGTTTTTTTATAAATGAAAAACATAATAATAAAAATCAGCAAATAGGTCAGCGATTCATACAATTGTACGGGATGCCTTGGCAGGCTGTCGAAATGTTTAAAAACGACCCCGCCATTGACTGGTAGGCCGATGATTTCAGAATTGAAGAAATTGCCGATACGAATGAATGCGCCACCCAGGGCGGCAGTCATGCAGAATCTGTCCAGTATCCATAATGAAGTGGGGTGTTCGGGTTTACGTGAGTAAAGATACACGGCAATAATAATACCAAGCGTGCCCCCATGGCTGGCCAACCCGCCTTTCCATATTTTCAGTATTTCCAGTGGCTGCGATAGATAAAATGCGGGGTCATAAAACAGCACATGTCCCAGTCGTGCGCCGATAATGGTACCTGCCAGTACAGTTAGAAATAATCCATCCAGTTCGCTACTGTTACGTTGTTCGCGAGCATAAATCCATCGCATTATCTGTAGGCCGATGATGAAGGCAAGAGCAAACATCAGGCCATACCAATGAATTGTTATGGGGCCTAATGATATTAATGCCGGGTCGGCATTCCAGTAAAATAAAGCGTCTGTCGGATGCAAATGAGTAACCTGAAATTCTAATTAGATGTAACATGATAATAACGCCGTAGACGTTGCGGTTCCAGGCATATTGGGTGAATTGTGTTATTTTATTGAGTTAAGCCTGGTTGACATTGCTGTCACATGGATTCGTGATGGATTATTTTTAAAGAGTTGTATTAGCACTTGAGTATCGACTATTAACAGGCGACTATTAGTCTATGATTGACTTTTACTGGGGGCTAAAGCGGCATGCTGGGCCTGATCGGCTTTATCCTGGCTGTTTCGCTGTGCAATAAGCTGAATTATTTTATGAGTGATTGACTGTATGCAAATGTTTAAACACCGGGAACACGTTAGATTTCCCTGGCGGCGAGGACAGTCATTTGATCTATTGATAGATGGAGATGAGTTTTTCGATGAGATGCTCAATAGTATCCATAGTGCAGAATCGTTTATTTACCTTGAAATGTATTTAGTTCAATCTGGTCATATTGCCGACAAATTTATAGATGCCTTGATAACGGCGAGTAATCGTGGTGTTAATATAAAGTTATTGCTGGATGATTATGGTGTGCGTGGATTCAAAAGATCTGACCGTAATAGCTTGCAAGCTCACAACATCACTATATGTTTTTACAATCCCTTACGTTATGGGCGCTTGCGCAAGAATCTTTTTCGCGATCACCGTAAATTATTGCTGGTTGATGGCGTTATAGCTTATACCGGTGGTGCCGGTATTACTGATGATTTCGATCGCAACTGTAATCCTCAGTCTTACTGGCATGAGGCGATGATTAAAATAAGCGGGGATTGTGTGCTTGACTGGAAAACCTTGTTTGAGGCTAATTGGCATCGCTGTAGCGGCGAATTATTGCAAACACCTGTGGATGCCACAGATGGCGCCTTGCCAGGGCAGTTGGGGCGCGTAGTTGAAGGTAGAAGCATTACCCGTTCAGAAGTGATTCGCTCCTTTGTTACACGCATCAGAGGCGCTGACAAACATATATGGTTGGCTAGCGCCTATTTTGTACCCTCAAGAAAAATACGCGGGGCACTTCTCAGGCAGGCTGCTGATGGTGTCGATGTCAGGTTATTGCTACCGGGGCCCATTATTGATCATCCCTGGGCCAGGCATATGGGACGGCGCTACTACGACCGTTTACTCAGTCATGGTGTACGAATATTTGAATATCAACCGCGTTTTACTCACATGAAAATATTGCTTTGCGATCACTGGGTCAGTATCGGTTCGAGTAATTTTGATCGTTGGAACTTCAAATGGAGCCTGGAGGCCAATCAGGAGGTGGATGATCGTGAATTTGCACTGATTGTTCAACGTCAATTTGAAAAGGATTTTTCCGATTGCCGCGAGATTGTTTTGCAAGACTGGCTTAAAAGGTCATGGTGGACCCGATTGAAAATAAAATACTGGGCCGCAGTGGTGAGTATTTTGTCCTGGCTGAGTTTCAATACTAAAGATTAACAGTCGGAGATCTGGGCGTGGTGCCATGTACTAGCGTTGATAGCGCACCGTCATGTCTTTTAACTTGTGTGTTAATCCATCCGGTACCTGGCTCCAGTCAAAACGCCATGACCAGTTATTTTCCTGGGTTCCCGGCGTATTCATGCGATGGCCTTCTGCCAGTGATAATATGTCTTGCATAGGTAAAATGCACAGTCGAGCGACCGAACTCATAGCTGAGCGTATCAGCGGCCACGGCATCGGCTCGGTGCTATTACCAAGGTACTCTGTCACCAGTTGCTGGCCGTTTTTATCCAGTGATTGAAACCATGAGAGGCTGGTATCGTTATCGTGTGTGCCAGTATAAACCACGCAGTTTTTTTCATGTTGATGGGGTAAATAAGGATTGCTGGCTTCACCGGAAAAGGCAAACTGCAGTACCTTCATGCCGGGTATATTAAAGGTATTACGTAAGGCATCAACTTCAGCTGTGATGATGCCCAGGTCTTCTGCGATGATCGGCAGAGGATTGAATTCGTCGTAGAGTGCCTGTAGCAGTTCATGACCAGGAGCCTTGGTCCAGTGGCCATTAATGGCGGTTTTCTCGCTGGCAGCGATCTCCCAGTATGATTCAAAGCCGCGAAAATGGTCGATACGAACAAGGTCAAATAATTCCAGCTGTGTTCGCATTCGATTAATCCACCAGATGAATCCGTCATCCTGCATGCGCGTCCAGTCATACAAGGGGTTGCCCCAGCGTTGTCCGGTAGCAGAAAAATAATCAGGAGGCACGCCAGCGACAGTTAAGGCATGACCGTGCTCGTCAATACTGAAATATTCACGATGAGCCCATACTTCAGCACTGTCGTGGGCGACAAAAATGGGCATGTCGCCAAACATCAGAATGTCATGTTGATGAGCATATTGCTTTAGTTCATGCCATTGTTGAAAAAAAACGAATTGTTCAAACTGTATGCGTTCTATGTCTTTCTTGAATTTCTTATGGGCTTGTTCCAGGGCTGACTCATTACGCTCACGCAGCTCATCGGGCCAGTTCATCCAGCCCTTGTTTTTTTGCCTTGTACGAATGGCGATAAATAGCGAATAATCTTTTAACCAGTAGGATTCCTTGTCGATGAATTCCAGGTAACGTTGATAATAGTCATCCTTGACCTCCAGGAATTTTTTGAAAGCCCGGCTAAGGCATTTTTTTCTTAGCGCATCATTGATCGGGTTACTTTGCGCTATGTCCTTGCTGAGCCAATGACGGTCCACCAGCCAGTCCATACTGATTAGCAGGGGATTGCCTGCATGTACGGACAGGCACTGATAAGGCGAATGGTCTTCGTGTGTTGGCCCCAGTGGAAGTGTTTGCCAGACGCTGATACCGGATGCAGCCAGAAATTCAATAAAGCGGTATGCCTGATGCCCCATGTCGCCATGATCGTTGGCCCCTGGTAGCGAGGTTGGATGTAATAGTACGCCTGCGCGTCGTCTATCCAGCGCCTGAGAAGTTTTCATTTAATTTCCTGGCCGGGCCGCATAACGCCACCCATTGCCGGTGCGCCACTGCCATGGGTAAATGCGAGTGACAAATATTCGGGAGGTTCCTTGTCTATAATGCTGTAGAGTATCGATAGGTTAAGACGAAACAGGTGTTCAAAATCACTCACTGTATCAGCAGGATTATAATCGCCAAACCACCAGAACCAGTCTGAACCCTCGCAGATGGCCAGTTGGTGTTCTGCTTTAGCGAGTCTGTCGCCCTGCAGTGTGTTCTGATTGACAGCCTCGTCGAATGCGCGCTTGGCATCACCGAGCATATCCCAGGCGCGATTTTTATCATTGTCTCCAATCCAGGTTGAGAAGGTGCCATAAACCCAGCTGCCTGCGACCAGGTTTTTCAGTTTTACTGGTGTTGGCTTATTGCGTAAATAATCTTTATAGGTGGTCAGGTTCAATGTCGGGTTTGAGCTGATTTGTTGATACAGCGCTTCAAGGAAATAGGAGCCGTTTTCTGGATAGTATTCCCAGGCATTTTCACCATCGAGGATTATGGAAACAATGCTGTCAGATTCATCATCGCAGGCTGCGGCAATATTGACCAGGTGATGAACCAGATTGGCGACGGCATCATCGGCGTGCCATTCAGAGTAATCGAAGCCAATCAGGTCGGAGAGACCATCATCTCTAAAGAAGCAGGCAAGCGGGTTGTCGCCAATTTGATACGATTGGTGAATGCACTGGATGTCATCAGGATTGGATTTGTTGATGCTATTATGCAAAACGTTACCACCGCTGGCTGTCCATTTGAACCCGGCTTGATCCAGCAGTTCTAATGTCTCGGTACTGACACTGCCTTCAGATGGCCAACAGCCTACAGGCGTAATACCAAAATGCTTCTGGAAAGTCTGAATGCCCTTGTCGAGGTGCCAGTGTGAACGTTGTTTACCACCCGGATAATTTTGCAATAAAGGCATATGTGCATCAGGCATGGCTTCAAGTGTTGTTTGTATGTCCAGCAATAGTGGCACGATTGGATGGGCATAAGGAGACATGGCCAGCTCAATACGGCCCTGTATGGCGAGTTCGCGGTAACGGGGAATAATCGAACTCATCAGTTCGCCAATTACCTGCAGCAGGGCGCGGCGATCGTTGAAGGTGTAATTATTTTCCTTCTTCATCAGGTATTTGATGGTTTCATTGCTGCTTCTGACCGAAGCGCCCATCCATCCAAGGTGGTGCCAGACGAGTAAATCGAAAACATATTGATCAGCAAGATAGTTAAGCAGGTCTTTCTGCTTTAATGCAGTCTTGGCGATGTCAGCGAGACGTTTGTAGGGCTTGAAGTGATTAATAATACGTTTTTGATTGGAGCGCAAACAGTCGCGGATGAGTTTACTGCGCTCTTCCCTGATCGCGGGTAAAACCGGTTCGGCCAGTACCGATAGTAGCGTGTCCCTGATGGGCGTACTGTGATGCAGGCAATCATTGATTTGTTTGTCATAGTCCTGTATCTGGTCCAGCAGTACCGGTGCAAAATTGACGACAGCACGCGCATCCTGATTTTTTTCCAGGTGAGCAGCCATATCAACATAATCTTTAATACCATGCAGATAGGTCCACGGTAGCTGGTATTCATCCGTACGCATATCGCGATATTCAGGCTGGTGCATATGCCACATTAGCACAACATTGAGTTCTGAATTATCTGACATGATGTAATTCCTGACCAAGCATTTCCGGTGTAACCAATACCACGCCATTTGGACTGATGTGGTACTTCAAAGCATCTTCTTCGTGGTTATAACCAATGATAGTGCCTTCAGGTATGATGCAGCCTTTATCAATTACTGCGCACTGGATCTTGCAATTCTTGCCTATCGATACATCAGGCAGAATGACTGAGCTCTCTATATAGGTGTAAGAATTGACTGTGACATTGGAGAACAATAACGAATGTTTAACCATGGCGCCTGAAATAATACAGCCGCCCGAGACCATGGAGTCGACGGCCATGCCGCGACGATCTTTATCATCAAAAACAAATTTTGCCGGCGGTAATTGTTCCTGATGAGTCCAGATGGGCCATTCATTGTCATACAAGTTTAATTCAGGTGTAACGCCAATTAATTCCAGGTTGGCCTCCCAAAAAGCATCAATGGTACCGACGTCACGCCAGTATGCCTGCTCACCGGTTTTAGGGTCATGAAAAGAATAGGCAAAGACTTTATATTTTTTGATCACCGCGGGAATAATGTCGGCACCGAAGTCATGGGTTGAATTTTTGTTGTCCGCATCCTTGATGAGTTGCTCAAACAGAAAATCACGGTTAAAAATGTAAATGCCCATCGAGGCCAGGGCGACATCTTCTTTACCGGGTATGGGTTCAGGATTTTGAGGTTTTTCAGTAAAACTGTGAATACGTGCGTTATTGTTAACGCCTATCACACCAAATGCCTTGGCCTTTTCTATCGGTACCTCTATGCAGCCCACCGTCATATCGGCGACGCTATCAACGTGAAATGCGAGCATGTGTCCATAGTCCATTTTATAAATATGATCGCCTGCCAGAATCAGCACATAAGAGGGGTCATGATTGCGAAGAATATCAAGATTCTGGTAAACCGCATCTGAGGTACCTTGATACCAGGATGTCTCGACACGTTGTTGTGCAGGCAGTAATTCAACAAACTCACCAAATTGACCGCGCAGGTGTCCCCAGCCTTGTTGGATATGTAATATTAAAGAATGCGCTTTGTATTGGGTCATGACGCCGATACGGCGAATACCGGAATTGACACAGTTAGATAGAGGGAAATCAATAATGCGGAACTTGCCACCGAAAGGAACGGCAGGCTTCGCACGCCAGTAGGTCAGCTGTTTGAGCCTGGAGCCGCGGCCGCCGGCGAGAATCAGGGCCATGGTATCGCGGGTGAGTAAGCTGATAAATCGAGGCTGTTTTTCCGGCTTCATGCTGATGTGCATCTCCCAATATGATAGTTTAGTATTATCGAAGCTGATACGGGTAAGATACTGGATAATTGCAAAATATAACAGGATCACGCACTATTTTTTCTTTGGCGTGTTTGTTGCAGTAATATTTCAAGATATCACTGCCAATTTGCTAATAAAGTTCTTACAATGTACAGATGAAAGTAAAAACAATCAAAAAAACCACTGCCCGCTATTGCTGAACCTCTGGTGTTGTTAATGCAGGCCAGACATCATGATCCGTTTTCTGTATTGGGAATGTTTCCTGATGATGCACAATCACTGGTGCGTGTGTTCATCCCTGGTGCCAGTAATGTCTATATAGAAGACCCTTCGCGACCTATGCAACGACTTGAGGGAAGTGACTTTTTTGAGTGGCGCGGAGAAGCGGATGGTCTTGCGCAGCACTACCGTATTACCTGGTATGACGATCAGGGCAATGAAAATAGTTTTATAGACCCTTACAGTTTCACGCCGTTTTTGTCAGATTTTGACTTGCACTTGTTTGGCGAGGGTAAGCACTGGCATCTCTATCAACATCTGGGCTCCCATGTTTGTGAGGTGGACGGGATTGCCGGGGTTAAATTTGCCACCTGGGCACCGAATGCGGAACGAGTCAGTGTAGTGGGGGGATTCAATCGATGGGACGGTCGTGTCCATCAGATGCGCTCCTGTGGCTCCAGTGGCGTATGGGAATTATTCATTCCTGAGCTTAAGCATGGGAGTCTATACAAATTTGAAATTCGTAGTCGTGATACGGGTTTTATTCAGCTAAAAACAGACCCCTACGCACAGCAGTTCCAATTACGTCCAGACACGGCCTCGGTGATTGCGAACGAAAGTGATTATGCATGGCAGGATCAGAACTGGCTATCACAACGTGTTACCACGGACTGGTTACATGCCCCCATGTCCATATACGAGGTGCATCTTGGATCCTGGCAGCGTGATGAGGACGGCGGTTTTCTGAATTACCGGGAACTGGCGCATCGATTGGTAGACTACCTGCAACCGTTGGGATTTAATTTTATTGAATTACTGCCGATCACCGAACACCCATTGGATGAATCCTGGGGTTATCAAACCACGGGATATTTCGCGCCAACATCACGTTTTGGCTCGCCGGACGATTTTCGTTATTTTGTTGATTATTGTCATATCCACGATTTGGGCGTGATCCTCGACTGGGTGCCGGCGCATTTCCCCAAGGACAGTCATGGCCTGGCACGTTTTGATGGTAGTCCTCTGTATGAACATGAGGACCCGCGCCGTGGAGAGCATCGTGACTGGGGTACGCTGATTTATAATTATGGCCGCAATGAAGTCAAAAATTTTCTGTTATCCAGCGCCCTGTTCTGGCTGGAGGAATTTCATATCGATGGTTTGCGAGTGGATGCGGTTGCTTCCATGTTGTATCTGGATTATTCCCGTGAAAATGGGGACTGGTTGCCTAACATTCATGGCGGCAATGAAAACCTGGAGGCCATCGAGTTTATTCGCGAGTTAAATACCGTCACCCATGCAGAGCATCCCGGCACCATGGTGATTGCCGAGGAGTCTACTTCGTGGCCACAAGTCACCCGGCCGGTCTGGTTGGGAGGGCTGGGTTTTTCAATGAAATGGAATATGGGCTGGATGCACGATTCCTTGCAGTACATGCAGCAGGACCCTGTCTATCGACATTACCATCATGACCAACTGACCTTTGGTTTACTGTATGCGTTTACCGAAAACTTCATGCTGCCTTTTTCACATGATGAAGTGGTTCATGGAAAACGCTCCATGCTCTACAAAATGCCGGGCGATGAATGGCAGCAGTTTGCCAACCTGCGCTTGTTATACAGTTATATGTTTACCTATCCGGGTAAAAAACTTTTATTCATGGGTTGCGAATTTGCCCAGGGTGATGAATGGAATCAGGATAAATCACTTGAGTGGTATGTGCTGGATTATAAGCTTCATCAGGGTGTCCAGCAATTGGTGGGAGATCTCAATCATCTGTATCGTGATAATCCGGTATTGTATCAGTACGATTTTGATGCGAAAGGTTTTGAATGGGTTGACTGTCACGATGCTGCCCAGTCTGTGCTCAGCTATATGCGTCATGCAGATAACGAAAGTGTATTGGTGGTCCTTAACTTTACGCCAGTACCCAGAACCCATTACAGGATCGGCGTTAAGGAGCCAGGCTATTACCAGGAAATATTCAATTCAGACTCTGGCTTATATGGTGGTACTAATATAGGAAATGCTGGTGGCGTGCAAAGTGAGCCAACACCATGGATGGGTCAAACGCATTCGATCGAGATTACACTCCCACCCTTGGCTGCCGTGGTATTTAAAAAAGTTTAATGATGCGCAAGGTATTATTCGCTTCCAGTGAGGTTTTTCCTCTAATTAAAACCGGCGGCCTGGCTGATGTCGCTGGCAGCCTGCCTGCTGCATTATGTGCCCTCAAGCAAGATGTCAGGATTATTTTACCGGCCTATGCTTCTGTCATGGATAGTGTCGGCCGCGTGCGCTGTATGGCCAGAATAGAGATGCCGCAGGGCGAAGTGAGGATATTGATGGGCGACCTGCCCGGCACTGCAGTCAAGGTCTGGTTGGTGGATTACCCGCCTTTTTTTGATCGCCCCGGTAATCCTTATATGGGCCCTGATGGTTCTGCATGGCATGACAATGCCGATCGCTTTGCCTTGTTTTGCAAAGTGATCGTGGAAATAGCCATGCAGCGTACGCGCCTGAGATGGAAGCCCGACATCATTCACTGTAATGATTGGCAAACAGGCCTGGTCCCCGCCTTATTATCATTGGAGGAGCAGGCGCCGCCGAGCCTGTTTACGATTCATAACCTGGCTTATCAAGGCCTGTTTCCTTATTCAGCTTTCATCGCCTTGGGCTTGCCTGAACAATTATGGTCCCATGAGGCGCTGGAATTTCATGACCAGTTATCCTTCATTAAAGGTGGGCTGGTTTATGCGGATTGGATCACAACAGTCAGCCCCTCCTATGCAAAGGAAATTCAAACACCGGAATTTGGTTATGGCCTGGAAGGTTTGTTAAGCCATCGTACCGACAAACTTTCCGGTATTTTAAACGGTATTGATACAGAGTCATGGGATCCTGAAAACGATCCGCACATAAAAGCGTCCTATAGTATTCGCGAGGTTGACAGAAAGCAGCTGAATAAAAAAGCGTTACAAGAGCGCTTTGGATTGCCTGAGAGCGATAGCGTGCTGGTTGGATTTATTGGTCGACTGGTTCATCAGAAAGGCATTGATATTGTATTACATGCAATGCATGCGCTGATGCAATTGCCGATACAAATGATTTTCCTGGGTACCGGTGAATATGAATATGAGCAGTCATTATTGTATTACGCCGATGAGTACCCTGACAGGATTGCTGCCAACATTGGTTATGACGAAGACATTGCTCATCAAATAGAAGCGGGATCAGATCTGTTTCTCATGCCTTCGCGATTTGAGCCTTGTGGTCTGAATCAAATGTACAGCTTGCGTTATGGTACTTTACCTGTGGTGCGCCAGGTCGGTGGATTGGCCGATACTGTCGTTGATGCTAATGCCGACACGTTGGCCTCAGGTACCGCGAATGGTTTTATTATAGGCGATGAGTCTGGTCGTGATCTGTTAGAGACACTGACCAATGCCTTGGGCTTGTACCAGGATAAGCTGGCCTGGAAAAAATTACAGATCAGAGCGATGTGGCGAGATTCCTCCTGGGATAACAGCGCCAGTGAATACAAGAATTTGTATGATCAACTCAATTAAATCAGTATAAAACTATGTTTCTGTCGGTGGCAAAATAATTTTATTGCCGCTAGTCATAAACCTGACGATACAGGGGGCGGAGGTCAGCATCTATCCGGATTGCTTTGTTTGTATTGAATGACACCAATTAAATCTTCTTTTCTGAAGAAACCGGTTCACAGGCCGCTACTACATGCTATTGACTATAGATTTTCTCATGTTAGCCCGCTTCCCTGTAAGCATGCTGACTGATCCCGCTTTATAAAAATTATTAAGTCCGTTCAATGGTAAATTAAATTATATTTATGTCGCTATAGTGGTGATGAATTGATGGCAATATAGCCGGAACTGACTGACCCGCATAGTAAATTTTATTGGCAGGCCTTTAAGTTTTCAGAGTTTGAACTAAGGTTATACAGATGGTGAATGGCAAACAGGTAGTAAAAACAAGATCAATAACAGCTCAGAATGAGGATGGATTATGCGATTAGCGTTAATAGGATTGGGTAAAATGGGTGCGAATATGGCTCGCCGTTTGTTGGCCAGTGATATCGAAGTGGTGGGTTATAACCGATCACGGGATATTATTGATGAGCTGTCCGATGATGGTCTGTTGCCCGCTGATTCTATGTTACATGCTGTTCAGCAATTACAATCACCAAGGATAGTCTGGCTGATGATACCTAGCGGCACGATTACCGAGAATGCGCTAAAGGATCTGGTGCCCATGTTGGAAGAGGGCGATATCATTATTGATGGCGGTAATTCCAACTATCATGATAGCCAGCGGCGTGGTGCGATGTTAGCTAATCATGATATTGGTTTCGTCGATGCAGGTACTTCCGGCGGTGTCTGGGGTCTTAAAAACGGCTATTGCCTGATGGTGGGCGGCGAGAATGAAGTCGTCAAGCAAATTGAGCCGATACTGAAGGCATTAGCACCCGCCGCAGACAGAGGCTGGGCGCATGTAGGGCCAGTGGGTGCAGGACATTTTACCAAAATGATTCATAATGGCATCGAGTATGGAATGATGCAGTCTTTCGCCGAAGGTTTCGCATTGTTGCGGGGCAAGGATGAATTTAAACTGGATATGGCGCAAATTTCAGAACTATGGCGCCATAGCTCGGTGGTACGCAGTTGGTTACTGGATCTGATGGCAGACTTCCTTGCAGATGACCAAACCCTGAATGATATCGAGCCATTTGTCGCAGACTCGGGCGAAGGCCGGTGGACGGTAGTTGAATCAGTTGATCAGGGGATTGCAGCACCGGTACTATCGCTGGCATTGCAAATGCGTTTCAGTAGCCAGGATCAGGAAGCTTATGGCAATCGGCTGTTGTCCATGATGCGTAACGCCTTTGGCGGCCACCTGGTGAAAGAAAAGAGCGAGTGATTGTAATCTTCCTAATGGAGCATATTTAATGAGTGAGTCTTGTACATTTGTCATTTTCGGGGCGACCGGCAACCTGGCAAAAAATAAACTATTACCGGCACTTTATCATCTGGAAGAATCTGGCAAGCTGTCCGAGGGCCTCTCTATTATTGGTATGGGCAGGAAGGAATTTACACATGATGAATGGCTTGATTATGTACGCGAGCAATTAAAGACACGTGCTCGAGGCTCACTGAACGAAGACGTATTTAAGCGTCTGGCTGATCGCCTGCATTATCGTCATGGTGATCTCCATGAGCAGCAGACTTATCAGCAGATTGCTGATTTGATCGAAAATGATAAAAATTTCAGTGCGAATATTTTATTTTATTTGTCCATTCCCCCTTCCGAATACGTTCAGGTAGGACGTTCACTGGCAGTCTCAGGTTTAAATAATGAAGAGCATGCATGGAAGCGACTCATTATTGAAAAACCCTTCGGTTATGATTCCGAGAGTGCCATGTTACTGGAGCAAGCCTTGCACAAAGAGTTCAAGGAAAGCCAGATATTCAGGATTGATCATTACCTGGGTAAAAGCATGGTGCAGAATGTGCTGGTTTTTCGTTTTGCCAATCTCATGCTGGAACCTTTATGGAACAGAAATTATATTGATCATATACAAATTACACATTCGGAGTCGCAGGGAATTGCCGGGCGTGCGGGTTATTATGATGGCGCAGGTGCATTACGCGACATGTTGCAAAGTCATTTGCTGCAAATGCTAACACTGGTGGCCATGGAGCCACCGCCCGCGCTGGATGCCGAGTCCCTGCGTGATGAGAAAGTAAAGGTATTGAAATCTATCAGGCCGATTCCAAAAAATGCTGTGCATGCGCATGCATTCCGCGCGCAGTATTCGTCAGGTCAGGTGGATGGAGAAAAAGTCCCTGGTTATCTCGACGAAGAGGGAATACAGGCACAAAGCACCACGGAAACCTTTGCTTCAATGAAATTATATATAGATAACTGGCGTTGGCGTAATGTGCCGTTTTATCTGCGCACCGGAAAGCGTATGGCCAGTAACAGTTCATTGATCAGCATACGTTTCAAGCATCCGCCGCAGCAATTGTTCAGGCAATCACAAATAGAGCAATTAAAACCGAACTGGATTGTGTTGGGTATACAGCCACATGAATGTATGCGCATTGAAATGCAAACCAAACAGGCAGGCCTGGATTTGTTGACTGAAACCACGCAGCTGGACGCGAGTTCCTGTAGTTCGACCGTTTTAAAAATCGATGCTTATGAGGGTTTGATTATTGACGCCATTCAGGATGATCATTCTTTGTTCCTGCGTTACGACGAAATCAAGTGGGCCTGGGAAGTGATGGATCCGGTACTTAAAGTCTGGTCGATGGAGCGCGATTTTATTTCCACTTACGCTGCCGGCAGTTGGGGGCCGCGTGAATCCAATCGAATTTTCGATCGCGAGGACCAGTATTGGCGAAATTCGCTGGAAGATGAGCCAGACTAGGTCGTCATGAGCAATGGGTAAGGATATCAAGTTTTCCAGATTATTGGGGATTACCAGGCAGGATAATGGCCAACTGATGCAGATAGCCATGAATGATCAGGTTCAGAATCATATAGGCAGCATGCACGCGAGTGCTCAGTTCGCCTTGGCAGAGATAGGCAGTGGCGATTTTCTGCGGCAGCAGTACCCGGACCTGCACAATAAGGCCTATGCTGTTGTCCGTCGAGCTGAAATCAAATACAGCAAGCAGGTTAATGCTGATTTAGTGGCCCACCCCTATATCAACAGCGATGACCAGATTGATCTGGAACAAAAACTGGATACAAAAGGATGGGTGATATTACCTGTTCATGTTAAACTAAAAACCAAAGAGGGTGAAATAACCACCCATGCTGTCTATCACTGGTACATCACTCTGAAGTCAGACTGATATAGTAGGTAATAACTCCTGATAACATCATTGTCATTATTCTTTAATAACAACGCAATAAAATCTAACTATGCCTGAAGAAACGCCAATAGATCTGAAATCGCCGGAATTTTACCTTAATCGTGAAATGAGCCTGCTGGAATTTAATCGTCGTGTGCTCGAGCAAGCACTGGATGAATCCACGCCATTACTGGAGCGTTTGCGTTATCTTTGTATTTCCAGTACCAATCTGGATGAATTTTTCGAAATCAGGGTATCAGGACTGAAGCATAAAGCTGAGGCTGGTATTGGCGGTGTAGGTCTGGATGGCTTGTCTCCCAGGGAAACTGCTGAATGAAGTCAGAGATCGGGCGCTCGAACTGGTGTCGGAGCAGTACAGGATCCTCAACGAAGTGCTGCTGCCGGAGCTGGAAAAAAATGATATTCGTTTTATTCGCCGTAGTGAATGGAACAAGAGCCAATCAGAATGGCTTTATCGTTATTTTCAGGAATGTTTATTGCCAGTATTAACGCCCATGGGGCTTGATCCGGCGCACCCGTTTCCACGAATATTGAACAAGAGTCTGTCATTTGTTATTTCCCTGGAAGGTAAAGATGCCTTTGGTCGTAACTGTGATATGGCAGTGGTTCAGGCACCGCGATCATTGCCACGCTTGATCAAGATTCCTGAATCTGTGGAAGGAACCGGAAAGCAGGATTTTGTTTTTCTGTCCTCAATCATACATGCCTATGTCGATGAACTCTTCTTTGGTATGAAAGTAACCGGTTCTTTCCAGTTTCGTGCCACACGTAATAGCGACCTGTTTGTCGATGAGGAAGATGTCGATAACCTGTTGCGGGCCATGGAAGGAGAATTATTATCCAGACGTTATGGTGATATGGTGCGACTGGAAATAGATAGCGATTGCCCGGATACAGTGGTTAACTTTTTGCTGAAAAACTTCAACTTGACCGACAATGATATCTATAAAGTGAATGGTCCGGTCAATCTGAACCGCTTGATGCAGATCTGTGATCTCGAAGGCAGACCGGAATTGCGTTTTATACCATTCACACCAAGGGTGCCTCCCAAATTGGTCAACAGTGATATTTTCTCAGTATTACGACGCCAGGACATTCTATTGTCGCACCCCTATGAGTCGTTTGTTCCGGTGGTGGATTTTTTACATAAGGCGGCCACTGATGACAAAGTATTGGTGATCAAGCAAACGCTCTATCGAACCGGCCCAAAATCAACCATTGTCGATGCACTGGTTGAAGCGGCGCGCTCAGGGAAAGAGGTTGTGGTTGTTATCGAAATACGGGCACGTTTTGATGAGGCCGACAATATTGCCCTGGCAAACCGTTTGCAAGAAGCAGGCGCGCATGTCGTCTATGGGGTGGTGGGTTACAAAACACACGCAAAAATGGCCCTGGTCGTCAGGCGAGAAGGTAAGATTTTAAGAAATTATGTTCACCTGGGTACCGGAAATTATCATCCAGGCACAGCACGTATTTATACCGATTATGGTCTGTTTACCAGTGACCAACAGATTGGTGAGGACGTGCATAAGGTGTTCATGCAATTAACCAGTCTGGGTAAAGTGTCCAAGCTGCATAAATTATTACAGTCACCTTTTACATTGCATACGGCCATTCTGAAAAAAATCGAGCAGGAAACAGAGAATGCCAGTAAAGGCAAGCCAGCCCGAGTGATTGCGAAAATGAATTCAGTGACAGAGATCCAGGTGATTCAGGCACTGTATAATGCATCGATGGCGGGAGTCAAAATAGATTTGATTATTCGCGGCGTCTGTTGTTTGCGTCCTGGTCTTAAAGGTATCTCTGAAAATATTACGGTGCGTTCAATTGTCGGACGTTTTCTTGAGCATACCCGTGTTTTCTATTTCCAGAATAATGATAGCCCCGAGGTTTATTGCGCCAGTGCCGACTGGATGGAAAGGAATTTATTGCAACGGGTTGAGGTTTGTTTCCCCATGCAGACCAAGCGCATCAGTAATGTCATCATCAAACACCTGGACTATTTTCTGAAAGATAACACCCAGAGTTGGCAGCTGAATGCAGACGGAACTTATCAACGCTATACCAATGATGAGCCTGCTTTCACAGCGCAGACGCAATTACTTGAGGACCTGGCAAAGAACTGATTCGCTGAAAAGTAGTAATAGAGTTTGTCATATTCCATTATCGGCAATTAATAGCGGACCTTCGGTATGTATAAAAACGTGGTCTGTCCCCGATTATTCCGATTATTAAATTTTATGTACACCTAACGTCTGCCTCAGCCGCGCGCCGAAGGTGCGTCGGCTGGAGGTAATCGTTAGGTATCTACCTTATTCGATACAGCATTTCCAACCGGATTGATGTGGTCGTGGGGGTGGTGCAGCTCACGCTTTTGAAACGACAGAATAGAGGGACTCTGAATCACGCCACCATCAATATTTATAGCCTTTCGAATGGTCTGATTTTGCTGCCAATCATCACGGCCTGCGAGCACAGTCGGTAAATAAACAATGAGAGCGGCAGAGATTGAGCGCGTTGCGCTTTCCCAGAGATAGCTTGGAGTATGATCTACGGCGTAGTAATCTATGGTTTCATATTTAAACATCGGATTCTTGAATGTAGTTGGTTTGGCAAAAAAGAATCCCATATCCTCGTCACAACTGACATCAATAATCAGGCTGTTGGGCTTGAGACATGAACTTTCCGCTTCGGTCACAAAGTCGGTAGGATTTTCCGTATCTTGAAAGGTTCCGTTTACGATGATATCTGCTTCACTGATCAGATCAGTCAATGGCCGCACAGTTCCATCGTGTTCCACCACCACCATGCGTGCCTCGCCCTCATTACCTGCCCGAATCCTGACATAGTTACAATCAAGCACCTCTTCACGTACTTCGTGGTCGGGGCGTTGAATGCAGATTGTAATGTCTCTAAACCCATGCGCCTTGAGGGCGTATATCGCTCCACGGCTGACTGCACCGAAACCGAAAAGGATTGTTTTACGTTGGTTGCCGTAGTGCCCATCGATACCTTTGAGTTGCAAGGCATGTAGTACCGCGCAATAGCCAGCCATTTCATTATTCTTATAAAATGTGTGGCGTCCAATCTGACCGTTAGGAGACCAAACAAACATATCCTCAAAGGCAATGAGTGTCAGTTTACGATCGATTGCAGCCTGGGTAATATCCCGTTGCTGCACACAATGCACATAACCCCACAGGGTTCCTCCTTCGCGAAGTTCTTGTAAATCAGCCAATACTGGCTTGCTAATGATAACCGTGCCAATGTCGGCCAATAATTCGTGGCGTGTGGCAATGCCCCCTGTCTGAGCAGCAATTTCCGAATCTGAGATATTGAATGGTGCTCCATAGCCTTCCTCAAATATCATCTGCCGACGAATTTGTTCAGGAATGCGAGAAAAATGCTCTGGATGGATCGGAAAACGTCGTTCATCCTGTTTTTTTGAAGTCCCAATGACTCCCATTGTTAATTTACTCATGCCGATTCCTTTTTATTAAACAAATCAAGAGATCAATGGGGTCATTGATCATGTCTCTAGCAAATCATTTGTAATGATGCTTTTCGCTTTTGCATCTAAACTCGCTAAAGACTTAATGACATTCGTTGCAAGAATTAGTACATCATTTTCTTTTTCTTGATCTAGTTCTATATCTATAGGAATAATACGATTACGGTAACCTGCTTCCCCAGTGCATGCATCATTTTGGTTATTCTTTGATTCTAGTTTGCCGAGTACAGGATGATGCATTTATATTCTCATTTACGCATAACGTTGCCATAAGGGCGCGACGTCAGGTGAGTCTCAGTGAGCGGAGCGAATGGCTTGATGGCCTTATTAAGCGTAAACATAATGTTAAATTTCATAACCTATTGCCCATAAACCCATTGCGCATAATATATTCATGATTATTTAATGGTGTGGGGCATTCTGGTTTTTCTTCTTTAATGCAGGAAAACGATGCGTAGCAAAACGCTGATGGCATTGCATGCACATTTCCACCATTCGTGATAGATGATAAACACTCAACTCGGCGTTCTCATGTACAGCGGCTTCGTGTAACATGGCTGCCCGTTGATGTAATCCTTGATCGAGATGTACAAACTCTGGCGGCAAACGATCATGTAATATGTGGCTATCTTTTGGTGTAAGTTTTTGCTGAAAAATAAAACTGTCATGGATCCCTTTGGCTGATGTAGCAACTACCGTCCATTCGCCTTGTGGCAAGGCTGTGACAATCTTATTCAATGCTTGTTGCAAAGCGCGCATCTCCTCTCTCAGCAAGGTTTGTAAATGAGGCACATCAGATAGCAAAGGCTTGCTCATGTCCTGTTGTTCTGCATTACCTGTTCCTGATTGCAGAAAAAATCCAGCATATAAAAATGGTATAATTAAAATGCGTTTATGTAACATGTTAATTCTCATTGCATCGATTATGAGTTTGGTTTGGCATGTGGTAGTTATGAAATAGACTCGATAATGTTATTAATTTTCAGCGAAATTCCACAAGTATAATAAGTTATCATGGAGAAAGGTTTCTGTATATCCATGTATATTTATAATTATAAGTTACACAACGACAAATAACTTCCTTATAAATAGAGTAATCATATTAATTCTACTCAGAACTTGTTTCCAGTACAGCAAACGTTACTTTTCTTTGCAGTTAGATTAATGTCTTGCTTGGGTAGTAAGCTCAACCTTAAACCATATTGACGCCTGCAATCAATCAAAAACTGAACATTATGATAGCCAGACTAAGGTCAATATTAGAAATCACTAAAGGTCTACTATGCGGTGTAAGCAGTCATCCGTTCACCGTGGACTTTATTGGATGATGAGCTGATAGCCTGCCTTTTCAAGATAACTAATCTCAGCCTCCAGATCACTCTGTGTGAGCGCATGATCTTGTAGCCAGTTTTCTTCGAAACGCAACTGAATAGTTTTTTTATCCACCGAGATATCCGGCAATGGGGGAGGGGTATCTGCCCGGCTTCTATTCAGTAATGCTGCAAGACGTAAAATAATCACTAGCCGCTTACCGATCTTCTTGTTACCAGAGTCAATCTCGTCAAACAAATCCATTTGTAATGAGCGTCGATGCAGTTGAATCAGGGCTGCCAGTAATTTCTGGTCCTGTCTGGAAAAACCCATCAAATCGGCCTGGCCAACCATATAAGCGCCGTGCTTGTTATATTGGCTATGGGCTATACAGAGTCCGACTTCATGTAAACGCGCAGCCCATTCCAGATGCTTGCGTGCATCTTCCTGTTCCTGTTCTTTCAGCCATTCATCCTTGGTTTGATCGAATAATTGCATGGCGGTTTGTATGACTCTTTCACTTTGATCGTGATCCATGACAAATCGTTGCGCAAACGTTTCTACGCTCTCAGTACGTGAGTCATTATTTTCGTCGCGACCCACCAGGTCATAGAGTATGCCTTCACGGAGCGCACCATCAGAAATAGTCATGTGCTCAACATCAAAGGCATTGAAGATAGCATTGAGTATGATAACACCGCCAACAATGACTGGTTTGCGTTCTGCTTTCAGGCCCTCCAGTGAGATATCATCAATGCTGCCGGCCTGAATCAGTTTATCGAGAATACTTTTCAGTGACTTATTGGTAATTCCTTGTTCGGATAAACCCTCTTCGATGGCAATGCTTCTGATGGCACGTGCAGTGCCGGATGCGCCAATGGAATCCTGCCAGCCCAGTTTTTTATATGCCTTGATATGAGGTTCCAGTTGCATCATGGCATACATGCCGGCCTTGTCGACTTTTTTCTGGGTGATACTGCCGCTGCTAAAAAACCGTTTGCTCATGCTGACGCAGCCCATATACAGGCTCTCCATCAGGATAGGCTGGAATCGCTCACCGATAATGATCTCGGTACTGCCGCCACCGATATCGACGACCAGGCGTTTGCCATTATCGACATCAACGTTATGGGAAACGCCTGAATAAATCAGTCGCGCTTCTTCAATACCGGAAATAATCTCAATAGGATGTCCAAGTACGCCTTCGGCCTGGCGCATGAACTGCGTTGAGTTACGTGCCTGTCTGAGTGTGTTGGTGCCGACGATGCGGACCACATCTGCGTCCAGGTGGCGGATTCTCTCGCCAAAGCGTGACAGGCAATCGAGTGCCTTTTGCATCATTTCCGGAGTGATTTTCTTTTCTTCATCCAGGCCTGAAGCCAGCCTGACCATTTCACGTAATTTATCGAGTATGATGAATTGTCCGGATTCATAACGGCCAACAATCATATGAAAGCTGTTTGAACCGAGATCTATCGCTGCAAAAATATTATGCATATGCTGAGGGTATTTGTTTATTAACAGGGCTTACTGTAACAGAAACAAGGCCCGATGTAATGATTGACAAAGTGAACCAGAAGTTTAGTCGTATCAATGATCAGGCCATGCATCACGATCCAGACTCCAGATAATTTCACCTTGTGGCCGCACGCCAGTGATAGGGTATAAATGTTGTTGTTCACCATGGAATATTTCATGAACAATGTCAGCCTTGCCGGGACCCTGTACCAGAACCATGACTCGTTTGGCTCTGTTGATACAAGGGTAGGTAAGGCTGATTCTCCAGGCATGCAGCTTATCCACATAGACCGCGCAAACGTTTTTCTGTTTTTCATCAAGAATGTCTGTATCGGGAAATAATGACGCAGTATGTCCATCCTGGCCAATACCCAATAGCACCAGATCCAGTGATGGAACCGTATTCAATAGCATTTCGTATTCGGTCGCGCAGTCGCTGGCCTGCGCACAATGAGTGGGTATTGGATGGATGTTTTCCGCAGGAACAGGAACACGGTCGAACAGTGCGCGCCTGGCCATGGCATAATTACTGTCGGCATGATCATGTGCTACCATGCGTTCATCGCCAAAATAGAATTGACACGATGGCCAGGGTATTTGCTCGGTTAATGGGCTGCTGGATAACTGCAGATACAGTCGCTCGGGTGTTGAGCCACCCGCCAGGACAATATGGCAATGGCCATTTTTGCCCACACATTCGTTGATATACGCAACAATATTATTCGCACTGTCTATAAATAGCGAGTTTGCGTTATCCGCTATAATCACTTGATCAGGTTTATAAGGCATGAAGTTATTATAGTCATAAATCTCTGGCAAACAAAGATAAAGCCATTCCCGGGGTCAAGCATTGGTACATTTTTGAAACAAACATAATTATGGTGTAATAGCCGATAAAATTTACTATTAGATACGGGTTGTTAATGCATATACATATTTTAGGTATTTGTGGCACTTTTATGGGCGGGCTGGCGCTGCTTGCCAGACAGGCAGGACATAAAGTCAGCGGTTCCGATCAGAATGTATACCCTCCGATGAGTACACAGCTACAGGAACAGGGTATTACACTGATGGAAGGTTATGATCCTGCGCATCTGCATAGCAAGCCAGATATGGTCGTTATTGGCAATGTCATGAGCCGCGGCAATGCGCTGATCGAGGCCGTATTGAATCAGGGCATTGCCTACACATCCGGTCCGCAGTGGTTATATGAGCATGTACTCAGGGATCGATGGGTACTGGCGGTTGCCGGCACCCATGGTAAAACCACCACCAGTAGTATGTTGGCATGGATACTGGAATATGCCGGTATGCAGCCTGGCTATCTTATTGGCGGTGTACCCGGTAATTTCGGTGTGTCTGCACGTTTAGGCGAGACCTCTTTTTTCGTCGTTGAAGCAGATGAATACGATACCGCCTTTTTTGATAAACGCTCTAAGTTTGTTCATTACCATCCACGCACATTGATTGCCAATAATCTGGAGTTTGATCATGCCGATATATTTGATGATCTGCAGGCGATCCAGCGACAGTTTCATCATCTAATGCGAATAGTTCCCGGACAAGGTCTCGTCATCAGTAATGGAGAAAGCCATGCACTGGATGAAGTCCTGCAAATGGGTTGCTGGACACCAGTGGAAAAATTTTATTGTGACCTTGAGTCGCCGACGGGCTGGCAGGCTCGAGACATCAATGCGGATGGTAGTGGCTTTGATGTCTATTTTAATAATGAGTGCCAGGGCACATTGAACTGGTCTCAATTAGGTAAGCATAATGTCAGTAATGCGCTGGCAGCAATAGCTGCAGCACGCCATGTTGGTATCATGGTAAATGTTTCACTGCAGGCGCTGAGTGAATTTGCCGGTGTTAAACGCAGGCTCGAGTTGCGGGCTGATGTTAATAAGATACGATTATATGACGACTTCGCTCATCACCCTACCGCCATAGCGACAACACTCGATGGCCTGCGTGGCCATGTCGGCAAAAGCAGAATATGGGCTCTGTTGGAGCCGCGATCGAATACCATGCGCCTGGGAATTCACAAGCAACAACTGGCGGACTCACTCAAGCTGGCGGATGCTGTCATGCTGTATCAGCCCGAGGGTATGGATTGGGCATTATCAGAAGTAGCCGCTGAACTGGGTGATAAGGCCAAGGTCTATGCTGAAGTGGATGCAATGGTCGATGCCCTGCGTGTCGCCGTCCAGCCAGGCGATCATATCGTTGTTATGAGTAATGGTGGATTTGACGGTATTCATGACAAACTTGAAAATATGCTGAAACTGCTATAGTAATGTAAGCCTTGTCGAATAAGATGGTATTGCTCGGTGAGTACCCCTGTTATGCGTGTGAGAATTAAGTCGTGATCAAATACAAGCCCGCCAATGTATGTATAGCCATCACCGGTGCATCCGGTGTTCAATATGCATTGAGATTGTTGCAATGCCTGGTAGAAGCAGGCGAGAGTATTTATGTGCTGGTGTCGGCTCCGGCCCAGATCGTCATCGATATGGAAACTGAATTAAAATTGCCCGCCCGTCCACGAGATATGCAGCGCTATCTGACAGACTTGTATAGTGCCGGCCCCGATCAAATCCAGGTTTTCGGTAAGGAAGAATGGACAGCACCTGTCGCCAGTGGCAGCGGCGTACCTGAAGCCATGGTGGTCTGTCCCTGTACCACGGGCACGCTGGCCGCAATTGCCTGTGGTAGTAGTAATAACCTGATAGAACGCGCGGCCGACGTCGTATTAAAAGAACGCAAAACCCTGATCCTGGTTCCTCGTGAATCACCTTTTTCAGAAATTCATCTGGAGAACATGCTCAAGCTGGCCCGTGTTGGCGCCATTATCCTGCCACCCAACCCCGGTTTTTATTACCAACCGAAAAAGTTGCAGGATGTGATCGATTTTGTTGTTGCGCGTATTCTTGATCACCTGGGTGTCGAGCATCAATTGCTGCCACGCTGGGGTATTCAGGAATAAAGTTACGTCATCCCGGTTAGTGATAAAATGAAGACCATACAACTTCCTTTGTTTCCATTGCATACCGTCCTCTTCCCGGGTGGGCCATTACCCTTGCGAATTTTTGAAGCGCGTTATCTGGATATGGTGAGTGAGTGTTTGCAAACAGACAGCGGCTTTGGCGTCTGTATGATTCATCACGGTAAGGAGGTGGGTGAAGCGGCCATTACCGTGGAGATGGGCGTAGTGGCGCGCATAGTGGATTGGCACCAGCGACACGATGGTCTGTTAGGTATTACCGCCATTGGTGAACGAAGATTCAAGCTGGCTTCAGTCCGTACCCAGCCTAATCAGTTGGCTATCGCTAAAGTCGAACTAATGGATGACGATCCAGGCGTGGAACTACCTGATCGTTATCTACCACTGGTGGATATGCTCAGGCGTTTGATCGAAACTGCCGGACATCACTACGCCAGTCTACCCCGACGTTTTGCCGATGCCAGCTGGGTGTCTTATCGACTGGTTGAACTTTTACCTATCGAAATGACCCAGAAACAACTGTTCCTGGAAATGGATGATCCCATCGCCAGGCTGGAGCAGCTCTATCAAATGCTGGAAGGTATGCAGGTGGTATGAACTAGTTGTTTGAAGGTCCAGAGTAATAAAGTCCGTCGAGTAGTTTTAGAGTCTCTCGAGTAGACACCTGGCTAATGGTATATATATGCTTGTAGATGTCCGGTTTCACCGCTAAGCAGACGATTAGAAACTTCTAATATATGGTCTCTAATTAACCAGGAGCTGTCATTTAGGAAAATCGAATATAGGACTGGAGTCGACCCAAAGCCGACGCTGAGAACTACCTTCCTGATAGCAGGCACTCGATGGATACTTTCTAAATTTCAAAAACTTGGCGTGTCACGTTTTTCTAGATGTAAAATTCTATAGAAATCCGCTATATTATTAAAAGAATTCAGGAAATATAAATAAATAGAGGTCTAGCTACAAATGTATTAACGAGACACGGGGCCTCGTTAATACAGCTGTTAGCTGTCAAATCATTCAAGGATAGAGCTATGCAACTTCACACACTGACACCGATGCTGAACACCTGGGATATAAAATCATCCATCGCGTTCTATACAGAGGTTTTGGGTTTCGAGTGCGAGAAGTTCAGCGAAGAGCATGGGTGGGCTTCGCTCAAGCGCGACAAAGTGGCCATCATGCTTGCGCGTCCGAACGAACACATGGGGCACACTGCGCCTGTTCTAACTGATTCGCTCTACATCAAAACCGACGATGTAGATAGCTACTGGAAAAATGTCAAAGACAAAACGCGCGTATGTTACCCAATCGAAGACTTCGAGCACGGCATGCGAGAGTTCGTAATCTTCGACAACAATGACTATTTACTACAGTTTGGCCAAAACATCACAGGTAGCCTGAAGCATGGCAGCTAACAAAGCCATCAAATACGCTCCCTACGTTCGCCGGGCCTCGCTACCGCTCGGCCGTTTATAGCAACGTTAGCTGTAATTTGGAAGAACAGATGAAGCCGATAGATCAATATGACGAATATGGTTACGCTATTTTGCGAAATTTCTTTAGCGATTTAGAAATTGCTTCAATAGATAAGTATGTCGATCGTATCTATAAAAAATGGATGAACGAAAACAAGACTGAAATATTTAATAATAAGCTCGTCAATATGCATTCACTGACTAGTCTCGAGCACTTTGAGGGTCTACGTGAAGAAAGGATAAAATTTTTTGAAGCAATTGCTTCGGTAAAACTGACTGAAGTGCTTGAAAACATGTTTGGTTCAGGTATCCATTTTCATAACACACAGTTATTTTTCAATCCTTCAAATAAGGCTCGTTTTCCTTATTGGCATCGAGATATGCAATACAGTCCAATCGAAGACGCTGTACAACGTGACGAACAGCATAAAATGCTTAGCCTTCATGTCCGCATTCCACTACTACAAGAAAAAGGCGTTGAGGTTGTAACCGGCTCACATAAAAGATGGGATACTGAATTAGAGCGTAATGTGAGGCTGGAATTAAACGGCCATAAAAATAGTGAGCCTCTACCGAATGCAGTATTAACCAATCTAGTTCCCGGTGACGTTTTGATATTCAACGCTCAAATGATACATCGAGGTAACTACGAGCTAAACCCAACCAGGAAGGCTCTAGACCTTTGTGTTGGTAAATATCACCCTCTGGCATCAGCCTTTATAGATGAACGGGTGCTCCCAAAAGAAGAAGAGATGGATAGTATTGCTAATAACCAGTGGTACAAATTGGCTCGAAAGATCACAGCTAAAACATGATAACGAGACCCCGGGGCTCAGTTATCACACTGTTGATTGCCTGCTTTTACAGGATTTAACCAGGTACGAAAGACTGCCTCTGGCCGAACTGAGACAAAAGCAGTAATTCAAGCGCTTGAACTGGGTATATGGCTATTTGAATCATTAACCAAGTTTAATCCTTGACAACAATTAGAATAATTGGCACTGTTAATCGCAGTGTGCACTTGGAGCGCCTCCCGTCCGCGGCAAGGGATTATCCCACCATTAACTACAGCTGATATTAACCTTCTTTCAGCCTGATTCAGCGGACACGGGCATAGATGAAAGGAGGTCTCCAATGACCCAATCTTTACCAGCACGTCCCGATTTAGTCCGTTTAAAAAAACAGGCTAAGCAATTATTAAAAAACTTTCGTAATAATGATGAAGCTGCAATTGATTCAGTGCAATCATTTCACCCCAGACCAGAGGCATTCAGTTCATTGCGTGATGCACAGTTAACTGTCGCACGTGGATACGGTTATGAAGGTTGGGTGCAACTCAAGGATGCCGTAGAAGATTCAATTTTACTAAATCTTGGTCTTGTAGAGCTTGCAAATCAATATATCGATCTTGCATGTGTCAAATACAATGGTGATGATTCTGATAAACGATATAAAAGAGCAAGTCGCCTGTTACGGAATAATCCGGAGTTAGCTTCCTATAATATAATTACTGCTATTCTCAGTAATAATCTGGCTGAGGTTCAAAAACAGATTCAAGCAAACCCTGATCTGATACATAAAAAATTGGGGCCAAGAAATTGGTCTCTATTATTGTATCTTAGTTATGGTCGTGTCAAAGAGGCAGGTGATCAAAAGAATTCACTTGCGATTGCAACGTTTCTGATAGAACTCGGAGCTGATGTAAATGATTATTTTATAAATATGGATATATACCATTTCTCCGTGTTGACAGGCGCTATCGGTGAGGGAGAAGGTGGTCTTTTAAACCAACCACCACATCAGTTCTCCAGAGAACTGGCCAAAATATTATTAGATGCGGGCGCTGATCCTAATGATAGCCAAGGACTGTACAACACAATGTTTACAGACAGTGGTGACTACTGGTTAGACCTCCTGATTAGTTACGGCTTAAATAGTAATTCACAAGTCAATTGGGATGTTTCTGATCATAAACAGAAAATGTTTGACTATCTTCTTGCTAGCGCCGTCACTAAAAACAATACTGGAAGAGTTAAGTACCTATTAAAACAGGGTGCGGGCGTTAATACAGTCTGCTCATATACCGATCGAAAAGTATTAACTATTGCCATTGTTAATCAACACAAAGAGATTGAAAATTTATTGATTAAAGCAGGTGCATCTCCTGTGGAACTGACACTGGAACAAAAATTTATGCTGGCAGTAGCTATTGATAATAAAGAAGGCATAAAGGATTTAGTTAAATCATCACCTGAACTACTAACTAAAATTGACCTTATTCAAGGCGCAACTTGTGAAACATTGCAGTTTCTAATAGATCTTGGGTTCGATGTGAATTACCAATCAGATAATGGCAGAACCCTCTGTCACCTCCTGGCGATACATGGGAAATTAGACCAATTGATATACCTTATAGAACGAGGCGCAGATATTGAACTGAGAGATAAAGACTTTTCTGCTACGGTAGTTGCATTCGCACATTTCAATAATCAAAATGAAATTCGAGATTATTTATTAGAACGGTCAGGAAATGCATTGGAACTGTCTGCCTGTGGTCAATATGACCGATTGAAGAGTGTCATACACGAGAAGGCTAAATTAGCTAAACAGATATCATTCACAGGTAACACGCCATTGCATGTGGTATGCAACTGGTTAGGTGAAGATGCGAATTATGATATTCGTGAGAAAATCATGGATCTATTAATCGAAAACGGTGCTGATATCAATGCACTGAACAACGATGGCTTAACTCCATTGGATTTGTATCGACTAGAAAGTGATGATGATAATATCGACCTTATGCTCGAACGGGGCGCTGTAAGTCATCAATAAAAAACAATTTAAACTAAGTAATGGGGACGTTCCTTAATGTCTGCTATTGAGTAACAGGTCATGACTTTCAATAATTGTCGAATGACTCCTATTGGCCGCAAGCGGAAGTCTGACAAGGTGTCAGCGTATGATGGCATTAAGGTGCCAATGAAATTTAGTACGGTTTGACTTTGTGAACATGCACACACGCCCAGCATGAATGTTTATGATTGGTGGCCCCGGAAGGGTGAGGAGGAAGCAGACGAAGTTCCTGTGAATCTTTGTCCTGACGAACGCCAGTCCACGAAGGTTTGGCTGGACTTTCAAGCGGAACACGAAGTGGAGTGCAGAAAGTGAGCCGCAGGTTCAAGTCCGGTCAATAAATATATAAATTAGTGCTGGTGCTTTTAGGATATTGAAAGCTTTTGATAATGGTGGGCCCGGAAGGACTTGAACCTTCGACCAATGGATTCACTTGTTCCGGATATTTCTATCTGGAGCGGACTATCTCATCATCCTCAACGCGGTTTGCTTGTTAGGATGCGGGACGCTCTTGCCTGTTATTAAGGACATTCGGTTTAATAACCAGTCCCCAGGTAGTCTCTGCACCTTCCGAAGGTATACCTTCGGCTTGGCTCAGGATTGCCATCAGTACACTAATGTGTCTGAGAAGGTTTCCCTGAATTCATCCCGTTCATTTCATATCTTTCGATATGAACGCACCATTTTGATGAGTCCACTGCTCTAACCAACTGAGCTACAGGCCCGTGAGGACGCTATTTTACACAATTTAGAAATTATTTCGACATTTTATATCAATGTTATTGATATTGATATTGATTATGATTTAAATCATAATCAATAGATTACAGGATTCCTTGGGGTGTATTCATGAAGTGCGTGCAATGCGGGAAAGGATTGAAAGGGAGGCAGAGAAAATATTGTTCCAGGGTATGTAAAAATACATTTTTGAATATTAATCTTCAGTCTTATTTATCCCAACAGAGCCGAGGTCGCCAAAGGAAGCTTGAGTTAATAAAGTTAAAAGGTCGGCAATGTAGTAATTGTGGTTATAATCGCAATTTTTCTGCACTGGAGTTTCACCATATGAATACAGAAGAGAAGGAATTTCAGCTCGATCTACGTTCACTGTCAAATAGAAAATGGGAATCAATTTTAATAGAAGCAGAGAAATGTATTTTATTGTGCTCGAATTGTCATAGTGAGCTACATAATCCCGATTGTGTCGTGGTTTGAGAGATCATAAGGTTGACTGAAAAAAAGGGTGCTAAAAAGCACCCTTTAATATGTTGCTGAACCAGGATTAATCTAAATCCAGGAAACTTCGCAATGCTTCTGAACGTGAAGGATGGCGTAGTTTTCGCAGTGCCTTGGCTTCGATCTGACGGATACGCTCACGGGTGACGTCAAACTGTTTGCCGACTTCTTCCAGTGTGTGATCAGTATTCATATCAATACCAAAGCGCATGCGTAATACCTTGGCTTCACGTGGTGTGAGACCGGTGAGTACGTAGTGCGTTGCTTCACGCAAGCCTTCTGAATTGGCTGAATCCGATGGTGACATGACGTTGGCATCTTCGATGAAATCGCCCAGGTGTGAATCTTCATCATCACCAATCGGGGTTTCCATGGAGATAGGCTCCTTGGCAATTTTCATGACCTTGCGTATCTTGTCTTCTGGCATTTCCATGCGCTCGGCCAGCTCTTCAGGTGTGGGTTCACGACCCATTTCCTGTAGCATTTGCCGGGCGATGCGATTGAGCTTATTGATTGTTTCGATCATGTGCACCGGTATACGAATAGTACGGGCCTGGTCGGCAATCGAGCGTGTGATGGCCTGGCGAATCCACCAGGTGGCATAGGTTGAAAACTTGTAACCACGACGGTATTCAAATTTATCCACGGCCTTCATCAGGCCGATATTGCCTTCCTGTATCAGGTCAAGGAATTGCAGGCCACGATTGGTGTATTTCTTGGCGATGGAAATAACCAGACGCAGGTTGGCTTCCACCATTTCTTTTTTCGCACGGCGTGATTTCGCTTCACCGATCGACATGCGACGGTTGATGTCCTTGATTTCCTTGATGCTGAGACCGGTTTCATCCTGAATTTTCAGTAATTTCTTTTGCGCGGTACGAATTTCATGCGCATATTCCTCCAGTACGGCTGAATATTTCTGCCCTGACTGGATTTGATTGTCGAGCCAGTTTACATCGGTTTCATTATCGGGGAATGAGGTGATGAAATCCTTGCGAGGCATATAGGCCTTCTGCACGCAGATATCCATGATGATGCGTTCATGCGTACGAATACGGGTCACCATACTGCGCAGGTCACTGAGCAATTTTTCGATGACTTTTGGCGCCAGTTTTAATTCCATAAACTTTTCTATGGCCTTGGCATATTGCTTCAGTGAGCGCTCGTCATCAGAACCGTACTTTTTCGCGGCGACCTGGTATTTCGCATAGAGTTTGGTGATTTCGTCCATACGCTCTGCGAATTCTTCAGGATCGGGGCCGGTATCAATGACTTCTTCATCTTCATCATCATCATCACTGGCGGCAGCAACGTTATCGGCAGGTGTCACTGCCGGGGGTGGCGGGGTGTCATCTTCGTTAGGGTCAATAAAGGCGGTGACCAGGTCGGTTATCCTGCCTTCTTCTTCTATGATCTTGCCATAGACATTAAGAATGTGTGTGATCGTCGACGGGTAGCTGGCCAGGGCTTCGAGGACCTGGGTTTGACCCGCTTCAATGCGCTTGGCTATTTTTATCTCGCCTTCGCGAGTCAACAGTTCGACAGTACCCATTTCACGCATATACATGCGTACCGGGTCGGTAGTACGGCCAAAATCGCCTTCAACGGATGCAAGTGCAGCCGCGGCTTCTTCAGCGTCGTCGTCGTCGGTTTCCTTGCTTTGTTGGTGTAACAGCAGGGTGTCGGCATCCGGGGCAGTTTCGTGCACAGAGATACCCATTTCAGTGATGACACTGATGATTTCTTCAATCTGGTCTGGATCTACAATTTCATTGGGAAGGTGGTCATTGACTTCCCTGTAGGTAAGGAAGCCTTTTTCCTTGCCTTTGGCAATAAGAATCCGAAGCCTGGATTGTTTATCCTGGCCAGTATCGTCGATTTTATTCTGGTTCATATCACTCACGAATTAACTTCACACAAAACTTGGGGGCAAAAAAGCACCATTAACAAAGGTAATCTAACAGTTTAATATAAGTACCCTTTAATATCCAGAGCAATGTTATTGGGGCTTATTTATACTTTTTTCATTAAGTATATGATTCCATTCATTTAGTTCTGCTTCATCGAGTCCTGATGTGGCCAATTTTTCCTGTAAAATATGCCAACGCTGCACTTTAATTTGTCCCTCAAGGTACTGCATGATGTCTTTGAGCTCATTTTCCAGGCTTTGTTCATCTCCGGGGAGTTGTTGTTCGGCCAATTTATACAGGTGTTTGCCTTCCGGCTTGTCCCGCCAGCGCTCCAGAATGGCCGCAGTATTAAGTTGGGGGTCAAGATGGAGCATTTCAAGTAAGTCTAGCAGCAACTGGGCGCCAGGAAGGTCTAATCCCTGTAAAAACTGGTATTGGGTGATATGGCTGGCCAGCAAGGGTTTTTGCAAAATGAGGTTAATGGCCTGGCGCAGTGGCGAGTTTTTCCCCGGCCGGGCGGGTTTGTTGGTTCTGGCATTGACGGTGGACAGTGTCGCGGCTGTGTCGGCGAGACGCTCAAGCTGCGCGGTTTTCATTTTCACCATTTGCGCCAGATGTTCAAACAGCATGTGCCTGAATATTTTGTCCGGCACTTTGCTTAAGTGGGGTTTGGCCAGGGCTACCAGTCTGGCGCGGCCATCCTCGCTGGAGAGGTCAACCTGTTCTGCCAGATGTTCCAGCAGGAATCGTGACAGCGGCATTGCCTGTTCGATACGGGCTTCAAATGCGGATTGCCCTTCTTTTCTGATGAGGCTATCGGGGTCTTCTCCGTCCGGCAGGAATAGGAAGGCTGCTTCGCGGCCCTCATGCATCACCGGTAAAGCGTTTTCCATCGCACGCCAGGCGGCATCACGACCGGCGCGGTCACCATCAAAGCAAAAAATAAGCTTGGGTACGACCCGGAACAAGGTCTCCAGGTGTTCGTGTGTAGTGGCGGTGCCGAGTGTAGCAACGGCATAGCGGACACCGAACTGTGCCAGTGCGAGTACATCCATATAGCCTTCGACTACCATCAGCTTGTCCGGATTTTTGATGGCCTTGCGCGCTTCATATAAGCCATAGAGCTCACGGCCTTTATGGAAAATGGGGGTCTCGGGTGAATTCAGGTATTTAGCGCCCTGGCCATCCTCTGCGGACAGGATGCGTCCGCCAAAGGCGATAATGCGACCGCGGCGATCCGTAATCGGGATCATGATGCGATCACGAAAACGGTCATAGGGGTCTTTACCCTCATGCTCAATGATCAGTCCGGCGCGTTCTAGTTTTTTTAAAGTGGCTTCATCTTTACCCATTTTCTTGATCAGGTTATCCCAGCCCGGCGGGGCAAAGCCTACACCGAATTCGGCCGCAATTTCGCCGCTCATGCCGCGCTGTTTCAGGTATTCGATGGCTTTATCAGCCTGAGGGTGCGAGCGTAGTTGCTGACGGTAAAAAGCATTGGCCTGCTGCATAACTTCGTACAGATTATCTTCACGTTGAGGACGTGGCGCACTGCCTTGCTCGCGCTCGACTTCGAGTCCTGCCTGTTGCGCCAGATCCTCAATGGCATCGACAAAATCCAGGTGTTCATACTCCATCAGGAAGCTGATGGCAGTGCCATGGGCGCCACAGCCGAAGCAGTGGTAAAACTGCTTCGGTTGACTGACCGTAAACGACGGGCTTTTTTCGGTATGAAACGGGCAGCAAGCCTTGTAGTTGCTACCAGCCTTTTTCAGCGGTACGCGGGCATCGATCACATCGACGATATCGATACGATTCAGGAGTTCATCAATGAAAGATTGCGGGATTCGGCCGGCCATAAGATCAGATTAAAGGGTCAAGATGAAAGGTACAAGGGAGTGGGTTTGGTATTCTGGTTTTTTTACGCCAGCTGGCGGCGTTTGCGCGGAAAATACCGGGACAGGACTGTATTATTCAGCTACTTGCCATGCGCACGCGGCGACGAGAGCAGGATCAGGCGGAAAGCCGGGCCTTAATCAGGCCACTGACTTTACCCATGTCTGCACGGCCCTGCATTTTAGGTTTGAGAATGCCCATGACCTTGCCCATGTCCTTGATACTGCTGGCGCCGGTATCATTGATGGCCGCCGCGATCATGTCGGCGATTTCATCGTCAGCGAGTGCTGCGGGCAGGTATTCCTGGATGACGACGAGCTCGGATTTTTCCTGATCAGCCAGGTCGTGACGT
The DNA here is from genome assembly GCA_963807455.1 of uncultured Gammaproteobacteria bacterium. Taxonomy (GTDB): domain Bacteria; phylum Pseudomonadota; class Gammaproteobacteria; order JAADHQ01; family JAADHQ01; genus JAADHQ01. Next base: position 4,221 of record CAWECS010000019.1, on the reverse strand, counting down.
TCTGCTTTTTCGAATTGTGAAATTGATTCGCGGCGTTGTTTGACCATTTTGTCAAGCACGGCCAGAACGCGATCGTCGGCCAGGGCTTCTAATCGTTCATCGACTTCAATTTGTTTGATCGCAGCAAGAATGAGACGGATAGTGGCCAGGCGCGGCTTGTCGCCAGCACGCATGGCATTCTTCATATCATCGGTGATTTGCTGTTTAAGTGGCATGGTATTTTAGTCTAGGAAACTGCCGGACTGTGCTGGCAGTTGCAACACCAGGGGTGGCTTAATACATGCGTATCTTGCGAGCGTTGGAGCGAAACACTTTTTTTGCATGACGCTTGACGGCGGCAGCCTGTTTGCGCTTGCGCTCTGCAGTAGGCTTCTCATAAAATTCACGACGACGTACTTCAGAAAGAACACCGGCTTTTTCGCAGGCACGTTTGAAGCGACGCAGTGCGATATCAAAGGGTTCGTTGTCACGGACTCGTACATTTGGCATAGACTTTTTTACCTTGACTAAGTGTAATACTGTTAATATTAAAGACCCATCCCGATGGGAGCTGGCAATCATACAGCCCTGCCGGCAAAAAATCAAAGCGGTTTTCAGTAAAATAAGTGAAAAATAGAGCAAATTATGCGCGTTTTAGGTATTGAATCATCATGCGACGAGACCGGGATTGCCATCTATGATAGTGAGGATGGCTTGCTGGGGCATGCCCTTTACAGTCAGGTCAAGCTGCATGCAGATTACGGCGGTGTGGTGCCTGAGTTGGCTTCACGTGATCACATACGAAAAACTATCCCATTGATAAATAAGGTTTTAGAGCAAACCAGTCTGAGCCTCAGTGATATCGATGGTATCGCCTATACAGCCGGGCCGGGGCTGGTAGGCGCCCTGTTGGTGGGGTCATCTATTGGTCGATCACTGGCCTGGACGCTGGGAAAACCGGCGGTTTCCGTACACCATATGGAAGGCCACTTACTCGCGCCGATGCTGGAGCCGGATCCGCCGAAATTTCCTTTTATTGCTTTATTAGTGTCGGGTGGCCATAGCATGTTGATCCAGGTGGATGGCCTTGGCCAGTATCAGCTGCTGGGCGACAGTGTCGATGATGCTGTTGGCGAGGCGTTTGACAAGACGGCAAAAATGCTCGGTTTGCCCTATCCAGGTGGTCCTGAGTTAGCCAGTCTGGCCGAGTCGGGCAGGCCGGGGCAGTATACGTTCCCACGGCCGATGACGGACAGGCCGGGTCTGGATTTCAGTTTTAGCGGGCTGAAAACCTTTGCCTTGAACACTTATCATCAATCAGACAAGACACAACAGGATCGAGCCGATATAGCGCATGCCTTCCAGGAGGCGGTGGTCGAGACACTGGCTATCAAGTGTCGCAGGGCCATGAAAGAAACCGGCTTGCATCGATTAGTCGTTTCCGGGGGTGTCAGTGCCAATACCCGGCTCAGGCAGCGACTGGACAAGCTGGCGTCAGACTTGCAGGCCCAGGTGTATTATCCTCGGCTGGAGTTTTGTACGGATAATGGTGCGATGATTGCGTATGCCGGTTGTTTGCGACTGCTGGCAGGAGAACGGGCATCGACGCAAATTCAGGCCAGGCCGCGCTGGAAGCTGCAAGAGCTGGACACCCTGTAAGGCGTCAGGTTTCAGTGCCCTTGATCAGATTGTGGATATTACTCCGGTGACGCCAGATCAGTAATGCCGACATGAACGCTGTGGTCAGCACAAAGGTCTGTTGCCCGGGCTGCCACCACCAGGCATATAAAGGTGTTAACAGAAAAGCGATGAGTGCGGAAAGCGAGGATATGCGGATCACCTTGGCAACAAATAGCCATGTGATCACCGTACTCAAGCCGACCGGCCAGGATGCTGTCAGCAACACACCGATGGCAGTTGCCACACCCTTGCCTCCCTTGAAGCCAAAAAATACCGGATACAAATGACCCAGAAAGGTAGCCAGGCCAATGAACATTTGCAGTTCCAGGCTGGCACCATTTAATTTTGCCAGTAACACGGGTATGACACCCTTGATCATATCGCCGGCGAGGGTCAGCGCCGCCATTTTCTTGCCACCAACCCTGAGTACATTAGTGGCACCCGGATTACCCGAGCCTTGTGTGCGCGGGTCGGGCAGGCCCGCCAGTCGACAAATAATAATTGCAGCCGAGACCGAGCCGAGCAGATAACCGAATAGTAGCCACAGGTAGTGTTGTGTGAATAATGTCTGCATAATTTTGATATTGGAACTGTAAGCCCGGCCAAGGTCAAGTGTTTATAGGTCGCCAGCAGCTGATTGCTGGCATCTGCCGGAGTAAATCGTTATATTGACTTGAACAGGCTGCTTGTTGATAGCGAGCCGCAGAGTTTATTTTGTCTTAAATAATCAAAACCGGATGCAAGATGGATATAATTTTTCTTCAGGCGCTCGAGATAGAAACCATTATCGGTATCTATGACTGGGAGCGAAAAATCAAACAAAAGGTGATCTTTGATATCGAGATGGCAACGGATATTCGCAAGGCTGCCAGCAGTGATCATATTGATGACACCTTGAACTACAAGGCTGTTGCCAAGCGTGTTATCAGTTTTGTCGAAGACAGTAATTTTGAGCTGGTTGAAACGCTGGCTGAACGCGTGGCGGAAATCATTATTAATGAATTTGATGTTCCCTGGTTAAAATTAACGTTAAACAAGCTGGGTGCCATTCGCGGTGCGCGTGGAGTGGGTATTGTCATCGAACGTGGCAACATGCCGTAACGAGGTATTTTTTGTCCAGGGTTTATATCAGTATTGGCAGTAATGTAAATCGACGTAGAAATATTCTTTCCTGCATCGAATCATTGCGCCAGCAGTTTGGTGAACTCAGTATTTCAGCGGTCTATGAAAACAAGGCGGTTGGCTTTGATGGTGATAATTTTTACAACCTGGTGGTAGGTTTCGATACGGATTATCCGGTCACGGCCATGACGCCATTGTTCCGTAATATTGAATCCAGCCATGACCGCGTACGCGGGGGTGAACGTTTCAGTTCGCGCACGCTGGATGTTGATTTATTATTATATGATGACCTGGTGTTAAAGCAAAAGGGGCTGGATGTGCCACGGGATGAAATTACCCGCTATGCCTTTGTATTAAAACCGCTGGCTGAGCTGGCACCGGAGTTGATGCATCCTGAGTTGAATAAAAGCATGCGTGAGTTATGGCATGAATTTGAGCCCAAGGGCGAAATGACAGTGGTTGATTTGGGATTATAAGACAGGTTGATGACTGAGTTTGTTATGCGTGCGAATAAATGTTTCCTGAATAATGCGCGCATCAGAGCTGGCGCGGTGACGCTTTATAGCCAGGTCATTGATCACTTCAATGCGCGTTTTTTCCCAGAGCAGTAACTGATCATCATGAAGCAGGGTATACAGGGTTTCAATGTGAAAATTCATGGGTATGTTGGCGGCTTCATACAACAGTGATACCCAGCTCAGATCATAACCCCAGCCGTCGCTGTAGACGGTTCTATTGCCGAGAAACCCTGCACTTTCGAAGATCGCAGATCAGGCAGCCTGCTTCGTCACTTTAAAAGTCGTCTTGCGTGTGTTTGCCGCTTCCGGTGCATCTTCGCCTCTTCGACGTTGCCTCACAAGGTCATCCAAGCTGATCTCAGAAAGAAAATCATAGATCTGTCTGCTGAGATCGTCCCACATAACATGGCTTTCACAAATCTGGATCTTCAAATGTTTCTCGATTTTGTCTGCATCATTAAGATCGTTCTGTCCGTCGACGGCGCAGATAATTTGGCCAATGGTAATGGCGTCTGGAGTGTCGGCGAGATAGTACCCCCCGCCCGGTCCCCTAACGCCTCGCACCAGACCTCTCCCACGCAATTTCGCCATGATTTGTTCCAGATACGAGAAGGAAATGCCTTGTCGTTCGCCCAAGAAGGCCAGAGTCATTGGCTTTTCCGAGTCGTTTAGGGCTAGATTGACCATTGTGTCCACCGCATAGCGGCTTTTTTTTGATATTCGCATGATATTTGGTTCCTCCGCCAAGTTCGAAGCGCATTCTTAGGGGTTGATGACCTCGATCTAGCGGCCACAACCCTTCGCCAAATTTCCACCACTGGCCAACATCTACCTCTACTGCACGGTGAGTACACTCGCGCAATCGACTTCCAGCCTACACAGAACCGTGTGCTCCGGCTTCTTCAGCTTTTACCGTCCTCAC
>CAWECS010000018.1:0-28973 GCA_963807455.1 uncultured Gammaproteobacteria bacterium | reverse complement strand
ACCGTCAATGCCTCCTTTAGTGCGTTCATGAATTCGTGTTAGTAATTGGTTTATGTCATGGTCATTGTGGTAAGGCTTTGAGTTTTGAGTGTGTTGAATTTTTGTTAAAGGCGTGTTACATGCATCAGTCCGGAACATATGCAGGCAAAGTTTCCTTGATAAGGCCTCGCACACTTTCAAGCCTCGCACACTTTTTTGATGCACTTCATCAAGGGGTGGAGAATACACGGCAAAACCGAATTGACCAGGCACGACCACAAGCATAGCGCCGCATAAACTACTTTTCGCCGGCAAACCCACGCGATAAGCCCATTGACCTGAAAACTCGTACATACCACAGGTCTGCATAACCGATAGAATGGTTTTGACGTGTTCGGCGGGCAACACTTGTTTATTGCTTGTCGGATGAACTCCCGCGTTAGCCAATACAGCTGCAATAGTAGCCAGATCCAGACAGTCCAGCGAAATACAACATATCCGCTGATAAAGTTCGAGGAGGTCTTCCACTGGTCCCTTAATAAGCCCCCGACTAAGCAACAGGTAAGCAATGGCGCGATTGTGATGGTCGGACAAACGACGCGACTCCAACGCATTTTCATCCATAACTATGGGCTTTGATAAAAAACGCTGTAATAAACCGCAAATTCGTGTAAAGCGTTCTTCCAGGTTTTGCCCGTCAATCAGCTCAAGTGTGGCAATCGCACCAGCATTCATAAACGGATTCAGCTTAGGGTTTTCTTGATCCTCTGAATACAGAATCGAATCAAACCGTTCCCCGGTGGGCTCAACACCGATCTTATGCAAGATAGTATCGGTGTCATGGTCTTCCAACGCAAGCGCAAGTATCAACGGCTTGGCGATCGATTGAACCGTAAACGCAATGCGACTATCGCCCGCTTCCAGCACCGTACCATCCAGGGTCACAGCACATAAACCAAACCAATTTGGATCGGCCTGGGATAATTCAGGCAAGTGATTAGCTATTACGCCGTCCGCATCATGTCGGAATGAGTGATACAAGTCTTGTAACATCGACTGCAATAGAGTGCGGCTTTCCGGTAGCATGCCCGGCTGTTTGCTAGTCACGCTGTTCATTGTTACCTCTTAGGTCTATCAAATCATCCCGAACGCTGCAACCGATATTAAAATTTCCTGGTGCACACCGGATTGCAACGATCGTGGATATTCAGCTTTAGTAATAGGGTGAATAATTTCTACTCGCATCTAACTGTCAGCACTTTAAAAACTGCAAAAAACAGTCGGCAACGCAAATTTATTTAACAGTAAATTACAGCTCAACGAGGAACGCCATATTACTCTGCCATAGAAACTGTTTTTAGATCATGATGCCTTTTGACTCTAAAAACTTATCAGGAACGTCTGCCGTTTTCCAACCTGTAATGGCAAAATAGTATAAAGGCTCACCCTCAATTGATAATCTATGCCTGTAACGTTCAATACTATAAATTTCAAGATATTTCGAGAATATTAATTCCCGAATCATTTTTGAGAATCCTGATTCATCACTTACATCAAAGAAGGTGTCCTTGATATTAAACGCCACCCACGCCTCGCTCTTAACTATATTAAACGCCTCCAGGAATGCTTTTGCCGGGATGTCGCCAAAACCCAGTGCTGCAACTGTTACCATGCAATCACATTGCCATGAACTTATTTCTTCTCTTTTCTCATCATCCAGCTTGGTGAAATCCTCAACGTAATATGCGTCATATACCCCCGGCCTGTCCCGGATTGTTGCATCATACGCTTCAGGGATTATGTCTACGCCTACCAAACGCGAAACACCATGTTTTTTCAATTCCTCGCCCATCATGCCATTGCCGGCACCTAAATCCAGTATTCGCAGTTCACTAAAATTATTTTGATACTGTTTTACCGCAGATTCGAGTAATGAGGTCACTTTAGCAGGAGACACGCACTTCAGGCGATCATAAAAGAGTTGCTCATACAGACCTTCTATCTGATAAATTTCATCGTAGTCGTGAAACTTTATTTTCCTATCACCACCCGATCCTTGGAGATAAAAATATACTTCGTCTTGATTGGCACTGGTTAATTCTGCCTTCGGAAACTGTATTCGATGTCTTTTCTTCATTTATACCTCAGTTTGGTTTGAACGCTTAATGGCCTAATATTAATTTATAATTTCCAATAATAACACTTGCTATCATACATAGCGATCGGAGATCAAACCGATTTTTTCGGTGTATAGTCTAAATATTTCGTATTTAATCCTTCCGGATGTCTGCTTTGGAGAAATTTCCATGAAGGTCAGGAATCGAGACTTTGAACACCTACCCCAACCTTAACTTTTAGGTCCAAAAACAGTAAAACAGGAAGTACGCTGCTGATCGGCGAAGGTCTTTTTAGGGTAGAGAATACACCGCCAGCCCCCCTTACGCGAACGGCGATAAACAGTATTGAGCAGACCTTTGAGTAACGAGCCACGACTGGCCTCTTTGGGTCGCAGGTACTCATTCAAGCAATTGATTTATTCGTCTTAGTACGGCCAATTGCAGACCTTAGGCAATTTCTAAAGCACATATTCAGCCACCCAATAGCAGACGTTCAGAGTTATTCATATCCAGGCTAAAAGCAGACATTCAAGAACGATTAAGTTAAAAGGCGCCGTGCCGACTGCGGCGTCCATTTTTGAACGTGTTGTTATACGATGTTACATTCACATATTTAGGTCAGGCATGCTTTCTAGTTCATTTTGTTTCACTTGTCTTGGCTTTAATTGAATTTATGGGATCGCCTTTATTGGGTTTTCGTTTTGTCGCCTTCAGTAGGCATGGTCTGTTTGGTTTGATTGCAACATTGCGATCTAATCAATACTTGTTTTCGCTGTTCTTTTTGGAGCCAATATAAGTTAACTAATTCTCTTATATTTGGATCCCATGTCGCGCGCTTACCCCCAGAACCAGAATAATAGTCAAATTTCGCATTTAACTCATAAATTTTGTTTGCTTCGCATGTAAAGCTGATCTTCTTATTGGGAAAAGTAAACTTACGCAACCCATCATTCTTGACATATATAAATATGACAAAATGCTCGCCAGGCATAAGTTCGTATAAATTTGGAAGACTAGCGCGCAAATATGGCGAAGATGATTGCATATTTCTTCCATCTATAGATATCACTACGATCTGAGAAGAATTATCATATTCGGCAGCGAGCAAACAGACTTCACTCACAGGGAGGCGTTCGCCGCTATATGTTTTTTGGATAATGAGGCGATTATTATTTTTTGTGGTTTTTGGAGAAGAACCACAACCTGCGACCAGGAATGTCGCCACCATGCATAACATTAATCTTGCGAATATTTGATTCATCATAAAAGCCATCCTTCGCTACTGTATTGCACATAACATCTATTAGACTGACCCGTCGGTCAGTCTAATAAGAATAAGTATTTGCCAATGTATATCTCATTTTTCATAACTAACAACATGTTATTTAATTTTTCCATTTATAGCAATTGTACATATTATGGACCAGGCATTGTCCTGAAAAATAACAATATCTCGGTGGATATGGAGCTGAAATGAATGATTTATTGATTCTCAATGTCTGCTATTGAGAGAATTTCATGAATGGCACCAACTGGATATATTCAGAAGCCCTCATACAATCCCACGAACGGCAGTTTTGGGTCGCAAGTACTCATTCAAGTAATTTATTTATCTGTCTCAGTACGGCCAAAAGCGGACATTTAGGAACATCCAGCATTTACAGCCATACTGCTAGTGCAGCAGTTGGTTTGCTCCGTCTAGTGAAGATGAATTAGTTGAATCATTTTTAACGCGTCATGAAGTGCGTGTGCCACCTTTTGGCAGTATCAATGTCACATGATCATATTTCACAATCAAAGCGTAAAGTTACTTTTGATCAGTATCCGACTCTTGTGCTTTTTTACGCGCTTCCTCCTCTTGGCGGTGGGGTTCACCATACCGAAACTCCAGAACTGTGAGCACTACGCCTACCAGCATCAGCGCAAAGACCAGTATCGCAATATATAAAAGGTTGGATTCAATCATCGTCTTGAATCCTTAGCACTCAAAGCAGCGAGCTTGAAATATATACCGAATGCTAAAATTGAAGGCACCCAGATAGCTGTGAATAGACCTTGCATTTCGTAGCCATTGAAATACGAGAAACCTGAAACAGCAAATGAAAGAGCTACCGCAAGTAAAATGAATAAATCTGATAGTTTGAACATAGCATTATCTCCTTTCTGACAAGTAGTCAATCATGGTAGTAATCAATTTCACGTTAAAGTTGCTTTCAAAAGTCTTCGAAACCGATGGCAGCGATTAGAAGTCCTCCAATCGCGATACCTGCTGGTATCTTGAGCCCGGTCACACCAAACACATCGATGATCGAGGGAATACCAGGTATCCATCCCACTAGTAGCCATACAGCGAATGGTAGAAACATCAAGATGCCTACTACCCGCAGCAGACGACGCATTAAATCACCTATTTTCTTCCTGTCTTGCATTTGTGTTTTGGTTTTACCACAAAGATTGATCATTTGTCTAGTTGCAATGATTTATGGTTCGATTTCGGATTGCATGGATTGGAACTGATTATCCAAGGCGCTACGTAAATCGTAGTCTGAAAATAGATATGACCTAGAGTGCCTCACAATTTCCTTTTGTAAACCTAACGACCAAGCTGTGCGGTGCAAACGAAGCGCAGTGAAATAGCACCACTTTGGTAGGCAGTTTAACACTCAACTACTGAAGAGGGTCAAATGGGAAAAGCCATCAAGAAGAAATACGATCGTTATACATTTGCTCTATGTTTGGCAGAGGTGATTTAGACTGCCTAAATCAAGCAAAATTATGTCACCCAGGGATTCCAATGTCCGCTATTTGCAGGATTTGTCCTGACTGATCTAATGGCAGCTTAGGGTTGTCGATTCAACTGGTAGCTGCAACACACGCATTAAATCTATCAACAGGCGTTTCATAATCCAAGGTCTTTCTGGGTCTTTTATTTAACTATCTGGCGATTTTTTTTAATGCAGCCTGTGAGTGAACAGATAAATCAGTTCCTTTAGGTAAGTACTGTCGAAGTAAGCGATTGGTGTTTTCATTGGCCGCTTTGGGTCGATAGTACTCATTCAACCAATTGATCAATACTTCTCAGTTCGGCCATTAGCAGTCATTGATAGAGCCAGTAACTATTCAGTTATTTCACCCGAAAGCATTCATTAGGCGGTTCGTCAGGTTAAGTACCTTACCCGGCCAACAGCGGTCTTTCGGGAATAATAATATCAATATTATTGTCGCCAATACTTATATCCTTGCATCTGAAGTCGAATCACTTCTGGTGCCCCTGCCGGCACAAAATAATTAATGACTCATTATGGTTAAATACAGGATGTTTAACTCGATCAATGTAAAACATTCCTGGTAGCTCAAGCCATAACGATAGGAGACAGCTTAGTTAAACTCGGTTAGTAAGGGCGATTCTGGGGTGCCAATCTAGCCTGACGAATTAGGCCATAGCAAACATAAACATAAATAATGCTTATCTTCTTTATTAGCCTATATTTCAACCAGAATTCATGTGGTTGAAACCTTGGCTGCCTGAACTAGACTTAAGCCGAGGTTAGCGGCTGCCTATATGATTCATCAATGTTTCAGATTTGCTTCCGTCATACCATCTAAAATAAGGATATGACAGTGTAAATACTGTGATTACCCTGAGGACCACAGGAGGTTCGAATATGATTAAATTATTCAACACCTTTATTCTCACTACTTTTCTGCTTTCATTTGCTGTACTTGCAGGCGAAACCAGGGATATTCAATCTAAATCAACATTCAAGAACCTTGATGAAGATAAAAATGGTTATGTCAGCCAGTATGAGACAAGAGACAAACATCGCGTCTTTTATTTTTATCCACGAGCTGACAAAAATAGCGATGGGCATCTAGACGAGGTGGAGTTCAGCGCATTTGAAATAGAAACACCAGAGTGGAAATAATTGTCATTAGGCATTAATGATTGCCTGCGAGATATCTATCTATCGTAGGCAATCATTATGCACACAAGTATTATGCGTCTGGAATACTGTCACACTGACTCAATACCAGTTCAGGTGGCTGCACTGAAAAAATAAATGGCGCCGCTTTGCTCAAGGCGCTTAGTCCCAATATTTGTCTTGTCTTCCCAGGAAACACGGCCGCATCAACATCCTTTAAAAAACAGCTCTCACCAATATTCATTGAAGCTATTGTGTAAACGGCCACTTTCATTTTACGACCATTTGCAAGAATGCCTACCAGATCCTTTTTATATCGCACCATTCCCTTCTGCTTAAGTATGGCAAGTGAATGTTCATTGATTGTACTAAAGCCGGAGCCGGTATCAACCATCAAATCAACCTGACCCAGCCCATGAATATCAGCCTTAACATAATAGGTTGCAGCGCCATGTATTGTCATAGGGACAATAATATCAGGCCGAATGATAGTAGCATTAATAGAACTGAAACTAACTAACGCTAAAGATAGAACCAACAACAATAATTTCATGAGTTACCTAGCTATATTTGTGGTTGTACTGACCAATTTACATTACCGGCGTATTATTTAAACAAGTACCTTTATAGGATAATCGGCTATAGCAAACAAAAATAAACAGTACATAGTTTCTGGTATTTGCAAGGACCATCAATTCCCATACCTTCGGGCTCAAGCCATAAACAACCGATTAAAATTATCGGTGGTTATTTCAGCAACTTCGTCCAGCGCCAAACCTCTTAATTCTGCCATCTTCTCCGCCACATAAAGTACGTAGGCAGGTTCATTCGGCTTGCCCCGATTGGGCACGGGCGCCAGATAAGGTGAATCTGTTTCAATTAACATGCGATCCAGCGGTACTTTCATGGCCACTTCGCGCAGTGATTCGGCATTCTTGAATGTCACGATACCGGAAAAGGAAATATAAAAATCCAGGTCCAGTGCGCGCTTCGCAGTTTCCCAGTCTTCAGCAAAACAATGCATGACGCCACCGGCCTCTTCGGCATGCTCACTTTTCATGAGATCGAGCGTGTCTTTGCGGGCATCACGCGTATGAATAATGAGGGGTTTTTTTGTTTGCTTCGATGCCTCTATGTGTACGCAGAAGCGGTCACGCTGCCAGTCCAGGTTACCTTCGGAGCGAAAATAGTCCAGTCCGGTTTCACCGATGGCGACCACTTTTTCATCCTGTGCCAGAGCCACCAGTTGCTCGACGCTGGGTTCCTGCCCTTCCGTTTCATTGGGATGCACACCGACTGAAACCGAGACTTGCGGGTAAGGTCTTACTTGTTCGAGCATTGCCGGGTAAGCTTCCAGGTCAATTGATACGCACAACAGGTGGCCGACATTATTTTTTTTCGCCTGATCAAGCGCACCTTGCAGACCGTTTTCGTATTTGGAGAGCTCAAGGCGATCGAGGTGGCAGTGGGAATCGACTAGGTATGAAGACATGGCAGACCGGATAGATAGTTGAATTGGTCGTTATTATATCTGAAGCCTGAGCGAATTACACAGGCAAGATTGGCAGGGACAAGGATTTTCCAGCTGGTATTACTTTTTTTATAGCGTATGCGTAGGACGGTCAGCGGATAAAGCACCGGCCAGATAGGTTTCTATTTTATTACGCGCGGTACCACCATCCTGATCACTGAATCTGACACCAATACCGGTGGCGCGATTACCCTGTGCGCCCTTGGGAGTTATCCAGACAATGGTTCCGGCAACGGGGAGTTTTTCGGTTTCATCCATCAATGTCAGCAACATGAAGACTTCATCACCGAGTTGGTAGGTTTTATTGGTAGGAATAAACAAACCGCCATTTTTCACGAATGGCATGTATGCAGAATAAAGTGCACCTTTATCCTTGATTGTCAGTGACAGTATTCCCTGCCTGCCTCCCATTGCACCTGGTTTTTTCATTGCTCTACCTTGTCTTTATCCACGTAATAAAAAGATCTTCCATCATCATCTGTGCGTTCACCTGGGTCGTGAGTTGCTTTAAACTGACTTGTAATTTATCCAGATAGCTGAACAGATTTTTCAAGTCTAACTGCTTTGCCATTGGTTGCAAGTGTTCCTGCAAATCCACGTTCATCAATCGCTCTGTCGACTGTGTCGATTTCAGGCGAATCAGATCCATGACCCAGAACATCATCCACTGCACGCAGTACTGAGGATGCTTCTTGTTCCATTTATCGGCCATTTGTACCGGATTCTGAACACCTGTCTTTAAACCCATGAATTCCTGTATAAATTCGCTACGAGTTTGCAGTCGATTCTCTTCAACATAGCTCATGGCCTGCAATGGTGCCGCATTCGCCAGGCCCAGAAGCAATGCTATATTGTCATTAACACCCTGTTCTTTAAGCCATTTTTCAGACACAGCTGGCTCCGGTGTTAAAAAGCTGATTAATTGACAGCGACTTCTGATGGTCGCCGATAATCGACCCGGTTCGGAGCTGACCAGCATAATCATGGCATCGGCTCCCGGTTCTTCCAGTGTTTTCAGCAAGGCATTGGAGGCATTGACGTTCATGGCCTCGGCCGGGCTGACGATGCAGACACGGTAGCCACTCAACTGGGATTTTCTGCTCATCACATCTGACAAGGCTCTGATCTGGTCTACCTTGATGGCTTTGCCGGGCTCCTCAGGCATAACGCTATGAATATCGGGATGACTACCCGCTTGTAGTAACAGACAGGATTTACATTGACCACAGGCATGGCCCTGCTCATCAGGCTGATCACACAGTAATGCAGCCGCAAGCTGGCTCGCAAAAACCTGTTTGCCCAGGCCGGCATGACCACTGAGCAATAAGGCATGAGGCAGGCGATTTGCCTGCCTGCGCTGCTGCAATTGTTGCCATTGCTGTTCTTGCCATGGAAATATATTAGACATTATAATAAGTTATGTTAATTTTCTAAAGTTAATTATTATCATCGAAATAACGCTTCAATACCTCTGTAATCTGCATTTGCACCTGTTCGAGGCTAATGCTGGCATCAATAACTCGATAGCGTTGCGGCGCTTCACTGGCTCTTTGCAGATAGCCATGACGCACTTTATCAAAAAATTCGAGCTGTTGCTTTTCGAAGCGATCCGGAGCACTACGATCACCAGCGCGTTGCATGCCCAGTTCTACCGGCAAATCCAGAAACAGGGTCAGGTCTGGCCTCAGCGATCCTTGCACCCAATCTTCGAGATTGGCGATTTTTTGTAGCGATATGCCACGGCCATAGCCCTGATAGGCATAAGTCGCATCAGTAAAACGATCACATAATACGGTTTTACCCGCTTCCAGGGCTGGAATAATTTTGCTGGCCAAATGCTCTGAGCGAGCGGCAAACACCAACAGCAACTCAGTGTCGGCAGACATGCCATCATATTCATGGCCAAGCAGGATCTCTCGAACATGCTCAGACAGGGGCGTGCCGCCAGGCTCACGTGTTTGCACAACATCGTGGCCAGCCTCGATCAAATAATCATGGATATAACCAAGATTGGTTGATTTCCCTGCTCCCTCTGAACCTTCCAGAGTTATAAATAAACCACGCATATGACATCACACCTTGTTTTATTTTTGTATTTCAGGGGACCACTGACTGATCAATCTGGCGTTACTTATTTCTTTTCTGCAACCGGTTTGGATGAAAATACCTTGCTCCGATCACCTTTGAGTTGGTAGCGTATCACAGCCTCGTTATGTTCTTGTAAAGTCTTTGAGAAATAGTGTGAACCGTCACCCCGGGAAACAAAATACAGTGTTTTACCTGCAGCAGGATTAAACGCAGCCCGAATCGCATCGGCTCCGGGCATGGCGATAGGTGTAGGCGGCAGGCCTGCTCTGGTATAGGTATTATAAGGATTATCCTGACGAAGATGTTTACGCTGCAGATTACCATTGAATGCATTGCCTAAACCATAGATGACCGTGGGATCAGTTTGCATGCGCATACCCTTAATCAAGCGCCGGGTAAAGACGCCTGCTATCAGTGGGTATTCATTTTGTTGTGCGGTTTCTTTCTCGATAATCGAGGCCAGGATCAAGCCTTCGTAAGGTGTTTTTAATGGCAAGTCTTTGGCCCTTTCATTCCAGGCTTTATCCAGAAACCGCTGCATATGTTGATAAGCACGTTTGAGAAATTTAACATCCGATGTTTTCTTTGGAAAACGGTAGGTCTCTGGAAAAAAGCGCCCTTCAGGATGCTCGCCTTCTTTGCCTATGGCCTGCATTATTTCTTCCGGGGTTTTATCAATCAAGGTATGACGGATTTCGGCATGCCGGTTAACCGCGGCCATGACCTCTTTAAAGGTCCAGCCCTCTATCAGCGTCAATGAATACTGCTTCACTTTACCCTTGACCAGCTGATCCAGTAATTGATCTGGCAATGTACCAACGGGTATGAAATATTCACCTACCTTTATTGATTGTGCCAGCTTACGCATACGCGCCCGCACCACCAGAAAAGTAGGTTCCTGCAATACACCTTTATCACTCAGGTTACTGGCGATATGTCTTATAGTGGCACCCGGCTTGACGGTAAAATCAATCCCCGCTTCCTCAATAGCCAGTGGCTTTTGCAAAAATGCCTGGTATTCGGTATAGCTATAAAAGCCCTTGATCACAACAGCAAAAACTATCAGGGAAAACAGCAGGTACCATTTATTATTCAGCAATGATTGAAATAACTTATTCATAGTCACCGAGATGCTGGTTGAGGCTTTGCATGATGTTAGTTGTTATATTACCCATTGAATACATTTTTCCCTGATACTCCTTGACTGGCCAGATCTTGATTATACTGTTACAGATAAATATTTCATCTGCATGCATGAATTCCTCATGCTCGATATGACGTTGTTGCACCTGAAAGCCTGCACTCTGTGCCAAACCGATAATAACATCGCGCATAATGCCCTTTATTCCGCTGTTTTCCAGCGCTGGAGTTATCAGGACCTGATCTTTGACGATGAATACATTAGAGCGTGTTCCCTCGATAACCTGTTTTTTATCATCCAGCATCAGGCCTTCTGAAAATTGCTCTTCATCCCATTCCATTTGCGCCAATACCTGCTCAAGTCGACATAAAGTTTTCAGTCCGGCTAAATGCGCATTGCTGGAAACCGGTGTATTGCAAAGATACAAGCGAATTCCTTGCGCTACATTCTCTTCAGGATATTGCGGCCAGTCGTGAAATGAAACAATCCGGCGCGTCTGCGCATCACTATCAGGCCTGTAGCCCCTGCCGCCACTACCACGCGTCAGTATAATTTTTATAATGCCGCGATCCTGGTGCTGACACAATTGCAGACATTCACTCAACAGGGTATCAGCTTCTATAAAGCGCATACCCAATATGCCACAACCTTCCTGCAAGCGGCGCAAATGCCTTTTCCATAATACCGGACGGCCATTATCTATTTGAATGGTTTCAAATAAACCATCCCCATAGGCCAGACCGCGATCATCGGCAGGAATTGAGTCTTGATATTCACCATCGACGAGTATCATGTATTTTCTACCGATAAGGCACGGATCAGACCCAGAGCCTTGGCTCGCGTTTCATCCAATTCGCGCTGTGGATCAGAGTCATAAACAATGCCTGCCCCTGCGCGAAAACTGATTTCATTATTGGATTTTAGCAGAGTTCTGATCAAAATATTTAAATCCATTGATCCATCAAGATTGATATAGCCCATTGAGCCGGTATAAGCACCACGCGGCTGTTGCTCCAGTTCGGCAATGATCTCCATGCAACGCACTTTGGGACATCCGGTAATAGTACCACCAGGAAATACAGCCTTGATAACATCAACAGGAGTAACACCATCACGTAACTTTCCATGTACATTGGAAACAATATGATGCACATGTGTAAATGATTCCAGGCTCATCAATTCATCAACCTGTATCGAACCTGGCTGACAGACTCTGCCAAGATCATTCCTTTCAAGGTCAATCAGCATAATGTGTTCCGCCTGCTCTTTTGGATGGGCCAACAACTCAGCAGATAAACGCCTGTCTTCCTCTTGATTGTCTGATCGAGGTCTTGTGCCAGCGATCGGCCGTGTTTCCACGATCTTATCTTTAATGCTGACCAATCGCTCCGGCGATGAACTGATGATCGTGATGTCAGGCAATTGTGCAAAACAGGCAAATGGCGCGGGATTATTAATACGTAATTTTTTATAGATATCAATCGCAGTGACTTCAGCATCAAGTGTTGCTTTCCACAATCTCGACAGGTTAACCTGAAATACATCACCTTCAATGATGTAATCTTTAATTCTTTCCACCGCACGACAATATTGCTGCGGCGTTTCCTCAGTGATCTGATTCAAATGTACATTGACCACTGCAGATTCAGTCTTGTCCTGACAGAGTTCGGCAATATCACTTTTTAATTCCTGCAACAAATCAGCACATTCATCTTCTGCAAACAGATAGAGGAGCTGCTGCTGATGATCACGAATAACAGCAGCAGGACAACGAGTGGCATAGGCGATGGTTTGCTCGTCACTGGCCTGTGGTAATTCCAGACTGGTCTCTATTTCGCTGGCCAGTTCATAGGCCAAGTATACAAACCAGCCACCGTGGAAAGGCAGTATACGGTCAGCTTCATTGCTACATTGTTCTTGATGAAACCAATGATTAAATGCAGAAAGAAAGCCATCATCAGGCAAACCCTGTGGCCCCTGCAACTGGGCATTGGCTTGAAGGCTCAAGCTTTGTTGTGGAAAGGCAAATAGAATATCGTATCTTGATTGCTCGGTGCCATGGGCAACACTTTGCAAAAGATAGGGATAACGCGCTGGGTTTAACTCATGTAAACGGAATAAGTCTATCTGAATTGGCTGTGTGTCATGCATACATTAGCCGTTTAATAAAAGCCGGGGACGATGTCTGGAGACAACCGGCTTTGATTAAATATTCTTGAAGATAATAGTTCCGTTGGTTCCACCAAATCCAAAGGAATTTGATAAACAAACATCCATCTTCATGGGGCGTGCCGTATTCGCTACAAAATCAAGATCGCATTCCGGATCCTGATTATCGATATTAATAGTGGGTGGAGCGACCTGGTCGCGCAAGGCCAATACACTGAATACAGCTTCTATACCACCGGCTGCTCCCAGCAAATGACCCGTCATGGATTTAGTTGAGCTGGTGGCCAGTTTGTAGGCATGCTCGCCGAAAGCGCCTTTAATAGCATCACATTCGGCCTTGTCGCCTGCGGGTGTCGATGTACCGTGGGCATTGATGTAATCGACATCAGTGATATTCAACTCTGCATCATTGAGCGCATTGATCATACAGCGTGAGGCCCCTTCTCCACTTGGCGATGGATTAGTCATATGAAAGGCATCACCACTCATGCCAAAGCCGGCCAGCTCGGCGTAGATATTGGCGCCACGTTGTTTGGCATGCTCATATTCTTCCAGCACCAGTACACCGGCACCATCACCCAGCACAAAACCATCACGGTCCTTGTCCCAGGGCCGACTGGCCGCTTGCGGATCGTCATTGCGCGTTGATAAAGCTCGCGCAGCGGCAAAGCCTCCCAGGCCAGTCGGCGTAGTGGCCATTTCAGCGCCACCCACGACCATAATGTCGGCATCGCCATGGCTAATCATTCGACCGGCATCACCTATATTATGTGTGCCCGTGGTACAGGCAGTCACAATGGCATAGTTAGGACCTTTAAATCCATATTGAACAGACAGGTTGCCGGAGATCATATTAATGATACTTTGAGGCACAAAAAACGGTGATATTTTACGCGGTCCGCCTTTGAGGAAATTGTCGTAGTTTTTCTCTATAGAGGATATTCCACCGATACCTGAACCAATGGCCACGCCAATTCGATGCGCATTGTCATCGGTGACTTCAAAACCGGAATCCTTTATTGCCTGGCTGGCAGCCGCCATACCATAATGAATAAAGGGATCCATTTTTTTGATATCTTTGGGGGAAATGTAATCTTTAGCATCAAAACCGATGACGCATCCACCAAAACGTGCTGAGAACGCACTCACATCAAATGCAGTGATGGGAGATATTCCGGACTTACCAGCCAGGATGTTGTCCCAGGCATCAGAAACGGAAAGACCTACAGGTGAGATGATCCCCAGGCCAGTAACGACGACTCGTCTCTTAGACAAAATGGATTCCTCTTGGAGAAATAAAAAAGAAGGTCACCAGCTTATGCTAGCCCCTGACCTGCAGACACGGCCTTAGCCGTGACTGGTAACGTAATCGATAGCTTGCTGCACTGTGGTAATGTTTACTGATTCCTCATCAGGAATCTCGCATTCAAATTCTTCTTCCAGTGCCATGACGAGCTCAACTGTATCGAGTGAATCTGCGCCAAGATCATCGACAAAAGATGCTGCATTAACTACTTGATCTTCGTTAACACCCAATTGCTCAACGATAATCTTCTTAACGCGTTCTTCAACAGTACTCATGTTATCTTCCTCTATTGTGTTATATCCGCAATTATTTAATCTTTATCTGCGGCGGTATTTTAGTGAAATCAGCACCAATATACCAGCTAATTACCACATTTTACTATAGTTAATAAAACAATATAAAACGTGTAATTACTATTAATAATCAATGTCTTATATAGCATAGTTAATGTATTTTTTATATATCCGGATAAATTAAATTTTATCGACTATGCCATATACATGCCGCCATTCACATGAATGGTCTCTCCGGTGATGTAAGCCGCCATGGGTGATGCCAGGAAAGCCACGGTCGCAGCTATCTCTTCAACCGAGCCCAGACGCGCGAGCGGGATCTGATTCAGCAAAGCCGCTTTCTGTGCTTCGGGTAAATCTCGCGTCATATCCGAGTCGATAAATCCGGGAGCAACCGTATTCACGGTGATACCTCTGGAACCCACTTCTCTAGCCAATGCCTTGGCAAAACCGATCATGCCAGCCTTGGCGGCCGCATAATTAGCCTGGCCCGGATTGCCGGTAGCACCGACAACGGAGGAAATACTGATGATTCGTCCCTTTCTGGCTTTCATCATCGCACGCAAACAGGCCTTGCTCAGACGGAATACCGAGGTCAGATTGGTATCTATAATGGCATCCCAATCTTCATCTTTCATTCTCATCAACAGATTATCACGTGTGATGCCGGCATTGTTGACCAAGATACTCACGGCACCAAACTGATCAGTAATGGCGTCCAGAACTGTTTTGATACTCTCCGGTTGGGTAACATCCAGCACCATCCCGGTTCCGTTAATGCCCTGTTGCTGCAAAGTCGCAGAGATGGCATCGGCGCCAGACTGACTGGTAGCGGTACCGATAACAGTGGCACCTCGAGCGCCCAGGGTATTTGCTATCGCTTGACCAATACCACGGCTGGCACCGGTCACTAATACGATTTCATCTTTTAATTCCATATTCTCCTCCACAAACTCACCGAGGTCTAAATAGCATCCAGCGCGGTAGCCAGCGAATCAGGATCAAAAACCGGCAGGCCATTGATGTTCTTGTCTATGCGCTTGCACAAACCAACCAATACTTTTCCCGGCCCGCATTCGACGATAGTATCAACACCCTGGTTCGTCATTGTCTGGATCGTCTCAACCCATCGGACTGGATTATATAATTGTTTTTTCAATACCTGGCGTATCTCATCTGCATCCATATGAGTGCTGACATCGACATTATGCAATACCGGAATGCCTGGTTCCGAGAACTGTATGGCATCCAGCTTTTCACCAAGATGACCAGCCGCTTCCAACATTAACTGACAATGCGATGGCACACTGACGGGTAACATCAACGCTCTTTTAGCACCGGTTTCCTTCAGTACATCGATGGCTCTTTGCACGGCTGTTTTCTGTCCCGCAATCACCACCTGGCCCGGTGAATTAAAGTTTACCGCTTCAACCACTTCACCTTGTGCTGCATCTTGGCAGGCTGCAATCACACGATCATCTTCGAGGCCGAGAATAGCGGCCATCGCACCCTCGCCTTCCGCAACAGCGGCTTGCATTAACTTACCCCGATCTGCCACCAGACCGACGGCATCTTCAAAGGACAATGCGCCGGCACAAACCAGTGCGGTATATTCACCCAGGCTATGGCCTGCCATAAACTCAGGTGTTTTGCCGTTATTTTCCTGCCAGATCTTCCAACTGATATAACCAACAGTGAGCATGGCCGGCTGGGTGACTTCGGTGCGGTTGAGTTCGTTCGCCTCACCTTCGGAAATAATTTTCCATAAATCATAACCGAGTACATTTTCGGCTTGCGCAAAAGCCTCTTTGGCGATCGCATAGTCATCATAAAATGCTTTCAACA
Organism: uncultured Gammaproteobacteria bacterium; assembly: GCA_963807455.1. Classification (GTDB taxonomy): domain Bacteria; phylum Pseudomonadota; class Gammaproteobacteria; order JAADHQ01; family JAADHQ01; genus JAADHQ01. The sequence goes on along the minus strand of CAWECS010000018.1, from coordinate 12,581 downwards.
TTCCAACAGACTGGGAACCCTGACCCGGGAAAACAATGGCTAAGGACATAAGGATAAAACTCTCAAGTTAGTATTTAACAAGTACGGAACCCCAGGTAAAACCACCACCAAAGGCCTCCAGTAAAAGTACTTCTCCGCGTTTAATACGGCCATCTCGCACAGCTACATCCAGCGCCATGGGGACTGAAGCTGCAGAGGTATTGCCGTGTTCATCGACGGTCACCACTACATGATCCATCGACATTTTCAATTTCTTTGCCGTGGCATTTATAATTCTGATATTAGCCTGATGAGGGATCAGCCAGTCAACATCACTTTTTTTCATGTGATTCGCCGCCAGCGTTTCATCCACAATGCGACCCAATGTATTAACCGCCATCTTGAATACTTCGTTGCCTTTCATTTCGATAAAGGCCGGATGCGCATAACCTTCTGATACACCTGCGGGAACTGTTAACAGATTTTCATAGGCACCATCTGCATGTAAATGAGTCGATAAAATACCCGGCTCCTCGCTGGCCCCTAACACGACGGCACCCGCGCCATCGCCAAATAATATGCAAGTGGATCTGTCGGTCCAGTCAACAATTCTGGACAAGGTTTCAGCACCAACAACCAACACGTGTTTCGCAGAACCTGTGGCGATAAATTTTTCCGCAACACCGAGTGCATAAACGAAGCCCGTACAAACTGCCTGCACATCAAAGGCGGCGCCACCATGAATATCCAGCCGTTGCTGTAACAGGCAGGCGGTACTGGGAAAGACACGGTCAGGCGTTGTCGTAGCAACGATGATCATGTCTATATCTTTTGTAGTCAGATCTGCCGCTTCTATCGCCAGGCGAGCCGCTTTTTCTGCCAGATCACAAGTGGTTTCATTGTCAGCAGCAACATGTCTTTTTTTAATGCCAGTTCTTTCCTGAATCCATTGGTCGTTGGTATCCACCATTTTTTCAAGATCAGCATTGGAGACAACTTTTTCCGGTAAGTAGCTACCTGTTCCCAGTATGCGTGCGTAATTCAATCTGGCTGCCTCTCAGTCATTAAGGATTCAAGGTGCGAACTGATCATTTCCGGCACGCCCTTGTCTATTTCAATCAATGCAATATTTATCGCGTTTTCAAATGCCAACACATCGGCACCGCCATGGCTTTTTATGACAATGCCACGCAAACCAGCCAGACTGGCCCCATTGTACTGGCGCGGATCAATTTTATCTCTAAACGACTTTAATACTGGCATGGCCATCAGGCCTACCAGACGAGTAATGATGTTACGATTAAATTCTTTCTTCATATAATGGCTAATTAGCTTCGCCAAACCTTCACTGGTTTTGAGTGCGACGTTACCGACAAAACCGTCACAGACAACCACGTCTACACCGCCTTTGTAAATATCATCACCTTCGACAAAGCCAATATAATTTAATTCGCTGTCAACCAATAATTGCGCCGCCACCTTGACAGTATCATTGCCTTTCATTTCTTCTTCGCCAATATTCAACAAGCCAACGCGCGGCGATTCAATGCTGTCTATCGCACTGGCTAAAATCGAACCCATGACGGCAAACTGAAACAGGTGCTCGGAACTGGAATCAATATTGGCACCCAGGTCGAGAACATGTGTATGACCATCAATCGAAGGTAACGCGGAGATGATCGCTGGACGATCAATGCCGGCAATGGTTTTCAGTACAAAACGACCCGTGGCCATTAATGCGCCGGTATTCCCGGCACTCACACAGGCATCGGCAAGTCCTTCCTTGACGAGGTTGATAGCGACACGCATGGATGAATCTTTTTTCCCTCGCAATGCCTTGGAAGGTGATTCATCCATTTCCACCACTTCAGTTGCATGATGAATTTGCAAATGATCGCTTTCAGCGACGCCCAGAGCCTTTAATTGCTGGCGCAACTCATCTTCTTTGCCAACCAGCAACAAACGCACATCGTCACGCTTTTTTATTACCTGAATAGCTGACGGCAAGACCACTTCTGGTCCAAAATCACCACTCATGGCATCCAGTGCAACGCTGTATCGGGGTTTCATTGAATCATATTACCGTCTATAACAAACGACAAAGACCGCAGTGCATCCTTAAATACGGAAAACATCTGCAGTCTTTATTTTGATTAATCAGACCATTTACAGGTCCGACTATGCCTTATTTCTTGCCGGCAACAATCTGGCGGCCACGATAAAAACCATCGGGGCTTACGTGATGTCGCAAATGGGTTTCACCCGTTTCTGCGTTCACTGATAATGTCGATGCCTTCAATGTATCATGTGAACGTCGCATACCACGTGTGGATGGTGTTCGTCGGCTTTTTTGTACTGCCATTTCAGTCACTCCTGGTAAAAATATTTACCCGTCAATTTTAAAATCTTTAAGTACAGTAAAAGGATTAATTTTTTCTGTACCTGTTTGCTGTTCGTTTAACTGTTGCTTGTCCTTCATCAAGGCAGTGGCTTCACACTGATCTTGCGCATGCATAGGTACCAGTGAAAAACCCAGTATCAACTCATCTTCAATAATGCTAATCAAGGAAGACGGTACTTCTGTTATCAACAGTGTATCGATATCCTCTGAGACACCCTCTAGCTGATACTCGTTTTCAACCAGTAAAAGTTCAAAAGTGGCCTCAATGTCATATGGCATGGGCTGCATGCAACGCTGGCACAATGCCTCAACTTTTGCAGTGGCATGGCCTCGCAAGTAAGCACCTTTGCGTCCATCCATGTCGAGCGTGATATCCACCTCGGCCTGGCCATTTTTACTCGCCAGGTACTCACACAGACGTGGCATTTTGGCTACACTGAAGACACCACGATAATGGCTATTCTGCTTAGCGGCCCGTATTAAATCCACATGCTCGGGGATACCCTCTGACATAAGGCGTGTATATTAGCCTCAGATAGCAATTGTGTCAAAGCAAAATCAACAAAATCCTAGTTTTTTCAATAATATCCCGAGCTATTTCTTGACTTATCAGGCTCTTTTGCGTAGAAATTTTAATGTAACAGGATATTTGTATTCTCCTGTGTATTCATTTTGAGCGGGGTTCATCTTGATAAAGAAGATTTTAATAGCCAATCGTGGCGAAATAGCGGTGAGAATTGTGCGTGCCTGTGCGGAATTAGGCATCACTTCCGTGGCGATTTACACGGAACCTGACCGGCATTCATTACATGTCAAAAAGGCCGATGAAGCCTATAACCTGGGGCCTGATTCCATTGCCGGCTATCTGAATGCCCATCGTATAGTCAATCTGGCGGTGGCATCCGGCTGTGACGCCCTGCACCCAGGCTATGGATTTTTATCTGAAAATCCGTCACTTGCGGCCATTTGCAAGAGCAGGAATATCAAGTTTATCGGCCCCACGGCGGACGTTATCCGGCATATGGGGCATAAAATAGAAGCCCGGCGCTCGATGATCGATGCCGGAGTGCCGGTGATACCCGGTAGTGATGAAAACCTGGCTGACATTGAAGAAGCCATTGCTCTGGCAAAACAGTATTGGCTACCCGGTCATGCTTAAGGCTACATCAGGTGGTGGTGGTCGCGGTATTCGTCGCTGCAACAATCCCGAAGAACTGACAAAAAACTATCAACGGGTTTTGTCCGAGGCCACCAAGGCGTTTGGCAGTGCTGATATTTTCATGGAAAAATGTGTTGATAATCCCAAGCACATCGAGGTGCAGATCCTTGCAGATGAACACGGTAATGTGATCCATTTATTCGAGCGCGACTGTTCTATACAACGCCGTCACCAGAAATTAATTGAAATTGCTCCCTCCCCTCAACTCAGCCCGGAACAGCGGGACACCATTGGCAAGCTGGCTGTGCGGGCGGCAGAATCGACGGGCTATACCAACGCGGGAACTGTCGAATTTCTGATGGACGAAGATGAACAATTCTATTTCATGGAAATGAACACGCGCTTGCAAGTGGAGCACACTATTACCGAACAAATCACTGGCATTGATATTGTAAAGGAACAAATCAGGATTGCATCAGGCCTGCCTCTGAGTTATCAACAGGTTGATATCAAGCATCATGGCTATGCCATGGAATTTCGCATTAATGCCGAAGACCCGCAGAACGATTTTTTACCCAGCTTTGGTCGTATTACCCGTTATCTTGCCGCCGGCGGTCCTGGTGTGCGCACCGATGGCGCTATCTATACAGGCTATGATATTCCGCCCTATTATGACTCCATGTGCGCGAAACTGATTGTCTGGGCACAAGAATGGGATGAGCTTCTGGCTCGCGGCAATCGAGCGCTGAATGATATTCTTGTGTATGGCGTAAAAACCACCATACCCTATCATCTGGAAATTCTGAAAAACCCACAATTTCGCGCCGCCACTTTCAATACCAGCTTTGTTGAAGAACATCCGGAGCTGGTCAACTATTCCATCCGCCGGCCGCCGAGTCGTATGGCTGCGGTGATTGCTGCCGCGGTGGTTGCCCATATGGGTCTGTAATTCAATGTTAATTTAAATCATAGGAAAACAAGCATAATGCCAAAGCTTGAAATAACCGACACTATCTTACGTGATGCGCATCAATGCCTGATTGCCACGCGCATGCGCACTGAAGATATGCTGCCGATCTGCGACAAGCTCGATGCCGTCGGCTTCTGGTCACTCGAAGCCTGGGGCGGAGCCACATTTGATGCCTGTGTTCGCTTTCTGAAAGAAGACCCATGGGAAAGACTGCGCCTGTTACGCAAGGCATTACCGAACACCCGCATCCAGATGTTATTACGCGGTCAGAACCTGCTGGGTTATCGGCATTATTCCGATGATGTAGTCAGGGCCTTCATCAAACAGGCGGCTAATAATGGTGTCGATGTATTCCGTATTTTTGATGCCATGAATGATATTCGCAACTTCAAAGTGGCGGTTGAAGAAACCCGCAAACACGGCAAACATGCACAAGGCGCCATTTGTTATACCACCAGCCCGGTTCACAACATTGATACCTTTACGACCATGGCCAGACAATTACAGGACATGGGCTGCGATAGCATCGCCATCAAGGACATGGCCGGGTTACTGACTCCCACCGCAACAGTCGAATTGGTGCAAGGGCTTAAAGAAACCATTGAAGTACCGCTGCATTTACACTCACATGCCACGTCCGGCATGGCAGATATGTGTCAAATGAAAGCCATTGAAAATGGTTGCACGCATATCGATACCGCTATTTCTGCGTTCTCGAATGGCGCCAGTCATCCACCGACCGAAACCATGGTCGCCGCCTATAAAGGCACTGAATCCGATACCGGCCTGAACCTTGAATTGTTACAGGAAATCGGCATGTATTTTCATGAAGTGCGCAAAAAATATCACCAGTTTGAAAGTGAATTTGCCGGACTGGATACCCGCGTGCAGGTCAATCAGGTCCCGGGGGGCATGATATCCAATCTTTATTCCCAGCTTCGTGAGCAGGGTGCCTTGCATCATATGAATGATGTATTGAAAGAAATTCCTAAAGTGCGCGCCGACCTTGGCTACCCTCCTCTGGTCACACCCACTTCGCAAATTGTCGGTACCCAGGCGGTACTGAATGTGGTCACCGGTGATCGTTATAAAACCATTACCAATGAAGTTAAACTTTACTTGCAAGGACGTTATGGCAAAGCGCCAGGAAAAATAAACCAGCAGATCAGGCAACAAGCCATCGGTAATGAAGATGTGATTGACTGTCGCCCGGCCGACCTGCTTGAAGATGAAATGTACAAGTTAACCACGGAAATCGGTGAGCTGGCCGAAACTGTTGAAGATGTACTGATCTATGCCATGTTCCCTGATCTGGGTGAAGACTTCCTGCAACAGCGAAAAAACAACACCCTGGTGCCTGAGGCGCTTGAGCCGCCGCAGAAAAACAATGCTGCTGGTAACCCGGCACCGGTAGAATTCAATGTCACCATGCATGGTGAAAGCTATCATATAAAAGTCACCGGCACAGGGCATAAGAACCTGGAGACTCGACCATTTTATGTCAGCGTTGATGGCATGCCGGAAGAAATACTGGTGGAGACCCTGGATGAAATATTGCCACAAGGATCAGAGTCTGGCGGCGCCGGTCAAGCCAAGAGCAGCAAAAGACCACGCGCCACCAAACCCGGGGATGTCACTACTTCCATGCCGGGTACTATCGTTGAAGTACTGGTGGCTGAAGGTGACACAGTAAAAGCGGGTGATGCGGTGCTGGTCACCGAAGCCATGAAAATGGAAACCGAAATTCAGGCACCCATTGCAGGCAAAGTGATCGCTATTCATGTCAGCAAGGGTGACAGTGTTAATCCGGATGAATGCCTGATCGAGCTGGAATAAAGATGCCTGACAGTAAACCATTACCCCTGGTACTCGCATCCAGCTCACCTTTTCGTCGTGATATTTTGCAAAAACTTGGACTACCGTTTATAACGACCTCGCCAGATATCGATGAATCTGCACACGACAATGAAAGCCCTGAACAATGGGTGTTACGACTTGCCGAACAAAAGGCACAGGCCGTCGCTATACGAATACCCACATCATCTTATTATTGGTTCTGATCAACTGGCTGTCGTCAATGGAACGGTATTGGGCAAACCCGGTAATCATGACAATGCCGTCAAACAATTACAGCAAACCTCGGGGCAGACCGTGCATTTTTATACCGGCCTGTGCTTGCTCAACAGCGAGAGCGGTAAGCTGCAAAGCGAAGTCGTACCATTTGATGTGGTATTCAGGGAACTCAGTGATAGTGAAATAGAAAACTACCTGAAAGCAGAGAAGCCCTATCACTGTGCCGGCAGCTTTAAATCAGAAGGACTGGGTATTGCGCTATTTGAACGTTTGGTCGGGGATGATCCCAATACACTGATTGGCTTGCCATTGATTCGACTGATTAGAATGCTGAAAAATGAACAGGTAAATGTTATCTGAAATAGTCTTAGCTCATATCTATTCTTATCCTGGCTCAATGATGGCTATCAGCCGTTATTGTTGAAATACAACAGGCATTGGCAAGACTATATTTTTACACTACATCCAAATAACTATATGCGGAGTTAGCGAACAACTATCGCTAACTCCAAATATTTTAACTTATCGCAACTCAAGTTTATTCTGTGGAAATATACTCGTGGCCATCGAGGCACCCAGACGATCCATCAGCCGATCAAGCAGGTTCTCGCTGGGCGTATAGTCTATCAACTCCTCTTCACCAATAACATCACGAGCCACCGTACTGGAACTGGCAAACTCATCGACCAGGCCCATGCCTTTAGCCCGTTCGCCTGTCCAGAACAAACCACTGAACATGTCCTCGGTTATTTTAAGTTTCTCTCCGCGCCCTGCTTTTACAGCGTTAATGAATTGCTGATGGACTTCTTTTAATAAAACATTCATATGCGCAACATCTTCAGGCTTTTCCGGAGAGAATGGATCAAGCGTGCCTTTATGTTCGCCAGCGGTATACAGGCGTCTTTCGACACCCAGTTTATCCATGGCGCCAACAAAACCAAAGCTATCGCTTATCACACCAATGGAGCCGACCAGGCTGGCCTCATTGGCATAAATCTTATCGGCTGCAGAAATGATGTAATAACAGGCCGAAGCGCAAACATCGGTAATGACTGCATATACCGGTTTTTTCGGATATTCTTTGCGTAAACGCAATATTTCTTTGTACATATAATCCGCCTGCACCGGGCTACCACCTGGGCTGTTAGCTCTGATGATCAGCGCCTTGCTGTGTTTATTCTCGAGTGCATCACGCATACCACTCACAATAATATCAGCACTGGCTTCACTATCGGCTGATATGATACCGGATAACTCTACCAGTGCTGTGTGATCGCCTAGAGGTAAACCGCTCTTACCAGTGCTTTCGTCCGACAACAACATAATTAAAATAATAGTAAAATAGAGCAAGAAAAACAGTTTGAAAAAAATGCCCCAACGTCGAGCCTTGCGTTGTTCTTTGAGTGCAGAAAAAGCCAGCTTATTCACCAGTTCTCTTTCCCAGCCATCTTGTTGTTCTTCAGTCATTAAATGATCCCTTGTTTATCGTCAATGGGTTTATCGCTTTGTTGGCTATCCAGCCATGCGGGTAGATGCCTGATGTTATCCAGGATATGTGCAGGCTTGAATTTATTTAAACGGTCGGGCTCGTGAACACCATAACTGACACCGACAGGATGAACACCGGCGTTTCTGGCCATTTCCATGTCGTATTCCGTATCACCAATCATCAGCGCATGCTGCGGCTGCACATTTAGGGTTTGCAGTATTTCCTCCAGCATTTGCGGGTGGGGTTTGGAACGGGTTTCATCGGCACAACGGCTTTCCAGAAACAACTCACGGGTGCCGGTTTCTGCCAGTACCTTATCCAGACCTCGACGGCTTTTTCCCGTCGCTACCGCCAGCCAGTAATCATTTTGTTTGAGATCTTGCAAGGTTTTAACCACGCCGTCAAACAAACTTTGTGGTGCATTGGTGGTGAAAAAGTATTCCCTGTAGGCCTCGGTAAAACGTTCGGCAAATGCCGGCGTTTGCTGATCCGGGTAGAGTGCATAAATAGCTTCGCGCATGCCCAGACCAATAATATTTTTCATCTCGGATTCCGAGCGTGGCTCCAGCCCCAATTCCTGTATGGCATTACGCATGCAATCAACAATATGCATAACGGAATCCATTAATGTTCCATCCCAGTCAAAAATCAGCAGTTTTATCTCATTCATATCTTTGCTTAGTTTTCCAGATTCGTCAGTACTTTTTGCAATTCATTCGGTAATGGCGTGGTAATTTGCAGTGCCTCAGGCTGGCCCGGCAACATAAACTCCAGCCAGTGTGAGTGTAAAAACAGATGCTTTAAACCCAATACTTTAAGTGCCTGGTTTTGCTCCCTGTTTCCGTATTTTTTATCGCCTGCCACCGGGTGGCCCTGGTAGGCAGCATGCACCCTGATTTGATGCGTTCGCCCGGTTTCCAGTAATACCTCCATCAGACAAAGACCTTTATATTGCTGTAATGGTGTAAAATGGCTTACGGCCACCTTGCCTTCCTCATGAACTTCCACCATGCGCTCACCACCCTGGATGACGTTTTTTCTTAATGGGGCCGTGATGGTCATTTTTCCACCCTGCCAGACACCTGTCACGCCAGCCAGGTATTTCTTGATGACCTTACCCTGTTTGAATTGCTCATGTAAAAATATGAGTGTTTTGCGATTTTTTGCCAGAATCAGACAACCACTGGTTTCCCGGTCGAGTCGATGAACCAGTTCCATGTATGGCTCATCCGGCCTGATGGCCTTGACTACATCAAGCAAGCCGAAACGGAGGCCACTGCCACCATGCACCGCCAGACCTGCGGGCTTATTAATGACCATGCAGTTTGCATCCTCATATAATATGCTGCCTTCGATCTCTTGCATTAAACTCTGTGGTAATTTCGCATTAGTGCTTTCTTCCAGCCTGATCGGCGGAATTCGGACCAAATCACCTGTTTTTAAGCGATGATTAGGCTTAATGCGACCCTTGTTAACCCGTATTTCACCTTTTCTGATCAATCGGTAGATACGGGTTTTTGGCAGTCCACCGAGTGCACGCACAAGATAATTATCCACGCGCTGGCCGTCCTGATCTTCATTTATTTCAATTACTTGTACACCTTTTGATGCTTTTTGCGCCACTTCATCCATAATCCAGATGATACCAGTTGGGATGCACATGTCCTAAGGTAATTGATGCCAAAGATAAACACTGCTATATTAGATAGGGAAAAATCGTTTTTAGTACAATACATTAGAGCAATACCTTGAATGTATCTATGCAGACCCCATTTAATAAAAACGATTCTGGTTTTTTGCATTCTTGCATAAATGCGAATAACCCACAGAAAACACTCATGGGTAGCAAGGATTTATCCCGGACACCCTGAAAAAAACATTCTTGATCGTAGCCGACTATGTAACAAGTGCTACTGATCAGGCCATAGAATTTAAGAATTTATAGCGCTTTGCTTTCCTCTGCCTGCTGAAATGACAGAGATGATCTCGCAGAAGCGCTTGAGAGAATAACTAATGAAGAGAATGCTAGTTAACGCGACTCAGCAAGAGGAGTTGCGCGTTGCCATGGTAGATGGCCAAAAATTATATGATCTTGATCTGGAAACCACAGCCAGAGAACAAAAAAAATCAAACATTTACAAAGCCCGTATTACCCGTATAGAGCCTAGTCTTGAAGCTTGCTTTGTTGACTATGGTTCAACTCGCCACGGATTTTTGCCGCTGAAAGAAATTGCACGTAGCTACTTTAAAAAGGATGTTAGTCCAGGTGGTGGTCGCGTCAATATCAAGGATGTGCTTGAAGAAGGCCAGGAAATCGTCATCCAGGTTGAGAAAGAAGAGCGCGGCAACAAAGGTGCTGCACTGACCACTTTCGTTAGTCTGGCTGGAAGATATCTGGTGCTGATGCCAAACAATCCCAGAGCCGGTGGAGTTTCACGCCGGATCGAAGGCGAAGACCGCAATGAAATCCGTGAGGCCATGGCCGCACTGAATATCCAGGAAGGCATGGGACTGATTGTCAGAACAGCTGGAGTCGGCCGAAATCCTGAAGAACTACAATGGGATCTTGATTACCTGGTGACACTCTGGGACGCCATCGAAAAAGCATCCAATGAACGCGCAGCACCTTTCCTGATATACCAGGAAAGCAATGTCATTATCCGTGCGATCAGGGATTACTTGCGCAATGATATTGGTGAAATCCTGATTGATAATAAGGAACTGTTTAACAACGCCTCTGAATTTATGCAACAGGTTATGCCACATAATATCAAGAAGCTGAAATATTATGATGATGCTGTGCCACTGTTCACTCGTTATCAGATCGAAAGCCAGATTGAAACCGCTTTTAATCGAGAAGTTCGCCTGCCTTCGGGTGGCTCGATAGTCATTGACCATACTGAAGCACTGGTCTCGATAGACATCAACTCAGCCAAGTCAACCAAGGGTGGTGACATTGAAGAAACCGCCCTGAACACCAACCTCGAAGCGGCAGAAGAGATTGCTCGCCAATTGCGATTACGTGACCTTGGTGGTCTGGTCGTCATCGACTTTATCGATATGTATCAATCACGTAATCAGCGTGAAGTTGAAAATCGCTTAAGAGATTCTTTAAAAGTGGATCGTGCCCGTGTACAGGTAGGTCGTATCTCCCGCTTTGGTCTATTGGAAATGTCACGTCAACGCCTGAGCGCCTCATTAGGTGAAGCCAGTCAGATTGTCTGCCCACGCTGTAATGGCCAGGGTACCATTCGCGGCATCGAGTCCCTGGCTCTGTCGGTTTTACGTATTCTGGAAGAAGAATCCATCAAGGATAAAACCTCCCGGGTTGTGGCTCAATTACCCGTTGATGTGGCTACTTTCCTGCTCAATGAAAAACGCAGTATGGTCAGTGAAATTGAAGCGCGTAATCAGGTACATCTGATTTTGATTCCTAATCCGGCATTGGAAACACCCAATTATGAAATCAACCGGATGCGCCCTGATGACGTCGTCACCGATGAAAGCAGTCATCAAATGGTGACACAGATACAAACTGATCAAGCCGATATAAGTCCGGCTATTCCACAAAAAGCGGTCAGTGATGAACCTGCCGTTAAGTCACTGACACCTGCTGCCCCAGCACCCAGTACCTCCAGGACAGCCAAAACCAGTGATGGTGGCTTTATCAAGAACCTTTGGGGTAGTATTTTTGGCACGGCTAAAAAAGAAGAACCTAAAGTAGAAGAGAAGCCCAAGCCTAAACAACAGGCAAGAAGACAACAAAGCAACCGTCGCCCACAAGGTAAAGGGCAACAGAACAGGCCAAGGAAAACGGGCAGCAAGCAGGATACTCGCCAACAGTCATCCGCAGCCAAACAGGGACAGCGCCGTCAGGACGAAACCAAAAAAACAGACACCAGAAAACCCCAGGAGCAGAAAGTAACTGGGGAGCAAACTGGCGATCAAACTGGCGATCAAAAACAAACACGCAATGAATCCCCAGGAAAAAGTAACCGTAGAGGCCGCCGTGGAGGACGCAACCGAGGCCGGAGACCAGATCAGGCCCGCAATCAGGACAATGCGGCCAAAGCCGATGATAGTAATGCTGCAAACAAACCTGCTAACACGACTAGTCAGGTTGGATCCGAATCAAAGCCGACTCAACCGGCCGCATCAACGCAGAGTGAAAACAAGGCTGAGCCAAAGGCCAACACGCCTGCGCAACAGAAACCAACGACGACCAATACTACTAGTGATGTAGAAAAAACCGCGTCGCAGCAGACGGGCAATACAGACAATGTTAACAAGCCCAAACAAGCACCTGCTGAAAACAAAGGACCCGTACAATCCAAAGCGGAAAATGTCAGTAAGCCTGCTACACCTGCAGCACCTACTGCTAACAAAGAGCCCGTGCAATCAAAACCGGATAATACCAGCAAGCCTGCTGCAACCGTAGCACCTGCTGCTAACAAAGAGCCCGTGCAATCAAAACCGGAAAATGTCAGCAAGCCTGCTACACCTGCAGCAC
>CAWECS010000017.1:0-12311 GCA_963807455.1 uncultured Gammaproteobacteria bacterium | reverse complement strand
CACCCTTGTTGCCAACAAGGCCGAGCAGTCCAAGTTAGAGAGGAATATCTCGGAACTGGGGACTCGCAAACCAGGTGGCGGAGGCGGAGGTGGCGGCCGCGGAGGCAAGAAGCCGGAAATCAAGACTGGAAACTATGCAAGAGACGAGTGGAAGAAGCTTGGATCCGAAGGACAAGCGAAGGTACGAGCTCTTCGTGCGGCGAAGAAGAAGACTCAAGCTGAAGCGAAGCGTAAGGCAGAAATAGCCCAACTGGATACGGATGGTGGAGAACTCGAAGATACTACCGGTGGCGAAGCCGGTGATGAGCACCAACAGCAGTTTGGACGTGCAGCTCACAAGCGCGCCAAGAAGAACTGACTGCCGGAACGTCGGCGCGTGGTGATGGACCTCAGTCGCCTATCTGAAGATGAGGACGAACGACAAGGTCGGATCGAACTAGACACCCGTGCTGACACTTGCGTGGCAGGCAAGAACTTCCGTTTAACGGAGACAACTGGTGAGACTGTGGACGTTACTCCTTTTAGTCCAGAACATGAGGCGATTGGAGATGTACCCATTGGTACAGTCGAGACGGCCTACACAAGTCCGGAAACTGGCGAAACTATTATTCTCGTCGGTCACCAGCATCTATACTTTGGAGATCGGATGAACCACTCTTTATGGAATCCGAACCAACTGCGACACTGCAATGGTAAAGTGTACGATTGTCCGAAACAGTTTGATTTGGACTCACCTTTTGTCATTGAACTCCTTGATGATGAGGACAAGACATTTGAAATACCTCTACAACTCCATGGTGTGATACAATGCATTGATACCCACTACCCAACCGATGAGGAACTTGCAACTTGTCGGCGGATTGAATACACAAGTGATGCTATCCGTGTTATCCAACAGGAGAGGGGAATCAAACTCGAAGTAAAAAATGCACCGGCTCATGCCTTTGTCGATGGCAAGATGATTATGGGTATTAATGAGCATCTGTTTGCCGTATTGCGAGATGTCATTTTTGTTAGTGATGAAATTTATGCTAATCCAGCATTTGATCTACAGACGTCTGATGGGATCAGTAATGCAATTTTCCATATTATAAGGAATGCCAATATCCTCAAAGTTAATCATGATCCCAGGCTCGTGGTTTGTTGGGGCGGCCATTCGATTAAACGAAAGGAATATGACTATACCAAGGAAGTCGGTTATCAACTGGGTTTACGTGGCATGGATATATGTACAGGATGTGGTCCCGGTGCTATGAAAGGTCCCATGAAAGGGGCGACCATTGGACATGCCAAGCAACGTAATGGTGATGGACAGTATCTGGGTATTTCCGAGCCAGGAATTATTGCAGCAGAATCCCCCAATCCTATCGTCAATGATCTGGTGATTCTGCCAGATATAGAAAAAAGGCTGGAAGCTTTTCTTCGCACTGGTCATGCTGTGCTGGTTTTTCCAGGCGGAGTGGGAACAGCTGAAGAGATTCTATATGTGCTAGGGGTATTGCTGCATCCAGATAATGTAGAGATGCCTTTTCCGTTAATATTCACAGGGCCTGAAAATTCACATGAATATTTCGAAGATATCGATAAATTTATTACAGCAACATTAGGTGAACGGGCGCGACAGCGCTATCAAATCATTATAAACGATCCTGTACGGGTGGCTATCGAGTTGCAACAAGGGATAGAAAGAGTGCGGGAATATCGCAAGCAACATGGCGATGCTTATTATTTTAACTGGTTATTGAAAATAGATGAAGAATTTCAGAAGCCATTTGAGCCAACTCATGAAAATATGAGTAATCTCGAGCTCAATGCTGATCAGGAAAAACATTTACTGGCAGCTAATCTACGCCGAGTATTTTCTGGAGTGGTTGCAGGTAATGTTAAAGATGAAGGACTACGCGCGATTGAGAAATATGGACATTTTGAGATCCATGGTGATGTTGAATTAATGCAACGCATGGATACTTTGCTAACATCCTTTGTTGAGCAAGGCCGCATGAAATTAGGTGGAAAGAAGTATAAGCCATGTTATAAAATCGTTATATAAACTTTATAATGACTCAATAAGGCAATGCATGTCTGCATGTTTTATGGCTAGTGTTATACTACAATTGTTTTGGTGAGGTTATATTGTTGGACTATTCCAGTTATCCTTTGAATCTTGTCAAAGATATTGCACGTCTTCGACGTCGAATAGCCAGGTCAAACATCCCGTCTAAAAAACTTGATCACAATCTAATTATTGGCACGTGGAATATACGTAGTCTAGGTGGCCTATATCCTGAATGGCATGAAAATGAGGGCAGCCCAAAAAGGAATCTTTGCGCGCTTGCTTGTATTGCCGAGGTCCTAAAGCACTTTGATGTCATCGCAATACAGGAAGTCAAGCGAGACACAACTGCAATACGTTATTTGTTGAAGCACTTCATGGGCCCTGATTGGGAGGTCATATTCAGTGATGTCACAGTCGGCGATAAGGGTAATGCTGAGCGCTTGGCCTATATTTATGACAAGCGCAGAGTTTTGCCATCTGGCCTTGCAGGTGAAATAGTGTTGCCACCTACCGAGATGGGTGACCCTGTGGAGCAGTTTGACAGAACACCCTATATTGTCGGATTTCGTTCTGCAAATGAACATTTTGCCTTACTGACAGCGCATATACGCTATGGCAATGTAGCCGCCAGTCGTTTGCCTGAAATCGAATCTTTGGCGAAGTACATCGCCAAAGAATTACGCTCGCGCGCCAAGAGTAATATGGAAATTCAAAATCTGATCGTACTGGGCGACTTTAATATCGATGAGAGAAGTGATCATCCACTATTTAAGGCTTTTAGCTCTACCGGTCTGATAGTGCCAGAGAAATTATTGAATCTTAAAACGACGTACAATACCAAACCTAAATTTTATGATCAAATTGCCTGGTTTATGGGAGATCTGGATTTATTGACCAGCCATGAGGCAGGCGTCATCGATTTTGCCGGTGCTATATACCAGGATTTGCCTCTTAAGCAAATGTCCTACAGAGTGTCTGACCATTTTCCGTTGTGGGTCGAGTTTCTTGTGGATCGTAGTATTGAGCAAATGGCAGATGCTTTAGGTGTAGACCCATGCATGCCAGATCCTCTGTCTGTAGTGCCAGATTGAGTGTTTATTACAGACAGTTTGTTCTCGTGTGTGAAAGTGATAAGCTTTAATCAAAATTATATAGGAAAAGCCATGACATATACTGATGAATTGCTCGATGAATTAAATGTATTGTTACTTTTTAATCTGACAACAACTCAAGAAGGCATAAAAGTTCATAAAACAGCAGATCCTGCCAAAATTAATGCAGTGATACGTTTGCATGAAAAAGGACTGGTGACCCAGAAAGACGGAGGTTATTTAACGGATCTGGGTCGTGAATTGACTGAACATGTCCAGTCAGCGTTGACTATATTGACATCGGCACCTGCTATTGATCGGCCAAAAAATATATAACAGATAACGTGTTGAAGATATAAGCAGGATATAAAAATGTTCGATGATTTGGTAAAGCAGCTGGAAGCAAGCGGAGACTACAAGGTGATCAAACGCTTTTCGCCGGTTGATCACTATAATGAGTTGAATGGAGCGCAGGTTAAGCAAGCCATCTATGTGGATGTCGAAACGACAGGACTGGATGCCGATGTTGACAAGATCATAGAGCTGGCGATGGTGCCTTTTGAGTTTGATAGTGATGGCAATATCTATCGTGTATTACCTGCGTACAATGCATTTCAGGACCCTGGTATTCCCATACCGGAAGAAATTACTAAAATTACCGGTATCAGTGATGATATGGTGGCAGGTAAATCGATCAGTATTGATAAGGTAAGTGAATTATTATCATCCGTGTGTTCTGGTGATTGCACATAATGCCGGCTTTGATCGACCCTTTTTGGAAAATCTTTATCAGGGATTCCAGGAACTGTGGTGGGGATGCTCGATGGCAGATATCGACTGGCGCGCAGAAGGAATAGAAAGTAGCAAGCTGGAGTATCTTGCGTATAAATACGGTTTTTTTTATGAAGGTCATCGAGCGACGATAGACTGTCAGGCAGGTATACATCTACTCAGTCAGAAGTTGCCCTTATCGCAAGAACCCGCGCTTAAACAATTATTGATATCAGCAAGACGTACTGAATACAGGATCTGGGCCGTTAGTGCACCATTTGAAATGAAAGATGTTCTCAAAAAGCGTGGTTATCGTTGGTCTTCCGGTGAAGATGGTGGTCAGAAAGCCTGGTATATAGATATCGCAGAAGAAGCACTGGATAATGAGCTGGATTACCTGCAGGCGGAAATATATAGCAGGCCGATGGGTGAATTACCAAAGAAAAAAATTAATGCACAGTTGCGTTATTCCATGCGCCTATAATGAATATAGGGTAGGCGCTAAGACTGCTAGGACTAGCATCAGTCAAGCCCAGACTATTCCTTGAGCTTGATTTTTAACTGTCCATCTTCTACTGTAATATTTTCAACGCCATCGGCGAAAGATTTCCAGAAACCCTGCTGATCACCAAATTCTTGCACCAGATCAATGTTCTTGATTCCGCCAATCCATGCATTCGGTAATGGAACACCCATAATGCTAATCCCTTTTAATACCACAACAGGCTTGCTGTCACGATAGGCCATTTCAACACCAGCACGTACTTTGAGTATTTGTCCGCCCATGATCGGGAAGTCTTCATCCACAGGCACAAGTAACTTTGCGCTGATCAGGTTATCAGAAAGATCGATAGCGAGTTTTCTGGCAAGATCGGTATTATTGGCTAGCAGGGCGTTGACTTCTTTTTCGCTCAGGTTGATTTCTCTTGTAGCACCTTTTTCACTATAGGCTTCCGGTTGCAGTGATTGCTCATCTGTCGTTTTATTTAGCCTGCTGGTTTTTTTAGACTGAAAAGAATCCAGTCTTTGCAGTTTTTCATCAAGTACGCGCTTTTCCTTCACGTTGAGTGAAACCGGTGTGAATTCGGAAGGGAAAATATAACTTTTTACGATCCAGACAGTGACACCTATGGTAATGACCATCATGATAAGCATCATCAACAGGATGTGTGTCCAGCGGATGCCTTTCTGTTTCTGAACTATTTCTTGATTATCAATTTGCATGCATGAATATTGACTTAAATGGTGTTGCAGGTAAAGAGCTAGATGATGTGAAAATAGCTGAAGCTGGAGAAAAAGAACAAAAAAGCTTTTATTGTCTGGTATTTAGCTGACAGAAGTGAAATTGTCATTATTTTGTTAATTTAGTGTTATCTATGAACTGAGCTCATCAATTTGATTTTTGGTCAGTGATTGCTTTGTCAAAAGAGTCATCATTTCCTGGGCAGGTATGGGTTTGCTGTACAGGTAGCCCTGTGCTATATCACAGGAACCGTTTCTGAGGAATAAGGCTTGCTCTTCTGTTTCCACTCCCTCTGCTACGACTTTTAATTTCAAACTATGTGCCAGCGTAATGACGGTAGAAACAATCGATGCATCATCCGGGTCTGTGGTAATGTCGCGTACAAAAGAGCGGTCGATTTTCAGAACATCAATAGGGAAGCGTTTAAGGTAACTAAGGGATGAATAGCCCGTACCAAAATCATCGACGGCAAGATGCACGCCAAGTCTGTTTAATTCGTCCAGTATATTGTAAGTACTGGCGGCATTATTCATGATGACACTTTCTGTAATTTCAAGATGCAGGCAAGTTGGTGCTAATTGTGTTTCCTTGAGTATAGTCGATATCTGTTCTGCCAGATTCGTTTCACTGAACTGCCTGGCTGATAAATTGACGGAAACGGGTAATGTCGGTAGGCCACTATTTTGCCATTGCCTGTTCTGCCCACAGGCAGTACGAAGTACCCATTCACCCACAGTTATTATCAGCCCTGTTTCTTCAAGTATTGGAATAAAATCATCAGGGGATATAAGCCCAAGTTCAGGATGTTGCCACCGTAATAATGATTCAAGGCCCACGATCATACCGTTTTTTAGATCGACCAGGGGTTGGTAAAAGAGTTTGAACTGATCTCTGTCTAATGCATGACGCAGGTCGGTTTCAAGGGTGAGTTTTTCAAGTGAGCGTGTGCTCATATCAGCTGAGTAGAACTGGTAGTTATTTCTGCCATGCTCCTTGGCGCGGTACATAGCGGTATCAGCATTTTTCAGGAGTGTATTAGAATCCTCTCCGTCCTGCGGGTAGACCCCTATGCCAATACTACTGGTGACAAACAACTCACGACCTTCCAACAGGAATGGTTGCGCGAGAGTGTCAAGAAGATTACTGGCAACTGAGGTAATGCTGGCGATATCTTTGATGTTTTCCAGTAAGATGACAAATTCATCACCGCCTATGCGGGCAACAGTATCTCTCTTGCGGACACAGGGCCTGAGCCTATCGGCAACTTTCTGTAACAATTGATCGCCAGCATTATGGCCAAGCGTATCATTGATAATTTTGAAACGGTCAAGATCAAGGAATATAACAGCCAGTGGTTCATTGGTGGATTGAGTACGATTAATAGCATGATTTAGTCTTTCGATGAGCATGGCGCGGTTGGGTAATTCAGTCAGCAGGTCATGATGGGCAAGGAAATGCAAGCGTTCCTGTGTTTGCATGCGCTCAGTAATATCTTTACCAACAGAAACGAAGTTGTAAATCTTGCCGTTATCATCACGTAATGGTGAGATTGTTTTTTCTTCATAATAAATCGTACCGTCTTTTTTTCTATTAATGAATATATCCCGGTATTCATGTCCCGCAAGAATGGTTGTCCACAAATTCTGATAGAATGCAGTGTCATGTTTACCTGAGCTGACGATACGGGAGTTTTGCCAATAGCGTCTGCATTAGTGAAGCCGGTTATTTTTTCAAATGCTGGATTGGTATATTCTATAATTCCATTGGTGTCAGTTATAAAAACGGAATCAGCGGCATGCTCCAATGCGCTAGACAATTTGATTGTTTTCGATT
Organism: uncultured Gammaproteobacteria bacterium; assembly: GCA_963807455.1. Classification (GTDB taxonomy): domain Bacteria; phylum Pseudomonadota; class Gammaproteobacteria; order JAADHQ01; family JAADHQ01; genus JAADHQ01. The sequence continues at coordinate 5,317 of CAWECS010000017.1, read as the reverse complement.
CCGCCTGTTTACGTCCATGTCTTTCCATCTCCAATGAGATCATGTCACCTATAGAATTGGCAAAATTAATTTCATCCAGTTTCCATTTTCTTCTGTTGCCAGTTTGCTCAAGGCAAAGTACACCTGTGATTTGGCCCTGTTTTTTCAATGGTGCATCCAGCATTGAGTATATATCCAAAGGTTCCAGATAATTGCTGGTGAATTCATTGGTGCGTGTATCATATCTGGCGTCATCTGCAATAATGAGGCGTGCAGGTCTCTAATGCACTAAAATAACGTGGGTAGTCTGCCTGCTTCAGGCGTATTCCGGAAGAGTGCTGGTCTGTCGAATTCAGGTATAAATCAATACATTTAAGTTCAGTATGGTCGTCATTTAATAGCCAGATACTGGCGCGATCTATATCGAGAGTTTGGGTTGCAATTTTAGTGATTTTTTGCAAGGCCTCTTTAAGATTACCATGGCGACTGACCTGGCTGGTTGATAGTTTCACCATTGATTCCTGTTGGTTCAGGAGTCGATGTTCAACTTGTTGTCGCACTTGCATTTCATGCTCGAGCATATCTTTTTCATATGAGAGTTCTTTAGTACGCTGATCTACCAGTCGTGATATTTCCTTATTCATGCCCTGAAGTTTACGGGTTCTGAAAGTAATGATATTGGCGGTGGCAATTAGCATAAAAGTGAGTAATATGCCAAAGATTCCACTAAGGATCATAGTTTCGTTATCCGTGTCTTGCCAGTGTACGGGATTGCGTATCTGCATGGTGATATTGCCGCCCGGAAGCGGGATTGATTCAGACATTGTGTTCCAGCTGAGGGTCCAGTCATCTCCATCGAACAGATTTTTACCTGTATATTGAGCGATCAGAGTCTGACTTTTATCGGAGTTATTGCCATCTTTATATAAAGTGAGTTCGAGATGGTCACTTGCCGGTATATCCTTGATTAAAGCTGCTGAATCAATTCTTAACATTAACAGTCCATTGACATCTTTACGTCTATTTTCTGCAGTGGGTGGAGTTTCTTTTCCCGTATACATTGCCTTGATTATAATGTAATGGCCCTTATTGCTAATTGGCTGCACATCGTAGATTGAAATGGCATTACCAGATTCTATTGCTTTGATTGCGGCAACCGACATGTTGTCGTTGCTTAATACATCAAAACCCATCATCGATGCAGTATAAGGTGTAAATGGTTCCTGATAGAGGACAGGATAATAAGATTCACGTGGTGGCGCAGTAATATATTTCCCATTGCGATATTCCGAAATTGAAAATGTAACATAGCCATCGTTGTGCATGCTGCTTTCAAATTCGTCTCGTTTCTCATAGGTTACCAATGGCAGGTACTGAGATGAATGCATATATTCATGGCGAGTGAGTATTTCATTCGAAAACAGGCGAAATTGTTCAGAGTCCACATTGTTTGATGAATTGAAAAATGTTGCCAGATTATACAAGGCTTCTTCGCTTGTGTTCAGGCGTTGCGAAATGATGTTATGCACTTGTGATGTCAGCGTAAGGAATTTGTCTTTTTCCCTGTTCAGTAGTCTATCGAACGCGTTACTGATCAGTGCTCCAGTAATAACCAGCCCAAGAATCAATGCAAGCAAGGAAAGACGAGATAAAAATCGTGATCGCGATAGTGGCATATTATTGATCTACTTTTATTGCCCTATGTACAAGGTCAGCTGGAAGTTGGACGCCTGCATTTTTTATCAGCGCAGGGTTAATATACATGTTTGTTCTGCGGTTCACGACGATCGGAATATTACTAATGGCCTGCTTGTTAAGGATAGCAAGCGCAACCTGGCCTGCCCATTCGCCCTGTTCTTCAGGTTGCTTGGTGATGGCAAACATGGAATAGGGCATCATCCAGTCATAATTGGTCACTGTTAATATCTTTGATTGGCTCTTAACATGTCGAATGGCAGTACTATGTTGCCAGTCGTTAATACCGGCATTATTGCCTAAGATAATAAAGTCGGATTTTTGTGCTTTAGTGTATGATTTAACCCAATCTTTCATGGAACTGACAAATACTCCAGACAGTTCAATTCCTTGTTCAGCAAATAAAGCACGGTAGCGTTCAAAATCCTTATACTCGGTAAACACTTCTGATGACAAATAAGTGCCGTGTAATGCTGATTTTTGTATGTTCTGAATCGCTTTGAGAGTTTGGGCGATGGGTGCGACCTCTATCATACCTGTGGCATTGGTGTAAGGGTATCCATATTCATCGACGGTCCAGTTTATGCCACAAAAGACAAACGGGATGCTTGAGTTTCTGAAATGTGGCTTAACCAGAAATCGTGAGGCATTGTCGTCTGCAGCGATGACAACATCAGGTTTGGTCGCCAGTATAAATTCTTTAGCAGCAAGCCCTTGCTTTCTACCATAGGATTCATCCTGATTTCGTTTGGTATCCATATAAAATTTGCTGATCTTACATTTGTCCTTGATAACGGATTCCAGGCCGCGTTCGATACCATCATTCCATTCATAACCTAGATGATAGGATGAAATATATACACAGTTAGCTGCCAGGCTGTCTGTAGATTGGCTTAATAATAAAAAAAATAATAACGCATACAGCCAGACACGACTGGGCAGGTTAATAATATGGCGTGTTAAATATGGAAATTTCATTTTGCCAGAATTTCATCCAGCAAATCTATTAGCGCAATTTGTTGATTGCCGCCGAAAAAATGATTGGCACCCTTGACTATTTTAATGTCGGCCCCGGCTTTTACTTGTTTGTCTGGCCAGTTGTCTGGAACACGTTTATCTTTACTGCCCAGTATTGAGATAATTTTAATGCGTTTGCTAAGGACCTTGATCGCTGTAAGAATACGTTCACTGGTCCAATTTGCATAAGACAGGAAAGCCTTGGCTGGTGCCCGGTAAAGATGACAATAAGCAAGCCGGTAGGTGTAAATATCCGTATCACCCTGTTGTATGCGCTGTTGTGCGACTGCGCGATCTTGCTCACGCCGTTTAATATCCGGAACATATTCCGAATCGATCAGACTGACGCCAATGAACTTGGTAATGGCCGGTAAATTTTTATTATTCATGACATTATCAAGATAAGCCAAGGCCTCGACACTGCCATGACTGTGGCCAATCAAAATCACCTGTGAATGTCCTTTATCTTTCAACCACTGCATCCAGTTGCTGATCTCATCGAGATTTCCTTCTATCGTGTGGCGGTGAGTGGCCTGACAGGGTAGCGAAGAATTTCTATTGCTAACATCCAGAGAAATGACAGGTGCCAACAGACTGTAGTCATTATCTATTACCGCATCTTTTATATTCGTCAGTGTCAAATAGTCATTGGTTTGTAAGAAGCCATGTAAGACCACTACAACAGGTTTATCAGCCTCGCCGGGTTCATAATCAGCCTTTGCTATGATGCCGGGTTTGACTTCCAGAGACACCGTTTCTGCCATTGTGATCGATGATGAGGAACCTATCAATATAGCAATAAATAATTGATAAATAATATAGCGCGACTTCACCATAAAGTAATCCTTAGATTAATAATTATATCGGCACCCAAAGTGCGATATTGAGTATATAGGTGTGGATAGATAGTGATGATAAACATTCGATAATTAAACAATAAAATACAGTGTTAGTTTATATTAATCATCATAAAAATGCAATTAACCATTATATTAGTATGGCTTAAAATGGCTCTGGATCGTGGACCTAAGGCTGGTTGCAGTAGGGCCACAATTGGAAATGTCTTGACGCCAGGAGTTCTGAACGTTGAACCTCGCTTATATGATAATATTATTTTATGAAAATGACAGGACACCTTAAAAAAATGCTGAGCTCACACGATTCACCTGTGAGTTATCTATTACCTCTGGACGATGAACTCATCCCCGTGAATCAGTTTATTGGTAAGGCGCTTTCACTTACTTTTCAGGGGGAGATTCATTGTATTGAATGCGGGCGAAAAACCAGAAAAAGCTATAATCAGGGCTATTGCTTCCCATGTTTTAAGTCGTTGGCATCCTGTGATATGTGCATTATGAAACCGGAAACCTGTCATTATCAGCAGGGCACTTGCCGGCAACCGGAATGGGGTGAAACGCATTGTTTTCAGGATCATTATGTCTATCTGGCTAATTCTTCCGCGATTAAAGTAGGTATTACCCGCGGTACACAAATTCCTACCCGATGGATAGATCAGGGCGCGAGTCAGGCATTGCCGCCCACCCCCCCCCCCCCGATCACGCCCACAAAAAAGGGCTGGCGAGAATGCCAGCCCTTGGAAGGTTGATCAAAAACGATCTGTAACTATGTTAAAGCGAACAGGCCCTCAGACCATAGTGCTTTCTTTATCCCCGCTGCCGGCGGCGGGCGACACCCACCAGACCCAGCAGGCCGCTGCCGAACAGCCAGACCGCTGCCGGGATGGGGACCGCTTGAACATTCACTGTACCCGGTACATACGAATCGATTGGGGGACTCCAACCGCCACCCGGCCCCGCACCGTCGGACACTGTGACATCGGTAGTGAGCACACCAGGGCCAGTATTATTCGCCGCGGTAAAGATAAGCGTGGCAACGGGAGCAGGCCCAGTGACGAAAGTAAAGGAGCCAACCCTCAATCCTGACAAAAGCCCAGGGGATAGCACACCCCGATCCGAAAAGGCGCTGGCATCGGGATCGTCCCACGGGGGCGTAGCGATAAAGACGCCGCTTAAGACGTCAGTCATGGTGAGCACGTTTGGATCCCATGCGACATCCATGGAACCCCCAGATGCATTAACCAAGTCCGTAGCCGGTGATATTCACGGTGACGGCAGTATCATTCGCGGACAATCTTTTCGCCCTTGAGCGAGAACATCACGACGATGGTGAACAACAGCGCGACCAGGGTGATGGGGCTGATTCTGGGGATGAACCGCGAGTGATACCAGTGCTTGTCCTTGATTCGGATCAGCACCAGGCGCGTCATCACGCCGCCAAGGAAGGGGACGCCGAGGTAGATCGCGACGCTCTTGGCGATCTGGAGAATCGTGATATTGACCGCCACGCCTTCGAGGCCGAACCAGGTGGGCAAGATGGTGATGAACAGGTAGGCATAAACCAATAGAGCAGCACCTGGAACACCGAGTTAAGGGCTACGAGGCCGGCGCAGTACTCGGCGTCGCCGTCGGCGAGGTCGTTCCAGACGATGACCATGGCGATGCAGCGGGCCAGGCCGATCATGATCAATCCGACCATGTAGTCGGGCTTGTCCGGCAGCAACAGCACCGCCAGGGCGAACATCAGTATCGGGCCAACAACCCAGTTC
>CAWECS010000016.1:0-212518 GCA_963807455.1 uncultured Gammaproteobacteria bacterium | reverse complement strand
TACGGTGACACACAAGCCGATTATACCAGCTCTATCGGTGGCATGGATATGCAGGGCTACAGTCTTTCTGTTTTTGGTACTATGTTCAAAAAAGATAGATATTTTATTGATGGCATTATTAATTTAACGCAGAATCAATTTGATTCACGCAGGACATTCATTGACCCTAATGCTATTACTCAAACAGCCACTGCTGACACTGATGGAAGCACCTTGACTGTAGGACTAGGTGCGGGTTATGAAAATCATATTAAAGACACCAGTTTTGGTAACTATGTTCGTATTAATTACACAAAAGTTGATATAGATTCTTTCACGGAAAATGGCGCTGGCGTCTACAATACGCAGATTGATGACCAGGAATTATCATCTTTCGAAGGTGTAGTTGGATTCAACGCCAGTAAAATAGTTGACCATTCATGGGGCATTCTAATTCCTCAAATGCGACTCGAGCTGGTACATGAATTTGAAAATGAGAGCCGAATAGTCAATGCTCGTTTCACAGGGGCTGTCAACAATGGCATTACCACTAATTTAATGTTGCCCTCTGACAGACCCGATAGAACCTATGTCAACTTGTCGTTAGCAGCTTCCGCACAATTCAGCCATGGCCGCAGTGGTTTTGTACAGTACACTGGCTTGTTTGGACAGAATGATATTGACGAACACAGTTTAGAAGTAGGCGTTCGTTGGAGTTATTAAAGCAATGTAGAGAGGTATATCTTTGTTATGATATTACCTCTATCTATAATTGCTTACCGCTGTAGCATGCTAGCTATTTTATAGCCAATTTAACAGATAGGTGTATACCTACCCGGAACCGTCCGCTTATGCATTTAATTGAAATCAGTTCAGGTGAGTTGCTTGATCGTCTTGTCATTTCGTGTTTAAAAATATCGCATTCTGATAGTTCTTCTTGCGATGAGATAACATTAAGACATAAAGAACTTGAGTCACTTTACACTACGTTAGCAACGAACCACCCTGTACTGGTAAAAAAACGGCGATTGTTAGAATATGTCAACAAAAGACTATGGTCACTTGAGGACGCCATACGTTCCCATAACTGTAGTAATGTACAAGCGTTGTCATTACAAATCATTGCCTATAATGACATCCGTTCGCAAATTAAACAGGCTGTTGACCTACTTACATCGGGTATCACAACTGAATTCAAGTCATACCTAAGCTCACCTATACGGAAAACAATGATTGAGGCCTGGCTTGAAATAGAACTCAATGACCTGTCTGAAAAACCATCCAACATGAGTGATAACATAGTAGACATTCTGGATAATAATGATGATAAATTAGCTGGATTTGTATTATTTATGAATAATCAATTTAAACTAGCGACATCAACAGTTGAGCAACAGTGGATCATTAATCAAACGCCTGCAGAAGTCGGTGATTTCATACATAGTCATTGTAATAATTAAGAGTTTACTCGCAGTCTTAACGACTGCTCTACTCGCTCAAACAATTCTTGCCAATTATTATGTGATTGTTGCCTAAATAAGCGCATTGATGGATACCATGGACTTTCATCTGTTCGTTCAAACCACCGCCAATCACAGATATATGGAAGTAACACCCAGACTTCTTTATTCATACTACCTGCGAGATGTGCAACAGCAGTGTCTACTGTTATCACAAGATCAAGATTATCAATAATAGCGGCTGTTTCCTCCCAGCTACAGCCTAAATCTGTTATCTTATGTTGATATTCAGGTTGCTGAATAAGCTCCTTTGACTCATCCCATTGGAGACTATAGAGCTTAAGGTTCGGTATATTGTTAAATATTAAAAATTTTGACACGTCCGTAGAACGTAAACGATCATTAATTTGTTGAGAGTTGCCAGACCAGGCAATACCTACTTTGAAATAATGCGTTTTGAGTTGCTGTTGCCAATGCTCTCTTTTTTCAGGGTTTGATAAAAAATAGGGCATGTCCTGTCTAACGTTATCGAGATTGATCGTGAACAGATAGGGAAGACTCATTGTAGGAATGCAGTAGTCATAACTCAATTGACTAGCATCTTCGGTTATGGCGTTAACAATGCCTGAGAAATCACGATAACAACAAAGGATATTAACCAGTGAAGCTGAAGTTTCAAGAATAATATTGCAACCAGTCTGCTTCAATAAATTAAGGAAACGAATAAACTGAAAGGTATCACCATGGCCTTGTTCAGTAGTAACCAAAACAGTCTTATTTTGTAAAACTGTATCTAGTTTGTCGCGCTCGGGCATTTTTGCTCTTCCATATTTGGGAAGATACAGTCTCCATTCAAATTCTTCCCATCCGGCATTAAAATCACCAGACTTTAAGTAAGCAGTCGCCAGATTAATATGCGCATCGATGTAATCTTGTTTTAAACTGATTGCCTGCTTATATGCTTGTATAGCAGCCGGTAGATTTATACATTTTTGATAGATGGTGCCTAAATTGTTATAAGCTACTGCATTATTACTATTTAGATTGATTGAAACATTTATATCAGCCAACGCCTCTTTAAATTGGTCATTATGCATAAATAATTGACTACGATTGAGATAAGCAAGTTCATCTTGCGGCACTTTTTCAATCGCAAGGTTATAACTTGCGAGTGCCTGCTGATATTGCCCCATTGCTTGATAAATAATCCCCATATCAATCATGATGCCAACATCGTCTGGATGTTTTTCGTTTAGTCGCTCGTAGTATTCAAGCGCTACCTCATATTGTTTTAAGCCAAAATGTGCCTTAGCTAATAATACTAGTGCATTAGAATTAAATTTGTCTTTCAGCAGTAAGTTATTCAGGTGTTTTATTGCGTTTTCATTATCTCCTGTCTCCAGATAGATATTGGCTATAAATATATAGGCTGACCAATATCCCGAATCTAATTGAATACAATACTCTAGTTCAGCAATAGCTTGGGCATGTAATTTTTGCTGGTAATAAGCATTCGCCAGGTTATCATGTAAGTCTGCTTGACCTGGTAAAAGATTGATCGCATGTTCAAAATAAGTCGCAGCCTTTTTGTAATTATTTTGCTGAATATTCAGCATGCCTGACAAATTATATACATTTGGATTATTCGGCTCTAACTTCAGCGCACTGCTATAAAGATTTTCAGCTTTTTCTAATTGAGAATTTTTCTGATACCAGACAGCTAGTTCCAACATCTTTTTTACAGAATTCGTTTTTTGCATGTCGACTATCTTTGACTTTAGACCTAATTAATATACGTGATAGTGTCATCCTTGAATACTTATTGTCTTAGCCACCAAACCATCAAGGAATGGGTTTAGGTCTTACATTTTACATCTACACCAAATTGGACACATCAGAATGATTTTAACTCTACTTGCTGATGCCTCTCTTAGCATTAAATATCCGCACTGAGACATAACATACAATAATTATTGCATAAATAACTGATTTATAAAAATAAATATGGGCAGACAGCGGCGTCAAATTTACCGTATAATAATACAATAATCACAACAAGCTAATACAAGGATAGTTAGCATGACGCTCTATGACATAAAACCCGGGTTCCAGGCTTTACTACGCCCATTGGTTAAACAACTCGCTACAATGGGCATCACCGCAAACCAGGTTACGATTGCTGCGGCGGTTGGCTCTGTTTTCCTTGGTGCTTTCTTATTTCTTAACACACAGAACACTGGCCTATTTCTATTATTACCCGTCTGGATGTTTTTACGTATGGCATTGAATGCCATCGATGGCATGTTAGCACGTGAACATGATCAAAAATCAGCATTGGGTTCATATTTAAATGAACTCTGTGATGTCGTTTCTGACACTGCTCTATATATTCCCTTTGTTCTGATTTATCCCTTTGACAGTCTGACGGTAGGATTGGTTATTTTTCTGTCTGTATTAAGTGAATACACGGGCGTGTTAGCGCTGTCAGTTGGGGCTACACGTCGATATGATGGTCCGCTTGGTAAAAGTGATCGAGCTTTTATATTTGGCGCGTTAGGTCTATGGGTTGGCACTGTGGGCCAATTACCTGGCTGGTTGTTCTGGCTTATACCCATTATGGCTGCATTACTCACACTTACGATTACTAATCGAATCAAAAATGGATTAAAGGAAAAGGCGGGGATTTAATGATGCATAAAAATAACAGGGAAGTCGTAGAAAAGAATTTTTCTACTCACGATGGTGTCGAATTGTTTTACCGTTATTGGCCCTCTCAATCTGAAACACCTAAAGGAGCGATTGTATTGTTTCATCGCGGTCATGAGCATTCAGGGCGATTAATGCACGTCGTTGATGAACTCGATATGCCGGATTATGCCTGCTTTGCCTGGGATGCACGCGGGCATGGCCGTTCTCCGGGAGAACGCGGTTTTAGCCCAAGCCTGGCGACTTCAGTACGGGATGTGCAGACCTTTATCGACCACATATCCACTCAATATGAAATAGCGGTAAAGGACATGGCTGTTATTGCACAAAGTGTCGGCGCTGTTATTGTGTCAACATGGGCGCATGATTATGCTCCAAAGATCCGCTGCATGATCTTGGCCTCTCCTGCATTCAAGGTCAAACTTTATGTCCCTTTCGCACGTCCGGCATTGAAAATAATGCAGCGCCTTCGTGGTAACTTTTTTGTTAATAGTTATGTGAAAGCCAAGTTCCTGACGCATGATCCGGAGCGTGTTAGCTCATATGAATCCGATGAACTGATATCGCGACCTATTTCAGTCAATATTCTGATCGCTTTATATGAAACTGCTGAACGAATCGTGAGCGATGCAGCCGCTATTAACATTCCGACTCAATTACTCATCTCCGGTGCTGACTGGGTAGTACACCACAAACCTCAACATGAATTTTACGAACGTCTTGGCAGTCCCATAAAGGAAAGGCATATCCTCGAAGGCTTTTTTCACGATACCCTGGGAGAACGTGATCGTGCCCTGGTGTTAAATAAAATACATGACTTTATCTCATTACGATTTAATGAACCTTATTCCAGACCCTGTTTGCTTGACGCGGATAAAACCGGCTTCACCCGCTATGAGGCAGACACTTTAGCTACTCCACTCTCGCCATTCTCTCTCCGTGGACTGTATTGGGCATTTACTCGCTTGAATTTAAAACTGGGAGGGTTGCTGTCTGAGGGCATCAAGCTAGGCCACAAAACTGGCTTTGATTCTGGTAGCACACTTGATTATGTATACCGAAATGAGGTTAATGGCCTGACACCTCTGGGGAAATGGATGGATCATGCATATATCAATGCAATTGGCTGGCGTGGAATACGACAGCGAAAAACTAATATAGAAGAGATGCTGCAACTGGCCTTCCGTTATCTCAATGAACAGGACAAGCCAATCCATGTGATGGATGTGGCAGCCGGTCATGGCCGTTACATCCTTGAGGCACTTAATAAAGGCGACATTAAACCTGAATCAATTTTGCTACGTGATTATAGTGATATTAATGTCACACTGGGAAGTGCACTTATCAAACAAATGGGACTTGACTCCATAGCATCGTTCATTAAGTCTGATGCCTTCGATGCAAGCAACTATACAGCAGGTGATACTAACCCATCCATTGGCGTGGTCTCTGGCTTATATGAATTATTCTCCGATAACAGTTTAATTACATCGTCATTACAAGGGTTTGCCTCCACTATTATGGAAGGCGGTTATTTAATCTACACCAATCAGCCCTGGCATCCCCAATTGGAGATGATTGCCCGTGCTCTCACCAGTCACCGTCAGGGGCAATCCTGGATTATGCGTCGACGCACTCAGGAGGAAATGGATCAGTTGGTAGAGGCTGCTGGCTTTACCAAGATTGAACAACGAATTGATGAATTTGGAATATTCACAGTCTCACTAGCGATAAGAAACCCTGTATGACCGAGTTTCTTGTTGAACCGCGTCCATGGCAACGCGCTTTGTTGTGGTTATTGTTTCTGGGGCCTTTCTTTTTTATATCTTATGGCTCAGTAAATGGCTATACGTCACAATTAAGTAACGTAGGTAGTATTTTCTTTGGCTGGGAACAATACATTCCCTTTATTGCCTGGAGTATAATTCCTTACTGGATGATAGATGCATTTTATGGTGTTTCTCTGTTTGTTTGCAAAAACAAATTTGAACTCGACACGCATGCTAAAAGACTGGTCACTGCACAAATAATTGCTGTCATCTGCTTTTTTCTATTTCCGCTGACATTCAGTTTCGAACGCCCTGATACCAGTGGTGTATCCGGGGTTCTGTTCGATACCCTGACCAGTTTTGATAAACCATTTAATCAAGCACCTTCGTTACACATTATCTTGCTTGTCATTTTATGGGTTTTATATCGACGACATGTACCCAATTTTTTGATTTGGCAGATTCATGTCGTGACTATACTCATCGGGGCTTCTGTGCTCACGACTTTTCAGCACCATTTTATTGACGTTCCCACTGGAGCACTATTAGGGTGGCTATGTATTTGGCTCTGGCCAGATGACGGAAACTCTCCTCTGGTTAAAGAATGTATGAGTTACCAGCAACGCCGTCTACGACTAGCTGCCTACTATGCCTTAACAGCGAGCCTGCTGACCATAACAGCAATTTTATTCCGTGGAGCCACTTTATGGTTAATCTGGCCTGCCATTTCTTTGATTTTTGTATGCACCTTTTATCTTTTTATCGGTGTAAAAGGATTTCAAAAATCGCCTGATGGCAAGATAAGTCCTGCATCGAATGGCTCTTGTTCCCGTATCTTATCGGAGCGTGGTTAAATTCCAGGCTTTGGACACGCCACGATAACAATGCTGACAACATCCTGGAAAATGTATATCTAGGAAGATTCCCGACACGAAATGACATTAAGGATGGACAGTACAACACAGTAATTGATTTGTCCGCAGAGTTACCCGCACCAATCAATACAATAAACTGGCATGCTTTTCCTACACTCGACTTACTCACTCCTGATAAAAAACTGCTGATTGAAGCTGCAAAAACAATTGAAATAGCAAGTAATACGGGTTCCGTCCTGGTTTGCTGCGCCCTGGGTTATTCACGTAGTTCACTTGCCGTTATTTCCTGGTTAATTTACTCCGGAAGAGCTAATACTAGTGCCGAGGCTATTAGTATCGTCAGACAATCAAGACCTCGATTGGTCATAAAAGATACCGATTACCAATTGTTAAAATCCATTGAGAAAGATTATCGGGTAAAAAAATGACAGATAATAGCGATATCGCCACCATTCATACCTGCATTGATTTACTCGATCAACATCGGAAAGTAAATTTTCTATCCAGCCTAGTAACGGTAGCTGCACTTGTTATCATGGCAGTACTACTCGTGTTCAACTTGCTTTCATCTGCGCTGATGATTCTTTTATCAATTACAATAGTTCTGGGACTCGCAGAAATCATACTGGCTATTCGTATTGGATTTGATCAAGCGCTACTGACTCGAATAACTAACAGCGAGGATAGCATTGAAGACGCCCTTTCATCTTTGGATCAATCGTTAATCAGACTCAGATTAATTAATTCTAATAAAATGGATCGCAGTCTTGATACACGTCTTAAAGGCTGTTTAAACCTATTTAAAAAACAGGTGGTCATTTGTTGCGCTCAAGTTACATTAGTCGCCGTAATTATAATTTTGGCTACCTGAAAGGAATACATTGTGATAGCTCAAGTACCACCACACTCGTTTTATGCCATGACAGGCGTCCTGGGCCTACTCATTATTGCTGTTTTCATTCAACGATTACTAACATATAGAAATCCAGAAAAAGACTACACTGAACTCAAACTCCGCATTACATCCTGGTGGTGGATGGTCGGGTTATTATTTTTATTCCTATCTATCAGTATGAACAGTGCTATTATTTTTTTCGGTTTTCTCAGTTTTCTTGCACTAAAAGAGTTTTTTTCAATCATACCTACGCGAGAAACAGACCGCCGCGTACTATTCTGGGCTTACTTATCCATCCCGGTTCAATATTACTGGGTTGCATCTGGCTGGTATGGCATGTTTATAATTTTTATACCCGTGTATATGTTCTTGTTCATTCCAATGCGCATGGTATTAACCGGTGATACTGATGGCTTCATCAAATCAGCGGGGATCTTGCATTGGGCTGTTATGCTCACTGTCTTTTCTGTTAGTCATATCGCTTATTTACTCGTACTGCCAGAGAAAAACACCCTAGCCGGCCCAATCGGATTAGTATTGTATTTACTATTTATGACGCAATTTAATGATGTTTGTCAGTATATATGGGGGAAGATGCTTGGAAAGCATAGGATAATACCCAAAGTCAGCCCAAATAAAACGTGGGAGGGCTTCATAGGTGGACTGTTAAGCATTACCATTGTAGCAGGGCTTACTGCCCCATTACTTACTCCACTCTCTATCTTCGAAGGTTTTTTTGCCGGAGCCATCATCAGCTCGGGAGGCTTCATTGGCGATGTCGTCATCTCATCTGTCAAGCGTGATTTGCAAATTAAGGACAGTGGCAACCTTATACCGGGGCATGGTGGCATACTCGATCGCATGGATAGCCTGATTTACACGGCACCACTTTTCTTTCATTATATCTACTATTTATATTATTAATAAATCATGGATCGTTTTCTGAAAATTTTATTTTTTGCTGTGATCGTCAGACCATTGGTTTTAATCGTACTCGGACTCAATGTACGTCAGCGCAGTTTATTACCTAAAAAAGGACCCGCTGTGATTGCAGCCAATCACAATAGTCATCTGGACACTTTGGTTCTTATGAGTCTGTACCCCTTATCTCTAATACATAAAATTCGGCCTGTGGCAGCTGCCGATTATTTTTTATCTAATCCATTTTTCGCTTGGTTCTCATTGAGAATTATCGGCATCATTCCCTTAAATCGCTCAGGCAAATTGAATAAAGAAACCCTATTTCAGGAATGCCATCAGGCATTGGATAATGGAGACATCTTGATTTTATTTCCTGAAGGGACTCGTGGCATACCCGAGCAAACATCCCGACCCAAAAAGGGTATGTATTATCTTCTCAAAGACCGTAATGAAATCGGTATTACTCCTGTTTTTATGTATGGACTAGGTAAAGCGCTACCTCGTGGCGAAGCACTGCTTGTTCCATTCAATTGCGATGTTGTGATAGGAGAACCCCTGCAACAGGTGAACTCATCTACAGAATTAGTAAATTTACTGGCAGAGAATTTTACGAATCTACGTCAATCAATTGCCAACAAGTTATAATTTTGACAGACAATACCTTCATATTTATTGAGTGTACAAACATTAATAAAATATAATTAGAGCAAATCAATCACTTATTACCATTTGACTCTCGCAGTTGGTCGACAACAATATGTGGAATCAGTACGAGATCAATTAGGTATTCGAGCACAAGGACGAAAATGCATCAATAATAGTGACAAATATATACTGAACGAATCACAAGCATCTTATAGCTTCTATTTTGATACCAAAATAGTCGGTTTAAGCGTTTAAAACAGGGTATTTGGCTTGTTATTTTCTTATAATTCAAAGCATAAGCTTGATCCGACCCCATGAATCAACACTTTTAACTAAATCGGTTGGTTCAGTTAAAGTCAGTTCACTTGTTTTAGTGAAAATGAGTTCATAGGTACCCCCAAGCCTTTTCCCGTCAGGCCCCATTGATCCGCCAGCTTCTTTATAAACAACTACCTTTGCGTCGCTTGAACCAAACTTAACACCAAATAACAAATTTTCCCACACACCTTTTTGTATTGGACTGCTTGAACCAAAGTCGGTAACTTTATTTGATGCAACTCTAGATACAACCGCGGTAGCGCCAGTGCGAGTGTTTTTAATAGTTTCACCATCCATATAGTTTGGGCCGCCTTTAGTATAGTTAACAGATAACCTATCGCTGGCATATTGCTCATGTAGGGTTCCGGTTTCCCCACTGGTTAACCCAACAATGCCATCACCACTCTGAAAACTACTACTTGAACTTGCCATTCGAAGAATGACTGTATTACCTAGTTCGCTGACAAAACGAAAAGTACCATTTTGAGCTATCAAGATCTCTTGATAACCTCTATGTGTATTTTCAGCAGAACTAACTTTGTAACGAAGAAATTTTAAATACCCTGTGTTCGTAGTAAAATCAAAATCTGTCGGAACAAACATGCTAATACGCGTCCATAAAGTATCGCCATCTGTTAAGGGTGATGGTAAGTCTTTCACTCCCCCCCAATTCCCAAAGCCCGCTGTACCCTCTTTAACATTCATTTGTATGGAGTTTTCACCCTCGTAGCTAATGCTATTATCATACAAAGTACCTGATGAATCACTAAACTCAGATATCCTCTCACCAGGAATACCTTTATCAAACGAGAATTCCATAGTCCATGAAAAACAATCAAAAGTAATCATCATAAAAATTATTGTGATGGAAACCTGCTGTATCTTATTCATTTTACCAAACTCCAATCCTATCATTCAGTTAAACTAGCACCATAATTTCTAGCAGAGTAACACTATGTTAATATAAAAACCGAGATATTCATCATAATAATATCTTTAATTATCAATAATATATGGCACCAACTAAGATCAACTAAAATTGACACCCATCATAAGGCATAAATAAATAAAAGGTTTAAAGTGGGGGTCCAGGTAGTAGTATATTGATTTGCTAAACAAGGATAAACATTTTGAACATAAGAATTATTTTAGCTTCTCTATTAAGCCTTTTAAGTACAATACTGTATGCTGATAATAGTGTAACTAGCGAAATAATTAATGCAGTTACCATCAGTGATGATGTGAAAAAGGCAATACATGTGTCTTTTACTCAAACAATAATCAACGAGGAACGGGATATTCAGGATATTGCATTAACTTACTATGAAAAGGATAAAGAAACCTCAGAAATTAAAATCACAAAAGCAAGCAACTGTTATTATCCAAAAGAATTCATCAAAACCTACCGCAAAGACAAATCTCTCAGCGGTAATATTAAGCATGACAAGTTTGATGCCATAGAAATATTTTTCTGGTGTGACAATGATGTTAAGTTTAGTGCTATTCAAATAATACCTGGATCAAAACTTGAAGAGGAATTTAAAAAACAGCAACCTGGTAAATTTGATCAAAAACAATCGCTATCTAACGGAGAAATTGTAATGTTTTCTTCCGCAGGCTATTTTGCAATGGTTTATGAGGATGTCAGCAGTATTGGTGACCCATACACAGCTATCATGGCGCGACTTACACTACCCCAACCAAAAGCAATGCCCGAACCTCCACGCGCCTCTGGTCTCCAATATAGCTTACTCAATCAACAGGCACCCAACTTTGCTACCACCATGCTTGATAGAAAGCAGCCCAATCTTATAATGCAGAATCTAAATGGTAAAGTGTGGATTATGGTAAGCTTTGCATCATGGTGTGAACCTTGCCTGACCTTATTAAAATCATTGTCTGAAATAAAGAATGCTTCAAATGCCATATGGGTCGGAGTTAACTATGATGAGGATAAAGATAAAACAGAACAAACAATGAAGCTTGCAGAAAATATGTTTGATTATCTGCTTACTGACAATGATAAAACAATAGCCAATCAATACAAAATATCAATCTTACCGACTGTTTTAATCATTAATAAGGAAGGGATCATACGTTACCATATGCTTGGGAATAACAACCTGGATCAAACAATGAAAGATATTACCGAATTTATCAAGCAATTAAACTAAACATCGATAACCCTATACTTCATGGCCCCCTATACAATCATTCACAACTTCTAAATGAATGTTCCGCAAAGAAGATACCCTGACTGAAGTGGTTCTCGAAGAATTGAAGTGACTGAATTCGCTTTGCCAATAAGTGACAGAGAGTAGACAGATATATTTTAAGGGGCAGTAAAATTAAGGTGATTGATATCTATGGACAAATATTATGACTAACATTTGCCACCAATACCTTCTGCTCTTAATGTACCTTGAGTCGCTTTATTCTGACACGGACAAGTAGCTTAAGCCTTACAAACCTACCATCTCAGCATGACCAGCGAGCTCTTTAACCATAGCTAAAACATGACTGGAAGAAGTCATGTCGGGGTTATATTCCACAATGACTAAATGCGCCTTTTCCTCGGACATATGCACGCTAACCACGCCATCTATTACCCGCAGACCCTTTTCAAGTTTGTTACGAGCATCGGCATCAATATCTTTATCGACATGTATAGTAATATCAGTTAATGAAATATCAGACATAGTAAATCCTCTCTCTTAGTTACTAATTAATAGCACGTGATTCAAACAAATCAATTGAGCTAGATCAATCTTTGTAATCTTATTATGTTCAACTATATTTACAATACCAGCAACGCTATTTACAGGAGGTTGAAGACATGGCAATCGATCTAGATAGTGCAAAATCTTCTCTAGCACAGGGTACTACGCTAGAAGAATGGTTTGATGAACAATTCGCCAAAAAAATGGCTGAATATCAAGCTAATAAAAAGCCAAAATTATCCATATTAGTCTCCAAAGGGACACTAGACTGGGCCTATCCAACATTTATTATTTCATCTACGGCAGCCGCATTGGATTGGGATGTATCGCTATTTTTTACCTTCTATGGATTAACGTTACTAAAGAAAGAAATCAATCCAGATATCAGTGCGCTGGGTAATCCGGCCATGCCGATGAAAATGCCATTTGGACCCCACTGGTTTAGAGGAATTGAATGGAATATGCCCAATCTGGTCATGGCTGGAATACCAGGTTTCGAGAAGCTTGCCACCGGGCTTATGAAACAAACACTTAAGCAAAAGGGTGTGGCTAGCATTCATGACTTACGAGAATCCTGTGTCGAATCAGGTGTTGAGATGATTGCTTGTCAAATGACTGTAGACGTATTTGGCTGGGAAAAAGAGGATTTTATGGAGGGTATTTCAGATTGGGCGGGTGCGGCTACCTACTTAACCAAAGCTCAAGGAGCTGATGTGAGCTTATTTATTTAGCCTTGTTTTATTCAAGTCAGTTTTTTGTTTCGAGCCGTTTAATCAATATAGTGCATAGCCCGTACTAACGAGGGCTCGTGTCTGTCTTACCCAGTGGTGCTTTAATACAATATTAAAGATTTCATCGGTAAAATGCATGCATTGCTCATAACTGCCAATCTTTAATTAATTTCACTTTCGCAGCACACTATTTTCATAAACCACTTCTGCGATGTGCCAGGTAACAAAAAGTTGCTACAACCTATACTGAGTTATATATAATATTAGAAAGTATTTTTATCTTGACCTGAATTATAGGTTTTTCTATAAGATATGCCTCATTATTATTGTTAATAATATATGAGTTGTAACAGATGAAAGAGTAAGCTAACAGAGCTGGACATTACTATATAATTTCAAACTATATTAAGTGGAGGAAAAATGCGCAATACTTTGACGACCACCCTAGGCGTATTATTATATTCTGTCAGTAGCCTGCAGCCAGTCTCGGCTAAAGATGAAGTAGCTCCGTTTGTCAGTGCGCGTTTTTTAACAGCAGCTATTGCGATAAAAATAGCATCAGCAACGGAGCTCGCCTGCAAGAAAAAAGGCTACCAGATATCCGTCGCCGTTGTTGATCGTTATGGTAATTTACAGGCCTTTGCACGGGACCCACTGGCCGGCGCACATACGATTACGATAGCCAAATACAAGGCCTATACAGCTGCCACTTTTCAAGGTGCGACTATTGACTTGACTCAACGATTAGCTTTTCTGAAAGGCACGCCGAAGTTATCACTGGTGGGCGGTGGTGTACCGGTTAAACTGGGTGGCTATATGTATGGTGCAGTGGGGGTCTCAGGCGCACCACGTGAAAAAATACCTGGTGATATTGATCATGCTTGTGCCTTGGCAGGCATCGAGGCGGTACGCGAAGCTATTGAGTTTGGAGCGGAATAGATTGACACTCAAATAACAGGACCTAAACAAGCTATTGATAAACATTAACAGCGCGATGAGAGTGAAGACTGTATATTTATACAATAAAATGAAATAAATATATTTGCCTATAGATATTTATATTTCAATGTTTAAATTATATTAACATCATTAACCTATACTAATAATCCATTAGATAAAACCATAGGATACGCTTTATTTTAGCGCCTCAATTAAATAATAATTATCCATTTAAACAGCTAATTTTGTTATTATTTTGTCTAGTTTAGTACTATGATTCAAATCTATTACAGGATGCTAGTTAATATTAAATAAAATGGCGAAGGAGATAGTCATGAAAAAACTGAAAGAAATATTGTGGATAATAAGTTTAACTATAGTTGGATCTAATTTACTGTTACTGCAAACAGCGCATGCTCATTGCCAGATTCCCTGCGGCATTTATGATGACCATGCACGTGTTCAACAAATGCTTGAAGATGCTGATACCGTTATAAAGTCAACTAAATTGATTGCAGAATTATCAGGCAAGTCCGATGCTCAATCACAAAACCAATTAGTTCGCTGGGTAATGAATAAAGAAAATCATGCGCAGAAGATCATATCGACAATTAGTGACTATTTTCTGACACAGCGAGTCAAACCAAGTCAAAAAGATTATGCGGATCGTTTGAAAAATCACCATGCAGTCATTGTTGCAGCGATGAAGGCTAAACAAAATGCTGATGGAAAATTTGCGAATACGCTAAAAGCAAGCATTGAATCTTTGTCGCCTTACTATCCAGAACATAAACACGAGAAAAAATAAACAAGGTATTAAAAAACGGTGAAAAGGGTCGGTGACAATTGAGAATTTTTTGCATTATCGTTTGACACCGACCCTTTTCTACTGCCCATCACATTGATAGGCTGCTGGCGGCAAGCTAGCTGAACTTGCTCAGCAAGAACTTGAGCAGCCAATGTATCGTGATTGCCTGGAGGATCAGTCAATGTATTTCTGTCCATCATAATTTATTGAGAATAAGCAGTTACATAACACTCTAATTATGGATAACCACATTGCATCAACAATCATTGACAAGTCGCGCGCTCGTTGTGGTTACCACCTTGATTCACTCCATCCCCATAGGTAGACAAAGTAATTCTCAGCATGAAGAACACACGTGGTTTATTATTCCATTATATCTGTAGATGCAATGCCATCAGAATTGGCTTTATTATTACTTATGTCTAGCCAGCACATTAACTTTAATGGTTTGCCTGCTAATTGGCAAAATTTTCAGCTACTGATAATTATAAAACTTCTATCATAAATATATAGTATGAAATCTGGCTTGAGTAAGGTATGTATATAAAATACAACAAAAAATTAAGCGCGCGCATCGAAAATAGCGCAATGCTATCTTTGCCCTCTCCAGCAAAATGGCTCCATGCTAAAGGTGAAATTACCCATGTATATGGCCTATGATATCTAAAAGAGACGCGAAATTGATTCTCTGATAAATTAATCATCGGGATTTTAGAGTTTGAGCATGGCGTCTATATACCTGATATGCCAAATTATCCTGGGAAATGTTACAAAAAAATAGTGAGCCTACTGCAAACGAGGCATTGTCGGTTATATCCGCGAACAGCAGTTATGATGATTTGATGTCGCATGCTTTGTTATAAGATGAAAAACGTGTAATCATCATTAATCCTTCGCCATTTCAAACATATAACGACATAACAGACTAGAAAATGGCCCAAATGGATATCAATAAATATTTACTTAAGTTGGCAAATAAAAAAGTCGCCGCACATTCTCAACGCTTTTTTAAAACAGGCGAAGGGGAATATGGATACGGCGACAAGTTTCTTGGCATTCGAGTTCCAGTGTTAAGAAAAACAGTCGGCTTATACCAGGATACTTCTTTGACAAAAGTAAAGACACTGCTCAAATCTGAATATCATGAAATCAGATTATTTGCTTTACTATTATTAGTACAGCAATTCAAAAACGCTGACAATAAAAAACAGGAGAAGATCTTTAATCTTTATTTAAAACATACCCAATATATAAACAACTGGGATCTTGTTGATAGCTCGGCGCCGAATATCATTGGCGCTTATTTATTCGACAAGGAGCGCACGATTTTATATGAACTTGTTCAATCAAATCGATTATGGGATCGCCGCATTGCTATTATGTCCTGCTTTTATTTTATAAAAAATGAGCAGTACACCGATGCGATGAAACTATCCAAATTATTACTAAATGATCAGGAAGACCTGATCCATAAAGCGGCTGGCTGGATGCTCAGGGAAATCGGCAATCGCGATAATGATATTGAAGAATACTTTTTAAGACTGTATTACAAACAAATGCCGAGAACCATGTTGAGATACGCAATCGAAAAATTCAGCCCAACACGCAGACAAGCATATTTACACGGTAGAATTTAATATGCAGCATCAGAAAACATTTGACGCATAGGTCTGTATAACATCTCAGCATAGTTACACCATTAAGTACCTGTCTTTTTTATAATTAATTCATTTTTCAACAACTTATATGTCTGCACGCAAAAAGAACTAATAAAAATAATGAGTACGCTAGCGCAGATAACAGACTGCCTGTCATTAGCACTAGATACCCGGGTTCTGCTAGACTAGCCACAGCCGATAGGTAATGATATGCACGCAAAAAATAATTAGCAGTAAGGTGCTCAATGTCAACAGGGGATAACAAAAACGATGCATCCAACGATGTCACTCATCTACTTGAAGATAAAGATGATCATCGCCGGCAAACGTCTTCCAACGCTTCTGCTTCATCCAAGTCCTCTCCCGCTTCAGCTCGTCCTATACAAAAGACCCTGAAAGACCGTTTTATTCTCGATGCCATCATTGCTAAAGGTGGCATGGGCGTGGTCTATAAGGCACGTGATCTGAGAAAGATTGAGGCCATGGATACCGACCCCTATGTCGCTATCAAGCTGCTAAAACCTGGCAGCAAAACGCCTAAAAAAGACTTTATTAACCTGCAACGGGAAACACGCAAAACGCAGATGCTTTCCCACCCAAACATTGTCAACGTACATGACTTTGATCGTGACGGTGATATTTTCATGATGACCATGGAATATCTCAAGGGTCAGGCGTTATCCGATAAGATTTATAAGAAGGACCAGCTCGTTGTCATGCCGCGAAATGAAGCATTTAGCATCATTAAAAGTGTTGGCAAAGCACTGATCTACGCACACAGCAAGAATATCATCCATTGCGACTTAAAACCGGCCAATATTTTCATTACCAATGAGAACATAGTCAAGGTATTGGATTTCGGCATCGCCAGGGCTTTTCTGGTGAATGAAATGCACGAAGTACATGAGTCTCTTAACAAGGGCACCCGGCGAGCAGTAACACCTGGTTACGCCAGTTGTGAGATGCTGGAAGGTGAAATACCTGAACCGCGTGATGATGTCTTCGCGCTCGCCATCATAGCTTATGAACTATTAACGGGTAAGCATCCATTTAATAGAAAGACCTGCACACAGGCGAGCGAACAGGGAATTCAGCCTACGCCTATTGATGGACTGAAACGAAAACAATGGAAAATACTGTCGAAAAGCCTGTCCACAAAACGCGAAGAACGCCCGGACAGTGTCCAGGCATTTATAAATGATTTCATTCCTGGATCTACCGGTGAAGCTTTTCGTTTTTGGGCCTTGCCTATTTTCAGTACCCTGATCATACTGGGAATGCTTACTTTTTACTTAGTGCAGAATGTCAATAAACAGAGTATTGATATCGTCGTCGCCACTCCTTTTGAAACACTTAGCCCGTCAGATCAGGAAAAAATAATTTCGTTGCTGGAAATTGCGGATGCGCACATGATGGTGCAGCGTTACACTGAACCTGCTGGTAGCAATGCATTGTCTGCCTATCAACAGATCCTGGAAATCCACCCTGCTAATCCTCAAGCGTTGTCTGGTCTGAGTAGAATTGCAGATGTCTACGTACGCCTGGCAAATGGATATATCGATAATGGTAACAACCAGACTGCCTTGAACCTGGTAGAGGAAGGTTTGAGTATCAGCCCTAGACATGAGGCACTCCTGAAATTACTGGAGCACCTCAAATAGGTAGATTAATAATTCCAGCGTACGCCTAGCTCTATTGCGTGCTCACTCACATCTTGTTGGCCCAACAATCCAGTATACTGAACAAAGGCAGTGCGGCCATGGCTAAACTGTGCTGATGTTGCCAGCGCCAGATTGAAGTAATTAAGGTCAGGTCATATCCGTAGGGATCAACATATTGGTAGTGATGCCATTATTGACAGCGCCCTGGAAACGAGCATTGATTATGCGACTTTCATTTTTAAATTCATGTACAAGCTCCAATCTGAACTGAGGAATCAATACACCCCATGGTCGACTAATAATCTTGCTTGCCTGGAAGCCGACGACACCTTCAAAAGATTTCAATTGTTGTTCATCAATCTGTAAACTGACAAGGCCCGCACCTGTTTCAGAAAAAGCATCTATATCGACCTTGGTATAATTCAAGCGTATAAATGGGCCAAACGTTACGTCTTTGATATGTTCCTCATAACCCATACCCAGGCCGATGGTCAACGTGTCACCGTCAGTTTCACCCAGTGCTGTTTGCGTTATATTATTAGGTGTCACAAAAGTTCTGCTGGATTCAAATTCATTTCGTGTATAGTTAACGATGGCATCAAGAAAATATTTGTCTTTCTTGTAGAGCGTGCCAAAAGCTGACAGACTGTATCCATCCATTTCCATACTACCGATAGATGAAGTGTAATCGGCCTGTGTATTACCATACCCCGCTGCAAAACCGACCACCAGATTATTATTCACGCGCACATCCATGCCGCCAGTAATGCCGTAGGCATCGAAGTCAAAACCCGTCTCTTGTGGAGAGACATCCTTATCACCCGTATCAACCCTGGTATTAAAAAAGAAACCGATTTTGTTGTTATCGCTGCCACTTGAAGATGCACCACCACCGGTCTGTTTGCTCTGGGATAAATCTTTGGCAGATACCGATGGATGTCTCATACCAATACTACCTTGATGCAGATCATCGACATGTGCATTCAAATTAGCCATATGTGCACCGTTTATTTCCACATTCAAGGTGCCCATGGTAATCACTTCCTCAAATGCCAATCCTAGCAGTACTTCTTCAAGGTTAAGAGACTCGGGGCTATTCAGCAGTCGTTCGATGCCTGCCTGAAAATGAATTTCACCATCAGCCGTTCTAAGATTACTGCATTCATAAGCGCCATCAGTCACTGCGAGTGGATCAGGAAATTCGGATCTAAATATCTTGTTTGATGTGCCAAAGCCGGATAACTCACCTTTCTT
Source organism: uncultured Gammaproteobacteria bacterium (assembly GCA_963807455.1). Taxonomy (GTDB): domain Bacteria; phylum Pseudomonadota; class Gammaproteobacteria; order JAADHQ01; family JAADHQ01; genus JAADHQ01. The sequence continues at coordinate 193,179 of CAWECS010000016.1, read as the reverse complement.
TTTCTCGTCGATGGGTTCTTCTGCATCTTCTTCCAGGGTGACTGGCCTACAGAGACTGGGATTAGTGAAATAATTCATCACGGCTTGCTGTGTTGGCGTTAGCGCGTGGCTCGCAGTGGAAGCCATCATACTCAGGCTGAACACAAAAATGCTTGCCAGGCTGACATGCAAACATGCCCGGGATAAAGAGATGATTTGAATAAAAGGGAAATTACAGCGTACAAGATAATGCTTTTTCATAACGAATACCTCCATGTATCGAGTCAGTATATTAATATTGTCTCTGCCGAATACCTGTACAACACAGATTCCTTGGCAGTCTGGCTAGTGCGCCAGTGGTAAATACATTCTAACGATATTTGATCATAATTACCACCCCTGTTTCATTATTCTTTCATTATATAAGCCTTATTCAAGATCAGATAGCAACTCAGACCAATATAAATGCCAACAACAGGTATGGTCGGCGTCGGCAAAACTTAGCACGGTGACGTCATTCTGTTTCTTTATATAATTGGCTGACAATCGTGGAGGAATATTCATATCCCGGTCACCCTGGAGATGAATTTGTCTGACCGTGGCGGGCAATGCATCTTGCTTTGCGGGATTCATCGATGCCGTCATTGCAGAATAATAATGATAGGAAGTCCATGCGTCAGTGTCCAGATTGCCGGCAATAGTTACCACCAGCTGAGTCTGAGGTAATTCATGCGCCAGTAGTACAGCCAGGGCACCTCCGCCACTGTAACCGAATAGTGCCAGTTTTTTATATTGATATTGTTGCAGCAGTTGCTTCAATGCAGTGGACATACTATTCACCACTTCTGTGGAAAATCTGGCCGAAGTCCAGTGTTCGGGTTGACAAGGAGGCACTCTCGCCAAACCTTGATAACAGGGACGACCCAAATAAATACTGGGTTGTTTATCTTGCTGCATCAGTTGCAAGACCAGTGGATGATAGGGCCCGGGATCTTCAGACTTAAAAATATGGCTTTGCCAGGGAACTCCATCGCCACCGATATAGACGTGCAATGTATCACTCATTTTCTCATTGGGCCTGCGGTAATAGACCAGCGGGAAAATACCTGTCTGGATGATATGCCGTTCCAGACCTTGACGTTCAACTTCCCTGTGGTAATGCGCGGGTGAAATATGCGAACAAGCGACCAGAAAAAAAACTGGCAGGCAATATAATAAATGGGATAAAAGATTTTTTTTCATCTTCATGGAACGATTCTAGACTGTTATTGTGCTGATTTTTATGTAAGCATTTTCCTACACAATAAAATGTTTTTCATAAACAATGATTTATTTCGACTATTAACATGGCACACGGGCAAGCTATAAAGCGTGCTATTGATTACATCAGCATCACTAAGTATCCTGTAGGCCAGTCTGAACAATGTTGAGCACAACCAACAGGGATGTGTGCTTGCACTCAATAAGGTTAACACATGATAAAACGGAATTTGTATTTTCTTGCTGCACTGATGATGACTCTTTTGTCAGGTTGCCAATCGATCGGCACGACCAGCCCAAAAATCCAGGATGAATCTTTGCAACACGCCCAGGTGGCGCGTAAAGATATCGACAAACTATTTATTGTCGATTGTCTGCTACCTGGTGTCGTACGCCAACTGGGCGGTCAGTTAAGCTATCTGACAGCCAGGCGCCCTCTCAGAACCAGCGCTATCAATTGCGAGATTCGGGGTGGTGAATATACTGCCTATAATCGCGCCGATTACCGCACCTCTTTGAAAGTCTGGCTCGAAATGGCCAAACAGGGTAATGCCGATGCCCAGGTTAATGTCGGTGAAATATATGAAAAAGGACTGGGTATTACGCCCGATTATGAACTGGCGCGCCTCTGGTATGAAAAAGCTGCTGCGTCTGGAAATGACAAAGCAGAAATCAATCTCGGTTACCTTTATGAAAAGGGACTTGGCGTAGAAAAAGATCTGGTTAAAGCCATCAACTGGTACCGCAAAGCCTCGGGACTGACCAACAATGATCTAAAATTTGCATCATCCATCGATATCGCGATTGCCGCTTCTACTCAGGAGGAAGTGAAAAAACTACAGCGTGAAGTGGCGACAAGCAAGCAACAGACTAATATCCTGCGCAAAAAACTCTCTCGCACTGATGGGCAGCTGCAACATAGAAAAAAACAATTGGCTTTAACGCTTAAACGGCTTAAGCAATTACAGGTAAAAAACCAGCAATACCTCGCTATTGAAACCACGACTGACGAAAAAACTCTATCATATGAGCGCGAAATTCAGAATCTGAAGACTAATATTGCACAACAACAAAATGTTATTTCTGACTTACAAAATGATTTCAACAAAAACCAGAGTCAACTGAGCGAAAAAATACTTTTAGCCAGCGCCAATGTCAGCAATGATCTGACGAAACTGGCTGGCCCATCTATTAACATTCTGCAGCACCCTTTGATCCTGACCCGAGGCCTGCCAACAATCAAATTACCGGTCAACCAACAACGCTATAATATTGTTGGACGCGTCACTGCGCCCGCCGGCATACTCGGTTTTACCGTCAATGGGCAAAAACACAAAATCAATAGCACTGGTAAATTTGAGCTCGCACTGAACGCAAGCAATCAGACCACCAAAGTAAAGATGGTTGCCGTGGATAAAGGCGGACGGGTTGCTCGTCTGGCCTTTGCCATCGAAGCTGCCACTAATACGCTAACACCAGCGACAAAAACAATCATGTCAACGCCTTCAGAGCATGAGGATATACAATCAATACCCTTTGGTAATTACCATGCACTGATTATTGGCAATAATCGTTATCAACATTTTCCTGCATTGAAAACAGCCGTCAATGATGCCAAACAAACTGAATCTATACTCCGTAATAAATACGGTTTCAAAACCAAGTTAATCCTGAATGCTGATCGCTATAGTATATTAACAGCGTTAAATGAATTGAGTTCCAAACTAACCAGTAATGATAATTTACTGATCTACTATGCAGGACATGGAGAAATCAACCAACAAAATCAGCGTGGTTACTGGTTGCCAGTTGATGCTGAAAATGAAAATACAGCAAACTGGATATCTAATCTGGATATCACTGACATGCTCAATGTCATTAAATCAAAGCATATCCTGGTGATAGCTGATTCCTGTTACTCCGGCACCATGAGCAGTACAGCACAAACCCGTATGAGCCTCGGTGTGAATGATGTTCAGCATCGTGCCAGATGGATAAAGGTCATGTCCAAGACTCGAGCCAGAATCGTCATGACATCCGGTGGTATCAAGCCTGTTCTGGATGCTGGGGGCGGCAGATCATTCAGTATTCGCACGTGCCTTTCTGGACGCTCTCGACAAAAACCAGTCAATCATCGAAGGTTATCGTCTCTATCAACAAATCACGGACAATGTACAGAATACTGCAGCCCAATATAATATTGAGCAAATTCCACGATATGCTCCAGTCAAACACGGTGGCGGACTAGGAGAATTTTTCTTTGTACCGAAGAAGATGTGATTCTTTTATTGACTGTATCCATACCTGTTTATAAATAATCAAATTAGTATGGAATGGTATTAAGTTAACATAGAAAAAATAAAAATAGTCTCCGACATGGACAAAAGGCTATGTCCTTGAATATATAACTAGTCGACGGCTGAATAACCTTTGGTTACAGTGCTGCTGCTTTCAATGATTGCCTGACATCCCGTCACAACAACTATTAGTACTATTTGGATCAGAACTCTTTGCTTCTAATGACAGAAGCAATCGTGTTCTGACCCAAACTTCCAGGTACTATAATGTTTTCAGAAACTCAATCAAGTCTGATTTTTCACGCTGGCTAAATGATGTGCCGTAGTCATGTCCACTGTTCAAATTACCAGGCTGGGTCGCATCAAACCATTGTGCAGCCGCACTCTTCTTTGATTTGAATCCAACATTCTTTGGATCAAATTCGCGGGTTCCTTTCCAGAAACTCTTTTCTCGCAAAGCTGATTCTGTTAACAACATGGAGAGCGTTCTTACTGAACCATTATGCAAGTAAGGAGCAGTCGCCCATATACCATTTAACGGTCGCGCTTTATAACCGGAAAAATCAGCTTCAGGTTCCTTGCCCGGCGCATAAATACGAAATCCACTATAGGCTGCCTTTTCAATGTCAGTCAGTGGCGGCTGTATTTCTTCAAATGCTTTTCTAACCGTAAGACCTACGACGGCGCTTTGCGCAAAAGTACGTGGCAAGAATTGCTGGCCAAAAATATTGGACAGTATTGGACCAACATCTACTAATGGTGATTGAAATATCTCATCAGCGGTATTGGGATCAGTGCCAATCTCATCCAACGGAATATTATAGGTTTTAATAAATTGTTTATTGAACAGATTGTCCTCGGCCGGGGTCAATGGATACTGACCATTGCTATCGGGCAGAGTGTGGCAGCTGACACAGGTGTAACCATAGGCATCCGCAGTGTTATAAATGACTTCACCACGACCGGCTTTTTTGTTGTTAATTTTTTTAAGAATAGATTCAGGCCATTTTGGCGATTTAAGTACACGCAACATTTCTTCCAGTTGAAAGATATTCCTGTACTTGACCGAACTGGTAAAAAGATGCGCGGGGTCAGTCAGGTTAACCTCACCAAAGACTCCATATACTTCACCAATATTACGACCAAAGGGATTTTCGACATTACCTGCCCATTGCACCCGTTCAAGGTTCGGAGTATCCCAAAGAAAAGGATAATCAGCGGGCGCATTAGCCTGACTGAAGTTACTGGGTATACCAAGATCATCGACAAAAATTTCATTGCCAATGGAGCCAAATGCATCCACGCGGCCATAGCCCGACTCAACTATGCTGTCATTGCGCTCAATAATACCCGACACCTTTTGCTTCATGGTTTCCATTTCAAGCTTGAGTGTTTCCGTTTGCGCTGACCAATCCTGGCCATAGAGTTTGGATGCGAAACGTTCAAACTTGTTTTCGTTATCCAAAGTATCTGCAATACTTTTCTTCACCAGCTTCAACAGGGTAATAAAATCCCCCATGGCCGGGCCACCATCAATACGGACACCTGTTCCTTTATAGTTGATCTGACTCGTATGGCATGCAGCACAGGTGAGGCCGATCCATGCTTTGTTATCTGCGTCAATATTTTTCACAAAACCAACAGGCAGTTTGTCAGGGTTTCGCTCTGTGGCGATGTCGGTCGACAGATAACGCAGGGTTTCTGCCACTTCTTTTGAGTTAAGTGGTATTGCTAAATAAGGTATTTCCAGTGCCAGGTACCAATCGTAAGGTATCAAATTGGATCCTTGCGACAGGTTATATGAAATTTCCCTGTACTGATTTTGATCATCCCAACCTTGATCAAGGTAAGTTGTTTTTTCGGTTGTTTCGTAACAACCCGTCAGGGCGATGCTCATTGCGAGGAAAACTGGTTTTAGCTTCCATGCAAATAATGAAGTGTTATTAATAAGTTTCATATATAGTCCTTTATAAATTTCAACGCAGAGTCTAGCAAAAAAAATAAATTAAAGGAAAGCTTTAGTTCACACTTTATAAAATATAATACGCAATTTATCTATGATGACATCGACTATAATAATTATAATTTATGTTTAAATATCATTTGTTATTTTAAACAAAACAAACCCAAGCATCGACGAGCAAAGATTTGCCAGCCAGTATGCTTTATTAGTGTGATAGTAATATTTTTTATTATTGATGATGAAGTGTTAGATATATCGTAACGTAATTTAATCAGAGAAAATTGACGCTAGAGGATCATTATTAATTGCACTTAAAGCAATCGTCTGTGATTTTTCCTGATGACTTCTGCAAGACTCTCAAACACTCCAGCTTGTTGCGCATAGCCATTCCAGTTATCTACTACCGCGATGACTTCATCAATAATTTCTCTGGACTTTTTGCTGAAATTACCAATGAGCGCACCAACGGCTAATAAATCATCACGAACAAAGTCATCGCGTTTGCCATTCAAACTCATTTGATGTGAATTGACCCAGGGGGAACCTTTTTTATAACTATAGGCCAGATCAAACGCCGGAGATAAGCGCCACTGGCTTTGCATAGCAGGCAACAAGAAACCGATATTCTTGGAATGATCGTCATGATTTCTAGCGACGACGTTAAAAACCATACGGCGATAAATCTCTATTGCATCATTCCTCGGCAGCCTTAATTGTCTTGCCACAGATAATAATTGCTCATAACTATAAGCACCTGGTTTTTTGTAATCAGCATGATCCATGGCGCATAAAGACACGTATTGGATTTTATTATTGCCATCACGATCAAAGCGTTTTGTCATAAAATGGGCTCTCTCACCTTCTATTAACAACTCTGATGGTGGCATGTTAATCCCTGCATCCACCGCCATCAGATAATAAGCATATTCCATGCGTCCAAAGCCCTTGGGGTCGCCAAAAACTTCGCTATTTACTTTATGCTCTTCTACACCGTCAAATTTCAGCAAGTAATGCTCAAAACCTGTTGGCGCATCTACTTGACCTGATCGTAATTGAGTTCTGTCCGCGTTCACCGCGACCAGTGCTTTGGCACGTGCTCCTCCGGCTGAGGTCCCGACCTGGAATAATCCTGACATCGCATCGTTATTGGATTTTTCCGGTAATAGTTTTTTGGATAGATTGGCGCGCTGGTCTAAAATCCTCTGTGCCATTTCAACTAATGAGGCCAGCTCAATTTTTTCACTACTTGCGATATTATTCGAAATGGCCGGTTCAAACTCAATCGCGCCCATGCCACGGTTGCCGATATAAAGTAAACGCTCCAGTGAAGTAAATGAATCAGCATCTCTTCCCTGCCTGGCCAACCATGCATTAATAACCGCATTACCGAAATCATCGGGCAACACATCCGAGAACACGGCTGGCAAACCCTTATAAGTCTCAGGATTTAAACCGGGGAATTGATATTTTCTGCTCGACAGTGGCATCCACAGAGGGGCAATTTCCACGCCCTGGTTCACCCAGGCTGGCGCATATTCAAAGGTGCTGATTTTTGTGACGGGGTCATACAGCAAGGCGCCCAGCAATTCACCCCATAGTCGCACTTCTGCCAGGTTTTGCATTACCAGTCCAGACCAGGTTTTTGTTGACGGCTATGACTTCCCCCTTTTTGCGCATGCGCTCCTGTTGCACGCTGGCGTTGTTTACCCTTGAGTTTTAATTGCTCCATCGGGCTGAATACGGTCTCGGGTACGAATTGCTCAACTAAATCCAGTCGACCTAAAGCACGCAGTACGGCAATAATATTTTCAAATTTACCCGCACCACCGACCAGTTTCCGATAACTCACACGCGACAGGCCAATCTCATCAGCCAGTTGCTGTTGTGTCAGATTCTGCTCCAAACGCATTTGCTCGATTCGCTGACCGATTTCTGCGGCAATCGATTCATTTGTCATTGCTTCAAATTTCATAATGATAATTATAATTACCTTAATAAGGGTTATTAACCTATAATGATTATATTTATATACATAATAGGCTATAAAAGGTGTTGTTGCAAATACAATGATAAATAATCTTATCATTATAAGCATATATAACCTATAATGATAATTATTATTATCTTTATTAGTAATATATCAGGTAGTGACATGCTTCTGGGCTGAATAAACTACAATCAGTTATCTTGTCAGCAACAAACCCGGCAAACTGCAGCATCAACATTGTTCCGAAGAGCACGGGTGGTAGCCATTAAACAGCTCAGTTGTTTATATGATTTGTCATCATGATCTCTCATTGTTAGAGACCCGTCTTAATGGCTTTTTTGCCAACGAGACTTATTATTCTGCGCCTGTTGCTTCCCTTTCCGTCACAACAAGCCAGCGCCTGGTTTAACTCTGATACTACTGGGGCAAATGACAAGCCTGCATGGTATACATTGGCTTTGGGCCAATCACCTGACTTCCTTGAAATCATGTTATCCTGACTTGATATAATAAATCCGCTTTAATTGATGAGAATTCAGCATGCATAGTTTTGAAACCACCCTGGAAACCTTCAGCCAAGACGTTATGGAAGCATCGAATGAAACGCCTGTAATGATAGATTTCTGGGCGCCCTGGTGTGGCCCCTGCAAGAGCTTGATGCCGGTACTGGAAAAGCTCGCTGATGAGTACCAGGGAAGCTTCAAGCTGGCGAAAGTCAATATTGATGAGCAGCAGCAACTGGCACAGCAATTTGCAGTACGCAGTGTACCGACGGTTAAACTGATCAAGCAAGGTCAGATAGTGGATGAATTCATGGGCGCCATCCCGGAGTCAGACATCAGGGACTTGTTATCAAAACACATAGCCTCTAAATCCGATGCATTGATGGCTGCCGCACTGGAAAAATACAATACGGGTGATCAGAGCGCCCGAGATGAGATGATCGAGATCATTAATAATGACCCTCATAATAACAATATCCGCCTGTTGTATGTAGATGTGTTACTGCAAGAGGAACAATACGAGGACGCCAAAGCAATTTTACAGGCGCTGCCAGCGGAGGTTAAAGAGCGAGCGGATGTAGCTGGATTATTGAGCCGCCTTGAAGTCATGGCGGTCGCGGATGATCTCGGCGATGCTGAAGACTTTATTAAAGCCGTGAATGAAAACCCTGATGATTGTCACGCCCGTCATCAGCTCAGTGTCGTGTACCTGGCTAATGGTAATTTTGCCGGTGCGCTGGAACAGCTGCTTGAAATTATGAAACGCGACCGACAATATGATGAAGATATCGGCCGCAAGGACATGATCAAGATTTTTGAGATGCTTGGCAACAGTGGAGAGCTGGTGTCACAATACCGTAAAAAAATGGCTTCTTTGCTATACTGAAGACACTAAAGTCATTTTGATCAATAGTAATTTGCCAGCATCGATATTTCGATTACTAACATATGTGCAGTGAGCATCGCCAGAGTAACAATACTACTAGGCCAACATTTGTATAATTACCTGCGCATCCTGCATGGCTTTAGTTGCAGGCGCCTGACCTTCGTAGATCAGATAAAGCGGTTTCGCCTTGCATTGCTGCAGGAAAACCTCGATTTGTGCACGCATGGCACGCATATCTTTTGCTACTTCCGGGCGCATAAAGCCGATAATACAGTCAGACACCTCACGCTCATTGCGCCAACAAGGTTTTGTACCTGCAGGTAAATCTGCGAACTGATCTGTGTCCAGATAAACTGTCGTCAACTCCGTCAATGACTTAATGATTGACTCAGGAAGACTGTCATCCACTTGCAGGATAACCAGGCCACACAAGCGATCTCCCAGTCCTGCCTTGATATTACCAATTTGCTCAATGGCTGCGCTGTCGATTGCTTCGGGCCGTATGGCCAGAAAAAAGGTGAAAGTTTCGTTAACATCTTCAAGCCATTGCTGAATATCACCCTGACTGACATGCAACCATTCATCTGTCTGCATTAATACAAACTGAAAATGATGACTATAATAATCAAGACGCCAGTCTTCTGGCAGATCTTCCGGGTAATAATCATTGTCCCAGGCGGCATGGGTCCATCCAAGGGATCCGGTTTCAATACGGTCTTTTGTCATAGGGCTATAGTTTTTAATTAAAATCAGTATTGGCTTAATACCACTGTTTAAACATTCCTGAATGCAGGCTGGATCAGGGGCTGTGTCATCATCAAATCCGAGCGGCAAACTTGTACCGGGATTACGGAAACGCCATAATAGCGCATGGCCGACATCTTAGCATTTAAAAAGCCCAAACCCGGTGAAAAGCACAAGGGGAAAACCCTGTGCAAGCATAATTTCCACAAATGGGTCGAGGATAAAAAAATGGGCTTTGATGTCAAAAAAGGCCGTCTGGTCACCCGCTTTCGCTGTACAAGATGCGGAGCCACCCGGGTAAAGAGCACTTAACCCTAACCCGAAAAAGAAGAAATACACCCTATGTTTGAGAATATTCTAATAATAATTGCCGGTTTAGTGATCCTGTTGTGGGGAGCCGACCGCTTTGTCATGGGTGCTTCAGCGCTGGCCAGTAACCTCGGCGTCAGCCCACTGATCATTGGATTGACTATCGTTGGCTTTGGCACCTCAGCACCGGAGATACTGATTTCTGCGGTTGCGTCCTATGATGGCAACCCGGGATTGGCTATCGGTAATGCCTTAGGCTCAAACATTGCTAACATTGCGCTGGTGCTTGGCTTTACCGGCTTGATTATCCCCCTCACTGTTAAATCTGAAACACTGAGACGTGAATATCCGGTGTTACTTGCCATCACTCTGGGCACGCTGGTGCTGTTCATGGATGGTCACTTCAGCAGAATTGACGGCATCATTTTACTCGCTGGTATGGTATTGATTATATACACCATCACTATGCTGGGACTGCGTTCACGCAAAACAGACCCGATTGTGCAGGAATTTGAGGATGAGATCCCGACCGGCATTACCACTGCCAAAGCCAGCGCGTGGTTTTTGGTTGGACTGCTGATGTTGCTATTGGGTTCCAAGCTATTGGTGAATGGTGCTGTTACTATTGCTACCGCATTGGGGGTCAGCGATGTCATCATCGGCTTGACCATTGTCGCCATCGGCACCAGCTTGCCGGAGTTAGCGGCCTCGTTGATGAGTGCCTACAAAAAAGAGCATGATATTGCCATCGGTAATATTATTGGATCCAACATGTTTAACCTGTTGGCCGTATTGGGAATACCCGGCGTTTTCCGACCAGGACCAGTGCCGGCGGGTATTCTGGAACGTGATTTCCCGGTAATGATTACACTGACTATTTTGCTGTTTGCCATGTCCTATGGCTTCAGGACACCTGGTAAAATCAACCGCATTGAGGGTGGCATTCTGTTCTCCATTTTTATTGCCTACCAGATCGTGCTTTATTTTTCGAGCACTCATTAATAGCGAGAATACAAATGGAAACTATCGAATTCAAGGCACAAAACATTAAATGCATGGGATGCGTCAGCACTATCCAGGATGGTCTTAAGACACTATCTGGTATTGATAAAGTGGATGTTGATGTTGACAGTAAGCAGGTGACTATTTCCGGTCACGAACTCTCTAAAGAAGAAATAATCGATAAAATAACGGCATTGGGATATCCGCTAGCGTAATTATCAATCAGCACAGGTATAATGTGCTCTGGCACTACTGAATTAAAACCATAAGCCCATGAAAAAATTCAATTTCACTGATCTTGGCAAGGCAGTTCTTAAAACCGAAGCCGACTCCATTATCGACTTGATAGATCGTCTGGATGAAAAATTTTATCATGCCTGCGAAATCATGCTCGGCTGCGAAGGTCGCATCGTTGTCATTGGCATGGGGAAATCCGGTCATATTGGCGGTAAAATCGCCGCCACGTTAGCCAGCACTGGCAGCCCTGCTTTTTTTGTTCATCCGGGTGAAGCCAGCCATGGTGATATGGGCATGATTACCAGCAAAGACGTCGTCATAGCGTTGTCGAACTCAGGAGAAACCGCCGAGATTCTCACTATCCTGCCACTGATTAAAAGACTGGCCGTACCACTGGTGAGTCTCACCGGTAATCCGGCATCAGAACTGGCGCGCAGTGCTGATGTGAACCTTGATGTCAGCGTCAGGAATGAAGCCTGTCCGCTGGATCTTGCGCCAACATCCAGTACCACCGCCACTCTGGCAATGGGGGATGCACTGGCCATTGCCCTGCTGGAAGCACGTGGTTTTACTGCTGAAGATTTTGCTCGTTCCCACCCGGGTGGCAGCCTGGGCCGCAAACTGTTACTGCATGTTGAGCAAATTATGCATACCGGCGAATCCATACCGTTTATTGGCGTCGATGCACAACTGGGTGAAGCATTACTGGAAATGACACAAAAAAGCCTGGGCATGACGGCCATCGTTGACTCGCAAATGAAAATCATCGGTATATTTACTGATGGTGACCTACGCCGAACTCTGGATATGGGCCTGGATATACATAAGACACCCATCAAGGATATTATGACCTCTCATTGTAAAGTCGCACGCAAGGATATGCTCGCCGCCGAGGCCCTGCAACTGATGGATAAACACAAAATCAATGCGCTATTGGTTGCAGATGAGAAGCATCAACTAGTTGGCGCCCTGAATATGCATGACCTGTTACGAGCAGGTGTTGTTTAATCTGATGCAAACCAGCAAAATATAAAACTGGAAACAATTATCATGAAAGATATTTTGGAAAAAGCCAGGGCCATCAAGGTCGTTATTTTTGATGTCGATGGCGTACTCACTGATGGATCATTGTTCATTGGCGATGATGGGCAGGAATACAAGGCCTTTAACTCACGCGATGGTCACGGCATGAAAATGTTACAAAAGGCCGGTGTTGAAGTTGCCATTATTACCGGTCGTACTTCAGAAGTGGTTAAACATCGCATCAAGGACCTCGGTATCAAAACTGTCTATCAGGGACAACATGACAAAACAGTCGCTTTCCAGGATCTACTCAAAAACAAGCAACTGACTCCAGCCGAATGTGCCTATGTCGGCGATGATGTAGTTGACCTACCCGTCATGAGCCAGGTAGGCCTGGCCATAGCTGTTCAGGATGCCCACCCGATGGTGATAAAACACTCACACTGGCAAACACCCAGTGCTGGAGGCCGCGGTGCCGGTCGAGATGTATGCGAAATGATCATGGAAGCACAGGGTAGCCTGCAAGCTGAACTGGAAAGCTACCTTTATAAAGACTGATGACACGCTTACGCACCTTTCTGCTCCTCGTTCTCATCAGTCTTGTGGCGACACTCAGCATACAACTGACTGAAAAAATTTCTGAGCAGGCCCTGCCCGATGGCGCACAACTGAAAGGCGAAATTGACTATAGTATTGAGAATTTCAATCTCACGCTGATAGACAAAACAGGAAAAATGCAATATCACCTGAGCGCAGATAGCATGCTACACTTTGAAGAAACTGACCAGACACAACTAAAAAAACCGAATGTGGAACTATTTCGAGCAGCAGATGAACATTGGCAATTCAAAGCCAACGGCGGTAATGTCGGCTCCAGAGGACATCAGGTATTACTGCAGGGCAAGGTCGTGATAAAAGGATCTTCCAGCGAACAAAAAGAACCAGTGATTATCACCACTGAAAGCTTGCAAATCAGCCCGAAAAATAACACGATAAGTACGCATGACGAGATTAATCTTAGTGGTAATGGCCTTTCTGTACAAGCCAAAGGCATGTTTGTCGATATGAACGATGAAACCATTCAACTATTAGCCAGGGTCAGAGGATCTTATGCCCCTCAATTCTAAAACCATCATTGTTTTTTCCAGTCTGTTGCTGATGTTAAATTCAGTCAATATTTTTGCCCTGGAGTCTGACCGTAAACAGCCCATCAATGTGGAAGCTGACAAGGCCAGCATCAATAAAAAAGCAGGCTCCAGCAGCTACACGGGTAATGTCATCGTGCAACAAGGCAGTATGCGCATTACTGCTGATTCACTCATTGTTAATACCCACGATGGCAAATTGAAAACAATGGTCGCTAAAGGCCAACCGGTTAATTTTCAGCAACAGTCTGAAAAGGGAAATAGAAATATTTCAGCAGTGGCAGGTAAAATGACATTCCACGCAGATAGCAACGTGGTTGTATTTGAACAAGATGCTGCTCTTAGTCAGGGTGCCAATAAATTTTCAAGCAATCGTATCACCTATAATATTGGCAAGGACATTGTTGATGCTGGCAAAAAGAGTGGTGGTGATCGTGTGACCATCACTATCCAGCCATCCACTGAGAACAGCACGCCGGACAAGCATTCCCCTCAATGAGTATTTTACACACCAGCAATCTTGTAAAACGATACAAAAACCGCATTATCGTCGACAATGTTAGTCTTGCTATTAATACCGGCGATGTCGTCGGTCTGCTTGGCCCAAATGGTGCCGGTAAAACAACGACCTTTTACATGATAGTTGGCCTGATTCCATCCGATCAAGGTGGCATTTTTATTGATAAGCAAGACATAACCAAACTTCCCATGCACGCCCGTGCACTAGCCGGTGTAGGTTATCTTCCACAAGAAGCCTCGATCTTTCGCAAGCTGACAGTGCACGACAATATTATGGCTATCCTGCAAACTCGCAAGGAACTCACCAACCAGGAACGTGAAGTTGAGCTGGAAAATTTGTTACATGACCTGCATATTGGCCATATCAGGGACAATGAAGGCATTAGCCTCTCGGGCGGTGAGCGCAGACGCGCTGAAATAGCACGTGCACTGGCCATGAACCCATCATTTATTCTGCTGGATGAGCCCTTCGCCGGTGTAGACCCTATTTCTGTTGTTGATATACAGCAAATTATCAAGCACCTGTGCGAACGTGACATAGGAGTGCTGATTACTGATCATAATGTACGTGAGACTTTAGGAATCTGTACATCGGCCTATATATTAAGTGAGGGACAGGTTATTGCCGAGGGCAAACCGGAATCCATACTCGATAATCAACAAGTTAGAGAGGTATACCTTGGACACGATTTTTCACTTTAGTCTCCGCCCACTAAGCACATGCTATTTTTCTCTTGTTAATTCAATAAATACAATCACTTAGATACCATACCAAAACGCTATAAAATGCGCCATTTATATACAAATAATTACCTAATCTCACTGCACTGGCATAATAAATGCAGTAAAATAGTTATTAATGAGTTCTTAATTTTAGCGATTGGGTTAAACACATATAGCATATGAAACAATCACTTTACCTTGGGCATGAGCAACGTCTGCATATGACCCCGCAGTTACAGCAAGCGATCAAGCTGCTGCAACTGTCTACGCTAGATTTGCAATTGGAAATACAGAATGTTCTTGAATCCAATTTCATGCTGGAAGTAGCCGAGGATGAAGTAGAAAATGTTAATGCTAAAGAGGCTGAAGAAAAAAAATCCGAGCAGGATGCCGTGGATACACAATCAGCTACTGAAACATCGGAACTCACTAGTAAGGATGAAATGCCTGAAGACCTGCCAACGGACAGTAACTGGGATGATGTCTACGACGGCTCCACCTCCTATTCACAAGCTTCAGGCGATGATCAACAGGAACAATGGGAGGGTGTCAATGCATCCGGCGGAAGTTTACGTGATCATCTCACCTGGCAAATGCAACTAACACCTTTCTCGGACACTGATCGTGCCATTGCCATGTCGATAATTGATTCTATTAATGAGGATGGTTACCTGTACATACCTTTGGAGGATATTCATCAGGGTATTATTCAAAATTTGTTGGCTGATGAGGAAACCATTGACTATGATGAGGTAGAGACAGTATTACACCGTATTCAGCAATTCGATCCTCTGGGTGTCGGTTCGCGTGATTTAAAGGAGTGCCTGCTAGTGCAGCTGAATCATCTGGGCAATGACAATGCTCAAGTAAAAATGGCGATTGCCTTGGTTCAATCCCATCTGGATGCGCTCGCTTCTCGTGATTTTAAACGCATCTTGCGTCAAATGCATATTACCCAGGATGAACTCACTGCCAGTATTCAGCTCATCCAGACACTTGACCCAAGACCAGGATCGAGCATAACACCGGCAACCCCTGAGTACATAGTTCCAGACGTGCTGGTTAAAAAAATTAAAGGAAAATGGACCGTAGAATTGAATCCGGATACCATGCCACGCATTCGCATCAACCAACAATATGCCGGCTTGATACGTCGCTCTGATAGTAGCGATGATACCAATTCCCTCAGAAATCATTTGCAAGAAGCGCGTTGGTTCCTTAAAAGTCTGCAGAGTCGTAACGAAACCTTACTCAAAGTCGCTCGTTGTATTATCGAAAGACAGCGCGGTTTTCTCGACTATGGAGAGGAAGCTATGCGGCCGTTGGTATTAAGAGATATCGCCGAGGCCGTCGAGATGCATGAGTCTACTATATCCCGTGTTACTACACAGAAATACATGCATACACCGAACGGGATTTTTGAATTTAAATATTTCTTTTCCAGTCATGTCAGTACAACAGAAGGCGGCGTCTGCTCAGCCACTGCAATTCGAGCTATTATCAAGAAGCTGATTGCGTCTGAAAGCCATGAAAAACCCTTGAGTGATAGCAAAATAGCTGATTTGCTCATGAAACAGGGTATTAAAGTAGCACGCCGTACTGTAACAAAATACAGAGAGGCCATGTCATTTCCGTCATCTAATGAACGCAAACGACTGGCTTAATTAACCAACCAAGGAGCTTACTATGCAAATCAATCTCACTGGCCATCATGTAGATCTTACCGACTCACTGCGTGACTACGTTGAATCCAAATTGGAAAAACTCGAACGTCATTTTGACCAGGTTGTCGATGTGCAGGTAATTCTAAGTGTCGAAAAATTACGCCAGAAAGCCGAAGCCACAGTACATTTAAGCGGTAATAAAGTCTATGCCGATGATACTCAGGAAGATATGTACGCAGCCATCGATGGACTGATTGATAAACTTGACCGGCAGGTAGTCAAACACAAAGAAAAAATTACTAACCATCATCGCAGATAATTTCAATAGAAAGATTATACACATGAAAATAGAAGATCTTATCGTACTTGATAGAATCAGCTGCGATAATAGCTCCGGGAGCAAAAAAAAGGCCCTGGAAGCATTAAGCAAATTGCTGACAACTGAAGATTCAGAAACCAGTCAAGATGAAATTTTTGATAGTCTTGTCATTCGCGAGCGACTGGGAAGTACCGGACTTGGGCATGGAGTCGCCTTGCCACATGCCCGCTTATCAGGAAGAGAGCAGGCCATCGGCGCCTTTATCAAACTTGATAAGGCGGTCGACTTTGATGCAATTGATAACCAACCCACCGATCTTTTATTCAGCTTGCTGGTACCTGATCACTTTACAGATGAACATCTGGATATTCTTGCCGAGCTGGCAAGAGTTTTCAGCGATGAAAAATTTTGTGATGCACTTCGCAAGAGTGAAACAGAGGAGCAGCTATATAAACTCCTGATCGATAAAAAGGCCAGCAGCGCCGCATGAAAGACATTACCGTTCAGGATTTAGTATCAAAATTACAAAAAACCCTGGGACTGGAATGCAAGGCGGGTGAACAGGGTAGCCAGCGCGTCATTAAATCAAGAAATGCCAAAGGCCAGCAATATATTACACTCATTGGTCATTTGAACATTATTCACCCGAACAAAATTCAGGTGCTCGGAAAAACTGAGCTTGAATACCTGGATAAGCAGGGAAAGAATTTTCGCTATGATGCGGTAAACCAGCTTTTCTCAGAAGACAATACCGTTATGGTATTGATCGCAGAAGGCACCCATGTGCCGCATGATTTTCTGTTGCTATCAGACAGACGCAACATTCCTTTGTTCACCAGCTTAGCCAGCAGTCATGAAATAATCAGTCATTTTCAATATTTGCTGGGTAGCGTGCTAGCCGATTCCATGGTCATCCACGGAGTATTCATGGAAGTCATGGGTAGCGGTGTTCTGTTGACAGGTGATAGTGGTATCGGCAAAAGTGAACTGGCACTCGACCTGGTGAGTCGAGGTCACCGTCTGATAGCGGACGACGCACCGGAATTTTCCAAAATAGCCCCTGATATTATCAATGGCACCTGCCCTGCTCTGTTACGGGAATTTCTAGAAGTTCGTGGATTAGGTATTTTGAATATTCGCTCCATTTTTGGCGACAGTGCCATCAGAACCAGCAAATATCTACGCCTTATCATTGCCCTGGTAAATGTTTCTGATGAAGAATTGCAAAAAATGGACCGCTTGCGAGGCAGCAAGCGTCATCGAAAGGTTCTGGGTATCGATGTTCCCGAAGTCACCCTGCCTGTTGCCCCGGGACGAAACCTTGCCGTCGCTGTTGAAACAGCGGTGCGTAATCACACTTTGATTCAGAAAGGATATGATGCTGCAGAAGATTTTATCCAACGACAAAATAGTCTGGTACAAAAAAGTTTGCTATGAAACTCATCATTGTCAGTGGATTGTCCGGTTCTGGTAAAAGTATTGCCCTGAATACACTTGAAGACCTGGATTATTATTGCATAGATAACATGCCTATAGGCTTACTATCTTCTCTGGTTGAGCAATTGACCGAAGGCTGGGGTAAAGACCATAGCCACGTCGCGGTAGGCATTGATGCCAGAAATAGTCATAAAGATCTGAAAAACTTTCCTGAGTTATTAAAAGATCTGGCCTTATCCAGTCTGGAAGTCGAAATTATCTATCTCGAAGCTGATGATACCACCATACTCAAACGCTTTAGTGAAACTCGTCGCAAACATCCACTAACCAATGAAGACCGATCATTACCAGATGCCATAAAACTTGAGCGTGAACTTCTTTATCCTATTGCTTCACATGCAGATCTTCATATTGACACCACTCATACCAATATCTATCAATTGCGCGAAATCGTGCGTAATCGCATTATCAATGAACCCACTGAATCCATGTCGCTGTTGTTCCAGTCGTTTGGCTTCAAGCATGGCATCCCCAGTGATGCGGATTATATATTTGATTTACGTTGTCTACCCAATCCACATTGGGAGTCCAGCTTAAGACCATTAACGGGACAAGATGAAAAAGTCATACACTATCTCGAGAATCAGCCCTGGGTAAATGAAATGAAACAACAGATTATCCATTTTCTCGATATCTGGATTCCGAGATTCGAGCAGGAAAACCGTAATTATATGACTATTGCCATTGGTTGCACGGGTGGCCAGCATCGCTCAGTTTTTATGGTAGAGGCTATTGCCAACTATTTCATGGATCAGCGTAATAATGTCATGATCCGACATCGGGAACTATCATGAGCGTAGGACTATTAGTCATTACCCATAACAATATTGGCCAGCAGTTACTGGAGACTGCCACCATTATGCTTGGCACCAGTCCATTAAAAACCGCCAACCTCGCTATTGGATCTGATTGCGATCTGGAAGAATCGATCAGCCACGCCAAAGCATTGCTTGCCGAAGTCAATCAGGGTGATGGTGTATTGGTACTAACGGATATGTACGGCTCGACACCTAGTAATATCGCTAATCGATTGGCAGACAATAATTCTGTAGTTGTTATAACAGGTGTTAACCTGCCAATGTTAATTCGTGTTCTTAATTACCCTCGATTGAATTTAAGCCTACTGTCAGAAAAGGCACGCTCCGGTGGCCATGATGGCATTATGATATGTAAATAAAATATGATTGAAAAACAGGTCACAATAATTAATAAACTGGGTTTGCATGCGCGTGCTGCAGCCAAATTTGTCACACTTGCGTCAAAATTTTCCTGTGATGTTTTCTTAATTAAGGATAATCAAAAGGTCAATGGTAAAAGCATTATGGGCGTTATGATGCTGGCAGCTTCCAAGGGAACTGCCCTGACACTAAACACATCTGGCAACGATGAAGAACAGGCCACGCAAGAACTTGATATATTAATCCAAAGCCGCTTTGGTGAAGATGAGTAGTACAAACTCAATATTCTATAAGCTGTTTTTAATTAACCAGGTACAATTACTGACCATTATGAAAATATCGGCTAACAACAATCTTCGTTTCTCGTCGATCTTTTCTCCGATCTATACACCCATTTATTCTCTGTTAACATGCATGACGCTCCACTTTATGGTGATGACATCATGACAATGGAAATAAAAGGGATCTCTGTCTCTCGCGGCATCGCTATGGGACGAACCCATCGGCTTGAACGTGGACAACCTGAGGTCGCTGAAACCTGCATTCCTCGTGCACAGCTTGACAACGAAATTACCCGTTTAAGAAATGCAGTTGATATTGCCAAAAACCAGCTTAAACAAATACGAAAAAAAATACCCGACACTACTCCCACAGATATTGCTGCTTTTATTGACACACATTTACTGATGCTGAGCGATTCTGCGCTGTCCGAAGCGCCTGAACAAATCATCAGGTCCCAGCTCTGTAGCGCTGAATGGGCACTTAAACTGCAACTCGACTCATTGGTCGGGGTGTTCGATGAAATGGATGATGCCTATCTAAAAACACGCCGCGATGATGTCATTCATGTTGTTAACAGAATCTTTCGCATCCTCGCAGACATGGATGAAGACATGCCCTTACATGAAAATGAATTGGCATTACAAGACAAAATCGTCATTGCAGATGATTTAACACCTGCCGATATTGTGCTACTACAACACCAGGGGATGATCGCATTTGTCACTGAATCCGGTGGCCCATTATCACACACCGCTATCCTGGCTCGCAGTCTCAATTTACCTGCCATCGTCGGCATCCATCAGGCTAAACGTTATATCCACAATGATGAGGATATTATTGTTGATGGCGACCAAGGGGTCGTGCTAACTAAAGCCTCTGACATTATCAAGCGTTACTATACTGACAAACAACAGGCCGATCGCCAATACTATTCTTCACTGATTAACCTCAGCAACAAACCAGCCATCACCCAGGATGGCATTCCGATTCAACTGTATGCCAATGCAGAAATACCCGAAGATATCCAGGTGTTACACGATATTAATGTCGATGGCATAGGTCTGTTTCGCTCTGAATACCTGTTCATGAACAGAATTGATCTGCCTGGCGAGGAAGAACAATATAATGCCTATCGGGAAATAGTGGGGTCCATGATGGGTAAGCCCGTCACCATTCGCACGCTCGATCTGGGTGCAGATAAACATCTGAAAAATATGCAATACCAGGAATGTCCTACCAATCCTGCTTTAGGATTGCGTGCTATTCGCCTTTGTCTGAATGATCCTTCCTTGTTCCGCCCACAACTACGTGCCATCCTCAGAGCATCTGCAACAGGTAACATACGCATGATGATCCCCATGTTGACAAACACTTTGGAAATTTTTCAGGTGCTCAGTATACTTGAAGATATAAAAAAGGAACTGGCTGCAGAAGGACGTGCGTTTGATAACAGTATGCAGGTGGGTGGAATGATTGAGGTGCCGGCTGCAGCTATATCGGCGCATTTATTTGCCAAACATCTGGACTTTCTCTCTATTGGCACCAATGATCTCATCCAATACACATTAGCAATAGACCGCATTGATGAGGAAGTCAATTATTTATACAAGCCCAGTCATCCATCCGTTCTGAAGTTGATTCACATGGTTATACAGGCTGGAGAAAAGGCCGAAGTACCTGTGACCATGTGCGGAGAAATGGCCAGCGATCCGGACTATACCCGCTTATTGATGGGCCTGGGTCTGCGTGAATTCAGCATGCAGCCGAATGCCATACTGGAAGTGAAAAATATCATTAATCACTCCATTATTAAAAAACTCGGCCAGGCCAGTCTGGATGTGCTGGATTGTGAATATGCTGAAGAAGCACTTCAACATATCGAAATGATTAATGCTCAAAAACATTAAACCTCATCACTGGCGTGCAATAATTAATATAGCTGTTTGTAATATTTAACAAGAAATACCCTGCACAAGCATAGACCTGCCAGATTATTATGGTTAAACTTCTTGCAAGCTGATCCATACCCAGAAGATGTTTAGTCATGAACGAAGCCATTCAGTCAGATCAAAAACCCGAAGAACGTCTGGATTTATTCCGTGAAGCGTTAAAAAACGGAAAAAATCAGCATATTTGGAAGATGCTATCTGAACTGCATCCAGCTGAAATTGGTCACATACTCGAATCTCTACCCTCCACTGAGCGCCAGTTTGTCTGGAAAATGGTTAACCCTGACGATGAGGGTGAAATTCTTCTGTATGTCAATGATGAAGTTCGTGCCGGACTGATCAAGGACATGGAGAATGCCGAACTGATTGCGGCTACTGACGGCATGGATGTCGATGACCTCGCTGACTTGCTCAATGACTTGCCGGATATAGTCATCAAGGAAGTATTATATTCGATGGACAAGCAGGATCGCCATCGCCTGGAGTCTGTGCTTTCCTACCCCGACGACAGCGCCGGTGGACTCATGGACATCGATACGGTCACGGTACGTGCCGATGTAACCCTCGATGTGGTGTTACGTTATTTGCGTTTACGTGGTGAGCTACCTGCCTTTACTGACAAAATGATCGTCGTCAACCGTTTCGATATGTACCTGGGCACCCTTGATTTAGCACGAATTCTGACCAGTGACCCGGGACTGACGGTTGCAGAAGTCATGGATACCGAGCTAGAACCGATACCCGTCAGCATGGCTGCGCATGAAGTCGCGCATCTTTTTGAAAAACGTGACCTGATTTCGTCACCGGTCGTTAGTGAGGATAACCGTCTAATTGGCCGCATCACTATTGATGACGTGGTTGATGTTATTCGCGATGAAGGCGATCACTCCCTCATGAGTATGGCGGGCATGCATGAAGAAGATGACATGTTTGCTCCCGTTATTCATAGCGCTAAAAGACGTGCCGTATGGCTGGGCATCAATTTACTCACTGCCTTTCTGGCTGCCTGGGTTATTGGTCTGTTTCAGGTCACCCTGGAAAAAGTAGTTGCTCTGGCTGTGTTGATGCCTATTGCTGCGAGTATGGGCGGGATCGCAGGCACGCAGACACTCACACTCGTTATCCGTGGTATGGCGCTTGGACAAATTGGTAAATCCAATTCGAAGTGGTTGTTATATAAGGAAGCGGCAGTAGGCTCATTAAATGGTATGGTCTGGGCACTAGTGGTAGCAGCCATTGCCATATTATGGTTCCATGATCTGATGATAGGTGTATTCATTGCTGCCGCCATGTTGATTAACCTGGTTTTTGCAGCAGTAGCGGGGTTCAGTATTCCCTTAATCCTGAAAAAAATAAATATTGACCCTGCCCTTGCCGGTAGTGTCATTCTGACGACTGTCACCGATGTCATCGGTTATGTTGCTTTCCTTGGGCTGGCAACGCTCTACTTCATTTAATTGCGTCGCGTTTTGACTTTGTCCCAAAGTGTAAAATGCAAACCCCAACACATCACGCCAACAGGAAAAAAGATCGGGCTAGTCGCCTGCTAATGTCATATTCTCTATTAAGATCGAGCCCGTATGGATATTACCACGAAAATTTATATCATTTGCCACCTGCACTAGCTGACTAAACATATCTTTAAGGTTACCTGCAATAGTGATTTCCTCTACCGGGAATTGTATTTCGCCATTTTCAATCCAGAAGCCCGCCGCACCTCTGGAATAATCACCGGTGACTATATTGATTCCCTGGCCCATTAACTCTGTCACCAACAGACCCGTATTCATCTCGCTAAGTAAGCCATCCAGATCAAGATCACCAGCCATAACCTGACAATTATGCACTCCACCTGCATTTCCCGTTGTTTGCATACCCAGCTTGCGTGCTGAGTAACTACTGAGAACATACGATTGCAAGATACCATCACTCACCAATGCATGTTCCTGAGTAGCGACACCTTCATTATCGTAAGCAGCACTTCCAAGTGCTTTTTTCAGATGAGGGCTTTCCTGTATTTGTACAAAATCCGGAAAAATCTGTTTGTCCAGATGATCCAGTAAAAAACTCGATTGTCGGTATAGATTCCCCCCGGAAATTGCACTGATAAAATGCTGAAAAATACTAGTGGCTACTTCAGCTTGAAAAACTACTGGCACTTGCGCTGTCTTTAGTTTTTTTGCGTTCAATCTTGACAGTGTTCGCTCTGCTGCTGTATGTCCAACCGATTCGGCCTGCTCCATATCATTGGCATCGCGCGCTACGGTATACCAGTAGTCTCGTTGCATACCATTCTCATCATCAGCAATGACACTACAGCTTGTGCTATGTCGGGTACCCTTATAACCACCCAAAAAACCATGCGTATTGCCATAGACGCTGATGCCGGTTCGGGTTGAGACGGATGCTCCTTCAGTATTAGTAATACCTTTATGTGAGCGCGCAGCATCTTCACATTGTTTAGCAATCTCTATTGCCTGTTCTGCAGATAAATCCCATGGATAACATAAATCCAGGTCAGGAATATCCTTGACCATAAGGTCAGCGTCAGCCAGACCGGAAAAGGGGTCATCGCCAGCATGTTTGGCGATTGCGCAAGCCGCATTGACCGTATCCTGTATCGCTTGATGGCTCCAGTCTGACGTGCTAGCTGAGCCTTTCTTATGATCCAGATACACCGTTATTCCTAAACTACGATCACGATTGTATTCAAGCGTTTCAACTTCAGCCAGACGTACAGTCACATTCAAACCCGCGCCAAAACTCATACCAGCCTCGGCTGCAGTAGCACCGGATTTCTTTGCCAGATCCAGTGCATGTGCGACAAGATCTTCAAGTTCTTTCTGATCCGGGAAATCCGGACCCAAATTTTTTGACATGCTATACTCCCATTCACTACAGACAAATTACTTTGCCATTTATCCCTATGTCTACAGATAACGAAAACGAGATACCCTTAGAAAAGAGTAAATCACAAAAAAAACGTGATGCCACGGCCTTGCAGGAATTGGGCGCGCAACTCACGAAGCTTAATGAAGAACAACTACAATTAATACCATTACCGCAAAATCTACTCGATGCCATTCTCGCAGCACGTAACATTCATCAGCATGGAGGATTAAAACGCCAGTTACAGTACATTGGTAAATTAATGCGCGACATAGACCCGCAACCGATCAAACAAGCATTGAGTAAATTGCAACGGCAGCGACATCATGAAAGCGCAAAACTGCATCAAATTGAAACCTGGCGCGACCAGCTAATACAGGATTCCACTACTGTGCTGACCGAACTCCTAACTAGCTTTCCGCAGCTGGACAAACAATATCTACGTCAGCTCGTGCGCAATGCACAAAATGAAAGCCGCCAACAGAAACCACCAAAATCAGCACGTAAATTATTCAAGTATCTGCAAGAACTAGCCACTAATACAGAGACCTAAACACCTGTACCACCCACAGTAAGACCATCAATACGCATCGTCGGCTGACCAACACCGACGGGGACACTTTGACCTTCCTTACCACAGGTTCCGACCCCATCATCCAGCTGTAGGTCATTCCCCACCATACTCACACGGTTCATGACATCCGGCCCATTACCGATCAAGGTCGCGCCTTTCACTGGTCGAGTTACTTTGCCGTTTTCAATCAGGTAGGCCTCACTGGCAGAAAATACAAATTTACCCGAGGTAATATCGACCTGGCCACCGGAAAAATTAACTGCATACAAACCATTTTCCACTGACTCAATAATCTCTTGCGCTTCATAAGCACCAGCCAGCATATAAGTATTAGTCATTCTTGGCATGGGTAAATGAGAAAAGGATTCCCTGCGGCCATTACCGGTAGAGGCTACACCCATGAGTTTGGCATTCAATTTATCTTGCATATAACCTTTAAGAATACCATTTTCAATCAGCACTGTTTGTTCGGTTGGCGTTCCTTCGTCATCAATATTTAACGAACCTCTGCGCTCACTCAGAGTGCCGTCATCAACCACTGTACATTGTTCGGATGCGACTTTTTCACCCACTCGACCTGAAAATGCCGAACTACCCTTGCGATTAAAGTCGCCTTCCAACCCATGGCCGACAGCTTCATGTAATAATACACCTGGCCATCCAGGGCCGAGTACGACATTCATTGTGCCCGCCGGTGCCTCGACGGCTTCAAGATTCAATAATGCCTGTCGCACCGCTTTGCGCGCGAACTCCAGTCCTCGCTGTTCATTGATAAAATAATCATAGGCAAAGCGCCCACCACCACCTGCACCACCTTGCTCCCGTCGCCCTTTGTCTTCAGCAATGACACTGACACTCATGCGTACCAGTGGTCGCACATCAGCTGACAGGGCGCCATCACTATTAGCCACCAGAATCACTTCATGTACGCCAGAAAGGCTGACAACAACCTGCTTGACTCGCACATCGAGACGTCGTGCTTCGGCATCAACATCCTGCAATAATTGTAACTTGGCTTCAGTAGACAGGGCATCCAATGGATCTGTCTGCATATAGAGGTCATGTCCACCTGCTGCCTTCCACGCCTGTAATTTTCCTTGTTGGCCCGTTCGAGCAATGGCGCGCGCTGCTTTAGATGCCTGCATCAATGCCGGCATGACTATTTCATCAGAATAAGCAAAGCCGGTCTTTTCTCCACTAATAGCTCTAACTCCAACTCCCTGATCTATGTTGTAACTGCCCTCCTTAACAATGCCGTCTTCCATTACCCATGATTCATGTCGCTGCACCTGAAAATAGACATCAGCCATATCGATGGCATTCCCAAGGGCGCTATCAAGAATTTTATTCAGGTCTTCATCGACCATGCCCGCCGGCACCAAAATTCTTTGTCTTGCTATATCCAGCAATTCAGTCATATGTTTACCTGTGTATAAAAATTAAAATTCTTCTGCATCATCATGCAATAGATATGATGATTTAATCATTCACCTTGCAATACATACGTCGATGTTCAACTGCAGGGAAGGTCTTACGTACATTTTTAACCCTCTCGATATCAATATCTGCCTTAACGATGCCTGCAGTTTTTGAAAGGCGATTGAGGATAATACCCCAAGGATCGACAATCATGCTATCGCCATGAGTTTCGCGTCCACTGGCATGATAACCACCCTGAGCTGCCGCTATTACATAGCATTGATTCTCAATGGCTCTGGCGCGCAGCAAGGTTTCCCAGTGCGCCTTTCCGGTAATAGACGTAAATGCAGAGGGTATCGCCAGAATTTCCATACCCTTTTCAACCAGATCTCTGAATAATTCAGGAAACCTTAAATCATAGCAAACGGCCAAACCGAGTTTGCCGAAAGGTGTATCGACAACAATAGAATCTGTGCCGGGCTCGATCGTTTCTGACTCTATATACTGCTCATCGCTGCCAGGAAGATTGACATCAAAAAGATGGATCTTGTCATAGCGGGCCACTTGATCACCCTGATCATTAAATAACAGGCAAGCAGCGCGAATACGATTTTTATCCTTGCTACTCATTGGAATGGTACCGCCGACAATCCAGATGGAATTTTTCTTTGCCTGTTGTGATAGAAAGTTCTGTATTTCCCCGCCACTTTCTGACTCTTTTATGGCTAATTTGTCCGTTTCATTATGGCCCATCAATGCAAAGTTTTCAGGTAATACGACCAGTTTCGCACCATCTGCCACCGCATGTGATATTAGCCTTTCAGCTTCCAGCAAATTCGCACTAACATTAGGACCTGATGCCATTTGTATGGCCACTACAACATTCATTCCTTATTTCCCCTATGTGTTTTCAGTGTCAGTGTAATTTGCTCATGGCTGGATTGCCCCGGTTGTAATTCAATTCTGCTGGATGGAATGCCCAATGACACTAACCAGTCACGCAACTCGCTGGTCCAGAGCGCACCTTCTTCACCACCAGGATAACGAACCAGTAACTTCGATAATGGCTCTGCATTCAGTGCTTGGACCGCATTGGCCAGCCCTTGCATTTGCACCAGTGAATCACCAGATCGCGGCCGGGACCATTCCTCAATACTGATATTCCATGAGTCTGCCATTACCTGGCTGAACGCAAGCAAGCACGTTATTATTGCCAGACAACGTATCATGTTACCCTGGATTAATTGTAGTTGTTGTCTAAACAGGTTCATATAACGATAGCATACCATAAAAATACCATAATAATCAGCAATCTATAAACATTAGCTTGCTCATATAGAGTACCCGAGCTGTCGGCTAAAGACTACTTTTTTGAAATCTTGCTAATAACAGGATTATTCCATGGCCCTGTGACAGAATAATGCGTTCTGGACATTTTATTGATTCCTTTACGCAATATTTTTTCTGTCAGAAACAAGCCCAATGCAACCTGCGGACCTGCTGCCAAACCCAGTACCGGGATACTGGAAGACAATTTTGGGGTAACGATAATTTCTTCATCGTATTCTTCGCTCGCCAACCCAATGCGACCGGAAATATCTATTCTGGCGGCAGGACCATCAAGGTACAGATTATTGGTATAGGCATCACCATCAGCAATATTAAATTGACCTTCAATCTTGTCAAAACCAAAACCTTTTTTAAATAAATCACTGAAATCCAATGATAATCGTCTAGGCAAATTTTGCACACTCAACAAGCCAAAAATCCTGCCTCCTCCCGGATCAATATCATGCAACTGGCCATTCTGGATAGACATAGTCATGCTTCCGTTAAGTCGTTTCATTTCAAACCAGTGCGGTGGGCCGCTCCAACTTGCCTGTAGTTGTGCTTTTGCTGCACCATTTTCAATACTGGTCTGAAAATTAAATAATTTCATGGCATCGCCGATCTTGGCTGCAGAAAAATCTATATTAAACGCAGATTCATGCCATGATTTTTTAAATAGCCAACTACCTTGCGCTGTGATGTTTAATAGCTCACTCTGAATATCAAGTTGATCAAATACTAAGCCGCCCTGGTCCTTATGCGCTTTCATAATTAACTTGCCAAGGTTATTGCCGTTTAAAAATAATTTCTGACTTTCAAGGTTAATGGCGGGTATTTTTCTTGGGTCAAGTACCGAAGATTCAAGTTTATTACTCGCTGTCTTGATATACAAATATTGAAGTTTCATGACAAGTGGCATTGCTGCCTTTATATCAAAAGGAATGGTTATCTCACCTGCCAGTTCTTTAGCTCCCATTGTCACAATAAGATCCGTTGTTCTGCGGGTGGCGATTAAAGAAAGCTGATTATATTCCTGCTGTCCTGCGATGACTTTATCTATGACAAGGTTTGCCTTGTTGATGATGGCAGGATTAATAAGCGACAAATTGTCACCGCCTGGAGGCAACAGATCCATCCACTGGTTCAATGTTAAGCTGGTCAATTTGCCATTAATAACCAGTCCTTTCTGCTGCGGGAGCTTGGCCTGAACCTGGCTAAAATTAATTTCGCCTCTTTCGATACTTGGTTCTGTATATGAATCTGGTAATGCCAATATAGCATTTAATAGATTACCGTACTCAAGTCGTATGCTACTAACCCGACCATC
Organism: uncultured Gammaproteobacteria bacterium; assembly: GCA_963807455.1. GTDB lineage: Bacteria > Pseudomonadota > Gammaproteobacteria > JAADHQ01 > JAADHQ01 > JAADHQ01. The sequence continues at coordinate 164,175 of CAWECS010000016.1, read as the reverse complement.
AGTCAAATCAGTGTCAATTCTTAGCTTACGTTTGTGCTCAGCCTGCTTTGCGAAACCATCAGGTAATGCCAGCGTTTCACCCAGTAATTCACTTTCAAGTTGAAGAGTGGCACCTTTTTCAGAAACACCTAATTTAATTTGCCAGTCAGACTTGCCATCAAATATTGACTGCGAAGGAGGAAGATACTCTTTCAACAATGCAGACAAACCAAAATGTGATTGAAATGCGACAGTCGTGATTGATTGCTGTTGTTTATTGTCCTCTGTCTTCACGCTAATCAGGCTGGGTTTTCCCAAATATTCAGCCTGTAGATTCTTTGATGTAAACTTGATTTTTTTATCATGAAAAGAATAATGCAAAGCACCTTTTAATTGCTTGAATTCATGCTTCCATTTTTTAATTTCCAGGCTGCCATTCAGCAGCTGGGTACTACCCTGCAAAATGAATTGATCAGGAATCTTCAATGGTATAGATATTTCCAAATGACTTTGCATTGCGCCTTTTGCTGCAACAGCCTCCAGCATCCCGTGCGTCTTACTACCTACCGGTATTTTATACAGATAATCAAGCATAGATTGCGTATTACCTTCCAGATCAATATTCATATCTACAATTGAATTTTTTCCCAAATGCTCAATATTGATTTTCGACGACTTGAGTTTTAGCTGCATAAGTTCTGCATCATGGATAGCGACAATCAGCGAGTTATCACTAAAAACGACATTGCCATTCAGCTGATGCAAATGCGGCCATGCCGTACCATATTCAAACTGCATCTGCTCAACATTAAAATCAACCAGAAAGGTGCCCTGGCCATTGGTAAACGGGAATTCATTAGCATAACCATGAAATATCATCTTGCCTTCAGGGACTTTTCCTTTTATGAAGGCCTTATCGAGCCATGCGAGCATGTTTTTACTCAATATAGCACGCGGCATATATAATTTTGCAAAAGATGCCTCACCATTTTTAAAGTCCACATTCATATCAATAAAAGGTGAACCCTTATCTAAAGGTATGAGTATGTTAGCCCTGGAGCGCGTCTCAATATGTTTATTGCTGGCAATCAGATCTGCAAATGACAATTCCACGCTATCGGATGATTTTTTCCAATGCATGTCACCATTTAAATCACCAAGCTCTAGCGGTTGACTGAACATATCTCCGAAATCGAGTGTGGCATCCCTACTCTTTAAGTGTAAAGCGCCTTCTTTATCTGAAAATACTATTCGTCCATCCAGCCCTCTGGCACCGGGTAATTTTTTCCAGCGTTGAAAACTCAGATCAGTGAAATTAGTACTTATGTAAAAATTTTGTATTTCTTCCGGAGTATGGCTGAGACGAAATTTAACATCGTGCATGTCCCCCTGTAACGCCAATTGTTTCATTTCTTTACTAATAATAAGACTGGGCGGTAAATTTTCTGACAAAAGACCTGCAATATCCTGTAGCTTTACGTAACCAATAGTGCCTTCAAGCATTGCAGGCTCATCAGCAACGGCATGCTGGTAAACCAGATGGGCCTCCGACTGTGGCCATTTAATGCCATTTTTACTCAACGAAAAGTTTTCCAGATCAAAGCTCCATCCATCTTTTCTGCGCGTTAAAAACAAGGATGCATTGAGAGTTTCAACATTGCTGAAGCGATCTATTTGCTCTGTATTAGTAACCGACCAGGACAAATCTCTTGCTGACAATTCAGCTTTCACGCGATTAATTTTTTGTAAGCGTCCCGCTGCCCATAAGCGTAAATTGATGGCGCCTTTTTGCAAGTTAACATAGGGCTTTAACCACTCCTGCATATTTTTCGTAACGACAACATCGCCCTGTAAATATAATTTATTCAATACTTTCTGTGGCCTGTGCATATCACCTTTCATATCCAGCACAAATGACAAACTACTTTCCTGTTGCCCAGGAACCTTGAATCGCCCATAGGCATGGTGGTGTTTGTTTCTATTCTCAAGATTCAAATTGACTTGTTGCATTTCAAACTGCCGGGATTCATTTCGGTCATCATGGTAGGAAAAATCACAATCAACCAGCTGCAGCCGGTCTCGAGAAAAAAACCATTTCAGTAACTCAGCCTGATCCTCGGGGCTACTCTGATCCAGACGAAATGGTTCGCCATTGATCATATAAAGAACATCATCCTTGCGCTGGATATTGAGCTGCAGTCCTTTGATCTTGACGCGCTCAGTATCAAGATGACCTTTATTAAAAAATGACAGCAAATCCAGTGTGAGCCAGACATTATCGACTTGTAGCCAGGCTTCACTGTCAGATCGAGATTGTATTTTCACTTCTGATAAATGTATATCAGGCCAAAGACCAATCCATTCTGCATCAATGCTGCCTACCTTGATCGAGCGCCCGAGTTGTTGACTGGCGATTTGTTCAAGATCTGTTTTATAGTCTGCAAGCAATGGAATAAACATTCGACTGATGCTCACCATAACAGCAAAAAGAATAATAAGGATGGCCAGACTGATCCAGAAAAATTTAAAACTACGTCTGAAGAAATGTCGAATATTCTGCATGAATTCTTTATCTAGATTAACTCAAAACAATGGTGATAATCATAATGACCTACATTAACACAACATCATATTGCTCAGGTGTAAACAAGGCTTCCACCTGAAATTTAATCGGAACTTCAATAAAAGCCTCCAACTCAGCGAGACTTGCACTTTCCTCATCCAGTAACAGGTCGACTACCTCCTGCGAAGCCAGTACCAATAACTTTTTGGCATCATATTGCCTTACTTCACGGATAATCTCCCTGAAAACCTCATAACAAACAGTTTCTGCTGATTTTATCGAGCCCCTGCCATCGCAGGTAGGACATACATCACACAAAACATGCTCCAGACTCTCGCGCGTTCTTTTACGCGTCATCTCTACCAGCCCAAGACTGGAAACCTCGGTAATATTACTTTTGGCATGGTCTTTAACCAGAGTTTTCTCTAATGCTCGTAATACCTGGCGTTTGTGATCATCCAGTGACATATCAATAAAATCGATAATGATAATCCCACCCAGATTACGTAATCTCAACTGGCGAGTGATAGCCTGCGCCGCTTCCAGGTTGGTTTTAAATATAGTTTCTTCCAGATTTCGATGACCTACATAGGCACCGGTGTTGACATCGATAGTTGTCATCGCCTCGGTCTGATCAATAATCAGATAACCTCCCGATTTAAGTTGCACTTTCCTGTCTAGCGCCTTTTGCAATTCGTCGTCAACATTATACAAATCAAAAATGGGTCGCTCACCAGGATAATATTCCAGACACCCTGTCATATGGGGAACAAACTGTTGGCTGAATTCTTGCAGCTTGTTAAAGCTTTCACGTGAATCAACTCTGATTTTCTCTATTTGATCATCGACAAGATCACGCAATGTACGTATAGCCAGCGACAAATCCTGATAGACAACGGATCCTGGTTGTGCCAACTTCAATCTGTTCCTTAATCGAGATCCATAGTTTAGATAAAAATTCTTGATCCGATATTAACGCCTGCTCATCAATTCCTTCAGCAACAGTTCTGATTATAAAACCATGGCCTTCTCGATTTTCACTCTTGGAGGTGACGATATCTTTGAGGCGATTACGTTCTTCTTCGTCTTCAATTTTAGTGGAAATACCAATATTATTTTCCCCGGGTAATAGCACCAGGTAACGTGATGGCACAGTGATATGTGTGGTGAGCCTGGCTCCCTTGCTACCGAGTGGATCCTTGATAACCTGGACCAGTATATCCTGACCTTCACTGACCAGGTCTGCGATTTCATTCTGACGCTTTTCAGCATTCAACTCTTCAGCTTCAATCAGTACTGCACTGCTGATATCTGAGGCATGTAAAAAGGCAGCACGTTCCAGACCGATGTCAATAAAGGCGGCCTGCATCCCTGGTAATACTCGACTAACCTTGCCTTTATATATATTTCCGACGATGCCGCGTTTACGTTCCCGTTCAATATAAACCTCCTGTAACACACCATTCTCTACCAACGCTACACGCGTCTCTCTCGGGGTCACATTAATCAGTATTTCTTCACTCATATTTTACCTGGGTTTTACTCTAAGGTACTGTAATTACTACCTTACCTTTTTCTGTTTTAATTTTCAGGCTTATTTTCAATTTTTTTCTGCACACTGCTGGAGCCGGGTATTTTGACAGCGAATTGTCGGAGTAATTCCGCTGTTTCAAATAAAGGCAAACCCATCACTGCTGAAAAACTGCCCTCAAGATGATGAATGTATTGTGCCGCCAGCCCCTGAATCGCATAAGCGCCGGCTTTGCCCTCAGGTTCCGATGTCAAACAGTATGCCTTTATCTCTGCCGTCGTCATGGGTCGAAAACAGACGCGACTAATATTGATGCTGACCAGTTCCTGCGTTGCATATTTTAATGCCACCGCCGTCATTACTTGATGACAGTTTCCTGACAGGCACGTCAACATGTGCATAGCATGTTCTTTATCATGTGGTTTGCCAAACACTTCTCCGTCATAGACAACGGCAGTATCTGACCCGAGCACTGGCAAGTCATATTGACGTCCTGAATGCTTCCATCCATCCCTGGCCTTATCGAGCGCCAGACGTTGTACAAAATTCTCAGGCGTTTCATTGACGAGCATCGACTCATCAGCATCAATAGACAGAATATCAAAGACCAGACCCAACTGCTGAAGCAATTCCTGCCTGCGCGGTGAAGTTGATGCCAGATATAACTGCGGTTTATGACTCATTGATTTTCAGCAATGAAAAACTGGAAAGCACTAAAGTTACATTAGTGTTAATGACAGCATAAAAATTCGTTTTCTTCATGCAATATTATTTTATTGTCTAACGGTGATAGGGATGGTTATTCAGGATGCTCCAGGCTCTGAATAATTGTTCTGCGATAATAACGCGCACCATCGGATGAGGAAGAGTCAATGCGGATAACGACCAACGTTGATCCGCGCGTTGATAGCAGGCCTCGGACAAACCCTCTGGCCCACCCACTAATAAAGCGACATCCCGCCCTGATGACATCCAGCCTTGCAGTTGCATTGAGAGCTGTTCGGTGCTCCAGGATTTGCCAGTCACATCCAGGGCGATAACCTGACATGATTTTGGAATTGCTGCTAACATCTTTGCCCCTTCATCATTTATGATTTTATCAAGATCAGCACCCTTGTGACGTTTCCCGGAATTTATTTCTATCAAATTTAATGTGCATTCCCGTTGTAACCGGGATGCATAGTCATCAAAGGCCGCAGTTACCCAGGCCGGCATGCGTGTGCCCACAGCTATCAAGTTGATTTGCATTAATCGGCTTTTATATCAACTACATTATCTGATTCACTCACTGTCCAGAGCTTTTCCAGATTATAGAAATCACGTATTTCAGGTCGCATTACATGCACAACAATATCACCCAAATCGACAAGCACCCACTCGCCAGTGGATTCACCTTCACTGCCAAGAGGAAGAACATTATTTTCCTTCGCCTTGACGATAACATTTTCGGCAATCGATTTTACATGTCGGCTCGAACTACCGCTGGCAATTATCATCAGATCAGTGACCGAGGTCATTTCTCTGACATCCAGGATGCGTATATCAATCGCCTTCATGTCTTCCATGGCATCAATAGCCAGCTTTTGTAAATCTTCAATATTCATTATCTTTTTTTCAGGCCTCTTCTTGGTAAAGATGGTTTTTTTCTATGTAAACAGACACGCTCTCAGGTAAAAGAAAACGCGGACTTTTTCCTTGCAGGCAACAAGCACGAATCATTGTCGCGGAAACAGCTAATTGTGTTACCGGGTGCATATAGATCAAGCCACTGTCACGACTCAACAGTAATTGGCTATTGTGTGTTTGGCTTTCGGCGATGATACTGGCCAGCTCACCTTGATCAGGTAAAGCCGCGCCAGGACGATAACATACAATGATATGGGCAAGCTGCAATAAATCTTGCCAACGATGCCAGTCAGGCAATCCACAAAATGCATCCATACCCAATATCAATGCCAATATTTTTTCGGGATATTCCTGTTTCAAAGATGCCAGGGTATCAACCATGTATGATGGACCGGGACGCTGTAATTCACGTTCATCAACAATAAATTCTGTGCCTTGCAGAGCCAGACGTAACATCTTAAGCCGATGCTCGATTGACACCTGTGGACTGGCTCGGTGAGGTGGCTGTCCACTCGGTATCCAGCGAATTTCCTCGACAGGCAGATCCTGATAAACTTCCAGAACGGGACGTAAATGGCCAAAATGAATTGGATCAAATGTACCGCCAAAAACACCGATCATTTTCATGTTCGGCATGTGGTTGAACCAGTGACTGGTGTCGAGAGGCTAGTCGCTAGAAGCAGGCATGCCCGCTTACTTTGCACTAGTTGCTTACCGACAAAATATCTTGCTATTGCTGGCATATTAAACAACAGACTCACTATAAAATTCATGTCTTTTTCTAGCTACTAGCCACACGTTTCTAGCAACTATGTCCTGACATGCCCATCGCCCAGGACTATAAACTTGAGTGTCGTTAGCCCCTCAAGACCTACCGGCCCACGTGCATGCAGCTTATCTGTGCTAATGCCGATTTCAGCGCCGAGTCCATATTCGAAACCATCTGCAAAACGCGTCGATGCATTGACCATGACCGAGCTGGAATCAACCTCACGCAAAAAGCGTCTGGCACTGGTATAATTTTCGGTGATAATCGCATCAGTATGCCGGGAGCTATGGGTCTCTATATGATCAATAGCCTCATCCAGTCCTTTAACAACACGAATCGATAATATCGGCGCCAGATATTCTGTGTCCCAATCTTCCATGCTTGCCGGGGTAGTACCAGCAACAATATTGCAAGTCGTTTCACAACCCCTGAGCTCGACGCCTTTTTCCTGGAACATGGCTGCCAGTTCCGGCAACACCTGTTGCGCTATGGATTCGGCAATCAGTAATGTCTCCATGGTATTACAAGTACCATAACGCTGAGTCTTGGCATTGAAAGATACCTGAATAGCCTTGTCGAGATCAGCATCATCATCGATATAAACGTGACAAATGCCATCAAGGTGTTTTATCACTGGCACTTTGGCCTCACGACTAATGCGCTCAATCAAGCCTTTGCCACCGCGCGGGACGATAACATCTACATATTTTTCCATACGAATCAATTCGCCCACCGCTTCGCGATCAATCGTTTCGATGACTTGTACTGCATGCCCAGGCAAGCCTGCCTGCTGCAATCCATGATGTATGCAAGCAGCAATGGCCTGGTTGGAATGAATAGCCTCGGAGCCACCACGCAAAATCGCGGCATTCCCGGATTTCAGGCAAAGCGCGGCTGCGTCAGCCGTCACATTGGGTCGTGATTCATAAATAATACCGATCACCCCTAATGGCACGCGCATTTTTCCAACCTGGATACCGCTGGGACGATATTGCATGTCCGTCATTTCGCCCACGGGATCAGCCAGTGTTGCCACTTGTCGTAATCCCTCGGCCATCGACTTGATGCGATCAGCCGTTAGTTCCAGACGATCCAACATGGCATCACTGAGTCCATTGAGTCGACCAGCTTCAAGATCCTTACGATTTTCTGTTTGTAGTTGCGCGCAGGAAGACTCCAGTTTGTCTGCGATCACTATCAAGGCCGCATTCTTGGTGGCAGAATCCGCAGAAGCCATCAAGCGCGCTGCGGCCCGGGCCTGTTTGCCTAGCGTCTGCATATAGGATTGTATTTGAAAACCTGATTGTGGATTTGCGCTCATGTTGATTCCAGCACTGTACTTCCTGCTATCGATAAGCCTAATTGTAACAGCTCATCCCAGGGCTTTCCTACCTCCGCGCCCTTGATAATGCGATCAATACGGGCACCATGTTGCAAAAAACCGTACCAGCGCCCCAGGCTGTGGCGTTTCAGCGCTTCACGTATCAGCGGCTTACGGCGTTCCCAGACGCGCTGCTGATTTAAAATAGCTTCGATGGCGGCGCCCTTACGTAATTCGGCTGCCATGCTTGAAAGACTGCGCACCTCTCTGTTCAGAGCCCATAACACCAACACCGGCTCAATACCTTCGGCCTTCAAGCCATTGATTATCTTGATTGTTTTATCTGCTCGTCCGCTCAAGGCAGTATCGACGAGTGTATAGATACTATACCTGGCACTGTCTGAAACCGCTTCAGCTACAGCCTCAGCATCAATACGGCCGGCGCCATGCAGCAATACCAGTTTGTCGATTTCCTGGGCTGCGGCGAGTAAATTGCCTTCAATACGCTCTACCAGCAATGAAACGGCGTCGCGCGAGGCTTGCAGGCCATGCTGCCTCATACGCGTCTGTATCCAGTCATGCAGCTGCCGCGCTTCAATCGGCCAAGCCTGGACGACGACACCCGTTTGCTCCAACGCCTGGGCCCATTTAGTTCTCAAGCTGGCGCTATCCAGCTTGCCGCAGATGACCATTAACAGGGTATCCTCATCAGCCCGGGCCGCATAGTCACGTAAAACCCGTGCACCTTCGTCACCTGGTTTGCCAGTAGGTAAGCGTAACTCGATAATTTTTTTATCACCAAATAGTGACAAGCTGCTACTCAATTGCAGCAGCTCATCCCAGGAGAAACCACGCTCCACAGACCTGACTTCGCGTTCGGTAAAACCCTGCTGCCGTGCAGTTTGACGAATAGCATCACAGCATTCCTGTACCTGCAAAGGCTCATCACCTCCCACCAGGTAGATGGGAGCCAGCGACTGCTGTAGATGATGATTTAATTGATCAGGTCTGATTTTCATGGTGTTATCGCAGAATAATATAAAGCATTGGAGAGTGGTCTAATACTTAGTATAAGGTTGCTCAAGGATTGCTGACTGCTTTTTGTGTATAACGAATTTTTCTCATGATCACTTGCACGGCCTCGGCCTGCATATCACGAACCAGACTGGCCTGCTCACGCTCCTTGGCCAGTACAACATTTTCATTGAAGCTGTAATCACGCCTCAATTCGATCGTTTGTTTTGGCAGAATAACGACGCCATCGCTTTTCCTCAGGGCAAAGGTGACTGAATAAAAACTCTCATATTCGCGCACACGTGCGCTCTCACTGACAGACAACACACTCCTTTGTTGGTCCTCATTCTCAATAACAAGAATAGCGGTCGCATGCTCGACATCAGTGACCAATGCTGCCCCGGCCTGAATCAAGGAGCGTTGCAGATGGCGTGTTAAAATTATCGAAGCATCCGCCTGTAAATAGACCCTTTCCATGCCTTGCGGTAAATCAGCATGTCCGCGTAACTGGAATCCACAGGCTGTCAATATCAGCATGGATGACAGCAGTAGTAATTTGCATAATTGTGAAAAATATTTTTGCATATTTAATAATTACTATTTCGCGACAATACTCACCAGCTTACCTGGCACGATAATCACTTTTTTGACTTCCATGCCGGCAATATTGCGCAAGACATTTTCGTTCGCCAAGGCCAATGATTCAATGGTTGCCTGGTCACTATTGGCGGCAACACTCATTGTAGCCCGGACCTTACCATTCACCTGTATGGCCAGATCAATGCTGTCGCGAACCAATGCATTTTCATCGACAAACGGCCACTCTGCCAGCAGAATATCATCGCCGTAGCCAAGCTCACGCCAGAGCGACAGGCTGATATGTGGTGCAACGGGTGACAACAGTCTGATCAGGATACTCATGGTTTCATGATTAATGCAGGCATCAGCATCGGTGGCATCGCCAGCCGAACACTTGGCCAGGCTATTCAATATTTTCATGCAGGCAGACACCACGGTATTAAACTGATAACGACTAAAATCATTCAGGGCTTGCTGCAACCATTCATGAATTTCCCTGCGGGTATTCTTTTGTTCTGCATTCAGGCTGTATTGTGTAATACCACAATCACCCTGGTTACAGGCAATGATATTCGCACGGCGCTCATAGGCAAGGGTCCACAGGCGTTTGAGAAAACGATACGCACCTTCGACACCACTATCAGACCATTCCAGTGATTGTTCCGGCGGCGCTGCAAACATAGTAAACAGGCGCACCGTATCAGCACCATATTGTTCTATCAATTGTTGTGGATCAACCGTGTTACCTTTGGATTTGGACATCTTCACCCCATCCTTCAGCACCATGCCCTGCGTCAACAATTTCTTGAATGGTTCATCGGTTGTTATCAGGCCTTCATCACGCATTAATTTATTATAGAAACGCGCATATAGTAAATGCAGGATAGCATGCTCGATGCCGCCGACATATTGATCCACCGGCAACCAGTAATCAGCACGCTCATCCAGCATGGCTTCGTTATTATCTCGACAGGCAAAACGAGCAAAATACCACGAGGATTCCATAAAGGTATCAAAGGTATCCGTCTCTCGCTCAGCCTCGTTGCCACACTGCGGACAATGCGTCTGATAAAACTCAGGCATGCGTTTTATCGGTGAGCCGATGCCATCAAACGAAACATCTTCAGGCAATTTTACAGGGAGATCCTCATCCGCCACTGGCACTGCGCCACAACTCGCACAATTAATGATAGGGATAGGAGCACCCCAATAGCGCTGGCGCGAAACACCCCAGTCACGCAAACGGTAATTGACCTGTACCTGACCTTTTGACTGCTGTTGCAAATACCCGGCAATGGCATCAAAAGACTGTTTAAAATTCATACCCGTGAATTCGCCAGAATTGACCAGTTTGCCTTTGTCAGTAAAAGCACTGACACCAAGATCAATATCACTGCCATCTGCCGGCTCTATTACCTGCTTGATCGCTAGCTGGTATTTCTGTGCAAACTCCCAGTCACGTTGATCATGTGCCGGCACTGCCATAACAGCACCTTCACCATAAGCCATCAGCACAAAGTTAGCAGCGAATACAGGAACAGGCTCACCTGTCACCGGGTGAAGGGCCTGCAAGCCGGTATTGACCCCTTTTTTCTCCATGGTTTCCATAGCGGCTTCAGACGTTTCCATGTGACTGCACTCTTGAATAAATGCGGCCAATTCTGTGGACGTTTCTGCCGCCTCTAGCGCCAGCGGATGCTGCGGAGCAACCGCTACATAGCTTACACCCATCAGTGTATCCGGGCGCGTCGTGAAGACTTTTAATGGCGCCTGCTTGCCTGCAACTGCAAACTGTATTTCCAGGCCACGTGATTTGCCAATCCAGTTTTTTTGCATGGTACGAACCTGGTCCGGCCAACCAGGCAGTTTTTCCAGATCGCGAAGTAATTCATCGGCGTAGTCGGTAATCTTCATGAACCATTGCGGGATTTCCTTACGCTCGACTTGCGTGTCACAACGCCAGCACTTGCCCTCAATGACCTGCTCATTGGCCAGTACCGTCAGGTCATGCGGACACCAGTTAACCGGTGAAGTTTTTTTGTATACCAGGCCTTTTTTAAACAAACGCGTGAATAACCACTGCTCCCAACGATAATACTGAGGATGACAGGTGGCCACCTCCCTGTCCCAGTCATAGGCAAAACCCAGACGTTGCAGCTGTGCCTTCATGTAATCGATATTTTCATAAGTCCATTTGGCCGGCGCCACCTTGTTTTTAATCGCGGCGTTTTCAGCCGGCAGGCCAAACGCATCCCATCCCATCGGTTGCAATACATTTTTACCCAGCATGCGCTGATAACGAGCAATGACGTCACCCAGGGTGTAGTTGCGCACGTGCCCCATGTGTAGACGACCACTTGGATAGGGAAACATGGCCAGGCAATAGTATTTTTCCCTATTCGGGTCTTCAATCACCTTAAATGTTTGATTTTCCAGCCAGTAATTCTGTGCACTGACTTCAATTTCGTTGTGTTCGTAGGTCTGTTCCATTGCTTTTTACTGTTCAGCTTTAATCGATCAAATAAGATAGGAAGGATACATTAAAAACAGGCTAAAGGGTAAAGTTACAAGGGTAAAGCATATCATATTGGGTCAATATCCCCTGCTGTAGCTTATACCTTTCCTGCTCACGCTGATGTAATATACTGGATTCACAAATACTCAAAGGATGTAAGTTATGCCTGATCAGAATGATAGCCTGAAAAACAAACTCATCCATGCCTACGATCAGATGATGGAGCATGTGCATGCACTTCACGGATGAGACCGGAAAAGGCGCGCATAACCTGCAACAGTTGCTGGAAAAAGCACGCGACAAGGTAGTGGAAACAGGCAATGTCACGCTTGAGGAAGCGGAAAAAATCAGCACGTATCTGAAACGCGATCTACACAATGCCGGCGAATATCTACAGGATTCAAGCAATGATATGGCCGACTGGCTGCACATGGATATCGAACTGATTGAATGGAAACTAAAAGATATGTTCCTGCAAGTGGCCGATAAAACCAAACTGGATTTACTGCTGCTGGAAGAAAACGCCAAACATATGAATGAGTATCATACTGGTGAAATCACCGGGCCGGGCACATTGGTCTGTGATCAATGTGATGAAGAATTACACTTTCTCAATACCGGGCATGTACCGCCTTGCCCGAAATGTGCAGCTACGCTGTTTCATCGAAAATCTCGCTGAAATATACACCGATCTAAGGCAGTGCCCTCATTCCGGTGTTGGTACGTGCCGTTAGTGTTTGCAGCCTGCTCATATAGTTGTCCAGCTCCCTGTAATCCTTTTCATGCAGGCATAAACTCATCTCGCTAACACAATCATAGATTTCAGCAAAACCCATATTACCCGCTGTTCCTTTCAGGTCATGCAGCTGGCGAGCCAGTAAATCCCAGTCCTGTTGATCGATTAAATGCGCTATTGTGTTTAACTGCTCCGGCAGGTAATAGACAAATTTGTTAACGATATCCTGCAAACCCGGTTCTTCTTCAAGCAGGGAAGAATAAATGGGATTACTGGACTTAGTCGATTTCTCATGCGGCTTAAGGTAATTAATAAGCACTTCATTGATTTGGCTAGTACTAGTAGGCTTGGTCATGAAACCGTTGGCACCGGCCTGTTCGCATTCAAGTCGGTCTTTTGCATAGGCATTCGCAGTCAACATAACAACCGGCACCTTGAATTTCCGCGAACGTATCTCACGTGTAGCATCGACACCGTCCATCACCGGCATTTGCATATCCATCAATACCAGATCATATTTTGCAAACTGCATCATATCCAAGGCTTGTTGACCATTTGCTGCGACATCGACCTGTGCGCCGGTCTTACGAATAAAGAACGAAACGAGTTTCTGATTATCCTCAACATCATCAACCAATAACACCCTGCCTTCCAACACTGGCATTTCATTGGCTGCCTGAGGCAAGGATTCCATATCAACTTGATTATCCTGATGGATGAAATGCTCCTTATTCAATGGACCTGTTTCGACACTAACAGTAAAGGTACTTCCTTGCCCCGGGGTACTCTCGAGTGTAATATCCCCGCCTAACATTTTCGACAGGCGACGTGACAAGGTCAGTCCCAGGCCGGTACCGCCATATTTTCGCGTTGTACTCTTGTCGGCCTGCGTGAAAGCATCAAATATCTTATCGGCCTGCTCTGCCGAGATACCGATACCAGTATCCTCTATTGAAATATATATCTTCTCTTCCTGCTGGACACACCAGACATTGATATAAATGTGACCCTTACTAGTAAATTTGATCGCATTATTGACCAGGTTGAGCAAAATCTGCTTCAAACGTATCGGGTCAGTATTGATCATGGCTGGTAACGGGTATTTATAATTCAAGCCACAGCGTAACTTTTTTTCCTGTAACTTTACACAGGCAACATTCTTTACATCCTGCAGGATTTCAAACAGTGAAACCGGCATGATTTCCATGTCCAGTTTACCCGCCTCTACCTTGGACAGATCCAGTATCTCGTTGATCAGAGATAACAGATGGATACCATTGCGATGAATAGTCCTAATGCCATCCATGCGTTCATTGCGACTCTGCCCTGGGCTCAGGGCCGCTTCTGAATAACCGATAATGGAACCCAATGGGGTCCTGATTTCATGACTCATATTGGCGAGGAATTCGCTCTTCATCTGGTTGGCGATCCTGGCCTCATCGGCCCTGCGCAGGTCGCTTTGAATGCGCGCGGTGGTACGCACAATATATATAATGATGCCGATACTGATGATTACAGCCAGCGCCGTCAGCAGCATGATAATTGAGTAGGTATTTTGCTGACTGCGTGCTGCATGGGCAAATTCCTCAACCACCTGCTTGTTATGGTATTCAAATATTTCAGATAAGGATTGCATGACTATTTGCTGCCGGGGAATCAGTACTTCATTCAACAACTCCCGTCCCCTTTCAAACTGACCATCCAGTAGTAGCTGCCCTGTCATCATCTGGGTTTGCTGGTTGACGCTAATCTCGCGCCTGGTTTTTTCCCACAAGGATTTATCTTGCTCACTGAGATCCAGTGCCAGCAGTTTTTCGCGGGCAAAAATAAAATAACCTGCCTGTTCACTAAACTCCTGGTATTTTTCATCGCGCTCAAAGAATTCATTCAGTGAGGTCATCTCATGTAAGATCACTGCCCGTGTGAGGGCGGCCTGGCGCATATCACCAATACTCTTGGCTGCCTGTCTAAAGGTGTCAATCCTGAGTAAACGCTGATGTTGCTGGCTCTGGCTGTTTGCCCATACGGCAACCAACACCATAAAGATGAGCAAAATGGCAACGAAGCCGGTAATAATGACGGGTTTGGTGTTATTAATAACCATATTATTTTTAATGTTTTATTTAAATGTTAAATAATTTTAACATTTAACGGCGTGAACACTATTTACTTTAGAATTAATATGGTCAATTGTGATCTAGACTACGATGAGTGCCGTGATCGCAGGTAATTTCGCATCAGCAGCGCAAACAAGACCAACAATAGTGCAATGATAATAGGGTAATTACCATAATTGACATAAGGTGTTGCGCCGGAGCGTGGTTGCACTTCAGCTTTGAGTACATGCGTCTGAAACTGTGGCGAACGATTGACAATCCGACCCTGATGGTCGACCACAGCACTGACTCCATTATTGGTGGCACTCAGTACATAACGCTCCGTTTCCAGGGCGCGTAACTGGGCCATTTGCAGTTGCTGGTAAGGCATACTGGAATCTCCAAACCAGGTATTATTGCTAACATTGACCAGATAATTTGCCTTGGGTAAAGACTGAATAACTTCATTGTTGAAGATAATTTCATAACAGATTGTTAGGCCCGCAAAGTAGCCCGCAGCTTGAAGCGGCGGCTGTGTTGCCAGTCCACGACTGAATCCAGACATCGGTAGCCCCATAAAATCCAGCAGATCACTGAGCCAATCCTGAAAGGGTATAAACTCACCAAATGGCACCAGATGGCGCTTATGATAAAACGCACGATGACTGCCAAGGCTCAAAACACTATTAAAGTATTCGCCTGTTTGCTGGTCACGATAAGGGATGCCAACCAGCATATCGGTTTTCTGCTCTCGCGCAAGTTGCTCAATGCTGTCGACGACCTCCGGGACATGATGAAAAAATGCAGATATTGCCGTTTCAGGCCAGATCATTAGATCGGCATCCCAATGAGATCGACTGAGCTGCAGATAAGACGAAATAATCCGGCTGCGATATTCCGGGTCCCATTTAATGTCTTGATCGACATTCCCCTGCACTAGCGCCACAGTAAATGCTTTACCGGTTTTTTCTGTCCAATCATACTGCTTCAGGAGATGCCCTCCCCACCACACCAGGGTCATCAATAATAGTATGGTCATTCGGGCTTTAAACCTTGCTGTGATTAAAAAAACCACGCTTGCCGCTGTCATTGCTAACAGCCAACTTAAACCAAACTCACCGATGATAGGTGCATAACCGGCCAATGGCGATGCCACCTGACTGACGCCAAGGTTTAACCAGGGGAATCCGGTAAAAAACCAGCTTCTGACCCATTCCAGCAAAACCCACATGGAGGGGAAAATCAATAACAGCCGGACTGCATTAACGTTGGCAAAAAAGCGAACGCATAACCAGGCAGTCAATGCAGAAAACAGCCCAAGGAATAAAGCGAATAACAATGTCAGCAACGCGGCGAAGAACACAGGCACTGCACCAAATTCATGCATGCTGATATAAACCCAGTAGACTCCAGAGAGAAACATGCCGGTGCCAAATGCCCATCCTTGCCACCAGGCCTGCCTGGGACTGGCTCGCTGCCATTGATAAAACAGCATGCTCAGTAAAGGAATCGCCAGCAATGACCATTCAACAGGGGCAAAGGCCAACGGCAACAATAAGCCAGCAACAAACAAGGCAAACAGAGGCAGCCAGGGTTTGGCATTCAATTGCATAAGGAGGGTATCCAGTGGCGGCTATAATTCCATTGAGTCGGGCTCAAGCTTATCTTCAATAATGACTTCAAGTAAATAAATTCTACGGTTATCTGAACGCAGTATACGAAAAGACATGTCATTAATGCTAACCACTTCATCGCGCTTGGGCATATGACCTATTTCGTTTAACACCAGACCGCCGATGGTATCGTATTCATCATCATCAAACTCGGTATGAAAGAACTCGTTAAATTCTTCAATATCAGTCAGCGCCTTGACAATGTAATGGTTATCGTCATGCTTGAGGATGTACTTGCCTTCATCGATATCATGTTCATCCTCTATTTCTCCGACAATCTGTTCCAGCACATCTTCAATGGTCACCATACCAGCGACACCTCCATACTCATCGACGACGACAGCAAGATGATTTTGACTTGAACGGAAATCTTTTAACAGTACATTAAGGCGTTTACTCTCCGGTACAAAAACAGGAGAACGCAGGATTTCACGAATAGAAAAATTCTCCTGGCCGTCAGCGCCGGAGAAACGCAGCATATCCTTGGCCAGTAAAATACCTAACACTTCATCACGACTGTCACCAATGACCGGAAAGCGGGAATGACCACTTTCCACAATCACAGCTAACATCTCATCACGCGACTGCTCCCTCGATAATACCGACATTTGCGAACGCGGTATCATAATGTCACGCACCTGCATCTCGGATACCTGCAATACACCTTCGATCATGCCGAGTGAATCGGCATCCAGTAGTGCGCGTTTTTCAGAGTCCCGCAGGATCTCCAGTAATTCTTCACGATCCCGGGGGTCTATTTGCAGAATCTGCGTTAGCCTATCCAGCCATGACCGACCATCGGAATCGTTGGTACTCGAAGTGTCCTCACTCATTGTTCTGTCTCTTTCTCCATTTAATAAAATTATAGCTCGTCTTTGTATGGGGCTTCGTATCCCAAGCCTGTTAATATTGTTTTCTCCAGCGCTTCCATTTCCGTTGCTTGCTCATCAGTCTGATGGTCATAACCAAGCAAATGCAAAGTGCCATGTACCGCCATATGTGCCCAGTGAGCTTGCAGCGTTTTGCCCTGTTCAATGGCTTCACGTTCTATTACCGGTGCACATATAACCAGGTCACCAAGCAAATTCATTGATACCTGTGGCGGAGCATCAAATGGAAATGACAAAACATTGGTGGCCCCCGACTTGCTTCTGTAGGTCTGGTTCAGTTCAGCGCTTTCCACTTCATCGACAATTCGAACCACCATTTCTGTACGTTGCTTTTGCTGCTGTAATGACGCATTGATCCAACGCCTGAAATCTGATTCCGCAGGTAAATTATCAGCCTCGCTGGCTATTTGCATATCCAGCTCCAGCCACTCTGCAGAATCTTTCATTCCTTATTGGTATGTTTGTCATAGGCAACCACGATGCGTTGCACCAATGGATGTCTGACCACATCGTGTGAGGTGAAAAAATTAAAGCTGATACCTTCAACATCCTTCAACACTTCGACCACATGGCGTAAACCCGACTGGTTATGGGTGGGCAAGTCGGTTTGGGTCACATCGCCGGTAACAACTGCTGTAGAGCCGAAACCGATGCGTGTTAAAAACATTTTCATTTGCTCAACCGTGGTATTCTGCGCCTCATCAAGAATAATAAAGGATTCATTCAGGGTTCGGCCACGCATAAATGCCAGTGGTGCCACTTCGATAATATGATTATCGATCAGTTTACTAACACGATCAAAACCCAGCATTTCATATAAGGCATCATAAAGCGGACGCAGATAAGGATCTATTTTTTGCGCCAAGTCACCTGGCAAGAAACCCAGCCGTTCACCCGCCTCAACGGCTGGCCTGACCAGGATAATGCGACGTACCTTCTCCTTTTCCAGAGCCTCAACAGCACATGCCACCGCCAGGTAAGTCTTACCGGTGCCGGCAGGACCGATGCCGAAGTTAACATCATGGCTAAGAATATTGGACAGATAGCGATGCTGATTGGGACCACGTCCCTTGATCAAGCTCTTGTGAGTGCTGATTACTATTTCTGCATCAGTGGATTCATTTTCATTATCAGCTTGCAAGTCATTATTCGTAGAATCCTGTAAATACAGATGAATACTTTGTGGCGATAAAGATTCTTTTTCCGTAGCAGCATAGAGCTTTTTCAACAGGCGATAAGCTGCCTTTGTTGCCCTGTCATCACCAATCACTTGAAAAAGATTGCCACGGTTATTGATCTCCACACCCAGGCGTCGCTCCAGATGACGCAAGTGTTCATCAAACTGCCCACACAGATTGGCCAGACGATTATTGTCGGCTGGTTCAAGGGCAATATCTAGGCTTGCGGGGCGGTCTTTCAAAATGAATTAATAGCTCGACAGGAAGAACATCATTGGCAGATGAGGAATTGATGACTCTTTTTAAAGAACTTATGCATATGTTTTAAGTATGATGTATACACGGGAAACTGGCAAGCCATTCGGATTATTCTGTGTTTATTGGTTACATTAGTCTAGATAAATACAAAATTCAGGCATTTTCTCATCATTTTAGACGAAAATAGACTATTTTCAGGCAACATCAGTAACATCCTTATTGGTTACCAGCAACTCCCCTCTGAGTGAATTGGGCAGTGCCTTGGTGATTCTGACTTCGACAAATTGGCCAATCAACTCCGCACTACCGGCGAAATTGACGACCCGGTTATTTTCAGTGCGCCCGGATATCTCATCTGTATCTTTACGTGAAAGCCGATCAACCAGCACTCGTTGCACACTACCCACCATGGATTCGCTAATATCGGCAGCCATCTGGTTAATACGTTTTTGTAATCTGGCCAGTCGTTGCTTTTTCACCGCCATGGGCACATCATCCGGCAATGCGGCGGCTGGTGTACCTGGCCTGGCACTAAATATAAAACTAAAAGAGGCATCAAATCCCGTGTCCTCTATCAGTTGCATGGTCGCCTCGAAATCAGCATCCGATTCACCCGGGAAACCAATTATAAAGTCTGATGACAAGCTTAGATCAGGACGGGCTTCGCGTAATCGTCTGACTTTGTCACGATAATCATTCGCACTATGACCGCGCTTCATCATCGCCAGAATCAAATCAGAACCACTCTGTACCGGCAGATGTAAATGGCTGACCAACTCCGGCACTTCCCGATAAGCCTGAATCAGACTATCTGACAGCTCTACGGGATGCGAGGTGGTGTATCGAATACGATCAATGCCATCAATAGCAGCCACATAACTAATCAGTAATGCCAGATCGGCCAGATCACCATCGTCCATCAGACCTCGATAGGCATTGACATTTTGACCGAGTAAATTAACTTCTCTTACACCCTGCTCAGCCAAGGCGACGACTTCAGCGATAATATCATCCATCGGTCGACTGACTTCTTCGCCACGAGTATAGGGCACAACACAAAAGGTACAGTATTTACTGCAGCCTTCCATAATGGATACAAAAGCGGTCGGCCCATCCGCTGTTGGCCTCGGCAGACAGTCAAATTTCTCGATCTCAGGGAAACTGATATCGACGACTGATGAATGCTTGGCCTTTACCTCATCCAGCATACCGGGTAAACGATGCAAGGTCTGAGGGCCAAACACCATGTCTACATAAGGTGCTCGCAAGCGAATGGCATCGCCTTCCTGACTGGCGACGCAACCGCCGACACCAATAACCACCTCAGGACGGTTTTGTTTTAATTCGCGCCACATGCCTAATTGAGAAAACACCTTTTCCTGGGCCTTCTCGCGAATGGAGCAAGTATTCAACAACAACACATCCGCCAACGCTGGATCTGTTGTTCTTTCCAGGCCATGGGAGACCCGCAGCACGTCCGCCATTTTATCGGAATCATACTCATTCATCTGACAACCGAATGTCTTGATATGTACCTTGCCTGCCATGCATTTACCCAGCCTGTTTAATGATCGCGTAAGATACTACTTTTTACTAAAAATCTCCATTCCTGCAGTCATGCTACCCGCCCAAAGGAAACAGGGGAAATATCATAAATAACTGATTTTTATACTATTAATAATTTAATACCGTCACCCTGGATTCACATCGAAGACTCGATAGCGGACGTCCACACTCAATGATAGCTGGTCAATTTCATGGATTGCCTGCTTACCCTGATGACTGGCGCGGTATAAATGTGGTGTCATTAACAGACAATCTGCCAATTGCTGGCCTGATAGTTCCGGAATTCGATAGCTCAAGCTCTGCTCATCAATGCGCCTGAAACCGGCCTGTCTGAAATCTGCATCCTGCTCAGCGCTTGAATCCGGCAGTGCTTTGTTGCGAATTTCAGGATAAATAATTTTCCTCAATTCAAGCAGATGATCAGGGCCCGCATCCACCACGATCAGTTTACCGGTGTTGTTCATCATTTTCCTGAAACCTGTCAAATGACTAAACCCGAAGACACTCCAGAGCATATCAACACTCTGTTCCATCAATGGCGCCGTTTGACTGTTACCCACCACCCAGGTAATTTGCCGGTTCCTTTTAGCCGCTGCCTTTATCGCCCATTTGGAAATATCCAGACCTGTCAGCGTCAGCGTTTGTAAACCGTTGTGTTTGCAAAATACGATCATGCAAGTGATCCAGATAATAACCATCACCACAACCGGCATCCAGACAATTGATAACCATGGTGATTACTTAAATAAGAAAGTGTCAACTCATCGAGTCGAGCAGCAATAGCTTGATAAAAACCGGCATTCAGGAATCGAGATCTTGCAGCGATCATTTCCTTGCTGTCACCGGGGTCGCGTGATTTCTTTTGTTGTGCTGGTAATAAATTTACGTATGCTTCGCGGGCAATGTCGTAACTATGGCCTTGAGAACATTTGAGCATATTGTCTTGTTGCACCAGCGCCAGGCCATCCAGCGGACAGACCAGTTGCCGGAATTTTCAGACGACACGTTGGAAAAAACATCCTGTTCCTGGGCTTATGATAAGCCTCTGCTTAATCATACCCTGCCATATTTATCTTCAAAACGAACAATATCATCTTCCCCCAGATATTCGCCGCTTTGCACTTCAATCATCACCAGTTCACATATTCCCGGGTTACTCAAACGATGCTGATGCCCGGCAGGCACATAGGTCGACTGGTTGGTATGCACCAGAAATGTTTCATCGCCGTTAACCACTTCTGCCGTACCTGATACCACAACCCAGTGCTCATTACGATGATGATGCATCTGTAGTGACAAGGATGACCCGGGTTTGACCACAATACGCTTGATCTTGAAACGATAGCCTTCTTCCAATGTCGTGTAGGTTCCCCAGGGACGGTGAACCGTTTGATGAAAGCGAAACATATCATCGCCGTCGAGCTTTAATTTCTCGACCACTTTTTTAACGTCCTGGGCATGCGCTCTATCAGACACTAATAGCGCATCCGGAGTATCAACAATAATCAGGTTTTCCACACCCAGTGTCGCGACCAGTCTGTCTTCACTATGGATATAGCAATTTTTGCTATTGATTATCATCGCATCACCCACCATTCGATTACCATTCTCATCGGCAGGTGATAAATCGCTGACGGCATCCCATGAGCCCACGTCGCTCCAGCCTATATTACAGGCAACCATGGCGACATTATCCGCTTTCTCCATCACCGCATAATCGATTGAATCAGCAGGAATCCGGGAAAAACTATCCAGTATCAAGATCCAGAGGTTGAACGCTCTGCTTGGAAGCATTCCAGCACCTGTCCGCCGCTTCGTAGATATTCAGGTGAAAGTTTTTTTAGTGCCTCAAGATACACAGAAGGTTTGAAACAAAACATTCCAGAGTTCCACAAATATTGACCTGATTGAAGATATTTCTCAGCGGTAATTTGATCTGGTTTTTCGACGAAATTTTCTACGTGAAATGTGGACTTGTCCGAATCAACCGGAATGCCTTTTTGTATATAACCATAACCCGTCTCAGGCTTGTCCGGCTGTATACCAAAAGTCACCAGATAATCCTGCTGCGCAAGACTGACAGCACTATCCACTGCTGCAGCAAATCCCTGCTGATTTTCAATCATATGGTCAGCCGGCAGTACCAGCATAATGCCATCTTCATGTTCGCTTAGCGACATGGCTGCCATGGCAATGGCCGGTGCGGTATTTCTGGCACAGGGCTCCAATACATAGGAAAAATCAATCGGGCTATCGTAAGTCCAGCTCTTCATATTCATCACGAGTCTGAAAATAATAATCACGATTGGTAATTGTCAGCACCTTGCTAACACCTTCGAGCAGCGCCGAGCGTTTGAGTGTTTTCTGCAGCAAGCCTTCACCATCAGGGCAAACGCATGAACGGCTTTGGATGTGCCTCTCTTGAAATTGGCCACAAGCGTGTTCCTGCCCCGCCAGAAAGAATGACTGGTATCAACATGTTATCTGCATTCCTTAATAGAAAATAAACAAAACATAACTTAACATATTAATTAGTATAATAAACAGACTCACTTCCGCCAATATTTAAATCCAGGCTTAGTACTTTTCATCCAATTAGAATAAACATTCTCGACTGGTAAACAGCTGATACTTTTTTCACAGCAATGGATAATGTTAAAAATATATTGGAAAAATGATGTGCCCTATATAAAAAGCCCCTTATTACAGGGGCTTAGATTGAATTTAAAACAATGAGCTACTGACTACTAAAAAGGAATATCATCATCGAAATCAGCGGAAGACCCTGCTGGTGCAGCTGCCGGAGCAGGCTGACTGCGTGCCTGTGAAGGCGCATCCTGCTGAAAACTGGTGCTACCGCCGGTGCGCCCACCCAGCATTTGCATTTCATTAGCAATGATCTTGGTGGTATAGCGGTCTTGTCCTTGCTTGTCCTGCCATTTCTCGGTACGGATAGAGCCTTCTACATAAATCTGCGAGCCCTTACGCACATATTCACCAACGACTTCGGCAAGACGACCAAAAAAAGTCACTTTGTGCCATTCAGTACGTTCCTGTTTTTCGCCGCTCTGCTTGTCCTTCCATTGTTCGGATGTAGCGACTGAGACTTCCGCCACGGCAGAACCACTGGGCATGTAACGCACCTCCGGATCTGACCCTACATTGCCTACGATGATTGCCTTATTTACTCCACGTGCCATGTTAATTCTCCAAATGTATGTTTTGATTTTGCCTGAATAGGTAATTGTTTAAGTTTACTAGTGCAAAACATTTCCAGCGTATTGATGTTTCTGTCGAACATTGAGTGCTTGTCCAGACTAATGAAAACCACACCTATTATTCTGTTTGCGCCGCTAACTATAACGCCAGATTTCTATCCATGTCACGGGCTTTTTTTAGCTAGGTATCCGAGGCTGAAAATTGCAGTAAGCGCTCCTCATCCAGCGCCTTTCGATCAACTTTCAGATATGCCACCTGATCTTCAACAATAACAACGGCTTCGGCAACTCCGGCCACCGCCGTTAGTTCTGCGGCCAGATGAGGCGCCTGCTTCAGAGGAATGTCACCAATATTTAACAAATAACTACTCAGGTAGCGCGGGTTTTTCATCGAACTGGCAAACACCAACCACAATAGTGCCATCACCGCGCAGAGTACAAACACACTGCCATAACCCATCTCTCCCTGGATCAAACCACCCAGCGTACCGCCGAGAAAAGCCCCCAGAAACTGACTACTGGAATAGAACCCCATCGCAGTCCCTTTACTGGCTGGAGGCGCTATCTTCGATACCAGTGATGGCAGACTGGCTTCGAGTAAATTAAAGGCAGTAAAAAACATCAATAAAAACAGCATCGCTAACCAGAATTTATCATAGCTGAGGGCCAGACCCAGTTGTGCAAGACCAATGAACAGGATCCCGCCTAAAAATACGTTCTTCATACGCCGGTGGCGTTCGGCCATAACAATGAAAGGAATCATCATCAGTACAGATAACAACAGCACCGGCAGGTAGACATACCAGTGGTGCGAAGAGTCGAGCCCCAGTTCTTTTTGCAGCACCAGCGGGAACACGACAAAACTGGCAGTCAGAATCATGTGCAACAGGAAAATTCCCAGATTAAGGCGTAGCAACTGCCCATCCTTCAGTACCTGACGAAATTGCGCGGGCACCGGTTCTGCGTCTCGGTGAAGTCGTTGTTTAACCGGGTTGGGCACCATCACCTTTAATACCAACATGCCCAATATTGCCATTACCGCCGTGAACCAGAACACGCCACTCAAGCCGACCCAGTGATCAAATAACGGGCCCAGCACCAGGGCCAGGGCGAAGGCACTACCAATACTCATACCAATCATGGCCATGGCCTTGGTGCGATGCTCTTCACGAGTCAGATCCGCAGCCAGGGCCATTATCGCTGCTGCAATCGCGCCACAACCCTGTAGCGCTCGACCGCCGATAACGCCATATATTGAGTCAGACAGGGCCGCCACCACACTCCCCAATGCAAACAAGGCAAGACCCATGTATATCACGGGTTTACGGCCTATTCGATCCGACAACAGCCCAAAAGGAATTTGCAGCAGACCCTGGGTCAGGCCATAAACACCAATGGCAAAACCAATCAACGCCGGCGTAGCGCCTGCCAAGCGGTCCTGATACAGGCTGATGACTGGAAACAACATGAACAGCCCCAGCATACGTATGGAAAAGATACTGGCCAGTGAGATGGCCGCCCTTCTCTCCAGTGGCGTCATGTTACTGTTTGTGGGTCGACTTTCAGCAGCCAATGCATTTCCTTCGAATCAATTAATTATTACGCCAAAAACTAGCGTATACTAGCAGGTTGCAATAATAACTGGTAATACGAAATCAATGGACACCATCATTATCCGTGGGGCGCGTACCCATAATCTGCAAAATATCGATGTTGATCTGCCGCGCGACAAACTGATTGTTATCACCGGCCTGTCGGGTTCCGGTAAATCATCACTCGCTTTCGACACCATATATGCCGAAGGGCAGCGCCGCTATGTTGAATCTCTGTCTGCCTATGCACGCCAGTTTCTGTCAATGATGGAAAAACCGGATGTTGATCATATCGAGGGCTTGTCGCCAGCTATTTCCATTGAACAAAAATCGACCTCGCATAACCCGCGTTCGACAGTCGGCACGATTACCGAGATCTATGATTATTTACGTTTGTTGTTTGCGCGTGCCGGAGACCCCAAATGCCCGGACCATGATATTACCCTTGAGGCACAAACCATCAGCCAGATGGTAGACCATGTCATGGCCTTACCGGAAGACAGCAAACTGCTGCTGCTGGCGCCGATGGTAGAAAACCGCAAGGGTGAACATCTGCATGTCATTGAAGAACTGAAATCACAGGGTTTCATCCGCGCGCGCATTGATGGCATTGTTGTCGATCTGGATGATTCACCGACCATGGACCTGCATCAGAAACACACCATTGAAGCGGTCGTCGATCGCTTCAAAGTCAAGGATGACATGGAATTACGACTGGCTGAATCCTTTGAAACCGCCTTACGCCTCAGCGATGGCACCGCCCGCATCTCATGGATGGATGACAGCAATAAACCCGAACTGGTCTTCTCCGACAAATTTGCATGTCCACAATGTGGCTACAGCCTGAGTGAGCTCGAGCCCAGACTGTTTTCCTTTAATAATCCGGTCGGCGCCTGTCCCAGCTGCGATGGCCTGGGAAACAAGTCATTTTTTGATCCGCTGCGTGTGGTCAACAATCCACACCTGAGCCTGGCGGGCGGTGCTATTAGGGGCTGGGACAGACGTAATGCCTACTATTTCAACCTCATCAGCTCTCTCGCTGACCACTATGGCTTCGATATCGAAACACCTTTCGACGCGCTCGAAAAGAAAAATCAGGATTTTATTCTTTATGGCAGTGGTGAAGAAATAATTGAGTTTGAATATTTCAACGAACGCGGAGGCATCACCACCAAGCGCCATCCATTTGAAGGCATCATTCGCAACATGGAACGACGCTATCGCGAAACAGAATCCAATGTAGTGCGCGAGGAACTGTCAAAATTCCTCAGCGTGCATTCCTGCCCCGATTGTCAGGGCACACGCCTGACGCGCTCTGCACGTTACGTCTACATAGGCGACCAGACCATTCCAGACATTTCATCCATGCCCATCGATAGTGCGCAGGCTTTTTTCAAGACTTTATCACTACCTGGAAAACGGGGTGAAATCGCCAGTAAAATTGTTACCGAGATCAGTCAGCGACTCAACTTCCTGGTTAATGTCGGGCTCGACTACCTGACACTGGAGCGCAGTGCTGACACGCTTTCCGGCGGCGAAGCCCAGCGCATTCGCCTCGCCAGCCAGATTGGTGCCGGACTGGTAGGCGTGATGTATGTTCTCGATGAGCCGTCCATTGGACTGCACCAACGTGATAACCAGCGCCTGCTAAATACGCTGAACTTCCTGCGCGATCTGGGTAATACTGTCATCGTTGTTGAACATGATGAGGATGCCATCCTATCGGCAGACCACGTGATTGACATTGGCCCTGGAGCCGGAGTGCACGGTGGTAAAATCATTGCCCAGGGAACGCCAGCAGACATCATGAAACACAAAGATTCGCTGACCGGCAAATACCTGTCTGGTGAGCTTGGTATCAAAGTACCAGAAAAGCGCACCGTGAATGACAACAACAAGCAACTGGTGCTTGAAGGCGCAACGGGCAATAACCTTAAAAATGTCACTGTACAGATTCCTGTAGGGCTAATGACTGCTGTCACCGGCGTATCCGGATCGGGAAAATCCACTTTGATCAATGACACTTTTTTCAAGCATGTATCACAGGAACTGAACAAGGGAAGTAATATACCCGCGCCGTTCGAATCATTCACGGGCCTGGAGCAGATTGACAAGGTCGTTGATATCGACCAGAGCCCGATTGGCCGTACACCACGTTCCAACCCGGCCACCTATACGGGCCTGTTCACGCCGATACGTGAATTGTTTGCCGGCACCCAGGAAGCACGTTCACGTGGCTATACCCCCGGCCGCTTCAGTTTCAATGTCAAAGGTGGACGCTGTGAATCCTGTCAGGGTGACGGCGTCATCAAAGTTGAAATGCATTTCCTGCCCGACATCTATGTGACCTGTGATACGTGTAAAAGTAAACGCTATAATCGTGAAACCCTGGACATCCGTTACAAGGGTAAAAATATCTACCAAG
This sequence comes from uncultured Gammaproteobacteria bacterium, assembly GCA_963807455.1. Classification (GTDB taxonomy): domain Bacteria; phylum Pseudomonadota; class Gammaproteobacteria; order JAADHQ01; family JAADHQ01; genus JAADHQ01. The sequence goes on along the minus strand of CAWECS010000016.1, from coordinate 136,646 downwards.
TGCTGGATATGACGGTAGAGGATGCGCACGACTTTTTCGAAAACATCCCTGTGGTCAGGAAAAAGTTAACCACTTTGATGGATGTTGGCCTGAGTTATATCCGTCTCGGTCAAAATGCAACGACACTTTCGGGGGGTGAGGCACAACGCGTCAAGCTTTCACGCGAACTCTCCAAGCGCGATACCGGCAAGACGCTTTACATCCTTGATGAACCCACCACCGGGCTTCATTTTCATGATATAGAACAACTACTGGTCGTCCTGCATCGACTACGTGATCATGGCAATACCATTATCGTCATCGAGCATAATCTGGATGTCATCAAAACCGCAGACTGGGTCATTGATCTAGGCCCTGAAGGTGGTATCAAAGGCGGAGAGATCATTGCCGAGGGAACGCCTGAACAGGTCGCAGATTGCGCGCACTCCTACACCGGGCATTACCTCAAGCCGCTATTGAAAAAGCAACAGGCCAGTAAAAAATCCGCTTCCCGCAAATAGCCGATTATTTTTTCACAAAATGCTGGCAAACTGCCGTTGGTATGACAACCGACCCGCCTGCCTCGTGTCATTGGTCTAGCGTGTCCGCGGGCAAATTTGCTCACTAGTGAAGAAATAGGCAATTTCAACTGCAGCGGTTTCTACCGCATCCGAACCATGACAGGCATTTTCGTCAATACTATTGGCAAAGCTTGCTCGAATAGTGCCTGGTGCTGCGTCATCAGGATTGGTGGCACCCATCACCTCACGGTGTTTGGCAATAGCATTCTCACCTTCCAGTACCTGCACCATCACCGGGCCCGAGATCATAAAGTCGACCAGATCATTAAAAAAGGGGCGTTCTTTATGCACGGCATAAAAACCTTCGGCCTGCTGACGATCAAGGTGCATCATACGTGCAGCGATAATTTTCAAGCCGGCCTCTTCAAAATGAGTATATATTTTGCCGATAACATTTTTCGCCACGGCATCTGGTTTAATAATCGATAAAGTACGTTCAATAGCCATTGTGATACTCCGGAATTTTAATTCATCATTAATAGTACGACAGGATTTTACCCGTTTAAACCACGGTGATTCATGCACTCAGAAACAGTTTCACAGAAAATGAAATATTCAGGATCAACACAATGATACAGGACAACATGAAATATCCCGTGACTGATATTTTATATAATAGCAAACAGGGCGGCATGGCCGCCCTGTCTTTTCCAACCTGCGGCGAATCTTACTTGCTGGCTTTGCGCTCAGCAGCTTCCTTAACAACGTCTTCAGCCACATTCTTTGGGCAAGGCAGGTAGTGCTCGAATTCCATTGAAAACTGGCCTCGACCCGATGTCATGGTACGCAGATCACCGATATAACCAAACATTTCACTCAATGGCACATTGGCCTTGATACGCACACCGGTGACACCGGCTTCCTGTGACTTGATCATGCCGCGACGACGATTAAGGTCACCGATTACATCACCGACATTATCATCCGGGGTGAATACATCCACCTTCATGATCGGCTCAATCAGTTGAGGACCTGCTTTGGGTATCGACTGACGGAAAGCACTCTTTGCGGCAATTTCGAAGGCAATGGCTGAAGAGTCCACAGCATGGAAGGCACCATCCATCAGCCTTACCTTGATATCCAGTACCGGGTAACCGGCCAGAACACCCTGGTCAAGCATGCTCTTGAAACCTTTTTCAACAGCAGGCCAGAATTCCCTCGGTACATTACCACCCGTCACCTTGGATTCAAATTCAAAGCCACTACCAGGCTCACCTGGCTCGATAATGTAATCGATCTTACCAAACTGACCCGATCCACCGGATTGCTTCTTGTGAGTGTAACTATCTTCGACCGCCTGGGTGATGGTTTCACGATAGGCCACCTGGGGTTTACCCACTTCCAGTTCAACACCATGGGTACGCTTGAGAATGTCCACCTTGATATCCAGATGCAACTCACCCATACCTTTCAATATGGTCTCACCACTATCCTGATCGGTTTCTACACGGAAAGAAGGATCTTCCTGAATCATTTTACCCAATGCAACGCCCAGTTTTTCAGAAGCGCCTTTGTCTTTTGGAGCTACTGCAATAGAAATAACAGGATCCGGGAATACCATTGGTTCCAGTGTGGCTGGATGCTTAGGATCACATAAGGTGTGACCGGTCTGAACATTCTTCATACCAATAACAGCGACAATATCGCCTGCCTGGGCAGAACTCAGCTCTTCACGTGAATCGGCATGCATTTCAACAATACGGCCGATACGTTCAGTCTTGCCGGTAAAAGTATTCAGTACGGTCATGCCTTTTTCCAGCTTACCGGAATAAATACGGATAAAGGTCAGTGCACCAAAACGATCGTCCATGATTTTAAATGCCAGTGCACGTAATGGCTTGCTGGCATCGACGATGGCAAATTTGCCGGTTTCATTACCTTCCAGATCAACTTCAGGCTGTGGAGTCACTTCCATCGGATTAGGCAGATAGTCAACAACGGCATCCAGTACCAGTTGAACACCCTTGTTCTTGAAGGCAGAACCGCAATAGGTAGGGAAGAAGTCCAGAGCAATAGTTCCTTTACGAATACAACGTTTCAGGGTATCAATATCCGGCTCTTCACCTTCCAGGTATTTTTCCATGACATCATCGTCCTGATCGACAACGGCCTCAATCAGTTCTTCACGATATTTTTCAACATCGTCGACCATGTCCGCAGGAATTTCCTGAATATTGTATTTGAGAGGGTCACCGGAATCATCCCAGATATAAGCTTGACGAGTGAGCAGATCGACAACGCCGATAAAATCATCTTCGGTGCCAATTGGCAGGGTCATGATGACCGGCGTGGCGCCCAGCACATCCTTGACCTGCTTGACCACGCGATAAAAATCAGCACCCAGACGATCCATTTTGTTGACGAAAATAACACGCGCCACTTCAGAGTCATTCGCATAACGCCAGTTGGTTTCGGATTGAGGCTCAACCCCACCCGAACCACAGAAAACACCCACGCCACCATCAAGTACCTTGAGTGAACGATAAACCTCGATAGTAAAATCCACGTGTCCAGGGGTGTCGATAATATTTAATCGATGACCATCCCACACACAGGAAGTGGCAGCAGACTGGATAGTGATTCCGCGCTCCTGCTCCTGATCCATGAAGTCGGTTGTGGCCGCACCATCATGCACTTCACCGGTTTTATGAATCTTGCCAGTCAGTTTCAGAATACGTTCTGTTGTCGTTGTTTTACCAGCATCCACATGTGCGAAGATACCAATGTTTCTGTAATGCGTTAGATCAGTCATGTTTACACTCTAGAGTTGTGCATAAAAATTATTTATTAAGCTTCCCGAAAGATACTCAGGGAAACCAGTGTACCTGGCCTACAGGTGAGAACGCCCCGTCGGCTGCTGCAACACCCGGCACTTGCGTCGTTTAAAGGGACGCTATTCTACATGAAAATGTCGCATTGTAGGAGTCGAATCTTGATTGTTACGCTAAAAAGTCATTATTAAAGCACAAGCAAGCATGCTCTTGATAGATAAGTTATTGTATTTTAAGTATTATATTCTATATTGAGAGCCTGATCACAAGCTCATTTGATGCTTCAATCCCCCTGTTGAGGCCTAAGTGCGGGATAAACTCGCATTAAACTTCATGCTTAACAGCTGCGATTAATTATTTTACATGCACAGAAGATTGCCATATATATACACACGGGAGGCTAACACAGGCATAATCAAAACATGGCTCGAGGTCATTTTCGAAATACTTTTTTTGGCGAATAGCGGGCTGACCACTGCTTCGCCTCTGTATAAAATCCGGGATAATATGAGCAAGATTCACCACTATGCTTCAATGCTGATTTTCACCGCTGCGCTGATGCTTGGCGTACAAGTACCCAATTTTGTAGATCAATATGTCAAACGCATGGAGGCGCACCTGAATGAAGCCAGGACGCAATATGATGAATATTTAAGAATAGCCCAACGTATACCGGAAGGCACGATTGACGCATTGATCAGCAAGCATGAGCAAAGCCTGGATCCTACCTTTCGAGCCGAAGCAGAACCTCTGAAGAGAACCGTTCAGCGCAAAAGATTCTACGAATCCGAGATTAATGCACTGCAGGGATCGTTCTGGTCGCAAGCCGCACATATCATCACATCGGCTGACTCCGAAATAATCAAGGACACGTATAACAGTTACACAGCCAATCTGCCCTTGAATACCGATGCGGCTATTTGTGGCCTGAGTTTTGGCCTGCTGGCGAGTCTGATTCTGGAAGCATTCTGGTCGATGTTTATGCGTTTGTTCAGACGCCCGCAAAAACCCGGCAAGACCATTGAAGTAAAACGCGCCGAGCCGTATATCAAGACCTGATCAGAGGCGCTTGGCTGCGAAGGTATCACAGCTCGCTATTTGCCCTGATTTCAGACCCGCTCTGAACCAGCGTACGCGTTGCTCGGAACTGCCATGGGTGAAGCTCTCCGGAGTAATGCGTCCCTGAGACTGTTTTTGCAAGCGATCATCACCAATAGCAGTGGCAGCATTCAAGGCCTCTTCTACATCACCTTTTTCCAGCACACTGCGTGAGCGATCAGCGTGGTTTGCCCAAATACCTGCCAGACAATCGGCCTGAAGCTCCTGCCTGACTGACAGTGCATTGGCCTGGGTCTTGCTCAGCCCTCTCTTGGCTTTTTGCACTCTCTCTGATATACCTAACAATGTTTGTATATGATGCCCGACCTCGTGGGCAATGACATAGGCCTGGGCAAAATCACCGGGAGCCTTGAAGCGATGTTTCAAATCATTATAAAAACTCAGATCAATATAGACTTTGCGATCACCGGGACAGTAAAAAGGACCCATGGCTGCCTGTGCAAAACCACAAGCAGAGCTTACCGAACCTGAGAACAAGACCAGTTTGGGTTCTTCATAGGTGCCATTCATTTGTTTGAATAGTACCCGCCAGGTATCCTCGGTGTCCGCCAATACCACAGAAACAAATTGGGTCAACTCCTTTTCGGCAGCGCTGAGTGGTTTGTTACTCACCGGTGAACTACTGGACTGCCCCCCTTGCATACCTTGAAGGAGCATGGTCGGATCGACGCCAAAGTATAACGCTACCAGGGTTATAACAATAGCGCCCAGGCCGCCTCCCTTCAGAGCACGCGATCTGCCTGAACTACGCATGCCACGACGATCTTCTATATTCTGACTTCTCCTGCCCGTTCTCCAGCGCATAATTAAACCTCTTTACTTACCGACCCAAAAAAGACTTTTTAAGTATACCTCAATACAATCCTTCGCAATCTAGAAGCGCAAACGATCAATTTCAGCTGGCTTATCAATAAATCGATTTCGATTACCCTGAAGACTTTCAATCACATCATTACGTCTACGTTCAAATGCATCGGGTGGATCCTGTCGATTCCATTGTTTCAGCAACTTTCCTTGTCTGGCATGAATACGAATAGCATATCGATCGTGCATATACATCATGGCACGCGCAATATCACCTCTTACTTCGGACCGAGGTTCTACCACGCGTTTCCTGGTATTCAGCTCAAAATCGCATGACCCAAACTGTCTCTGTTCTCCCTTGATAATAGCAAACGGCATACTGCCACGGCTCTGGTTGATATCACGAAGTGCCGGATAAAGATTATGCATATCCGCTTCAATGTAACCAAACCGGGAACTGTTACGTCGACAACTATCACGATCCCTGCAGTTCAATTTTTTCATTACCCAGGACATAGGCAATACATGTTCGACATTAATCCGTTTACTCTTACTGGGACCAAACGATTGACCACAATACAGGGTTTCCCCGCCTTTTTTATAAAGCTGACCCCAAAACAATCTTTTTGCCTGAAGATAACTCTCTATATTCGGCTGTTCAGCAGAAGGACTGTCGCAGGATAACAGGGCCACCATGGAAATAATCACTAATAAGGTCTGACGCATAAATATTGACTACCGGCTTAAGCTCTTTAATAGAGGAAAATAAGTATTCTCACCTTACCATCATAACTTTTCTCAGGTGTTAAATCATCGTTAAAACAGTTACAATGGCAATGTTTCTTTATTCGTATAAATAGCCGTTTTGCAATTGTTAACAGTGCAACCCTTGAATTTTTGCCTGTGATGCGATTCCATAACAACATTATACAAAGCGACACCGGGCTATCAGTCGCAGGAATTGGCCTTGTTAAAATCTGGAGCAATAATGAATACAATTAAAAAATATACCATGGATTTTATCGTCTGGTCTGCAAAAGCAAGCAGCCTGGTTTTATTAATCAGTGCAGGCGCCATCCTGGGTGTATGGATTGCCATTAATGCGCTCACTCTCATTATATAGCACCGGTAAAAAATCGGCCCGGCTCATAAAGATACTATTTAAAAAATAACTCCGACAGGCGTTGCCCGGGATCATCTGAACGCATAAAGGCCTCGCCCACCAGGAAGGCATGCACATGATTTTCTCGCATCAGCGCCACATCCGCTGCTGCCAGTATGCCGCTCTCGGTCACCACCAGACGCTGATCCGGGATTTGCTTGATCAAGTCCAGTGTAGTTTGCAAACTGGTTTCAAAAGTACGCAGATTACGGTTATTTATTCCCACCATCGGCAGTGGCAAACGTAATGCACGCTGGAGTTCTTCAGCATCATGAACTTCAACCAGCACATCCATGCCAAGCTGTTGGGCAAGATCCGATAGTTGCTGCATCTGCTCGTCCTCAAGACAGGCAACAATCAGCAATATACAATCCGCACCCATTACGCGGGCTTCATAAACCTGATAAGCATCAATCATGAAATCCTTGCGAAGCACTGGAAGCTGGCAGTGTTGCCGTGCCTGTTTAAGGTATGCAACCGAACCCTGAAAAAAATCGGCATCAGTCAATACTGACAGGCAACAGGCCCCGCCGTTTTCATAGCTTGCTGCGATAGCAGCCGGATCAAAATCTTCTCGCAAAACACCCTTACTGGGTGAAGCCTTCTTTATTTCTGCAATCACTGCAGGTTCACCCGCATTAATGCGCTTTTTCATACTGTCGACGAAACCTCGCACCGAAGGCGCAGTCTCTACAAGGTCAACAAGCTGTTGTTCTGGAACAAGCAGTTGAGCTTCAGCAATTTCTTCCCACTTTCGATGGATGATTTTTTTTAAAATATCGGGCGTATTGTCGGTCATAATGATTTTATGTGATTATAATTCTTCAACATTGAATAATTAAAACGAGTTGGATATCTCAATCAAGCCTTCGAGCTTGGCGCTGGCAGAACCGTTAGCTATTACCATCAAAGCTGTCTGCATGCCTGCTTCCAGACTATCAGCGAGACCCGCTGCATAAATAGCTGCGCCGGCATTCATCGCCACAATATCGCGGGCCGGCCCGGCTTCGCCATTAAATATTTCACGGATGACAGTCAGGCTCTGCTCTGCGCTATCTACCGATAATAATGAGATGTCGGTACGCTCAAACCCGAATTCCTCAGGGGTGATGAAATAATCCCTGATCTCACCATCCTTGAGCTCGGCCACATGTGTCGACGCACCAATACTGATTTCATCCATACCATCTTCCGAGTGAACCACCAACACATGTTCACTGCCCAGGCGTTTGAGTACATTAGCCAGGGGTTCAACCAGGGCATCACTGAATACACCCATTACCTGGCAGGGTGCGCCTGCCGGATTGGTCAGGGGCCCCAACACATTAAAGATAGTACGCACGCCCATTTCACGTCGCGGCCCTATGGCATGTTTCATGGCTCCATGATGTTTCGGTGCAAACATAAAGCCTACGCCCAGCTCATTGACACAGCGAGCCACCTGCTCCGGTCCCAACTCCAGATTAACGCCAGCTGCCTCCAGCACATCGGCACTACCGGATTTACTGGTAATAGAACGGTTGCCATGTTTGGCCACTTTACCACCGGCTGCCGCGACCACAAAGGCGCTGGCCGTAGAAATATTAAACGTCGCTGAAGCATCACCACCGGTACCGCAAGTATCCACCAGATGCGGTCCGCTGACATCGACCCGCGTTGCCAGCTCGCGCATTACCGAAGCGGCGGCCGCTATTTCATCGATCGTTTCACCTTTCATGCGCAGCCCCACCAGGAATCCACCAATCTGGGATTGTGTCGCTTCACCGGTCATAATCAGGCGCATCACGGCTGCCATGTCATCATGAGAGAGTGCTTTGCGTTCTGTCACGCTTCTTATTGCTGTTTGCATGTCCATAATCGACAACTCCAGATCATTATTTCAACGGATTTTCATTATTACATTTTATTCTATGGAACTTCCGAAATACTCCACCACTTGAGTCATAGCGAAACAACGTGCCCACGTGCTCATAGATAAAAACGTAAATTGGCGGTGCAACGTGCCATGCCATGAAAAATGTAAATTGGCGGTGCAACGTGCCATGCCATGAAATGAATGGCGGTGCACGGTTAAATGTAATGCGGTGCAACGTGCCATGCCATTAAAAACGTAAATTAGCGGTGCAACGTGCCATACCATGAAAAATGTAAATAGGTGGTCGCAGCGGCCATCTTTAAATGGCATCATAAAGCGATAGATTGCTGCCTCGCTCAACGGCCGTATATAGTTTTTTCATTTGCACAGTACTTTGTTCTGACTCTGAACTCGTTAAACTTTTTAAACCTGGATCAGATATTCAATTATCAAGAAAATTTTTCAACATATCATGGCCATGCTGAGTCAAAATAGATTCCGGATGAAACTGCACGCCTTCCACTTTAAATTGTTTATGCCGCACGCCCATAATCTCATCCAGCTCGCCATTTTCAGTTTGTGTCCATGCTGTCACTTCCAGGCAATCAGGCAAACTTTGTTTTTCGATGACCAGTGAATGGTATCGGGTTGCCTCAAACGGGTTAGACAGACCGGCGAAGACACCCTTATTTGCATGATGCATCATCGAGGTCTTACCATGCATGATTTGACCGGCATGTACTACTTTGCCACCAAATGCCTGGCCAATACTCTGATGCCCGAGACACACGCCCAGCAAAGGTATCTTGCCGGCAAAATATTTAATCGCCTCTACTGATACGCCAGCTTCATTCGGTGTACATGGACCTGGCGAGATGACAATATGCTGCGGTTTCAGCGCTGCCATTTCTGCCACTGTAATCTGGTCATTTCGATAGACATTCACATCCGCCCCAAGCTCGCCGAAATACTGCACGAGGTTGTAGGTAAAGGAATCATAATTATCTATCATTAATAACATACTTTGACCTTACGATGATTATTGATGCACGTTATCCAGGCCAGCTTCGGCCTCGGCCACTGCACGAAACACTGCGCGCCCTTTGTTCATGGTTTCTTTCCATTCATAGGCCGGCACAGAATCGGCTACAATACCTGCACCGGCCTGAATAGTGAGCACACCGTCCTTGATGACCGCTGTGCGAATGGCAATCGCCGTATCCATATTGCCATTCCATGACAGATACCCGACAGCCCCGGCATATATACCGCGCTTAACCGGTTCCAGTTCATCGATTATTTCCATGGCACGAATTTTTGGCGCCCCGGATACCGTGCCTGCCGGAAAAGTTGCACGCAATACATCAATCGCCGTCATGCCTTGCTTCAATCGCCCGGTCACATTTGAGACGATATGCATCACATGTGAATAACGTTCGACAATCATGTTTTCGGTGAGTTTAACACTACCAATCTCACTGACTCGTCCCGCGTCATTTCTGCCCAGGTCGATCAACATCAAGTGCTCTGCACGCTCTTTAGGGTCTGCCAGTAATTCTTTTTCCCAGGCCTGATCAGCTTCCTCGGTTTCGCCTCTGGGGCGTGTGCCGGCAATGGGTCGAACGGTGACCACATCATCTTCAAGGCGGGTTAATATTTCCGGTGATGATCCGACAATATGAAAATCGTCCAGATCAAGATAATACATGTAAGGTGACGGGTTAAGGCTGCGCAGGGAGCGATACAAATCCAGTGGTGGCGCCTGATAGGGTATTGAAAGGCGTTGTGACAACACCACCTGCATGACATCGCCTTCAACAATATATTCTTTTGCCTTTTCTACTGCTGACTCAAAACCCTGTTTGGTAAAACCGGATACAAAGTCTTCTTCGCTGACTGTCCGGCTTTTATGGTTGACCGGGTAACTGGGCACTGTTTGACGTAATTGCTGCACCAGGCGTGCCAGTCTTTGCTCCGCATCTTGCAATGCTGACGGCCGTTGCGGGTCGGCGTGCACAATGACATAGAGCTTTCCTGCCAGGTTATCAAACACCACGATTTCATCAGATACCATTAACAAAATATCCGGTGTATTGAGCATATCGGCATTCGGGCAGTTCTTTAACTTCGGTTCTATATAACGAATTGTGTCATAACCAAAGTAGCCCACCAATCCGCCATTAAAACGCGGCAAATGATCCACTTCGGCCACTTTAAATTGAGCCTGGTAATCTTCAATCCAGGCCAGCGGGTCTTGCACTTCAACGCTACTGATCTGCTCACCGGCTTCGCTCACGGTCACCTGCCTGCCGACAATACGAATCACAGTACGACAAGGCAAGCCGATGATTGAGTAGCGCCCCCACTTTTCACCGCCATGCACGGATTCAAACAAATAGGAGTATGGCCCTTCTGCCAGCTTCAGATAGGTACTTAGCGGGGTGTCCAGATCAGCGAGTACTTCACGCATCACGGGTATGCGGTTGTAGCCCTGTTCGCTTAGTTTATTAAAGAGTTCAGCATTCATCATCATTACGTCCGGTACAAGAGAATAAAGGAAAAAACACAGATAATCACGCTTAAAAGCGTTTCAATGTCCGCTTCACCAACGGCTATTGATCTGAATCTTCCTCAATTTCTGTCCGTCTGAGATGATCATGTTGCTTTAACCCAGAAGCGATGGCAATTCAGCCATACTGTCGATGACGGCATTCGGATGGGACTCGCGGATGTCTACACCATGATTATAGCCATAAGTCATGCAGATAATCTGGAATCCTGCCGCTCTTGCTGCTTTCACATCACTGACAGAGTCCCCTATCATTAAGGCATTTTCCGGAGCTACGCTAAAAAATTCTGCTGCATGCAACAATGGCATAGGATCGGGCTTTTTCTTGGCCAGCGTATCGCCACTGACAACAATAGCGAACTCGTCAAAAATACCCAGCTCCTGCAACAGGGGCTCGGTGAAGCAGGCTGCCTTGTTGGTGACACAACCGAGCTTCAAACCGGATGCTTTCAAATAGTCCAGACCTTCCCTGACACCGGGATAAAGCACACTGCGTTTACAGGTATTCTCGGTATACAGCTCAAGAAAAATCGGGTATGCCTTTTCAAACAGCGCATCATCCGGCTCCCCATCAAGCTGACCAATCAGCGCACGCCTGACCAGACGTTCTACCCCGTTACCCACCCATTCACGCACTTTCGACTCACCATGCACAGGCATGTCGAGCTGCTGCATCATTTCATCGACGCAAAAAGCGAGGTCTGGCACGCTGTCTACCAGCGTACCATCCACATCTATTAGAACCATTTCCGGTTTGCTTAGAGCCATATGAAAATTTCGTTAATTAACTACCGGCCTTGGCCAATTCAGCGCGCATGGCACCTACTACGGTGTCATAAACATGGGCATCAGCAGCGTTCTTGGCACCGAAAATAGCGGAACCGGCCACAAAGGTATCAGCACCCGCTTCCTTGATCTCGCGGATATTATCGACTTTTACACCACCATCGACTTCCAGACGGATATCACGACCACTGGCATCAATGATCTTGCGGGCTTCGCGTAATTTATCCAGGGTAGCAGGGATAAAACTCTGACCGCCAAAACCCGGATTAACCGACATTAATAACACCATATCGACCTTGTCGATAACGTATTTCAAATAGTCCAGCGAAGTGGCCGGATTAAATACCAGGCCGGCTTTGCATCCTTCGCCCTTAATTAACTGTAAGGTGCGGTCAATATGATCGGAAGCTTCCGGATGGAAGGTTATGTAGCTGGCACCCGCCTGGGCAAAATCAGGAATAATGCGATCAACCGGTTTCACCATCAGATGCACATCAATCGGTGCTGTGACACCATGCTTGCGTAATGCTTCACAAACCAGTGGGCCGATGGTCAGGTTAGGTACATAGTGGTTATCCATGACATCGAAATGAACGATATCAGCGCCTGCTGCCAGGACGTTATCCACTTCCTCACCCAGTTTTGCAAAATCTGCAGAAAGGATCGAAGGGGCGATAAAATTATCTGCTGCCATGTTAAAACCTCACTCAATGTTAACCTGATTGATAATAAATTCACGAAAAACCGGATTGCGCACTTTACCCTATTGTCCGTCAGAATGCAGCTTTGAATTAAAAATCTATCCATTGCCAGCCTGTTCCACCACCAACCGTCAATTAACAATATAATATTTTTTTATTTTTATTCAATACCTTAGGATTAACTCTGTCGCCACTGGCCAGCGCAAGCAACTATCAGTATGATGGTATATGTATTATTTCCTGACAGCCAAGCATACTGTAAAAATATGACCACAATAAGTGTTTTTTAAGCATGGATCTGCAACGGGTATCTTTGAAGAAATTAATCGGCCGTGCATCGCTGTGTCCTTTATTACTAATGATGAGTGCCGCTGTTCATGCAGCAGAGCCTGACTGGACAATGGCTGTCCATTTGCATAGCCCATCAACAAAAATCGAAAAACTGGACGCTACCGGCAAGGAAATTTACGCACTTCTCAAGCAACAAGGCACCAAAGGGGCGGTCGGGCATGTACTGATTTTACATGGCGCTAGACAAAATCCGGACTGGAAGGATGTCATCAGACCACTCAGGCTGGCATTACCTGACTACGGTTGGACCAGCCTGTCAATTGATATGCCTGCAGTGGCACTGGAAGCCTCCGACAAGAGTTATACAGAACTACTCGAGCGGGCGACTGCATCGATATTATCTGCACAGGGATATCTGCAAGACGCTGGCGCCAGGCGTATCGTCCTGATCGGTTATGGCCTGGGCGCACGCATGGCTGTTGACTGGCTGAGCAAAACGCCGCAACCATCCATCAAGGCGTTAGTACTCATCAGCATGGCTGATGGTAGTTTGAACTCTGGCATCGACTCGAATCAGGATTTGCTCAACATAACAATCCCGATTCTGGATATCTATGCAGAACATGATTCAAGTAATATTTTGCAAGCCGCTGCTGAGCGCTACCGAAACCGTGTTCGTCTGGCACCCTATCGGCAACTGGAAATACATTCTGCAAATCAATACTATAACCAACAGAATGACGAGCTTATCAAACGTATTCGCGGTTGGCTGAAACACACTTTCAATAACAAAAAACTTTAAAAGGACGGCCTTATGTCAACATCTATTCTACTCGCATTGCATTTACTTTCAGCGGTTATCTGGGTTGGCGGTATGTTTTTCGCCTACATGGCTTTACGCCCGGTGGCTGCCAGTCAGCTGGAGCCGCCGATGCGGCTGAGATTATGGGCAGGGGTATTTACAAAATTTTTCCCCTGGGTGTGGCTCAGCATCATCCTGCTGCTCAGCACAGGTTATTGGATGTTATTTAATGTTTATCACGGCATGAGCATGGCGCCTCTGTATGTTCATATCATGAATGCTGCCGGCATTATCATGATGCTGATTTTTTTACACGTTTTCTTCGGGCCATTCCGCCGGCTCAAACAGGCCGTTGTTATTGAAGACTGGCCAACAGGGGCAAGCAAGCTCGCACAAATTCGTCTGTTGGTTGGCATCAACACCATTCTCGGCCTTTCAGTCATTGCCATAGCCGGTGCCGGTAGATACCTTGCCTGATTACGACCCAACGCTGATACAGGACATTAATCTGGAGTTTCCCTACCAGAAATATCTGTCGTTTCAGTATGCAACTGGATCTGAATGAATACAGCCAGAAGGCCATGTGGATTTATTTTAACAAAGGCCAACTCTACGAACCGGAAACCTAGCGTCTGTTCTGTCTGCTACTTCAGCCGGGTGGCAGTGTCATTGACGTGGGTGGGCATATCGGCTATTTCTCCCTGATGGCGGCCCTTCGGGTAATGTTTATACCTTTGAACCGGAAACATCGAATTACCGACATCTATTACAAAATATTAAGCGCAACCCATTCAAAAACATCCATGTTTTCCCTGAGGCCGCGGGTGATTGCGAGAAACAGCTTACCTTTTATATTAATGCTGATAATGATGGCGGCCATGCCTTGTGGGATGTTTCCAGGCATGAGTTCAATGAATTAAGCCGAAATCAACTGCAAACGCGAAGCGTTCATCAATCCACCCTGACCCAGGTACTAACAGGCAGGCTGAATTAACCGCCGCGCTTGATTAAAATGGATGTCGAAGGCTGCGAGTTAAAAGTACTGCAAGGTGCAAAACAGTTATTAATTGAAAACAATTATCCGTTTGTTATTGCCGAGGTAAATCGTTTTGCCATGAGACAAATGAATACTGATGGAACCGAGTTACGCCATTTTATGAATGCCCTGGGCTACCCGGCCTATTACCCGGAAGAAAATAGCATTACCACCCTGGATGATGACCAGTTTATTGAGTCTGAATATGTATTTAATTTACTATTCGCCCTGCCCGACAGACTAGAGACAACTAACTAGACTATATAAGTCTTCAATCCAGCTGGCCATATCTGCAATAGCTTAATGACATTACATGAAAAAATGATGAACGTTTTATCGTAGAGCATCAATGGCCGAAGGTTTACGTATTAAGCATAAAATGACAGCAACATGCAGGCGCGTTAGCGCATCCCTCGTGATTGTTTAATGTCCTCGTAAGCCGCCTTGATCTCCTGGGTTTTTTCCTTGGCAATGGTCATCATCTCTTCTGGCAGGCCTTTGGATACCAGTTTATCAGGATGATGCTGATTCATTAACCGTCGATAGGCTTTTTTGACTTCTGCATCGGTAGCATTCTTTTCTATACCCAATACAGCATAAGCATCTTCCAGTGTCACCTTGCCCGTACCATGGGCGCTATTGGCATAATGCTGCTGCCCTTGAACCATGGACAACAATCGATCAAAAAATTTGCGCGGGTAATGTAATTGATCACTGATGTGATAGAGCAATTTTTGCTCATGTTGATGCAAGACGCCGTCCGCCATGGCAGTAGAAATCATGATTTCGAGAAACATTTGTACCAGACTGGTGCGCCGGGCACATTCAAGCCTGAATTGTGCCAGTACGTCATCGAATGGGAAATCGGCCTGCTTGCCTTCATTGAACAGCAGCATGGCTGCTTTTTTCTGATCCTCTGAAAGCCGCATCTGCTGCATGATGTGCCGGGCAACATCAATTTCCTGTTCGGAAACCCGACCATCGGCCTTCGCCATATGACCCATAATAGAAAAAGTAGCGGTAAAAAAAGCCGCCTGTACACGCTCGGTAGCACCGACACCCAGCGATTCATCCTTCATAACTGCGCCGAGGCCATGATCAAACTGATGACCCAGGGCTGCCCCTAATACAGCACCAATGGGTCCACCCAGCATAAAACCAAAAGCACCACCCGCTAATTTTCCCCACCAGCTCATTCGTTACACTTTCCTTTATTAATTCGATTGACTTAACCAGAACCACCAGATGATGAGGCCGATTAATGCTATTCCGATAATATTAACTAACATTTCCATCTTACAAACCTCATGCTGTTTTTGCCATACCCGCCAAGCGCGTGAATGACAAAAAATATTTTAACTTGTCTTGAAAAAACGCAAACGATTTGCATTTGAGACAACGGTCACCGACGATAATGCCATCGCCGCACCAGCGATCATCGGATTCAGCAACGGGCCGTCAAACGGATACAGAATGCCCGCTGCTATCGGTATACCAATGATATTATATATAAATGCGCCAAACAGGTTTTGTTTGATATTACTCAGGGTGGCATTGGATATGGCGATAGCATCGGCAACACCATGCAAGGACCCACGCATGAGGGTGATATCGGCACTCTCAATCGCCACGTCAGTACCGGTTCCGATGGCAAAGCCAACATCCGCCTGCGCCAGTGCCGGCGCATCATTAATGCCGTCACCCACCATCGCGACCACGCGACCCTGTTGCTGCAATTCGGCAATTTTCCGGTGTTTTTGCTGCGGCAATACTTCTGCCATTACTTCATCTACATTTGTTTGCTCGGCTACAGCCTTGGCTGTACTCAACTGATCGCCCGTCAGCATGATCACCTTCAGCCCAAGTTTATGCAACCTTGAAATAGCCGCGCGCGAATCCTGTTTTAGCGGGTCTGCAACCGATATTATGCAGATAATGCGATTACCATCGGTTAAAAACATAACTGTCTGTGCTGTTGATGCCGAGTGTTGCCACTCCTGCAAGGATACTCCCAGTGAATTCATCAAGCGCTCATTGCCAAAAGCATACAGATGGCCACTGATAATGCCCTTGATACCATGACCCGGCACCGCCTCAAATTTTTCGACTGTTTTCAACACCAGATCTTTTTCATGTGCGGCCTTGACGATCGCTTCTGCTAATGGATGTTCTGAAACTGATTCCAGACTGGCCGCTATTAACAAGCACTCATCAGCTGTAAATTCCACCATAGCCTGCACCTGCATGACTTCGGGACGGCCTTCAGTAATAGTACCGGTTTTATCCAGCACAACCGTATCCAGTTGGCCGGATTGTTGTAAGGCATCGCCATGACGAATCAGTATGCCGTGTTCAGCCGCCTTGCCCACACCGACCATAATGGAAATAGGGGTCGCCAATCCCAGAGCACACGGACAGGCAATGATCAACACCGTCATCGTTGCCTCGAATACATAAGCAATACCCGGGCCGAAATTAAACCAGACCAGAAAGGTTAATACGGCAATAATCAGTACCGATGGCACAAACACCGAGGCCACCTTGTCTGCTAGTCGACCAATAGCCGGCTTGGTATTCTGGGCTTGCCTGACCATTTCTATAATACGGGCCAGGGCAGTTTCATGACCAATTTTTTCCGCACGGTAGAGCAATGTACCGGTTCTATTGAGAGTGCCTGCGGTTACTTGATCGCCCTTGTGCTTTTCAACCGGCAAAGGCTCACCGGTCAACATCGATTCATCAATACTGGAATGTCCTTCGATGACGATGCCATCGACGGCCAGCTTTTCACCTGGTCTGACGCGCAAGGTTTCATCCAGACCAATGTCACCGATAGGGACGTCAACTTCCTCACCATTGCGGATCACGCGTGCTGTTCTGGGCTGCAAGCCTATTAATTGCTGGATAGCTTCCGAAGTCTTGCCGCGCGCGCGCATTTCCAGTGCAGAACCAAAATTGATCAGGGCGATAATAATGCAGGCGGCTTCAAAATAGGCATGTTTTGCCAACGAAGGTACTACATCCGGAAAAATCACTACTAACATGGAATAAAGCCAGGCGGAACCAGTGCCCATCGCTATCAGTGTATCCATATTGGCGTTGTGGCGAAGCAATGAGTGCCAGGCGCCGGTAAAGAAACGACCTCCTGAATAAATAAGGACAGCCAGTGTTGCCAGACCCACCGCCAGCCAGAAGGCCCGCAGTGAGTCAGTTTGCATGCCGGGCATATAACCGAAAATACTGGCTATCAACAACGGCAGACCCACCAGCGAGGCTACGATTGTTTGACGTTTCAGCTGTTGATAGTAGCCTGCTTCCTGGGCCTGCTTTTGCTCATCTGCATGCTCATCGAGCATTTCAGCCGCATCATATCCGGCCGCGCGCACTGCCTCTATCAATGCCTCAGCATTGGTTTTGGCCTGCACATCAGCAGTATGATCTGCAAAATTGACTTGTGCCGAAGTCACCTCCGAAACGGCCAACAAGGCCTTTTCGACCGAGTTGACGCAGCCGGCGCAACTCATGCCTGATATCGACAACCTTATGTTCTGTATCTCTGTCATAACATTAAACAATTATATTGAAAGATACCCACTTTATATCGGACCCATCACAAGCAACAATATCACAAGCGAGCCTGGATGATCAGGCAGCAGGATTGTCACATGATGTTATAGTAGGCGTATTAATGCGGAAAATGGTAATCTGTACATCCATGAAAATATTGACCCTGAATCCACTACATAGTTGCCTGTTTGTTTTATTGCTATTGCTGGCGGCTAACAGCTCGGCTGAATGGCACAAGCTGGAACAGAACATAATGGGAACGGTTATTCGGGTTGAACTCTTCAGTGAGAATCCCGAACACGCCAAACAGGCCATCCAGACTGCCATGGAAGAAATGCATCGCATCGACCGGCTCATGTCTTCCTATAAGCCAAGTAGTAATCTGTCACGTATTAATGCCGATGCAGCCACCAAGCCTGTGTCGGTTGATCCGGAACTGTTCCGATTGCTGGAGAAATCATTGTATTTTTCCGAACTCACACAGGGCGCTTTTGATATTACTTTCGCCAGTGTCGGACGCCATTATGACTATCGAAAAGGCATCAGGCCCTCGGATGAGCAAATTAACAAAGCACTTAAAAGCATTAACTACCGGCATATCCAGCTGGATCGCAAGACACATACGATCCGCTTCGCTATGCCGGGCGTCAGTATTGACCTGGGCGGGATTGCCAAAGGATACGCGGTCGATAATGCAATTAACTTACTCATTAACCAGGGAATAAAACATGCCATCGTCACCGCTGGTGGAGATAGTCGCATTATCGGTGACAAGCGCGGCCGACCCTGGATGATTGGCATTCGGGATCCGAGAAAATCACGTGCCGTAAAGGGTATGATTCCATTGGTGGACTCTGCCTTGTCTACATCGGGGGATTATGAACGTTATTTCGTCAAAAATGGAGAGCATTTTCACCATATTCTCAAGCCGGATACCGGCAAATCTGCCAAACAATTGCGTAGTGTGACCATTATCGGCCCTGATGCGACCACCACAGATGCGCTGTCAACCAGTGTGTTTGTCATGGGGCCGAAAAAGGGCATGCAGCTGGTCGAAACAATGGATGGCATTGAGGCTGTTTTAATCGATCAGCACGATCGCATGATCTACTCTTCCGGCCTGCTGACAAAAAACAATCCAAAACCGAAGTAAAATAACCATTAAATTCATATAATTACGGATCGTAAATCATTTCATCAAACTATCTACCATAAAATCACCGCTGATAACACTAAATTACTGGAAATATCGCTATTTTGTGATTCAAACAACAGAATTTACTTTCAATGACGATAACAATAAACAACAGTAAAACAATTAGATGCATATCTTTTCTGAAGCGTTTATTATCCTTGAATTAAATTGTGCATTTATTATATAAAGAATATCTCAAACGTCCCGCTAATATCAGCATAACAGCGGTACATTGACAGGGAGGATTCGCGTGAAAAAATTACTAACAATTGGGGCTTGTGCAATATTTCTTTGCACACCACTGTTAGCACAAGATCCAGCAGCAGCAACGACGGCGGCAGATGCCACGCCTGATATGCGCGCGCTGGACAATCAAATCCAGGACCTGAAAAAAGAGGCGCTAAAATTAAATCGCGACCTGTTCATCCTGGAAGAGGAACTTCTATTCCCTGCTACCTCCCAGGTGGCAGTATTCCTTTCTGTGGATGTGGGTGAATTTTTCAAGCTGGACTCAGTGCAACTGAAGATAGATAACAAGGTGCTGGCCAATTACCTGTATACAGAACGTGAAATAGACGCTCTGCATCGAGGTGGTGTTCAGCGTCTGCATGTCGGCAACCTGAAAGTGGGCAAGCATGAGCTGGTTGCCACCTTTGTTGGCAAAGGCCCGAGGGGACGAGAGTATCGTCGAGGATCTACGCTGGTATTTGACAAGCAAACGGATGCCAAATACCTGGAACTTCAGATCGTCGATTCAGAAGCCAAGCATCAGCCCGTATTTAAAGTCAAGGAATGGGAATAATCAACCAGCAAGGAATAGCGATGAAGTTTTTGCTGTCAGCTGCTTTAATAACAGTACTGGCCTTCGGCCCACTGTTGTCGCATGAGGCCCATGCTGCCAAGGCTGAAGCTGAAAAAGTCGTATTGAAGCCATTGCGTGATCTGGATTTTGGCTATTCCTTGTATTATCTTTTTCAGCAAGAATACCTTCCAGCCATTGTTCATTTAACGGTCGCGCAAGAAAAAAAATCCATCCCCCATCACATTGATGATTCTCGACTGCTGCTCGGCGGCATGTATCTTTCTTTTGGTATGCATCGCGAAGCGGGCGAAATGTTTGACCGTTTGATCAATGAAGACGTACCCCAGCGTGTACGTAACCGCGCCTGGTTCTATCTGGCAAAAATCCGCTATCAACGCGAGCTCTACCCTGAAGCTGAAAGCGCCATTTTGAAGATAGAAGGCAGCTTGCCGGATGAAATGGAACGTGAAAGACAACTGCTGCTGGCCAATATCCTTATGTCGCAAAAACGTTATGCGGATGCGGATGCTCACCTGACATCCATCAAGGACACATCCATATGGTCAAGCTATGCGCGTTATAATCTTGCTGTTTCTCTTATCAAACAGGAAAATTTCAGCCGCGGAGAAGAAATACTCAAACAACTGGGTAGCAGCATAGCGCCAGACTCAGAAGCTCAGGCCATTCGAGATCAGGCCAACCTTGCGCTCGGCTATACCTACATTCAACAAAAACAGCCGCAACCCGCCATTGAGTTTTTACGTAAAGTTCGACTTCAAGGCCATCTTACCAATAAAGCCTTGCTGGGATTGGGCTGGGCCTATGACCAGCAGGAAGAATACACGCGCGCACTGGCCCCCTGGCTGGAATTAAATAAACGCAACATCCTCGATTCTGCCGTACAGGAATCTTTGCTTGCTACGCCCTACGCCTTGTCAAAACTTAACAAGGATGCACGTGCATTAAAGCATTACCAGAATGCTATCGAAATCTATGCTAGTGAAATACGACGCCTTGAAGAGGCCATTATCAATATTACTAGCGGCTCTTTTATTCAAACCATACTGGAAAAACAAAGCTCCAGTGAAATGGGCTGGTTCTGGGAAATGGAAAATGCACCGGATTCTGCAGAAAGCTATTATCTTTTAAGCCTGCTGGCCAGCCACAGCTTTCAGGAATCGCTGAAAAATTACCGTGATTTGCGTATCCTGAGAAAAAACATGGGGCAATGGGCTTATGACATCGATGTTTTCGATACTATATTGGAAACCCGACGTATCGCCTACGCCAATCGCCTTCCACAAATTCAAAAAAGTATCGAAGTTATTAATAGCAATGCACTTCAGCACAAGCATGATCAGTTCGTCAGCGAGTTACAACGGATTGAATTAACCGATGATCTGTTGGCTTTAGCTAATGAGGAAGAAAAGGCTCAATTAAACATCTTATCCAGGGCGAATACCAGCATCAAAAAACTATCCGCTCAACGTAGCATGACTAAAGCAGAAGAAAAATCCAGACTGCTACAGGGCGTAATAAAATGGGATATCGCCAGCCAATATGGTCCGCGCATTTGGTCAGTTAAAAATAACTTGAAACAACTCGATGAAGCACTGCTAAAAAACAAGACCCGCTCACAAACAATGATAGATGCTGAAAAACTGGCGCCACAACGTTTTGAGGGTTATGGCGCTCGTATAGATCAATCACGTACTTATGTTAACGATTTATTAAAGATGATAGATGAAACGCAACTGGCGCAGCAAAAACTACTGGAATCACTGGCGATTAGCCAACTCAGAGATCAACAACAACGCATTGAATCCTATCTGACACATGCGCAATTTTCTGTCGCACAAATACAAGACAAGGCTTCACATAAACAAGAGGGAGGTGCGCCATGAAATGGCAATACGCGCTCCTTATTATTGCCATAAGCCTGTCTGGTTGCTCTAGATTTAAAGTGACTGGTCCACCAGAACCTGCAACCATCGCTTCAATTGAGAAAACTCCTGTCGATGTCGAGCAGGACACATCCATTGATGCTTCCAGAAATCAGGCTATTACCAGCTATCGAAAATTTCTCAATAGCGCGGAACAAAATCGCTACCACGCCGAAGCCATGCGGCGTATAGCTGATCTGGAACTGGAAGAACTTGAGGAACGATTAGCCAATGCTTCAGTTGCAAATGAGCAAGCCACCAAGGCCGCTGATTATGACAAGGTGGTCGCCTTGTATAACTCAATGCTTAGTAAGCATCCTGATTATGCCAACAACGACGGGGTGTTATATCAACTCGCCAAAGTACACGAGCAAAGTGGCGAAATTGAAAAAGCATTGGCTGTCTTTGACCGCCTGATCAAGCAATATCCAACATCAAAATATATGACAGAGGTACAATTTCGTCGTGGCGAAATATTGTTTGTATTCGGTCGTTACAAAGATGCCAACAATGCTTACCAGGCCGTACTCAATGACAGCAAAGACTCACCTTTTTATCAGCGTGCCTTGTATAAACATGGCTGGTCAGAATTTAAACGCAGTCGTTTTGATGGCGCATTACAATCATTTTTCAAATTACTGGACATCAAATTCAGTGATACTAAAACCGGCAAGCTACAAGCTGAACTCAAGCAGATCAGCCGTGGTGATACAGAATTAATGCAGGACACCTTCAGGGTTGTCAGCCTGAGCTTCTCTTATCTCGATGGCGCCAACAGCGTCAATGAATACTTCAACAAGAATGGCCATCGACCCTATGAATACCGGGTCTACCGTCATCTTGGTAATCTCTACATGAAGCAGGAACGCATCCGTGATGCTGCCGATACCTATAACGCATTTGTGCGTAGCCAGCCAAACCATAGTGCAGCACCTGACTTCCAGTCTGAAGTTATCAATGCTTACAAAAAAGGTGGCTTCCTGCAGCTGACTCTGAAAGCCAAAGAGGAATTTGCTGAACGCTATAATAAAACCAGCCCGTTCTGGCAGGCACAATCCGATACCGATAAACAACGCATTGCCAAACTTCTGAAAATGCACCTGGAAGACCTGGCAAAATACTACCATGCTGAATCACAAAAGCAGAAGAAGACGCCGATATACCGTCAGGCCGCACGCTGGTATCGCATGTATGTTGATTCTTTTCCTGACGATGTCAAAACACCTCAAATGAATTTCTTGCTTGCTGAACTACTGTTTGAATCAAAGGATTATCTGGCCGCTGCCAAGGAATACGAAAAAACGGCGTATGAATATGGTCAACATCCCAAACGCGCGGAAGCAGGCTATGCCGCATTACTGGCAAACCGTAGTCATGAAAAGACTTTAAACGGTAAACAGCTTGAGAATTTCCATGTTCAGACCATCGAAAGCGGCATCCGATTTGCTGACACATTCCCTAACAATAAAAACACCCCGAGTGTATTAACCTCGGCTGCGGAAGACCTGTTCAAGGCAGGCAAGCTGGACCGTGCCATGAGCATGGCGCAACGCGTCATTGACAAACAGCCTCCTGCTAACAGCGCACTGCTAAAAACATCCTGGACCGTCATGGCTCACACCCAGTTTGAGCACGGACAATATGTTCAGGCCGAACAGAGTTATATCCAGGTACTACGACTCAGTGATCGCAAGAGCAAACAGTATGCGAGTATTCACGAACGCATGATTGCCGCAGTCTATAAGCAGGGTGAACAACAACGTGACAGTGGCAACCATAGGCAGGCCGTTAATCATTTCCTGCGCATTGGCACATTGGCTCCGCAATCGGCGATCCGGGCCACCGCACAATATGATGCTGCCGCCAGCCTGATTCAATTGAAAGACTGGAAACAGGCTGCCAGGGTGCTGGAAGATTTCCGTCGTCGCAACCCTAAACACGCTTTAAGCAAAACCATCCCGGACAAACTGGCGCTGGTTTATATGAACAGTCAACAACACGGGAAAGCAGCTGGTGAGCTGGAAAATATCGCCAGTCTCAGTAAGGACCCGGTCAAGGCCAGAGAGGCTCGCTGGCAAGCCGCGGAACTATTTGAAAAATCAGGGTCCAGAGATCAGGCGATACAAGCCTACACCAATTATTTCGTACAATTTCCGAGACCCTTCGAAAGGTCCATCGAAGCGCGTAACAAGGTAGCCGAGATCTACAAACGTAGTGGCAATCGAAGTAATTATAATTCATGGCTTAAGAAAATTGTGAGCGCAGAAGCCAAAGGTGGCAGACAGCGCACCGCCCGTACTAAATACCTGGCAGTCAGTGCCGCTTATCAGTTGGCTGAACCTGAATATAAGGCATTTAAAAAAATACGTTTAACTATCCCATTAAAAAGCAGTTTAAAGCGTAAAAAGAAAAGCATGAAGACCGCATTGGCCACGTATGAAAAGATTGCCGGCTACAAGGTCTCGGAATACACCACGGCTGCCAGTTACCGCATTGCCGAGATATACAATCAGTTCAGCAAGGATTTGATAAAATCTCAACGACCAAAACGTCTGAAAGCTGATGAACTAGAACAATACGAGGTATTACTCGAGGAACAGGCTTTTCCATTTGAAGAAAAATCCATAAAAATACATGAGCTCAATGCTGCCAGGACCGCCCAGGGTATCTATGATCAATGGGTAAAGAAAAGCTTCGAGGTATTGAAAAAATTTAAACCCAACCAGTACATGAAGCCTGAGCGCAGTGAGGTGATTAGTAATGCAATACGTTAATCGGCTCATCCTCATTGGTTTATTGGCACAGATGGCTGCGTGCAGTACACCAACAGTCATCCCTGATAGCGCTAAAGTGCCTGTAACAGATGGCTCTCAACGTCAGAAATCAGAGAAAGATGCCGTTGATCCCAATGCATCAGTGACCTACAAGCTGGCCCTGACTGCCATTGAGCAAGGTAACAACAAGCAGGCCATTGCCATACTCACAGATATGTCGACAAAGTTTCCCCAGTTTTCCGGGCCACATGCCAATCTGGGCTTGATTCATTTTCGCGATGGCGACCTGACCAGGGCAGAAGCAGCATTCAGGCAAGCCATTAGTATCAATCCTGCCAATGCGACAGCGCATAACCACCTCGGCATCATATATCGCCATGGAGGTCGGTTCAGCGAAGCTGAAAAATCCTATTTGAGCGCTATTGAGCAACAGCCTGACTATGCGAATGCATATCTTAATCTCGGTATCTTGTATGATATATATCTACTTAAGTTAAACAAGGCATTACATAACTACCAGAAATTTCAATCTTTACAACAAACTGAAGACTCGACAGTAAAAAAATGGATAATCGGGCTTCAGCGTCGTCAGAAAGTGTCGAAATAATTACCAGGGTGCAGCATATGATAAAACCAGTGACTTTATTTATTAGCATATTGATTTCGCTGCCAGTGATTGCGGCAGATCAGGTGGAGCTTGAAGGTACATCCATTATTGGTAATCGCGAGTTACCCAAGATCCTGTATATTGCGCCGTGGAAAAAACCTTATATGAGCGAATTGGGGCGCCCGGTCAACTCTTTAATTAATGATACTCTGGCACCCATTGAGCGTGACGTAATGACCAGAACAATCCGTTATCATGATCAATTAGTAGAGAGACAAGAACAAATAAAAGAATAAAACTTTAATATGCAATAATAATGATAATTATAATTGGTTTTTGTTAAGCCGTTATCAGATTACACGTTTGCAAATTTTTATAATTCATGACTATGATGAAATCGGGTAAAGAATCCGGTTCTAAGCAAGGAGATTTTTATGGGTACCTATAATGCAATTGTCAGCTTTTTTCAGGATGGAGGTATATTCATGTATCCTATTCTTGTTATTTTTATGCTGGGTCTGGCGATTGCCATCGAACGTTACATATACCTGACGCTGGCAAAAACCAACAATCGCCGATTATGGAATAAAATCATGCCGATGATGAAGGCCGGGCGCTTTGATCAGGCCAATGAAACTATCAACAAATCCAAGTCCGCCATTTGTAAAATTCTTTCTTATGGAATGGATAGAATCAAGGTGGCCCGTCGCCGTGATGACCTTGAAACCGCACTGGAAGAAGGACTGATGGAAGTTATTCCGCGGCTTGAAAAGCGCACTCACTATCTTGCTACACTGGCTAATATCGCTACCCTGCTGGGCCTGCTAGGAACTATTATGGGTCTGATTGCTGCATTTACTGCAGTTTCCAATGCCGACCCGGCTGACAAGGCCAACTTGTTGTCGGCGAGTATCTCCGTGGCCATGAACACGACTGCATTCGGCTTGATGTCGGCCATCCCGCTGTTGCTGATCTACACCGTGCTGCAAACAAAAACAACCGAGATCGTAGACAGCCTGGAGATGGCATCCGTGAAATTCATGAATGCGATTGCGGATGTAAAGGCAAGAGCTACTAAGTCATAATGAATAGATATAACCGTTACCGGGATAAATCGCCTCCGGAGTTGAACATCACTGCATTTATGAACCTGATGGTTATTCTGGTTCCCTTTTTGCTGATCACGGCTGTATTCTCACGCATCACTATCCTGCAGCTAAATCTTCCCGAGGGTAATGATCCGGCGATGAAAAACCTGAAAAAGGAAATGAACCTGGAAATCACTGTGCGCGACGGCTATCTGGACGTGGGTACTCGTGAAGCCGGTCGCATAAGATGTATCAAGGCAACAGAAGACGGGCATGATTATTTGGCCTTGTCAGAATTAATACAGCAAATCAAATTACGCGTGCCTGACAAGAAGAACATTACCTTATTGGCACAAACCGATACCTCCTATGAGATTCTGGTGCATTTAATGGATTCATCACGTTCTATAAAACAGTCGCAAGGTCTTGCCACTGTTGATGCCGAACTATTCCCGAATATTGCTATTGGCGATGCGCCACCACTCAATCCTGCACAACTCAAGGCGGGGTGCCCTTAATGAAGATGTCACGTCGCGCCAGACGTATGCAGCGCCATCATAAGCGCAAAAAAGGAACCGTAGCCTTTAACATGGTATCACTGATGGATATCTTCACTATTTTGGTGTTTTTCCTGTTGGTTAGCTCATCTGACGTCGAGGAACTGCAAAACAACAAGAGCATCCGGCTGCCCGAATCGACTGCTGAAAAGAAACCCAGGGAAACGCTGGTGGTTATGGTGAATAATGAAGACATTATCGTCAAGGGTCGCAAGGTCGCTACTGTCAGTGAAGTCATGAACAACAACAAAACCACTATTCCATTGCTCAGAAAGGAGCTGGACTACCAGGTTAACCGGGCGAAACTAGCCATTGCACCGGGTGAAAAATTTGTTGGTGAAATCACCATCATGGGTGATCGAAAAATTCCATACCAACTGTTAAAGAAAATTATGGTGACCTGCGCCCAGGCAAGCTACACGAAATTGTCACTGGCGGTCAACCAATCCGGATCAGAGAAGAATTAAACGATGAATATATCTCTGGAAAGAGCCATTGAACTCCCTTGGTCAGCATACGCGGACGATAACGATCGTTTCCGTAATATATTTATTATTGTCATGGCAATTACTGTCATATTGGCTATTCTTATTCCGAATTTGCCTGTTGAAAAACCTGACAGGAAAAAAGCAGAAGAAATACCACCGCGTTTTGCAAAATTAATCCTGGAGAAGAAAACACCACCACCGCCTCCTCCGCCAAAGATAGAAAAGAAAAAACCCGAAAAGAAAGTGGAGAAGAAAAAAGTCCCCAAAAAAAAGGTCGAGAAGAAAAAGAAAGTAGTAAAAATTGATCCTGATCGGGCACGAAAAGTGGCAGAGAAATCAGGTCTGCTGGCATTCCAGGATGACCTGGCCGATTTACGAACCAGCGTTTCAGACGAAGTATTACAAAACCGCAATTTAGAAAAAGGCGGCAATGAAGCGAAAGTCACCACCCGCTCGATCATTACTTCGAATGCGACCACGGGCAGTGGCGGCATAAATACTTCACGACTTAGCCGCGATACAGGCGGCAGCAACCTTGCCAGTCGTAGTGTTACCCAGGTAGAAAGCAAACTGAAAGCAAAGAAATCCAATGTTAAACGCAGTGGCGGTAGCCGCAAAGCCGCACGTTCTATTGAGGAACTACAGCTGGTATTCGACAAGAACAAAGGCGCTATTTATTCTATATATAACCGTGCTTTACGAAGTGACCCCACTCTGCAAGGTAAGGTCGTACTTAAACTGACCATATCACCATCAGGCCAGGTAACCCAATGCACGGTTGTTTCCAGTGAACTTAATAATCCCAAGCTTGAGCGCAAACTGGCTGCGCGTGTAAAATTATTCAGGTTTGGCGCAAGAAACGTTGACACCATGATCACAACCTACCCTATCGAATTCTTGCCTTCCTGATACTATCTATATATTAGCCTTAGTTGACAGGCACAGAGCTAAACAAACAAAGTCCGCAACGGATGCCTGTTAACAACATCCTGCTTTTGATGAGCTATAATGGACTCAGGTATAAATTTTACAGTAATGTCTACGCAGATATTAATCTATGTAGCATTTTTAATAGACAAAATGAGCCACTAACATGATATCCGCTCCCCTGCCAGCCAATGAAAAACAAAGAATAAAAAAACTCAAGGAGCTGGATATTCTTGATACTCTGGAAGAGCAGGCTTATGACGACCTGACTTTTCTGGCAGCACAGATATGTAATACGCCCATCGCCCTGGTCAGCCTGATTGACACCGATCGTCAATGGTTCAAGTCCCACCTGGGTCTTGATGCTCGCGAAACTCCTCGTGATTACGCTTTTTGTGCCCATGCCATACTGAGTGATGATGTATTCATTGTTGAGGACTCTGCGAAAGACAATCGCTTCCATGACAATCCGCTTTCTGTTGACGCTCCACACGTCAAGTTCTACGCCGGTGCGCCATTAATATTTGAAAACAATGTGCGCCTGGGTACACTGTGTGTCATAGATAATGAAGCACGTACACTCACCAAAGATCAACAATCTGCGCTCGAGGCACTGGCACGACAGGTTGTCAGTCAACTGGAATTGCGCCTGAAGATTAAAGAAATGAAAAATCTGGATAATGTCAAGGATGAGTTTCTTGCCATGGTCAGTCATGAACTAAGAACACCGCTAACCTCTATCAACGGCTCGTTGACACTATTGGCTAACATGAAAAATGAATTGCCGGATATGATGGAAAAGATGGTCGATATAGCACACCGTAATTCTTACCGATTGCTCAACATCGTCAACGATATCCTTGATTTAGCAAAACTTGAAGCCGGCAAGCTGGCATTGCAAAAAAAATCTGTCAATCTTGGGGAAGTAATACAACAGGCAGTTGAGCTGAATCAAAGTTACTGCCAACAGTGCGGATGTCAAATCCTGTTTGAAGAATCTGGTACCAACGCACCTATAAGCATTAATGCCGATGAACTGCGCTTACTTCAGGTGCTTGGCAATATTATTTCCAATGCCGCCAAATTTACAAAACCTAATGACACCATTATCATCACATTAGACAAGCAGCAGCAAAGCGCCTGCATCAAAGTCACTGACCATGGGCCCGGACTGACAGAACACCAGCAACAAAATCTGTTCGAAAAATTCAGGCAGGTGAATACTAACAGCAATGAAAAATTACCCGGCACCGGACTTGGCCTGAACATCAGTAAAAATATTATTGAATTGCATGATGGCACCATTACATGTCAATCAGTGCCTAATGAGTACACCAGCTTTTGCATTTCACTCCCTGTTGATCAGACTGAAAGCTGATCAACGCATTCTATTTGCTGATGTGAATACCCATATGCACCTACTATCATGAAAAATCAAAGCTACTTCGCCTTTAGCAGAAACATCAGTCCACTGATATTTCTTGATCGACTGCTCAACCCCTTTTGCCATTTACAAACTCATATAATCGATCAACAAAAACTGACTATATCGTGGACGCGCCGTGCGCAGCGCGCAGCCTCAAAACTGGCATTGCCTTTAGGCATTGACATGCAACTGTATTTTTCCTGTATGGTGAAAAAAAGAGTTATCTTCACTAACATGATTTCAACAGGACATTCCATGATCACTGACAAAATCGGAGTTATGTTTAGCTGTGTTCAAGCCAGTTCGTGTGATCCCGAGGAATTTGTAGCGCAATACCCTGAAAAAAAAATTCTGAGTTCACAGGCAGCGCTTAAAATGCGTCCAAGGGTATTATATATAGACTACAAGAATAAGGACTGGATCGGAGAGTTCACCATCTAGGGGAACTCTGATTAATTCTGGATTGGGCGGAGATCGCAACTTAGCAGGCTATTAGACAAATATCCAACGCAGAACCAGGAATATTTTTGCCTGCAGATACCAATTCATGAATTGACCAGAGGCTCCCCTAGCTATTGAAAAGGGGCTAAAAGCCCCTTTTATGTACTATCGGTAAATTGTATCCAGATTAGACTATCTGGGGAAATGCCAGGTAAGGTGCCAGTGAACCGACCGAGTTACCCAAACCGCCAAACAGTCCGGCATACTCACCTTCCCTGCCCTGCAAGGCCAGATAATTCAACACGGCTACTTCCGCCAGCAAGTTAACATTATTGGCAGCCGCACTGGATGATGTGTCAACTGAACCATCTGTTCGATACCAGCCGATCTGGTCTCTGAGTACGGTTGGACGCGCACTGGCATTTGGATCAAAATACAACATCACTGATCCTGCGGTAGATGAATTGTCACCTGTCCATACACCTTTGCCACGGCCATCGGTGGAGTTGTCAATCATGCCATTACTGGCCAATGAACCATCGCTGAAAACATACATCATCAATGGGGTATTATTAGCAGCAGCATATTGTAAACAAGCGCCCATACAACGACCCGCACGTAGATCACGCACCTCACCATCCGAGCGTCTGCCAGTGTGATAATCATACCCACCCATGGCAATCGTACCCGCGCCGGCATGTCCATCGAGTACCATTTTCATGACTGCCGCTGTTTTTCGGAATTCACGGTTACTATCAAATTCAGCCTGGGTAAAGATACCGGTACCAGCAAAATTAGCGGGATCAGCACCATCCACAATCCTGCCATCCAGGGAAGGATCAATTTGGACGTTGGCAAAACGGTCAGCGATATCAGCTGCTTTCAGATAGCCACAACGAACCAGATCACGGGCAACATCATCAGCCGTAATCAGCGTACTTACCTGATCAAGTTTCTGGTTACTGATACGTGCAATCGATTCCATGACAGCCACGACATCATCTTTTTCACTTAAAATACCAGTCAGGTTGCCTGTATCCACCATACCCGTGACATCAGAAGCCCTGTCAACCTTGGTAGGACGAATTTGTGGGTTAATCATGGTAGCAGGGGCCATGGAATTGCCGCCTGAATCCGAGTTCCTGGAGCCTACCAGCGTGACAATACCACCATTGGCGCCCGCTTTGGCAATACCATACATCGGGTTATGAGGGTTATTGCCAGTATCATTATCTGAACGAGCCGCGATCAACGCACCATTGATTTTTCCACGTGCAGTCACATCCGTCAGTTTTTCCAGTATGCCTCGAAGAAATGCACTATCTGAATGAAACATCAATCCCAGTGTCGAATCCGTGTGATCACCATTACTGGTACCCGTTTCCGAAGCGGCCACCTCAGCGACTCCAGGGATCATATCGCCAGGCAGGCCAAACTTGCGATAACCCGCCGTCGTCATCAGGTCTGTCTGGCCGTTCTGCCCTCCAGGTAATATATTGGACCCGGCAATGCTCGCGCCTCCCGCCAGATCAAAACAGATCACCGGTATCGGGTTGGCACCAGCGGCACCGAGTACGCAACTGGTAGAAAGGCCGCTCGCGAGGCTGGTCAGATCTGATGATAAGGCCGCTTGTGCTGCCCTGGGGTTTGCAAACAGATTGAGAACAGAGCCCCCAAGCGTCATACCCATACCGGATATTAATCCCTGCCGCAGAAAATCTCGACGTGTCACGGGAAGTGGATGGTCCGGATATAGTAAAGGTGCATCCGGATGTAGAGTTTGATTTCTTTTAGCCATGATTCATTTCCTTACACTGATTCTCTATTCACCAGATTAACTTATTGGACCAACATTGCCGCACTACCGAGCGCCGATGCACACATTGCCTTCACCATGGAACGCGTCCTGGCAGCATCCTGGACACAAAGAGGTGATCTCGGTGTCGAATCTTGCCTGATATTACTGGCACAGCCATTATATAAACGATCAAACAGATTGTTCGGGTTCGTCCCGGCCGGGCCAATCAGTTCTGCCTTGATTGTTGCCAGACTAGGTGCATTGAGTAATGCTGAACCCGTTCCTGGCAAACCGATCATCTTGTTATAGAGCGCGTTGACGATCTGGTTTTTCTGCGCACTGTCACCGCTACCGAATGCAGCGTCAGGACCTGAGGTAAAGCCAAAGCCGCTACCAAAGAATGCATCTCGCTTGGTGGGATCTTCAACCAGTGCATTACAGTAGGCGATCGACAATTGCGCGACGCCCATTTGATGTGCAGACAGGAAGCCAGTGATATTTTCTACCGCCGGTAATTGCTGTTGCAATACATTGTATTCATCAACCAATCGGTTCGGCGCACTACCCGCATAAGGATCTATACCCGTCATACTGGTCATACTGACTATTGATCTCATCAAAGGTGCGTACACCAATATCTGAGGTGTCCGGATTGGTCACCAGGCCTGCTTCTGCAGGATCTACCAGTACCGCTGTTGGCGCAGGCTCAGAATAATCATGCGTGGATACCGCTACCATCTGCTCAAAAGTCAGGAAGAATTCATCACCATCGGCTCCCTTCTGACTGGATATAATGGTGCCCAGATCAGAGAGTGACACACCTGCACGAACATCATCCGCAGTACTGACAGTCTTGTCCAGGTTCTTATATACCTGTCCAACGGAAACCTCTTTACCATTCACGCCAATACGCATGCCTTTAATATCTATATCAGCTGCCAATGCATCAGAGCTCAGGCGGACAAACACAGGGTTGGAGAACAGGTAACTGTAGTTATCATACTCACTGACTTCGAACATAATAAAGTCACTACATTCATTATCATTAGTATTGCCGGGGCAAGTATGCTCCTTGACACTGAACAACATCAGGAATTTTGCACCCACACCGACATCGAAATTCTGTGTTATTTGTGCAGGTGTCATAATGCGATTATGGATGGCCACCAGGCGTAGCTTGCCTGCCCATGAATTGGCTCGACCTTGATCGTTACCCAATAAAAAGGCATGGTTGCTGTCCCAGTTCACCAGGGTGCCAACGGAACTAGCATCGGTTTCCTTGAGTTCGCCATTGACGTAAACCTTCTTACCTTCGACAGGGTCAAAAGTCACCACCACATGTTGCAATGTTGCTTGCAGGGTTTCATCCTGTGTAGAAGTTGCCGGAGCACCATCACCTGTTGTCACATTGGTACGGTTCAGATAGTCATATTCATACAAGGTCTGACCCAGGGTAAAGTTGCGGGTGTCACCGGTA
This sequence comes from uncultured Gammaproteobacteria bacterium, assembly GCA_963807455.1. GTDB lineage: Bacteria > Pseudomonadota > Gammaproteobacteria > JAADHQ01 > JAADHQ01 > JAADHQ01. The sequence continues at coordinate 103,100 of CAWECS010000016.1, read as the reverse complement.
CCCATGTAGCTGATGATATGCGCGGGTCCTTCCTGGGTCACATTGGCCGGTACCACCCAGGCCTCGATGGAATATTCACCTATATCCTTGATAGAGTTATACAGTTTTCTACTGCTGGTGACACTGGCCTGCGCCTTGGCAACACCTTTAAACTCAACCCCATAACCACGCACCCAGCCATAATCACCGACACCGCCACTGAGTGACAGATCCATGGCTGGACTGACACCGCTGGTATCATAAGCAATATTACCGGTACCGCGCTTGAATTCATAAAGGGCAATGATGTTATTTTCATAACGATCACCTCCACTGGCGACAATTGCATCAGACAACTTCAGCGCCTTACTGAACTTAAGATCAGCGGCCACCTCGGTCTCAGTCAGATTTTGAGCAAAAGCAGTTACAGCATCTTGCAGTTCCTGCGCATCACTTTCACAATTGGCAGGCGTCCAGCAGTTATGTGATTCCTCTCGTAACCTGACGACAATGCGTGAATTGACAGGGCTATCAAGATCAATTTTCTGTGCACCTTTGAGCTCTTCATAAGCCTTGGTCGCATCGCTTTCAGCAAAGAATGGAGTCTGCGGTGTACGTGATGAACTCACATGACAACCAGAACAATGCGTACTTAATAGACCATGCAAACTGGTCGAAGGCGCTGGCAATGTCGTAAAACCGGTAATGCCATCGGCATCATTATCAGGATAATTTTTACTGGCCCCGGGATCAACAAGGGTCTCCGGTGGTGTTAATTGTATAGTTTTGGTTGATCCAGGACCTGAACTTCCCAACCATGAATCGACAAATGCATTGACAATATCGGAACAAACACTGCCTTCAGACGGACCAAGCCAGCAGTTATGATTACGCACTTTATCAACAAAAAATGATTGTGATGTTTGTGATCGATCAATAAATGCCACATTGGTCGTACTGTTGAGACTGACCGGACTGGCAGGGTTAGTATCATCCATAATAGAACGATAGGCAGCATTGACATCGTCATTGCGCGCAAAATAAGGGGCTTGTGCTGTTGCCGAGGCAGGATCATGGCATGAGCCACAACGATTATTGGCTCTGAGATTTTCCCAGAAACTTGTCTGGAAATCGCGAATATCAGCCGTTTCTGCGGGTGCACCTGTATAGGTTTGCAAGATAGGGGTTTGCGTATTAACGTTACTCTCCGTGCTTGCGCCACCGCCGCAACCTGCCAGCAACATTGCACTGAGCGCACCAAACCCTAACCACTGTAGTATTTGGGTGGCTCGTGACCCGTTTGATTTACAGGACAGTGTTTTGTCAGCTGTTAGCATTTTTATCATCCTAATTCTCCACAAACCCTTTATAAGGTCGTTGTGTAATTTCTAAATCGCGTTATGCCTGGTTTGCAATCAACTACTAGTAAGCACTTCCATCCTTACAGTATGAAGCTGTCTCAGCAAAAATCTGTTTCATATTGACAGCACCGCCTCCGATTGAGGTCACTATCTGATTTATTTTGGTTCGATCAGCAGCATTACTCATTGGATCTCTGAAACAAACACTCTCGAATACCTTACGCACCTGACAGCTGGTAAATGCCTCACTATTGGCTAATTCCGCTCCCATGGTTTTAGCACCCTGGCCACTCGACTGTGCGCCAGACCAACCCAATACGGCATTCGGTCCTTCGCGCCAGTAATTTTCCCAGCTGTCATCACGGGTAACATAGCCGTACTCGAAATTACTGGAATTAATAAGGTATTTTGGCTGCGCACGGGTAGTACCCTTGGATGGATCACCGGCATCAACCGGACGTGAAGTTGAATCATAAGTTAACTGGCCATTATCCGGCTGGTCAGCAGGATATGTCCATTCATAATAGGCGAAGGCTTGTGCCAGCGGATCCATACCGGTATGACAACCGATACAGGAATTCATGAAAATCCGGCTATCACCACCAGGACTGCGCGAAACATCCTGACGAATACGATCAGGGGCGCGCGTAATATCCTTTACCTGCTCCATGTCCTTGCATAAATGGTTCATCATGGTGAAGCGCAGCATGGCACGATTGGTACCGTCTACAAAAAACTCGCGCGCTGCTGCACGCGTTGTCATTACGCCTGCGGTAGCGCTGGCAGGAATACCTGTTTGTGTTGTACGCGTCAATTCAGTTTTCAAGTCGGCGCCGCTATCTTCCATAGCAAGATAATGCGCATTGTTAGATGTCTGATAACCGGGAGAAGTAGTGGCACCAACATAGAGAATATTATCTGAAAGTACTGTTCTGAAATCCAGATCATCGCGGATCATGCCAATCACTGTTGCGGTGTAATCGTTCAGTGGAACAAATACAGACTGTGCTTCATTCGTCCAGGGTGCGGCAAAGTTTTTCAATGTGACGTTATAGAAGGCTGAATTTTCCATGGCAATATAAGCTGCCTTGATGGCAGGAACGCTACTAGCGGTCAAACCGGATACAGCTGCATCACAGGCGCTGGTATCAACATCGAAGCATGACTCCATGCTGTCCAGAACCGCCTCGGTAGGTGGCACGCCTGCAAGCCTGTCATGTATTCGCTTGGCGATGTCCCTGTCTCCCGGGGCTGCATTGGCAGTCAACGATGCGCCTGCGATAAACACAACAGTGAGAGTCGCCATGATCGTTTTCTGGAACCTGTTGTTTCTGAATTTCATTTTGTCAGTGTTCATTGCAAGTGTCCTTGGGATCCTGATTAATACCTGTTCATTTCCCCTTTATGCCGTAACTAAACTAGGGCAATATGTCGCCGGGGTTACATCCTTTTTGTTTTTATGCTGTAATGATTTTTATCTTTTCTGTACTAAAATTCTGAGAACTACTACGCATTTTACCGCATCAAGTTAAATCCGGACTATTGATGTGATGGCTATGTTTTATATTATCGGTGATAATTCAGAAAATACTTATGACCCAGTTCACAAACTGGCAAAATAAGGCTGGATTAATCTTCTATACTATTTATATTAATAGGTAGTTCTAGAAAAAACGGTTCAGAAAAAATATGCGGTATAATATCCAGTAATATGGGACAGGCAGGGCATTTAACGCCCCCTACTCTATTCGTTATCTGATATTTAGTTTTTTTTGAGAACACAAATTAACCCAAGAAGTATAATTTATGAAAGCAAAGAGCCAGGTAGTCAGCAAGGGGAATCAATGAGATCGTCTGCAAACACTATAAAACAAAATTCTGTCAATCCATTATTATTGGCAGTCAATATTTTGCTGGTTTTTATTCTGGCTGCATGCGGTGGTGGTGCTGGCGACCAGTCTCCTGATCCAGTCGTGCTCGACTTACCGATTGCTTATGTCAAAAGGCCGGTGCCATTAGATAATAATCTTCTGCCAGTACAACCCGATGCCACCGAGGTTTTAACATTTAACCCTGGCGCTGACTTATGGATTCGTGATCGCGCCGCACCTGCTGCTGCTTCTCGCAACCTGACCCTGACCCAAACCGAAGGCCTCGGTGATGTTAAAGACGTTGAATCATCATACGATGGCAGCATGCTGGTATTCGCCATGCGTGAACCGGAGCGCGCCACTGACCTGCAAGACCCCACCTGGAATATCTGGATTTATCATATTGCACGCCAGGAAATGAAGCGTGTTATTACCGATGATATTACCGCTGAAGAAGGCGAAGATATTGCCCCGCACTTTTTAGCCGATGGCAGAATTATTTTTAGTTCCACACGTCAGATCGAGAGCAAGGTTGTACGTACCGATGAAGGCCCGATCAATAACAACAACAAGTCTGCCTATACCGCACTCGACGAAAGCAGGAATGAACATGCAGCTGGTATTACATAGAATGGAAGTGGATTGTTCAGACTATGATACCTGTGCTGTGAACTCCTCATCTGATATTAACCAGGTCTCTTATAATCAAAGCCACGACCTCGATGCCAGTCTGTTAAGCAATGGCAAAATTATTTTCACGCGCTGGGATAATGCCGGCAATCGTAATGCCATGCATTTGTATCAAGCTAACCCGGATGGCACAGACATGAAGCTGGTATATGGCCGTCAGAGTCATGACAGCGGCACCATCGGCACCGTAGTGCAGTTCCTTCAAGCTCGTGAAATGTCAGATGGCAGGCTACTATCAATCCTCAAACCTTTTACCGGGACCTTTGGTGGCGGCGATATCATTGCTATAGACATAGATAATTATACAGACAACACTCGCCCGATTCTGCCTAACCAGCTGACACCCATTAGCAATGGCCAGGGCTCACTTATTACCAGCGCCAATATCACGACAACCACTACTCCTTCACCAGGTGGGCGTTACAGCGCAGCGTACCCATTATGGGATGGCACCAACAGAATACTGGTAAGCTGGACACCGTGTCGTGTTATGGAAACGACCACCATCGTCCCTTGCACAGCCGCTCGACTGGCAGACCCCGCTGTACAGGAAGCGCCACCGCTATATGGACTGTTTGTATTTGATCCGGCCGACAACACACAGGTACCCATCTTACAACCGGAAGAGGATATTCTCTATACCGATATAGTCGTCGCAGAGGACAGAATACGTCCAACAGCCATACGCGAAAAAAGTACCCGGCGTGGACCCTGAGCTGAATCTGGAACTGGCCAATGACAATACCGGTATCCTGCACATTCGCAGTGTCTATGATATGGATGGCGTCTTTAATCCGCTGAACATGAGTGCCGCCAATCAAACGGCATTGGCCACACTCGTCAGCACTGATCCGGATGGCTATGCCGGTTCGTTCGGTTTTTCTGCTGATAACCGCTCGATTGCCTATCTGGCCGATCCTTCGCACTTCACCTCTGATGACCGCCCTGCACGCTTTCTGCGGGTGATTAAATCAGTCGGCATACCTGATGAACTCGGTGGTGCTGATTTTGATATCAGCAATGATGCCTTCGGCCAAAGCACCCAGCAAGGCATGCGTGAAATTATCGGCTACGCGCCGATTGAACCTGATGGTTCTGTCATGATCGAGGTGCCGGCGAATGTACCGCTCGCCATTAGCGTGGTTGACAGCAAAGGTCGAAGAATCAGCCAGCGACACCAGTCCTGGATACAAGTTAAACCCGGAGAAACTGTCGTTTGTGCCGGTTGCCATAATGCCACACCCAATACCGTCAATCCTGAAGATGGTATCCATGGGCACAGCACCGATGTTGTCGGCGTCAACCCGGGTGCACCGCAAAATGGCTATATCTTTCCAGGCACGAATACCGTGCCGTTGATTGTCGGTGATACCATTAGCGGTCAGTCTAGCGGACAGACTATGGCCCATGCCCGCAATGGCGACATTTGCGATAAAACAGCCAGTACCGATTGCAGGCCGGATTTTGATATCAGCTTCTTTGATATCTGGACAAATGGCACCGAAGCTGCCTTTGATTATGAATTCCGCCAGTTGCTGGTGGATGAGGTGATACCGCTGAGCGCGATTTGTTATGACCCGACGTCGGCATTGAACAAATGGCAGGCCAGTTGTCGCAATACCATCAACTACCCGGAAACCATACAGCCTATCTGGGAAGCAGCGCGTTCTGAAGACATTATTTGCGACCCGACACTGACTATCAATGACCCGCGATGCGACCCTTTCATCAATCCTGTCACTCCTCCCGTGGTACCGTTTGTGTTCCCTTTGACCGTTACAGTGGACAGCACCTGTGTTAGCTGTCATACACTGCAAACACCACAAACACGACTGGCATTGAATCAGGATCCACGCCGGAACGCGAATCACTTCCTGTCGTATTCGGAGCTATTTTTAGGCGCCACCCTGCAAAATCAGCAGGCCAGAGACCCGGTTACCTGTGCCGCCCTGACCATCCAGGTGCCACTGGTACCCGCAGATCCCTTGGATCCAGGTGCCACCATGACCGTACCCGACTTGAGAACTATCACGGTTGCGCCACAAATGTCGGTCAATGGTGCCTTGCAAAGCCAGTTTTTCGGACGATTTGATGCCGATGTCAATTGCCAGACGGTTAACCATACAACCATGCTGTCAGACCATGAAAAGAAATTCATGTCTGAATGGCTGGACATTGGCGCCCAGTACTTCAATGACCCCACTAATGCCAATGTGCCGGTTAATTAATTATTTGATAAATATAGCGAAACATTAGCCAAGAGTTGGTAGCCACCGGGGCTATTCACATTTATACTGTCGTCATATTCGGACAATAATAAATGCTTGTCACGGACATAAGGGGTTTCATCCTTAGAAGGCACACAACATAAAAACTTTACAGGCTTTACCTGATGACAGGTCGACTTCATCAGGTAGAAAAAATATGCGAATCATTATTTTTTGTTTAATTGTAGTTAGAGCCATAGTTGGCGGGGTAGTCGAAGCCAAGGAATCCTTTCTTGAGGTGACCGTTGCGGACCCCTATCTGGAAATGCATACCGGGCCGGCATCGGGATACCCGGTATTTCATGTGGTTGAGCGTGGGGAAAAAATCAAGATCCTGATCCGTAAAACAGACTGGTTCAAAATTCGCACAACTAAAGACAAGGAAGGCTGGGTATATCTGAATGAGCTCAAGCAAACCTTAACCCTTGACAGTCAACCCATCAAGTTGAGTGACATCACTATCGAGGGTTACCGCAAACGCCAATGGGATGTGGGTCTGATGGGAGGCGACTTTGAAGGCGCGGCCAGTATAACTGTTTATGGTACCTATTATATAGCGCCGACATTATCAGCCGAGCTGTCAGCCACACAGGCTATTGGTAATTTTTCCAGTAGTGTCATGGGTAATGTCAGGCTGGCAGCACACCCGTTCCCGGAATGGCGTATTTCGCCGTTCTTTGCCATCGGTGCGGGTTATATTAAAACCAGCCCGGATGCCACACTCGTAGCGACTGTTGACCGCGATGATCCCATGGCTCATGTCAGCCTGGGTACCAATGTCTATATCACTAAACGTTTTATATTCAGGGTCGAATACAATAACTACAAGATATTCACCAGTAGAAATGACAATGAGGAAGTAGAAGAATGGAAAGCAGGATTTGCCATCTTTTTTTAACAGGCGCGACTAGAACGCTCCTTGGGCTGTTCATCCTATTCACCTCGCATGTCCATGCTGCCAATCCGCTGGACAAGAAGGCTGAACAGATCATCCTTCCCGAGCTTGAGCGCCGTGAAATCCAACAGGCCAAGATAGATACGGAAGACTTCGAGGTAGGTATATTTGTTGGTGCGATGAGTATTGAGGATTTCGGCGTCAATGGCTCCGCCGGCCTCCGATTTGCCTACCATGTCACAGAAGATATTTTCACTGAAATTACTATAGGTGGTAGTAAAGCCGGTGAAACCAGTTATGAAGTATTAGGAGGAGGTGTCAATCTTCTGACCGATGATGAGAGATTATTAGCATATTATAATATTTCACTCGGCTACAACCTGTTTGCAGGCGAGTCATTTTTCGGTAAACGAGCATTTAACAGCGACCTATACCTGATTGCAGGCATAGGTAATACTCAATTTGCCGATGAAGACCACTTTACTATTAATGTGGGTCTTGGTTATCGTTTTATACCCAGGGACTGGTTCGCCATTCATGTCGATTTTCGTGACCATATATTCAACTCTGACATCCTCGGTGCCGATAAACAAACACATAACCTGGAAATCCATACCGGAATTACCTTCTTTTTCTAGACCGAGGTGACAATGAATACACGACTCAATACCATAATTAAATCAGTTTTACTCACAGCCGGCATATTATACTCTGTCAGCAGTTTTGCCGCTGCCATTGGTGGCTCAGCGCCGGATTTCACGCTAAAAAGCAAAAGCGGTAAAAACATCAAGCTCAGTGAGCATCGCGGCGATGTGGTGATGATTAACTTCTGGGCTTCCTGGTGCGGTCCCTGCCGACAGGAAATGCCCGCCCTTGAGCAACTCTACAAAAGATACAAGGATCTGGGATTTGTCATACTCGGTGTGAATATTGATGAAGACTCAAACAAAGCCATCAGCATGCTAAGCAAAATCCCGGTCAGCTTCCCGGTATTATTTGATAACGATAAAAAGATCAGTGATCTGTACGATGTCAAGGCCATGCCAACCACCTACCTGGTTGATCGAAATGGTAATTTTCGCCAACTCTATAAGGCCTACAAGCCGGGTTATGAATTGAAATATGCCGAACAAATAAAACTCCTGGTGAGAGAATAATCATGTTGAAATATCCATTATATATCCTCGTACTGAGCTGCGTTCTATTTAGTGGATGCAGCAAAATCGAACCCTGGGTAAAACCTTATGAGCGCGACCATCTCGCTGATCCCATCATGAGCTTTAGTCGTGATCCGGTGTCGGCATCCTATACGCATCATGTTTACCAGTCACGCGAAGGCGCTCGTGGTGCCGAAGGTGGCTCTGGTGGTGGCTGTGGCTGTAATTAACGAGTAATTTTAGCCACAAAGTTATTTTACTCAGTGAAAAGATAAACAATGCAAAGTGACTGCAAGAAAAAATGGATAAGTCAGGCAAGGGCCATAATGCAAAATTATAAATTTACCGTCGCCATAGGCGAAGACAATGTAGTGTGCTATGCGCAGTTATAACAAACTTATTTTCATCGCTTTTGGTTTATTGAATGCAGCCATTTGTCAGTCAGCTATTTTACCTGAAGACAGAGCTGACATGCTGTACCATTCCTATGAGGGTGGCGGGGTTGAGATAACAGGGCCATCGATACTGGTGCGCAAACAAATAGGTGACAGCTTTTCAGCCTCTGCCAATTTTTATGTTGACTCAGTCACCAGTGCTTCGATCGATGTTATCGCTACCGCCAGCCCCTATACAGAAGAACGGACAGAAACCAGCCTCAGCCTGGAATACCTGCGTGATAAGGTAACGCTGAGCGCTGCCTATACTAACAGTGACGAGAATGATTTCCTCGGGAAGTCCTTACATTTAGGTGCCAGTCAGGAATTATTTGGTGGCATGACGACAGTATCTCTGGGTTATTCACGTGGTTGGGATGAAGTCGGTAAACTGGGTGACCCAACGTTTGCCAAGGATGTTGACCGACACAACTATCGGCTTGGCCTGTCACAGGTACTGACTAAAGACCTGATTATGGAAATTGGTGTTGAGACCATTACCGATGAAGGCTTTCTTAATAACCCCTACCGCCGTGTACGTTATCTGACATCACCTACGACCTTCGATTATGAAGACGAAATTTATCCTAACACCCGCACCAGCACCTCTGTGGCCTTGCGTGCCAAGTATTACTTGCCTTACCGGGCCTCAGTTCATTATGAATACCGTTGGTTCAATGATACCTGGGGCATCGATGCAAAAACCGTTGAGATCGGCTATACCCACCCGATAAAAGACAAATGGGTATTTGACATTAAATTACGTGGCTACAAGCAGACCGCGGCCGATTTTTATAATGATTTGTTTCCTTTTGCTGGTTCGCAAAATTTTCTCGCCCGCGACAAAGAACTCAGTAGCTTTACTGCCATCACGTCTGGCATCGGGGTCAGTTATGAATTTGGCAAGGGTGGCTGGGGCTTTATTGATAAAGGCAGTGTCAACTTTTCACTCAATCATATCGAATTTGAATACGATGACTTCCGCAATGTTCTTGCCGGTGGAGCCCCTGGTGCCGAGCCCTTGTATACACTAGATGCAGATGTTGTTCAGTTTTTTGTCTCACTCTGGTACTAACTTTATTCGCTGTTAAAAATCAGAACAACATCCAGTCATTTTATTTTAAGCAAAAAAAACCGCGCCTGAAAGCGCGGTTTTTTTCTTGGCAGATAAATTACTTCAAGCTGCTGTAATAAGCGGACAGATTATCGATATCTGCATCACTCAAACCTTTGGAAGTAGCATCCATCATTGGATCTTTACGGCTGCCAGCCTTGAACGCCTTTAACTGCTTGGCGATATAGGCGGCTTTCTGGCCAGCCAGATTAGGCCATACAGGATTATTGCTGATACCAGTTGCACCATGACATCCTGCACAAACTGCTGACTTGGCCTTACCTGCCGCCGCATCACCTGCTGCCTGGGCAATACCTGCCATCATAAACATGGCAACGATAATTGCAGATACCTTTTTCATATGATTCTCCTTAATTTGAGAGTAAATAAATGGGTGATCATTACGATCTTGTTAATAATTCTATCCTAGTGAAACTGAATCGTTGCTGAACATAACTAGCTTAAATCAATAATTTATGCATGGTTATACTGAGTTGTTGATTACGTAGCGCGCATTCTCTCAAAGCCACAAGCTGAAGTAAATTATCATTTTCTTATGGGTTTAGAAATAAAACATATAAATATAATTTATTGAATAATAATACAGAAAACATTATGTTACATTGCTTTAAGCGCAACATCTTTACGATGTTAATCCACACTATTTTTGTAGGCCTTTACAAAGACCAACGAAAACCTATAATGAATAAGTGATTCTTCAGTATTTACAGCATGGATGTAATTTTCACATAAGTAATTTCTCATTTTCCCGACATGGACGTGTTTTTCTATCACTCTAAATTGTCAGGAGTAACTCGATATGGATATTTCGATAGATACGCTCATTGAGCAATCAGGTACACCGGTCTCCTTACCCGAGGCATTTATACAAATCAACCGGCTGACGCAGGACCCAAATAGTTCAGTCGCTGATATTTCCAGGGTCGCTGAAACAGATATCGGCCTTTCTTCACGGCTGCTTAAAATAGTCAACAGTCCCTATTATGGCTTTCCGTCCACTATTGATAGTATTTCAAGAGCTGTCACTATCATCGGCACCCAAGACTTACGTGACCTGATGCTGGCGACCACCACCATTGACTTATTTGCCAACAAGGAACATAAGCATAAACACATCAAACAGATGTGGAGACACAGTCTTTTTTGTGCGGTGAATTGTCGACTACTGGCCGAAGCTATTAAACAACAGCATACTGAACGTTTTTTTGTATCCGGATTATTGCATGATATTGGGCGTCTGATTTTGTTTCAGGGAATACCTGAAACCACCCATAAAGCGATTAATCAGGCCAGGGAAACAGGACAGGATCTGCTGCTTATTGAACAATCAATACTGGGATTTACTCATACCGACATCGGCTGCCGCATAGCAGCAAACTGGAATCTGCCAGACAATATTATTGAAACGATTGCCTTTCACCATAGTCCTGAAAAGGCACGCGATTACCCGCTGGAAACAGCCATCGTACATATTGCCAACCACTACGCCAACAGCCTGGATGAGGAAAGTTGTATGCCGGGCATACCAGAACCCGTCAGTCAGGAAGCACTCGACATCTGCAATCTGGATACTGAAACCATTAATAAGGCACTAAGTAATGTTTCAGCACAATTCGCGGAAGTTTATCAGTTGCTCATGCCGAGGTATGAAGCGGCATAGTCTTATAATGACAGGTGACATGATTGTCACCTGTCATTCCTTGTCAGTTCAAAGCATCTCTGACTCGATGCAATCGTGACAACACCTCATCACCCAATGCCTTTAATTCTTCGCGTTCAACCAGACCCAGCACTGCTGATGGATCCATGAATCCAACCGTAACCGAAGCATCTTCATTTTCGCGCACAATGACATTACAGGGTAATAACAAGCCGATATCAGGCTCTGCATCCATCGCCTGGTTGGCCAACACCGGATTGCAGGCTCCGAGAATTTTATAGGGGCGCTTATCGATATCCAGCTTTTTCTTTAGTACTGCCTTGACATCAATTTCTGTCAGCACACCAAAGCCCTCTTTTTGCAGCTCTTCTGTCACTTGCGTGACCGCATCATCGAAACTTTTATTTACATTGACTGTAAAGCCGTACATAAATGACTCCTTAATATTCACCACCGTTTAAAACTCTTATATTCTAACACTGTTTATGAAATGCATGCATGTTCTGACAGGATATGAACTATTCTTCTTATCGTCATGCACAACTGAGACTCCAAATTAGTTATTATCACTATTACGGGTTAAGCTCGACAGCCCGATTATTGCTGTACCAGGCAGCATATATCTCCTTATCCCACTGTGATTGTATCCAGAACAGAATATCCTCGATCTGTTCCGCACTGAGTTTGTCTTTCAATGCCGGCATATTACCGCCCAGCCGTTGAGTGCCGTTATTAATGATATCCAACAATACAGATTTGGGATGATGCCAGGTATGCCCGCTTCCATTCAACGGTGGCGGCAGAAATTTTCCCTCTTTATCACGTTGTTGCCAACCAGGCGCGCCCTCGCCCTGTTTGCCATGGCAACCAGAACAGGTTTTCTGATAGAGTTTCAAGCCTTGCGTATATCGTGCTGCATCCTGCTCGGGTATCGCATGTACCGGGACCGTTACCGCCTTGTCTGCTACTTCTGTCTGTTGCGTTTCTTCACTACAAGCAGTCAACACGGCCAAAAATAATATGACAGGTATCATAATCATACCCGACACGTCCCTTATTCGTTGCTGATAAGAATTAGTGCGCATGATGATGCATATATCCACGCAATTGATCATAACGGCTTATCTGTTCTGCCGAGAGAATAGTCGTTTGTTGCAGATGAGCTTTTAAATGTACGTACCGCAATTCCCCACGTAAAACAGCTATTTTATTTAACCCGGATTTTAGCAGTTTATTTGTCACCTTTTTTGATGCGAATAATTCATCCAATCGCTGTTCTTCCTCAATAATCAATTGACCGATTCGAATGGCTTCACTTTTCATAGATGCATAAAGCTGTTGTGTCTGTAATTGCTGCTGCTGACTCAGTCCGAGATCTTTCATTATCTGCAGTACATGCAGAGGCCCCGGGTAGTGGTTCAATTCTGCGGCCTTGGCCAAGCCCATGCCCTTGCCGGATAACAAACCCTCTGTTTCCGCTGATGACAATGCTTTCACCAGTCGTTGTTCTTGCCCGGCATAAGGTGCCTGCTGGCTGGCCTGCAGCACCACTGAAAACATCGACATTCCGATAACCAGTAGCGTAACTGTTTTCATAATTCCTCCTCCTGTTTGTTGATCAAACGACTTTTCCAGACCATGTAAACAGCCGGAATAACCACCAGCGTTAAAATTGTCGCGCTCACCATTCCACCCACCATCGGCGCTGCAATGCGTCGCATCACTTCTGAACCTGTGCCTCCACCCAGCATGATCGGTAATAGTCCGGCTATAATCGCCGCTACCGTCATCATGATAGGGCGCACCCTGAGCAGCGCCCCCTCGAGAATTGCCTCACGTAGCTCAGCAAGCGTCAGGTTATTCACCCTACCATCTTCACTCTGATGTTTTTTGAACGCCTGATTGAGATAAACCAGCATTACAACACCAATCTCGACAGCCACGCCGGCCAGCGCAATAAAGCCGACACCGACCGCCACCGACATATTATAATCCAGCAGGTACAACAGCCAGACGCCACCCACCAGCGCCATGGGCAAGGTACCCATAATAATCAGCACCTCGGTCAGGTTGCGGAAGTTCAGGTATAACAACAGAACGATAATAACCAGCGTAAACGGCACGGCCACTGTCAGGCGTTCCTTGGCACGTACCATGTATTCATACTGGCCGGACCAGGCAATTGAATACCCCGGAGGCAATTTTACTTGTTCGTTGACTACCCTCTGCGCCTCCTCGACATAAGAACCGAGGTCACGTCCATCAATATCGACAAACGTCCAGCCATTCGGACGGGCGTTTTCACTCTTGATCATCGCGGGTCCCATCTCCACTCGTATATCCGAGACTTCACCTAAAGGTATGCGTGCACCGGAAGGAGTTACTATCGGCAGGTTACGCAGCTCTTCAAGCGAATCACGCGTCTCGCGCGGGTAACGGATATTAATCGGATAACGCTCCAGCCCTTCAACACTTTGTGCGACCTGCATGCCACCGACCGCGGTCTTGACGACATCCTGTACATCGGCAATATTCAGTCCGAAACGCGAGGCGGCAACACGATCGATATCCACGGTGATATAACGCCCGCCGGCCACCCGTTCAGAGTAAACCGACAAGGTGCCAGGCACCTTGATGACAACCTCTTCCAGGCGTTTGCCGATATCCTGTATCACCATCAGATCTGGCCCGGCCACTTTGATACCCACCGGTGTCTTGATTCCTGTCGCGAGCATATCAATGCGTGTCTTGATCGGCATGACCCAGGCGTTAGTCAGACCTGGAAATTTGATGAGCTGGTTCAATTCTGCTTTCAGCCCGGCAAGATCCATACCCTCACGCCATTCACTACGTGGTTTCAGCAGGATCGTGGTTTCAATCATGGTCAGCGGCGCCGGGTCTGTCGCAGTTTCGGCACGGCCTATCTTGCCAAATACACGTTTAACCTCAGGCACGGTTCGAATCAGTTTATCGGTCTGTTGCAGCAATTCCTGCGCCTTGCCGACCGATACACCCGGGAACGTGGTGGGCATATACATCAGATCCCCTTCATCCAGATCTGGCATAAATTCGGAACCGATTTTAGTGACAGGCCAAAGCCCGGCGATAACAACAATCAATGAAAAAAGTAATACCGTCTTTGGCGCTTTCAAAACTATGTTAATAAAAGGTCTATACAGTGCCACCAGTATACGATTGATCGGGTTCTTATGTTCAGGTATGACATGTCCACGAATAAAATAACCCATCAACACCGGCACCAGCGTAATCGACAAACCAGCCGAGGCCGCCATTGCAAATGTTTTGGTAAATGCCAACGGCGAAAACAAACGGCCTTCCTGTGCCTCCAGAGTAAACACCGGCAGAAAACTCAGGGTGATAATCACCAACGAAAAAAACAGGGGTCGGCCCTACTTCCTTGGTCGCTTCGCCGATAATACGCCAGCGATTTTCATCAGTCAGCGCTTCTTTCTCGATATGTTTGTGTACATTTTCGATCATCACAATAGCCGCATCGACCATGGCCCCAATCGCTATAGCAATACCACCCAGTGACATAATGTTCGCATTCATCCCTTGTGACTGCATAATAATAAAGGCGACAAGGATACCGACCGGCAGGCTAATAATGACAACCAGTGCCGAACGCAAATGAAACAAAAACACGACACAGACCAGTGCCACGACAATAAACTCCTCAACCAGCTTGGTATTCAAAGTATCAACCGCACGATTAATCAGGGCAGAACGGTCATAGGTCTCGACTATCTCGACACCTTTCGGTAAACCATTTTTCAACTCTTCCAGTTTTTGTTTCACGCCCTTAATGGTCTTCAATGCATTCTCGCCATAGCGCATCACCACCACAGCACCGACCACTTCTCCTTCGCCATCCAGTTCCGCAATACCACGACGCATTTGTGGACCCAGACGGATCTCGGCGACATCCTTTAGCAGGATCGGCGTACCTTGCTCATTGACGCCTAGAGGAATACGACGTAGATCATCGAGTTCATCAATATACCCAGTCGCACGTACCATGTATTCGGCTTCGGCCATCTCAATCACTGAGCCACCCACTTCCTTATTAGCGCGATTGATCGCCATACGCACCTTTTGCAAGGTGATACCATAGGCGCGCAAACGATCCGGATTCAATACCACCTGGTATTGTTTGACCATGCCGCCGATAGTCGCTACTTCAGACACGCCGGGTACCGTCTGCAATTCATATTTCAGGAACCAGTCTTGCAATGAGCGCAACTGCGACAGATCATTTTTTCCTGTACGGTCTACCAATGCATATTCATAGACCCAACCAACACCGGTTGCATCCGGACCCAATGCCGGTCGCGCCTCTCGCGGTAACCGGCTGGCTACCTGACTCAGATATTCAAGTACCCGTGAGCGCGCCCAGTACGGGTCTGTGCCGTCTTTAAAGATCACATAGACATAAGAGTCATTAAAAAACGAATAGCCACGAACGTTAATCGCACCCGGAACCGCCAGCATCGCCGTCGTCAACGGGTAAGTCACCTGGTCCTCAACGACACGTGGCGCCTGTCCAGGGTAGGTCGTCTTGATAATCACCTGCACATCGGACAGGTCCGGTATCGCATCCAGCGGGATCTGTTTAATGGCGAAGATACCCGCGCCTATTAGGACTGCAGTCAGCAACAACACCAGGAATCGGTTATTGAGTGACCAGTCAATGATTTTTGCAATCATGATAATCGCTCCTATTCGGTTTTATTGATGGATGTAATAACGTAACCCTTGGCGGCTTTTTCAAGTTCAAAATCTACCTTGTCATTGGATTTAAGCTGATTCAGGGAAACACCATCCTTGACATCAAAGTACATATTCATTTCTGGCCAGTCCAGCGCTTCAATCGGTTCATGCGCAATTTTGATTTTATTCTCTCCATCGGCAAGCTCAGTGACCATGCCGACACCCTGGATCTTCTCCATCTTCATATCCATCTTGTTATCAGCCGCAGCAGGGGGTTGACTCATACGGGCAAGGCTGGCCTTCAGGCTGGCCTCTGAATCAATCAGGAACTGACCGGAGGTCACGACCATTTCATCTTCACGCAGACCAGCAATAATCTCGACGAAGTCACCGGACTCGATACCAGCGGTTACCTTGCGGGCGGAATAACGCCCCTCACCTTCTGCGATAATCACGCGTTCCTCAACGCCAGCCCGAATCAGTGCCTCGCGCGGAATAACGATCAGATTTTTCTTCGCACCACCAAAAATAGTGACATTGGCAAACATATTAGGCTTCAGCGCTTCATCGGGGTTATCAAACCGCAGACGTGCCTTTAACGTGCGTGTTTTCGCGTTCAGGCTCGGATAGATATATTCCACCTTACCCTCCCATTCACGGCCGGGGAGATACGACAGTCGAACTTCCGCAGATTGTCCGACTTTGACCCAATCCGCCTGACTCTCGAATACCTCGGCCAGCAACCATATGCTGGACAGGTCAGCCAGACTCATGACTTCCCGCATAGGTTCAACAAACATACCTTCCCTGACATTCAACTTGGCGACAATACCATCCTGTTTTGCATATACCGGCACATACTGGCGCGCACGTTTATCTTTCTTGAGCTGACGTATTTGCCTGGTAGACACGCCCAGTGCATTCAAGCGCTCATTGGACGCTTCTATCAAAATTTTATTTTTTGTTCTCAGGGCTTGCAGATATTCTTCTTGCGCATTCACCAGTTCAGGCGAATATAACTCAAACAACAACTGGCCTTTGCGCACACGTTCACCTTCTGATTTTACAGTCAGTTTTTCTATCCAGCCCTTGGTGCGTAAATGAATATGTGAAATTTTGTTTTCGTCAAAATCCACATAACCCACTGTATCAATCTTGCGCCACAAACGCTTACGTTCTGCCTTTGCTGTGCGCACACCCATATTGTTTTCAACTGCGGGAGATATTTTTACTGATACGCCTCCACCTTCGTCATAGACCGGCACCAGGTCCATACCCATGGGTGATTTACCAGGAGCATCGCGACGGTATGCAGGGTCCATAGGAGCAACCCAGTACAGAATTTTTTTCTCACCATTGCCAGCCTGCGGCTCTTCAATATCCTTTCGCACCAGATTCATTCCACAGAGAGGACAGTTACCTTCCTGATCACGAATAATCTGCGGATGCATAGGACAAACATATTTTGGATCCTGGTGTTTTAGCCCATGCTCGATAGCTGTTTCCCGCGAAGCACCATCTGTTTGCATCGTTTCTATTGCCATGTCTTCCTGTGAACAGGCAGAGATTAAAAAGATGATACTGACCACGAATATGACGAGGTGCATTTTCATTGTTGTTCTCCCGAGAAATACAGCACACGCGCCTGTGCCTTGACACGATCTACGTTAATGCGAATAGATTTGAGATCGGTGTCCAGTAGCGTAATACGCGCACGCATCAAACTGGTAAAATCACTTCGATCATTCTGGTAGGCAAACAAGGCGGCTTCAACATTTTGCTCAGCTTGCGGAATCAGCTTATCGTGATAAAAGCGATGACGCTCCTGCAGATGTTTCCAGTCAGTATAATCCTTATCCAGCATTTGTTTGAGTTCCAGGAAACGCTGATCCAGCATTTGTTTACTGGCACCCAGTTTGTACTGACTGGCCTTGAGTTGGCGATCCTGGCGTTTATCTTTAAATAATGGCACATCAAGTGTGACACCAATGGAGAGAAAATCGGCACGATCACTACCATTAGGATTCTGGCCATCACGCACGCCATAGTTAACACCCAGCATCCAGCCGGGTTTGTAAGCCTCTCGTGCAAGTTCCACGTTCTTCTGTCCCACTTCCACCTGTGACTTTGCTATTAACATCATCGGGTGTGATGGTAGTTGCGCGTGAATTTCCTGCAGATTAAAATCATCTGCTATCACCGGCAATTCATCGGGCAAGCTAATCGTCTCCATATTACGACCGGTTAACACGGCGAGTTCAGCAGCCGCCTTCTCCTGGCTTGTCTTGACGTCTATCAGACGATCATCCAGTCGACTCAATTCAAGCTGGGCGCGAATCACATCCTGTTGATTACGGCGGCCTGCGCCATAATGATATTGAGTCACTTCGACCAACTGCTCAAACAATTGCCTGTTTTTTGTTACTACCTCATCAGCGCGTAGCCAGTAATACAGTTCCAGCCAGCTTATGCGCACCTGTTTTTGCAACATGCTTTCACGGTTCTGTGCTTGATACTCGTTCGACCTGGCATCGATCAGTGTACGTTGTGATTTGATATTAAGTGAATCACCGCGTGGGAACATTTGCTGGACACCCAGCTGAATCTGGGTCATCGGTTCCTGATCACGCTTGAATGTATCTACCGGGAAATTCATCAAGCCGAAACGTAGTTTCGGGTCGGGCAACTGCGCATCGGCTACTGACTTTTGCTCCATAGACCTGGCCAGTGATTGAAAGCGCTTACTGCCGGGATCCATTGCATTCGCCAGTGATTCTGCCTGTTGCAGAGTCATGACCGGGCTATCGCCGGCAGAGACAATGGCACTAACAGACATGCAAAAAAATAAAACGAGATAATGACGGTCGCTAAAAAACATACTCCTGCTCCTGAAAGACTAAAGGAAAAATCCGGGTCAAACAGGGAGGTTTAAATCAGCAGGATACGGTAACTCGAGAAGGATCGATCGGAGAAGGGTACTGAAACACGCGGCAGCACTATAGGTTGAATTAATACTGGATAGGTCGCCTCGAAATCAAGCTCATTGACAGGCAGCATCACCATCTGAAAATCAGTCAGCTGTGGACTAAATTCATCGGCAATAGCAGGCTGATCCATCAGGTAATTATTATCACAGCCGGATTTATCCATTTGTTGGCTGCTATCATTATGCATTCCAGGTGGACAACAATCCATCGCCACATGAACTTTTTGTACCGAGTCGGAAAGACTGGCAGCAAAACAATCCTGACAACTGAATGACAGCCAGACCAATAATAATACCGGCAACAGCGCCAAGCCTGTGATTTGTTTATGTTGTCTGAAGTAATCCATCAAATTGCTATTTGCTATCCAGTTAACTATTAAAATAGTCCTGTGAGACACCACTGTCAATCAATCCGACACAACATTTTGCCAAATGTTCCTGTTCATTAACCCCGATCAGGAATACCGATAGGCGGGTTTGATATTCATTCAGCCCACCGCGAGGGTTTGTGAACCTCGGGAAACGGACATTCAATGCCTTTTTTATAATAAATTACTGATTTATATAGACTTTAATGGGTTATCGACACGTCAATTCAAGGTTTACTTTATCGTCTGCCTGCTTATAATGTCCGATCCGCAATATCCCAAGCTTATTTTGATGCTGGTCATTGCTGGAGTAGCAAGCTTTATAGCCAGTGAAACGCGATATTTGTCATCCAAGGGCTGCACAAGGCTGTCGATACTTGGTGTATACTGCGATATTTTAACTCCAAACAAAATTAAGCTTCTCGGTAACGGGTAGGAAATATTATGAAAAAACCGCTGGTAGGCGTTGTTATGGGCAGTGACAGCGACTGGAAGGTCATGAGCCAGACAGTCGAAGTACTGAAGCAATTTGGCGTACCTCATGAAGCCAAAGTGGTTTCAGCTCATCGCACCCCTGACCTGTTATTTGAATACGCAGAAACCGCTGCGGAGCGTGGCATACAGGTGATTATTGCTGGTGCCGGTGGTGCTGCCCATTTACCCGGCATGCTGGCAGCGAAAACCATCGTGCCCGTCCTGGGTGTACCGGTGACATCACGTGCCCTGAAAGGTCTGGATTCCCTGCTTTCCATTGCACAGATGCCGAAAGGCATTCCAGTAGCTACCTTTGCTATTGGTGAACCCGGCGCCGCCAATGCCGGCCTGTTTGCCGTTTCCATGCTCGCGAACCATGATGACAAAATGGCGAAAAAACTGAGTGCTTTTCGCAAAAAACAACGCACCAAAGTACGGGCGATAAAGTTACCCAAAGTATGAGTATCCTACCTGGCAGTACCATTGGCATGTTAGGTGGCGGCCAACTCGGGCGCATGTTCACTGTGGCTGCACGCACCATGGGTTATGAAGTCATCGTACTGGATCCTGATGTCAACAGCCCGGCCGGACTACTGGCCAGTCGTCATGTTTGCGCTGACTATGCAGACCCTGCTGCGCTCACTGCATTGTCTCTGGATTGCGATGTCGTCACCACTGAGTTTGAAAATATCCCTGCATCCACATTAGAGCATCTCGCGACTGCCTGCCCGGTACGACCAGGGTCACATGCTGTCACCATTACCCAGGATCGCATACACGAAAAAACTTTTCTGCGTGATCAAAAAATACCCACCGCAGCATTTGCAGTGATCAAGTCTGAACAGGATTTAATGTCCGCTATTAAAGAAGTTGGCACACCCGCCATTTTAAAAGTATCGCGATTTGGCTATGACGGTAAGGGTCAGTTCAATATCAATAATGCCAGCGAAGCCCTTTCAGGCTGGCAAGCACTCAATCATGAAGCCTGTGTACTGGAACAACGCCTGCCACTGGATATAGAAGTATCCGTGGTGCTGGCACGCTCTGTCGATGGTGAGGTTGCCACTTACCCCATTGCAGAAAATATACATGAACACGGTATACTCGACGTCAGCATTGTCCCTGCCCGACTTGATGAATCACTTAAAAAACAAGTGATAGAAATTGCCTCGCATATTGCCCATGAGCTGCAATACATTGGCGTGATGGCGGTAGAATTTTTTGTCTCCAAAGGTCAGTTACTGGTGAATGAAATTGCACCACGCCCTCATAATAGTGGCCACTACACGCTCGATGCCTGCATCACCAACCAGTTTGAACAACAGGTTCGTGCCATTTGCGGACTGCCTCTGGGAGATACGCGCCTGTTATCACCGGTGGTCATGGTTAATATGCTGGGTGATCTCTGGCATAATGACGAAGATCCAGACTGGCAACTGCTATTGGAACACCCAAATGTAAAACTGCACCTGTATGGAAAACAACAAGCGCGACCCGGTCGCAAAATGGCCCACTACAATGTCGTTGCCGACAGTATTGACGAAGCCCTGATGCTGGCCAGTGAAATACAAACCAAACTGAACAAGAATATATAGGCCAACAGACACTAAAACTAAACCTGCATGAACAGCAAAACATGCGCTCATCATTCCGAGAATATTTTTTAGCCAAGGTAAATAAAACGTGAACGAACCAACAAGCAAACAACGAAAATTAGATGTTTCCATTATGTCCCAGATGATCTTCTGGAGTCGCTGGCTACAGGCGCCGCTTTATCTCGGCCTGATTATTGCCCAGTGCGTGTATGTATACTTTTTCATGATCGAACTCAGCCACCTGGTCACGGGTGTAAACAAGCTCGGTGAAGCCGGCATCATGCTACTGGTACTGGGACTCATTGATGTCGTGATGATTGCCAACCTGCTGATAATGGTCATCATTGGCGGCTATGAAACCTTCGTCTCACGTCTGAATATCAAGGAGCACCCGGACCAGCCGGAATGGCTGTCACACGTCAATGCCGCCACCATGAAAATAAAACTGGCCATGGCCATTATCGGCATCTCCTCGATCCATCTGTTAAAAACATTTATTAATGCCGAACACATGACCGAGAGTACCATCAAATGGCAAGTCGTCATTCATATTACGTTTTTGCTGTCAGCGATCGCGATGGCCTATACAGACCGCATCATGACTCGCACCATCCTCGAGGCCCATGGAAAAGCAGAACACTAGGCGATCCATCAACCAGGTCATCTTCCGTCTGGAACTATTATGAAACTGGAACAATACACACTGGTTGACCTGATCCGGCATGGGCAACCGCAAGGCGGCAACCTGTACAGTGGTCACAAGATTGACGACCCGCTCAGCGACAAAGGCTGGCAACAAATGCGTGATGCCATTGACGACAAGGCACCCTGGAATCAGATCATTACATCACCCATGCAGCGTTGCCAGGACTTCGCCAGGGCCATCAGCGAACAACACCAGATACCACTCACGATAGAACAGGACTTCAGGGAAGTCGGGTTTGGCAGCTGGGAAGGCAAGACAAGGGAGCAGTTAAAAGCAGACAGGCTGCAAGAATATGAAGACTTTTACCGCGACCCGGTTAACTGCCGTCCACCCGGTGCCGAAGCACTCGATGCCTTTATAGAACGCGTCACCACTGCCTACGAAAAACAATTACAACAGCATAACGGTCAGCACATCCTGATAGTCGCACATGCCGGTGTGATGCGCGCCATTATCGGACTCACACTGCATACAGCGCCCATCGGCCTGTACCGTATCAAGGTTTACAATGCCGGACTCTCACGCATTCAGTACGACCAACATGGCGGTCACTTGTTGCACCATAACGCTCGCCTGCGCGATATGTGCTAGATTAACCGTATGACTAAAAATACCGACCTGTCCAAGCTACGCCAGGATATCGTTTTCAGTGAAACCCTGTGCGGGCATACCCTGACCTTTCACAGCACCTGGGGGATTTTCTCACCCAAGAGTATCGACAAAGGCTCGATCATGCTACTCGACTATCTGCAGATTGATAAGGATTTCGATTGTCTCGATCTCGGTTGCGGCTATGGCCCCATCGGCCTGACCATGGCCAAACTGGCACCACAAGGACAAACCACCTTGGTCGACAAGGATTTTATGGCTATTGAATACAGCCGCAAGAATGCAGATATTAATCATATCAGTAATTGTCGAAATAAAATTAAGCAATGGTCTGCAACATATCAGGGACAAACGCTTTCACTGCATCGCCTCGAATGTTCCTGCCAAGGTCGGCAGTGAAATGATGACCATCATGCTCAACGATGCCTATGAGCAATTACATCCCGGCGGTAAAATAGTTGTTGTCACCATCACCGGACTTCGCCGCTATATCGAACGTAATTTCAAGGATATATTTGGTAATTACGATAAAATAAAACAGGGTAAGCAATACACAGTCGCCATGGCAGTGAAACCTGAATAAGCATACGTACTGTATGCCCCTGTGAAAATGTTATCTATCAGTTGTTCTGATGCGAGGAGCACAGGTCAAAACGCGATTTTTTTCGATGCATCCCAAGAAGCATGACTTAAAAAACCCGCTCCCAGGCCGCCCTGGATATCCGTCTCATGACTAAGGTATTGCGCCTGCCCATTCCTCTGGCATAAAAATAAACACACCAAAACGGGCGTAGACGGTAATACAAAACCCTGTATTTATGCTAGAATGCGCCCTAATTTCCTGCAGTACGACGATCCCTTCGCTGTTCAGCTTCTTTAGGTAAAACGAATAATTCAAGAGTCCCAAATGAACTTAAAAACTATTTTTCCCTTTCTTCACTGGTTTCGGTTTATCACCAGGGAATCATTAAAAGCAGACTTGATCGCCGGCTTAACGGGGGCAGTGATTGTACTGCCTCAAGGCGTGGCTTTCGCCACTATTGCCGGCTTGCCGCCGGAATATGGTTTATACACCGCCATGGTCACACCGATTATAGCGGCCCTGTTCGGCTCATCGTTTCATCTTGTTTCCGGGCCTACAACGGCTATATCTATCGTTGTATTTTCTGCAATCAGTCACCATGCCCAACCTGGTACGCCTGAATTTCTCTCGCTGACCTTAACACTCACTTTTCTGGCAGGTGTATATCAGCTGGCATTTGGGCTGGCACGACTTGGGTCATTGGTCAATTTTGTCTCCCATACGGTAGTGATTGGCTTTACTGCAGGCGCTGCTATTTTAATTGCCACCAGCCAAATGAAACATATTCTGGGTGTGCATGTACCTAAAGGTGAAACATTCATGCATACCTGGATGGATATATTCAGCGAGATCGGTGATATCAATTATTATCTGGTCATCATCGCCATCATCACCTTGATCAGTGCAATAGCCATTAAGAAAACACTGCCAAAGTTTCCGAATCTGCTGATTGGCATGGTGGTCGGCAGTGTGCTGGCATTTTTCCTCAAAGGCCAAACAGACACTATAAAACTGGTGGGCGAAATACCGGCACAATTGCCGCCCTTGTCCAGCCCACTGTTTTCTTTTGAAACGGTAAAAATGCTCGCCCCGGAAGCCTTCGCCGTCGCCTTGCTTGGCCTGATAGAAGCAGTTTCTATCAGTCGTTCGGTAGCCACCCGATCAAGCCAGCGCATTAACGCCAGCCAGGAATTCATTGGCCAGGGCATGTCTAACATTGTCGGTAGCTTTTTCTCCAGCTATGCAGGCTCAGGCTCGTTTACACGATCAGGCATTAATTATGAGGCCGGTGCAAAAACACCTTTATCGGCGATATTTGCAGCCTTGATATTAATGGTCATTGTATTACTGATAGCGCCCCTCACCGCATATTTACCCATTGCAGCAATGGGTGGCATCATTTTGCTGGTCGCGTACAATCTCATCGATGTACATCACATAAAGGCTATACTGAAATTCAGCAAATCTGAAACAACTATCCTGCTGACCACGTTTCTTGCCACCTTATTTCTGGAGCTGGAATTTGCCATCTACCTCGGCGTACTATTATCCCTGGTATTTTTTCTTGCCAAGACTTCCACGCCTAATATTGAATCTCTGGCATTCGATGAACCGCCTGAAGTTAAACCCAGAAAATTAATCAATATACTTGAAAAGCCCGTTAAGCAATGCCCGCAATTGAAGATTATACAAATTGATATGTCTATTTACTTTGGCTCTATCAACCATATCCAAAAGCGTATTAATCAAATAGTCGATCATGAAAGAATTTACCATATCCTGATCGTGGGTAGCGGCATCAATTTTATTGATCTTAGTGGTGCCGAAGCGCTGGTTTCAGAAAGCAAGCGTCTGACTGCACAAAATGGCGGTCTGTATTTTGTTGGCCTCAAACCATCGGTGTATGAATTTGCAGCTAAATCATGCTTTATCAGCAATATCGGTGCCGATCATTTCTTCGACAGCAAGACCGATGCTATACGCATGATCTATCGCCGACTCGACAGGGAAATTTGCAAGACCTGCCCGTCACAGATATTCAAGGAATGTCTCTAGTCTATTAAATGTCCAGGGCCGGGCAATGACTATGGAAATTAATGCTCGATGAATACCGAAGAAGCCCTGCATCAACGCAGCGAATCACAATGTGAATTATGTGCTACCAAAGATAATCTGCTTGTATACAGCTTACCTCCCGCTTCCGACAGCCAGCACGGATGAATCGGTACTTATTTGCAAGACTTGTCATGAGCAAATTGAGCATGCGGACAAAATTGATATTGACCATTGGCGATGCCTGAATGAGAGCATGTGGAGTCAGATTCCCGCTGTACAAGTATTAGCCTGGCGCATGCTGACCCGACTGGACACTGAAAGCTGGGCCCAGGACTTGCTTGACATGCTTTACCTGGATGAAAGCACCTTAAAATGGGCGCAAGCTGGTATTGAAGCAACAACATGAAAGACAGCTAGCGCACATGCTGATTGCAATGGGGTGACACTACACGCAGGCGATAACGTACAGCTTATTAAGGACTTAAACGTCAAAGGCGCCAACTTTACCGCCAAGAGAGGTACCGCCGTCCGTGGGATTTCACTGGTGGCAGATAATCCTGAGCACATAGAGGGTCGGATTAATGGCCAGAGAATTGTATTACTGACCCGGTTCGTTAAAAAAATGTGAATGCTATAACGCTTACCCAGTCATCAGCTTTGCGGTTTGTGTCCCACCGGTATGAATAAGTAGTAGGCGACTGCCTTTTTTGAAATAACCCGATTTAATTAAATCATAAATAGCATAGACCATCTTGCCTGTATAAATAGTGTCGAGCTCAATCTGGTGAACCTGCTTGAACCATTGAATGAATGCCAGCAATGGCGGCCGGGTTTTGGCATAACCACCAAAATGATAATCCGTGTTGATATGCCAGTTTGCCTGGTGGGATATTTCCTTTGGAATCATTTGCTGAATATCACCGTGTAGAAATTCACCACCTTTCAATACCGAAAAACCGATAACCATACTGGACAAAAAGTCAGACTCGTGAACCCCTTTTATAATTCCAGCGAGAGTGCCACCAGTGCCGCAGGCACTGGCAATCACATCATATTCACTATCAATATCATCTACGATCTCGGCTGCGCCTTTAATACCCAGCTGATTACTACCGCCTTCAGGTATCATATAAAATTTACCGAATTGCTCATGTAAAGAGATCAGGTAATCTGCTTGGGTTTTTCTTTTATATGTCTCCCGCGAAACAAAATGCAAATCCATACCATTAGACTTCGCCTGTTGTAAAACAGGATTCAATGGTGCGTCATGCAATTCATCACCTCTAATAACACCTATGGTGGGCATAGAAAATATTCTACCCGCAGCAGAAAGCGCCAATATATGATTGGAGTACGCACCACCAAAACTGAGTAATGCCGATGCGTGCTGATGCTGCGCCTCGATGAGATTATATTTCAATTTTCGTAATTTATTGCCAATCAACTCGCTATGATTAAGATCCTCTCTTTTTATAGCGACGTTAATGCCATATTCACGCGTGATATCATCTTCGAGTGGCTGCACAGGTGATTTAAGTAGTTGGCCATATTTCCATACAATCCACTCAACTTATTGTTGCTAACAGCTTGCCAGCGAACCACTGTCATTCATTTCGTCATTATATTACTTCTGGGCAACTGGTGTTAGCAGAAACCATGGATTCATAGTGAAATACGTTGCAATAACCAGAACGATGCGAGCGTCACGACACCGCTGGCTCATCAAATGCTTTATATATAATCCCGCTGCATTCATTTTACCTACAGCAAAAATAAGTGGGATAATCAGTAGCACAATAGCCAATTGCCCTGCTTCAATACCCAAATTGAACGCCACGAGACTCTAGCAGTATATCCAGTTTGCGCCAAACCTAAGGTACCTCTGATACAGCAGCTTTGTGTTACTAGAACTTCTGATCTTTCGGTATCACAATAATACCTTTTTCAGTCACCTGAAAGCGCTTCATATCCTTTGCCAGGTCGTAACCAATCTCTTCGCCATCAGGGATAACCACATGCTTGTCGATAATGCATTGATTGATACGCGCATTTTTACCAATATGTACACCATCAAATAACATGGAATTTTCCACGAAGGCATCATCATCAACAAACGCATTCTTGAAAATAATGGAATGCGAAATATTGCCACCCGAGATAATGGTACCGCCTGCGACGATGGAATTAATAAAAATACCCTCGGTGCCTGATTCACCGGGTACGGTGCGCGCGGGTGGTGTTTGTGATTGATAAGTGCGGATAGGCCAGTCATCCTGATACAGGTTTAATGGTGGAATCGACTTCAGCAAATCCATATTGGCATCATAGAATGAATCGATGGTGCCGACGTCTTTCCAGTAGTGGTCTTGTGATACACGCCCTTCTGCTCCGCCAAAGCGGTAGGCATGCACAGAATGATTCTTGATCATGTCAGGCAGAATATCCTTGCCAAAATCATGCTGTGGAGTTTTCGTCTTCTGCATCTTTTTCCAGCACTTCCTTGAGCTGGTCGATAGAGAATACATAGATACCCATCGACACCAGTGCTTTATCCGATTGATCGGGCGAAGGCTCTGGCGATTCAGGTTTTTCCTGAAAATCATAAATGCGATGACTCTCATCTATTTTCATGACGCCATAGGATCCGGCTTCTTCCAGTCCGACCTCCATGCAAGCGATAGTCGCAATGCCATTCGATTCCACATGCGCCTGAATCAATGGGGCGTAATCCATCCGGTAAATATGATCACCCGACAGGATTAATACATACTTGGCCCCACTGCGTTCAACCAAATAAAGGTTTTGATAAATAGCATCGGCGGTACCATCATACCAGCCGACACCGCGACGCATTTGCGCGGGTATCGTGGTAATAAATTCACCCAGTTCCGGGTTAAAAATCGACCAGCCATCGCGAAGGTGTTTCTGTAGTGAGTGAGATTTATACTGAGTCAGCACAAGTATTCGTCTCAAATCAGAATGCAAACAATTAGCCAGGGTAAAATCGATAATTCGGTACTTGCCACCAAAAGGCACGGCTGGCTTGGCGCGGTCTGAAGTGAGCGGTTGTAACCTTGAGCCAGCTCCGCCGGCAAGAATAAAGGTCAGGGTTTCATCTAGCATTATCATGTTTCCAAAAAGTAGTGTTGTTTCTAGACAGTGCAATAAGCTTGCCGATCACTGAAGTTCCAAAAATAGTGTTTATTTCTACTTCACTGAGCTTTACTGCACCATTTTATGCTGACAACATTGCATATGATTCGATCTTGCACATTTATAGTGCGCAGGCCCGTACTACTACCTTGCATAGTCCAATATATAACAAGCAGTTATATCCCACCCCGATATATTTTCATTAAAGTTACGTCTGTCTGCGCATTTTTTAAACAAGAAACAGATTGGCATAATAGTTGCTCTCAATGAATGTTACGTGCCCAATAAATGATTGAAAGATATGATGGCTATTAAAAAAATATTACTGGTTTTACAGGAAGCGGGCTCTGCAGATGAGCTCCGGGAAACTTTATCCCGTCTGGGCATCCATAAAATCGAAACCATGACCACAGTCCAGGACATCCATGCCCATATCAGTATCGATCATCCTGAGGGCATCATTATTGAGATAAAACAACTTGACGATGATCTACTGCAACAAATACGCAGCATCAATCAAAGCTTCACAATACCTGTGATACTTTTCACCGAAACCGATGAGGACCTGATTATCGAAAAAGCCATTAAAAGCGGCGTGGCGACCTATATTGTCGGTTCGCTGGAAGCACAACGCATACAATCTATATTACAGGTGGCAGTAACAAGATTTGCTGAAGTGCAGAAACTCAAACAGGATCTAACGAAAACCCGGGCACAACTGCAAGAACGTAAGGTTATCGATAAAGCCAAGGGCATACTGATGAAACATAAACAGATTTCAGAAGATGAGTCCTATCAGGCACTACGAAAAATGGCCATGGATAAAAACAAGCGTATTGCTGAAATCGCTGAAGGTATCGTCGCTACTTTCGACCTACTTTCCTGAGCGCAATATTGCGCCATTAAGCATCTTTCGCACCAAATGCGTGCATATTCACTGCACCAGCAAATGACCTGCAAGCTGACCAGCATATTTAAATATTTATAAAAAATAATAACTTATAGACTTTTCTAAACAATTGGCACAGTTGCTGCAATATCAGTAACAAACGATATACCCTGCAAGACAGGCGGTATATAGGTGAGGCCAACGGTGGTCTCGGAAAACAGGATAACGACGTCCAATCATGCAACCCATCAGGGTATGTATGGCTGGGCGTTTTTTTTTGCAATTACCCCAACAAGAGGGAGAAAAGAATGAAGATGTTTAAAAAAAGCTCGCCAAAACCATTTGGCCTGAGAAAGGCCATCGTAAAAGGCGCTCAGGCAACGGCCATCGGCTTTGGTTTACTGGCCAGCGTTTCCCATGCGGCTGTGGGAGAACCTGAGAAGGAAGATCTTAAATTTGGATTCATTAAATTAACCGATATGGCCCCGTTGGCCATCGCTGCCGAGAAGGGTTATTTCGAAGATGAGGGGCTGTATGTCAAGCTGGAAGCGCAAGCAAACTGGAAAGTACTGTTAGACAGAGTCATCGATGGTGAACTTGATGGTGCACATATGCTGGCGGGTCAGCCACTCGGCGCCACCATTGGTTTCGGTACCCAGGATCATATCATTACTGCCTTTAGTATGGATTTGAATGGCAACGGCATTACCGTATCCAACAAAATCTGGAGCGAGATGAAGAAACACGTTCCTCATAAAGATGGCAAACCGGTACATCCGATCAAAGCAGATTACCTGAAACCGGTGGTTGATAAATACAAGGCAGAAGGCAAACCTTTCAAACTGGGCATGGTATTCCCGGTATCCACGCATAACTATGAATTACGTTACTGGCTCGCTGCAGGTGGTATCAATCCCGGGTATTACGCGCCTCACAAAGGTGATATTAAAGGTCAGATAAAAGCGGATGCGCTATTATCGGTAACACCTCCACCACAAATGCCTTCGACCATGGAAGCAGGCACCATATATGGTTACTGCGTCGGTGAGCCCTGGAATCAACAGGCCGTATTTAAAGGCATTGGTGTTCCGGTTATTACCGATTATGAAATCTGGAAAAACAACCCGGAAAAAGTATTCGGTGTCAGCAAGAAATGGGCAGATAAATATCCGAATACACATATCCGTGTGGTCAAAGCGATGATTCGTGCTGCTAAATGGCTGGATGAAAACAATAATGCCAACCGTCCGGAGGCCGTTAAAATTCTCTCCAAGAGCCAGTATGTAGGCGCTGATTATGATGTTATCGCCAACAGCATGACCGGTACATTTGAGTACGAAAAAGGCGACAAACGCGAAGTGCCTGACTTTAACGTATTCTTCCGTTATAACGCCACCTACCCTTACTACAGTGATGCCATCTGGTATTTGACGCAAATGCGTCGCTGGGGACAAATCTCGGAAGAAAAACCTGATAGCTGGTATTTCGATATCGCTAAAAAAGTCTATCGTCCTGACATCTACGCAGTTGCTGCAAAAGAGTTGATTGCAGAAGGCAAACTGAAGGCTTCAGAATTTCCTGACTTTGATAAAGAAGATGGATTCAAACCAGCGCAAACTGAATTTATTGATAAGGTCACCTATGACGGCAAGAAGCCTAATGACTATTTAAATAAGTTCAAGATTGGTCTTAAAGGTAAAGATAAAATCTAGTCAGCGAGACAAGACCTCCCCGGATAACCGGGGAGGCTCATATAATTAAAACCAGATTATTTAACCCATTGGTAACATGTTATGACAACACAAATTATTAAAAGCTTTAACAGTATGCATAGTATGCTGATAGAGCCTTTCGTAAAGTTTTTTACCGGCCCCAATAAAGCAGAGCAAATAAGCCAGCTTCTCAAGGCATTGTTTGTTCCATTGATTGCACTGAGTATATTTCTGATACTCTGGTCAGCTGGTGCCAGCCGAATTGAAACATCGCTGGGCAATGTTCCCGGCCCTGCACAAGTATGGGAACAAGGCTTAAAACTGCTGGATGAACACAAGGCGGAACGCGTTAAAGAAGTCGCTTTCCATGAGAGACAAGCCAAGCGTAATGCCATCAAGCTGGAAAAGAACCCTGATGCTGAAGTAAAGACACGTCCTTACACAGGCAAGGCCACCTATATTGATCAGATCTGGACCAGTATTTTCACTGTACTGACAGGTTTTATCATCGCCTCGCTGATTGCCATTCCGGTGGGCATTATCTGTGGATTGAGCCCAATCGTTTACACTGCCTTAAACCCGTTGATCCAGATTTTTAAGCCAGTATCACCACTCGCCTGGTTACCGATAGTGACGATGATAGTCAGTGCGGTTTATATCAGCGATGACCCCATGTTTGATAAATCCTACCTGAACTCGGCGATCACGGTGACTTTGTGTTGCTTGTGGCCAACCATTATTAACACCACAGTAGGCGTCAATTCAATCGACAAGGATCTGATCAATGTCAGCAAGGTACTCAGGCTTAGTTGGTTTACAAAAGTTTTCAAAATTGTCATCCCCTCGTCAATTCCAATGATGTTCGCAGGCTTGCGTGTTTCTCTCGGCATTGGCTGGATGGTACTGATTGCCGCAGAAATGCTCGCGCAAAACCCGGGACTGGGTAAGTTTGTCTGGGACGAATTTCAGAATGGCAGCTCAAACTCACTGGCAAGAATCATGGTTGCCGTCTTTACAATTGGCCTTATCGGTTTCCTGCTTGACCGTCTTATGTTGATGCTGCAAAAAGCCATCAGCTGGGACAAAAGTGCAGTTATCAGGTAAACAGGAGATATCATCATGGATTCATATTTAGAAATTTCACATATCACCATTGATTTCCCGACCCCCAATGGTCCCTTCAGGGCGCTGGACAAGGTAAAGCTGAGTATCGACAAAGGTGAATTTATTTCACTGATAGGTCACTCGGGTTGCGGCAAGTCAACTGTATTAAATATTATTGCCGGATTGCATCAGGCAACCGAGGGTGGCGTCATCCTCAATGGCAAGGAAGTCAGCGAGCCTGGACCTGATCGTGCTGTTGTTTTTCAAAACCATTCCCTGCTTCCCTGGTTAACGGCTTATCAAAATGTGGAGCTGGCGGTTAAACAGGTTTTCAAAAAAACCAAAAGCAAACAGGAAATGCGTGAATGGATTGAACATAATCTTGAACTGGTGCATATGTCACATGCCATGGATAAAAGACCTGATGAACTATCAGGTGGCATGAAACAACGAGTGGGCATTGCCCGGGCACTTATCCATGGAACCCAAGGTCATGCTCATGGATGAACCCTTTGGCGCCCTGGACGCTTTGACACGTGCACATATGCAGGATTCACTCATGGAAATTCAGTCCGAGCTTAATAATACCGTTATCATGATCACACATGATGTCGATGAAGCGGTCTTGCTATCCGACCGTATTGTCATGATGACCAATGGCCCGGCAGCCACCGTCGGTGAAATACTCAAAGTAGAACTGGAGCGACCCAGGGACCGGCTCTCGCTGGCTGAGGTTCCTCAATATAATCATTACCGTGCCGAGGTTGTACGCTTTCTGCATGAACGCTACAAAAATCCCGAGCAGGAAGATAGCAATAATGCGGATGACGAACAGCACTAGCGAAGACTCAAAGGAGGCCGACTCCCCGATTTTATACGCAGTAAACGACTGATTTCCTCTAAGCTTATCTATGGGCTTGTGCCTGTGTGCCTTTCGGGTCACAGGCACTTTTTTATGTAAAAGACAGCAATGCCTGAAGAATAATAAGTTATTTAACTGTCAGTGCGAAGTACAGCCATGTTTTGTTGAACACTAAAACCAGCCGAAGCTTCCCACAACAATAACAAGCACGACTCACCCGCAAGCTGTCAAACACTGTCAAATGTTTTCGAATCTCAGTATAATCGCTTAACAGCACAAAAAGCTGATTTGTGGAACCCGTATGAACGCACCTGAAACACTACACCAGTCGAATATAACATCCCTGCCCTTGATCCACCGAGGTAAAGTGCGTGATATCTATGCTGTCGGTGACGATCATCTACTCATTGTCACGACCGATCGACTGTCAGCATTTGATGTGGTGCTACCCGACCCTATTCCCGGCAAAGGTATTATTCTGACACAAACGGCTAATTTCTGGTTTGATTTCATGCGAGACATCATTCCAAACCAGATCGCCGACATCAACCTGGAGCAAGCCCTGCCCGATGCAGCAGAACGAGAACAGGTCATGGATCGCGCTATCGTGGTAAAAAAATTAAAGGCGTTGCCAGTCGAAGCAATTGTACGAGGATACCTGATCGGCTCAGGTTGGAAGGACTACCAGAAAACCGGCACTGTCTGCGGCATAACATTACCCAAAGGCCTGCGAATGGCGGATAAATTACCCGAAGCCATCTACACACCTTCAACCAAGGCTACTGTGGGTGATCATGATGAAAACGTGGATTTTGCTACTACGCAAAAACTCCTGGGCGATGATCTGGCCCGGCAAGTAAAAGACATCAGCCTTAAATTGTATACTCGTGCAGCTGAATATGCCTTGCAGCGCGGTATCATCATTGCCGATACCAAGTTTGAATTCGGTGTTGATGAAAATAACACGCTGACACTGATCGATGAAGCGCTGACGCCTGACTCATCGCGGTTCTGGCCTTCTGACCAATATCAACCCGGCATCAGCCCACCCAGTTTTGACAAACAGTTCGTGCGTGATTACCTGGAAACCCTGGACTGGGACAAGCAAGCACCCGGCCCACATCTACCACAGGAAATAGTTGAGAAAACGGCAGAGAAATACCGCGAAGCCCTGTTACGCCTGACACAATAATTACTGAACCCATTCAATTAATCTGTTGCATACTGGTTGCCAGCGTTTCAACCGTCGGCACCACTTGTTCATACATAATTTTGAATCGATCAACCCTCTCCACCTGCGACTGCATACTGTATACAAATGAAGGTCTGATCGATTGATAGAGCAAACGAGCTTCCACAGTAAAAGGGCCGGCTCGCCCACTAGTATCGATTTGATAATGCACCGTATCACTTCCAGAACCTTCAACTCCATTGGTGACATTAAAATTACTATCGGCGCCGATGCCTAAAATCGCAGTATCCGGATCATAATTGGCACTACTCGTCGTAAAGCCCTGGGGTGGTATCCGATTATCTTTCAGGACATGATCAGCATAAAGCAGAATGTAGGTAAGATTATTATTGGTATCTGCCATGACCTCTTCATATATCGGTACCTGGCTTGCATCGGTGATGGTATCACGGTGTGGCTCATAACAGGCGCTGCTATCAAACCCTGCCGGTTTTTTTACCGCCAGACATGCAGCAGCTATACTCGCCGTATCGGTCGATATCCGGCCATTGGCATCGGGCGAACCGGAATCAAAAAAAGTAGTATTGGCAGCATCCTTCGCAATCAGCTGTAGCCACATTCTTCTACTCGGGTATCCGGACGGCAATTTATGCCCCGTCTTATTGATGATATTCACATCAAAGTTTAATTGCCCGGACTGCTGTAGGGCATTGCTAATGGCAAGATCCGCGCTGTCCTGTTGCAGGAACGCGCGTGTCTTGTTAATTGCATCATCAAAACCGGCCGTGGTTGTCGTGGTATCAATTCCGAGCACATCCGCAAAAGTCTTCATCACTTCAAGTATATAGGTATTGCCTCCAAACAATTGGTGCTCCGGGAATGGACTGCGCTCCGGCCAGCCAGTATTGACACTACCATTGGGTCTGACCGCTATACGTGTCTGATAATTCGCTGGCGCCTTCATATGACAGTCCTGACATTGTTGCTCATCATTATTACCAGAAAAATAAATACTGTTCTTCCATTCAAGGTACGGTGACTGTTCAAGAAACTCCGTTCCCTGTTGCCTGCCCTGTATCGATATCAATTGTTGGTGTACGTAAAGTATGACAGGTTGCACATATGTCCGAATCAGACATATGGCTAGCGGATACCGGCGTATAGATTGTTCCTGTATTCATAGGCCCTGACACAGGAGTATTATAAGGGCCAAATATCTCCCGGTTCACATTATTAATACTATAATGCCCTGAAAAAGATGCCTCAGTACCGAGGTTAATATCCTCGATCTGATGGCATAATGTACAGCTGACTCCTTCGCGAGCGTGATCATCGAGCAGTGCTTGATCATAACGATAACAACCATCACTCAAGCTGCAATTACTACTATCAAGGCCTGTATTCGTCTGGTGTGCATGCGTCCTCGCCATCGGTGAATGACAGGTCAGACATTTATCTTCTAAATCTCCTGCCAAATGCGGTAGCAAGCTTATTTCATCTTGCATCTTCGCCTGGAAGTAAGGGTCATCGAATGCATGTGCCATCACAC
This sequence comes from uncultured Gammaproteobacteria bacterium, assembly GCA_963807455.1. Classification (GTDB taxonomy): domain Bacteria; phylum Pseudomonadota; class Gammaproteobacteria; order JAADHQ01; family JAADHQ01; genus JAADHQ01. Next base: position 67,083 of record CAWECS010000016.1, on the reverse strand, counting down.
TATGCTGCCATCCACTACCTGGACTTATATCCTCGCCTTGCGGATCAGGTAAACCATTAATATCAGGGACTCGCATAACTACATTCGAATCACCTGCAGCACTGGCACGATGACATTCGACACAGGTATTAGCATCAGTAAAAGCACCCACTACCCCCCAATCTGCATTAAAGTCCGCTAACGGCTCCAGCGGATCTGTTACAGGAGATGCACCACCACCACCGCCACAGGCATTCAACAAGATTGATATACCTAGCACATACAGAAATTTTACCGTGAAAATTAGTGGGATTTTGATATGAAAAAGTATGTTAGACACGCTGCATCCATTGTTTCAGATAATATTGGGCGCATCCTATCAAACTCACATCGATTAAAAACTGACAGAAATCAACTAGAGCATATATTTATCTAGATTAGACGCAGAAATAAAACAGAGTTGAACCCCATTAACTTTTGCTAAGCAGCGAGGGAAATTCGCAAACGAGTACAGAGAAAAGGGTGTAGAATCAGCCTGCCGTCTGTCTTCAGATATCGCTGTCAAACGCCTTGAAAAACCGCGCTTTCCTTGGCAGGTAATAACTGTCCGGGTCGAGTGATACAATCACCCCTTTGGCCTTACCAAGAACCTCGTTCATCGGCACGAACCCGATAAAACGTGAATCGGCACTGAGATCCCGGTTATCACCCAGAACAAACAAGTGGTTCTCAGGTACCGTAACGGGGCCATAAAACGAATCGGTATGGCTCAACGCGACTTCATGTTGAATGTCCGCAAGGCGTTCATTCAATATCAACGGTAGAACATTACCATTACCCCAGTTTATCTGTCTGTTATGTAGAGAACTTGTCCGGTACTCGGCCTGTCTGCCATTGACATAAAGCTGGTTGGCGACTAACTGGACTGTATCGCCCGGAATTCCAATGACTCTTTTTACCAGACGATTATTGGCCGCAGTGGATTCGAATACCACTACATCACCTCTCGCAGGCACAGACCATTTAGCAATAGGAATAGTGGTAAACGGAATTCTCAGACCATAGGCCATTTTGTTGACAAAGATTCTGTCACCTTCAAGAATAGTAGGCTTCATCGAACCCGTGGGTACGGTATACCAGTCAGCCACTGCTGAGCGAAACACTGACATCAATAACAGCAGAAAAATGAAAAAACGCCACTCTTTGTAAAGCTTGATTGTTTTATCCATATTGCACCCAACCTGGTATTTGATACTCTATTTAAAATAGGGCCTGTAATAGTAAAATACAATAGGACAAAGCAACTTGATTAACACTATTGCAAAAAAATCAATGCACTTATAATGCTGAATCGTGAAAAATAACTAATACCCCTGTTTATGCATGCTATTATTAGGTAGTTCTTTAGCTTGTCATGCTACAAAAGTGATACTGAATTCAGTGCACAAACACATTGTTACAATCTTCACATATTCGTGTATTTAGTCACATAGTACCAGTCCGCCGGTGGAGCCATTATGAAAACCAGATTGATGATTTTAACTATTTTCCTGCTGATGCTTGCAAGCACCGTTTTCAGCCATGCCCATGCTGACACCGCCAATAATGATCCTACGATTGAGAACATACTCAATACACTAACCAAAATCGAAACTGAGCTGAAAAAAAAGCCCATCTATAGTGAATCATACGAGAGCTACCTGAAAGCATTACCGGAATATAGAAACTGGGCCACACGCTGTATGCAGTCGCATGAAGATAATCTGAAGGAACTGCAGATAAACCTGGATGCATTGGGTGAATACATTAAAGGTGAGGCTGATGATGTCACCAAAAAACGAAAGTCGATCAAGGAAAATCTGTTAAGCAGTGAAAAAGTCCAGAGTAGCTGCAAGCTTATCCAGCTAAGAAGCGAGGAATCACTTGCACGCATCACAAAATTAAAACAATCCTATTTGACTGAAGAGTTTTTATTCAAAGGACCCAGTTTTATCAAGCTGTTAAGGGGGAATTGGGAAGATCCAGGTATATGGCTGAATGCCAGCAAGGAATTCATTTTAAAAAATAGCGGCATCAATAAACTGACTCTTGTCGATTTATTTATCCTGCTGGCGTTGATTGCTGCAGCCATCGTGATAGCTCTGTTTACAAGAAAGAAACTACGTTTATGCTTGGACAAGCGACCGCCTGCCGAATACCAGTCAGCCCATCTGGCTAATGCATTCATACAGACCACGATACGATATATACCCTATCTATTACCCAGTCTGGTAGGTGCCGGCTTTTTTTATACGATAACAAAAGATGTTTTACCAATCCCTTTTATTAGCATCGTTGCCTATGGTCTACCGATAGTGACCCTGTTAATGGCATTGATACATACTTTCCTGGGTTCATCTCTTGAGCTGGGGTTAATTAAAGAAGAACAGGTCGGCATAGCCCGAAAACTCAGTCACCGCTTGAAAGCGCTCGTGCTAATTATTTTTCTGGGTTACCTGTTATTTTCAACCATACTCTCACAAAGTCTACCGGAATCCGCATTGCTGCTAACACGAGGGATTTATGGTGCTGTTATTATTCTAAATCTCATCATGGTGATCTGGCTGGTGGGTCGTTTCCATAAGGTACGCAGCAACCAGATATTCAGAATGATTATTGTCCTGTTTCTATTCGGTGCTCTGGTGGCTGAGCTCTATGGGTACCGAAACGTATCCATGTATATCTTACGCACGATTCTTGGATCGCTTATCGCCTTTGATATATTCAAGTTGCTAGGCCTATTAACCACCGAATTGATTGACAGCCTTGAGCACGGCAAAGGCCACTGGCAGCAGAAATTACGCTCTTTCATAGGACTGAAGCCAGAGCAGGCCGTACCTGGCACACTATGGATACGTATCATCATCAACTTGCTGCTATGGGCAGGATTGATTGGCAGCCTGATACTGATATGGAAGGTGCCGGACAATTATGTACAGATACTGATTGGCTATATTACAACAGGCTTTACCATCGGTTCAGTTGAAGTCCTGCCGCTACGCATTCTTCAGGCCATCCTGGTATTGCCGTTTCTACTGACGATCAACGCCTGGTTTAGCAAAGGTCTTGAACAGCGATGGCTCAGACGTACACAGATGGAGCGTGGTGCGCGGGAATCAATGGCAACGATCACCGGATATATTGGTATCAGCATTGCCATTATCATTTCACTGAGTGTTGCCGGCATGGATTTCTCTAAACTTGCCTTGATCGCTGGCGCCTTGTCAGTAGGCATCGGTTTCGGTTTACAAAATATCGTTAACAATTTTGTTTCCGGATTGATCCTGTTATTTGAACGACCGATTAAAACAGGTGACTGGATTCAGGTTGGTTCGTTTGAGGGCTATGTACGTAAAATAAGTATCCGCTCCACGCAGATTCAAACCTTTGACCGATCGGATGTTATTGTCCCTAATTCTGATCTTATTTCCGGCACGGTGACCAACTGGATGCTATACGATCAACGTGGCAGGATTCGGGTTCCCGTTGGTGTGGCATATGGATCGGATACTCAATTGGTCAAAAAACTGCTATTACAGGCAGCCAAAGAATATGAACAGGTCATCGATAATATCATGTTGGCGCCGTTACCCATTGTTCTTTTTCTGCAATTTGGCGACAGTTCTCTGGACTTTGAATTACGCTGTCATATAAAGAATATCGATACGCGCCAAACAACGATTAGCGAGATTAATTTTGCCATTGATGATATTTTTCGCAAGAATGGTATCGAAATACCCTTTCCGCAGCGCGATTTACATGTTCGTGATGTATCCAATACTCCTGCAAAAAAACTGAGGCCAGACTCCAGAGAAGAGGGGGAAGACAATGATAAGCAATAGTATTCTATATTTTTTAAGGCACTATTGATTTATTCGACTGAATCAAAGCTTTTTTACATTAAGCATTGGATAGCTGTTAGAAAAGACAGGCATAAAAAAAGGCCGCTTTTAAAGCGGCCTTTTTATTATCAAAAACGCTTAATCAAGTTACTTTCTGATCAAGCTCACCGCTGACATAACGAGCATTCATATCATCAAGGCTAATAACCTTGATCTTGTCGGCATTACCCGCACAACCAAATGCTTCATAACGTGCTTTACAGATTTCCATCATTGCCTTGGTAGATTCCTTAAGGAATTTACGTGGATCAAAGTTAGATGGGTTTTCAGCCAGGTGCTTACGCACTGAACCAGTTGAAGCCATACGCAAGTCAGTATCGATATTAACCTTACGTACACCGTTCTTGATACCTTCCTGAATTTCTTCAACAGGAACACCATAAGTCTGACCCATATCACCACCAAAGTTATTGATAATTTCCAGCCAATCCTGTGGTACTGATGAAGAACCATGCATCACCAGATGCGTATTAGGAATACGAGTATGAATTTCCTTAATGCGATCGATACGCAGGATTTCACCGGTAGGTTCTTTAGTAAACTTATAGGCACCATGTGAAGTACCGATAGCAATAGCCAGGGCATCAACACCGGTCGCCTTAACAAAATCAGCAGCTTCTTCAACACTGGTTAGCAACTGGTCCATATCGAGCTTGCCTTCCGCTCCATGACCATCTTCCTCACCCATTTCACCGGTTTCCAGTGAACCCAGGCAACCCAGCTCACCTTCTACAGAAACACCACCGGAATGAGCCATTTTCACGACTTCTTTGGTGACATCTACATTGTATTCGAAAGAAGCAGGCGTCTTCATGTCAGCCATTAATGAACCATCCATCATCACCGAGCTGAAACCGGACTGGATAGAACGCAGACAAACAGCGGGTTCTGATCCGTGGTCCTGATGCATAACGACTGGAATGTGCGGGTACATTTCAATGGCAGCACTGATCATATGACGCAGGAAAGGTTCACCCGCATAAGATCGTGCTCCGGCAGAGCCCTGCATAATAACCGGACTGTTAGTAGCATCGGCAGCTTGCATGATGGCATGCACCTGCTCCATGTTGTTTACGTTGAATGCTGGCATGCCATAACCGTTTTCGGCAGCATGATCCAGAAGTTGACGCATGGAAATTAGAGCCATGTTTCTCTCCTCACTCGTGTGGTTTCTAAAATATATAAACTAGTTAATAAAATAATACTGGCGCCTGTCATCAGGCATCCGGGTTGGCCAATTCACCTACCCTGACAATCTTCATAGCATTAGTGCCACCCAAAACACCCATTAAATCGCCTTTGGTCAATATAACCAGATCACCATCCCTGACTGTACCGCGACGAACAAGTTCATCGATAGCTTCCTGATTGACTTCCGCATGATTGGTACTAATAGGTTCGAAACTGACCGGATATACCCCTCGATATAGAGTTACCTTTCTACGCGTCTCGACATGGCTCGTCAAGGCATAAATGGGGATACCCGAGCTGATGCGTGACATCCACAATGCAGTCGATCCTGACTCGGTCAAGGCGGCGATAGCCTTGGCACCCAGGTGGTTCGCGGCATACATGGCAGACATCGCAATAGCTTCATCTATCTCTTTGAATTCTGTATTAATTCTATGGTCTGATATACGTGCCATGCGTTGCTTCTCCGCATGACGGCAGACTCTGTCCATTGCGGCTACTGCCAATGCCGGATATTTTCCCGCAGCGGTTTCTGCTGACAACATAACGGCATCGGTACCATCAAGGACAGCATTGGCCACATCAAAAACCTCAGCACGGGTAGGTATTTGATTCTCGATCATTGATTCCATCATTTGCGTGGCCGTAATGACAACACGGTTGGCATAGCGCGCCTGACGAATCAATCTTTTCTGAATAGCAGGTAACTCTGCATCACCAATTTCAACACCCAGATCACCGCGCGCTATCATAATAACGTCCGAAGCCTCGATAATTTCATCAATGGCATCTATCGCTTCAGCACGTTCAATCTTGGCAACAATAGCGCTCTTGCCACCGGCATCGGTTAACAGTTTGCGCGCCAGGCGGATGTCTTCTGCATTACGCGGAAATGAAACGGCCAGATAGTCAGCCTGCATACTGGCAGCAAGCTTGATGTCTTCCATATCTTTTTCAGTCAGGGCCGTGGCCGATAAACCACCGCCTTTGCGATTGATGCCTTTATTATTCGAGAGTGAGCCACCTACTTTGATAGTACAATGTATCTCTTTATCTTGAACATCCTGCACCCATAAGACGATACGTCCATCATCCAGTAACAATGTATCGCCACGACTCAGGTCTTCCGGCAACGCAGCATAGGTAATACCAACCCGCTCCTGAGTGCCTGCTGCCTGATCGAGTGCCGCATCAAGAATAAAGCTCGCGCCTTCTACCAGATCCACCTTACCCAGCTTGAATTTAGCTATCCTGATTTTAGGTCCTTGCAGATCGCATAAAACACCCACCTGTCTGCCATGTGCTCTGGCGCGATTACGGACCGCTTCAACCCGCTGAATATGTTCTTCAGGCGTACCATGTGAAAAATTCACACGTACAACATCAACACCGGCCTGGATAATTTCATCCAGCACTTCATATTCAGCATCATCTGAATTTCTGGGATCAGTAGCTGGGCCCAGGGTCGCCAGTATTTTTGTTCTTCTTAACATAAAATCAGTTTCAGGTTTTCTTCACGTTTCATTAGAGCAGATTATTTTGCCCGCTCTTCCAACATGGCAACTGCCGGCAAGGTTTTTCCTTCCAGATACTCAAGAAAGGCACCACCAGCAGTGGAAATATACGATATCTTGTCATAAATATTATACTTCTGAATGGCTGCGATGGTATCGCCACCACCGGCAAGACTAAAACCGTCAGCATTGGCAATAGCCATCGCATACAGTTTTAGTGCCTTCTCCAAACTGGTCAAATTCAAACACGCCTATCGGGCCATTCCAGACAATCGTACCGGCCTTGGAAATAATGTCGGCCAGTTCCTTGGCGCTATCTGGACCTATATCAAAAATCATATCGTCATCTTCAACATCACTCGCCGCTTTCAATACTGCAGGTTCGTTTTCATCGAATTTTTTTCCACAAACTACATCGGTGGCGATCGGAATATTGGCTCCACGCGCTTTCATTTTTTCAACCAGGGCGATAGCGGTGTCCACCAAATCGTCTTCACATAAAGACTTACCCACATTATGTCCCATAGCTTTCAGGAAAGTATTGGCAATGCCACCACCAACAACCATTTGATCTACTTTTTCAGATAAGGCTTCCAGCACGGTCAGTTTAGTCGACACTTTGGAGCCACCAACGATAGCCACCATCGGGCGTGCTGGATTAGCTAATGCCTTGGCCAGATTTTCCAGTTCATCAGCCAGCAATAAACCGGCACAGGCAGTTGGTGCAAATTTGCCGGCACCATGAGTAGAAGCCTGGGCCCGGTGAGCGGTACCAAAGGCATCCATAACAAATACATCACAAAGTGCGGCATATTTTTTTGCCAGCTTTTCATTGTCTTTCTTTTCACCCGCATTGAAACGCACATTTTCCAATAGCACCACTTCGCCAGCGGCAACTTCAGGCGCTTTATTCAGATAGTCTTTAACCAGACGAACCTGCTTGCCTAATTTCGCAGACATGTCTTCTGCAATAGGCTGCATGGAATTCTCTTCATCCACTTTACCTTCTTCAGGTCGTCCACGATGCGACATTACCATGACTGCCGCACCAGCTTTCAGGCAATGCTCAACCGTAGGCATAGAGGCAGCAATACGGGCATCGGAAGTGACCTTGCCATCCTTAACCGGTACATTCAGGTCAGATCGGATCAACACGCGCTTGCCAGCAAGATCAAGATCAGTCAATTTAATAAAGGACATGTTTTTCTCCTAAAACTAAAAGATATTTGGCAAACCATTTGGTTTGGCGAATAGCTCTTTTAAAACAGTGGCGTAGTAGCTAGGGACTAGTCGCTAGGAATTAAGATGTCAGGAGACGATATTGTCTCCTGACCTCCTACACCTAGCGACTAGTTACTCGCAACTATAACTTAGTTCGCCGCTACGTGCTCAACAAAGCGCATCATGTTACAGGTGTAACCATACTCATTGTCATACCATGATACGACCTTGACGAAGGTACCATCCAATGCGATACCAGCTCCAGCATCAAAAATAGATGAGAAACCAACACCACGGAAGTCAGTAGAAACGACTTTTTCATCCGTGTAAGCCAGTGTTCTGCTCATTGGACCTGAATCGGCAGCCGCTTTCATTGCCGCACAGATTTCGTCGTAAGAAGCTGATTTGTCCAGTTCAACTGTCAGGTCAACGACTGACACGTCAGAAGTAGGGATACGGAAAGCCATACCAGTTAATTTACCATTCAGTTCTGGAAGAACCACACCAACGGCCTTGGCAGCACCGGTTGATGATGGAATGATGTTTTCCAGGATACCGCGACCACCGCGCCAGTCTTTCTGCGAAGGACCATCGACAGTTTTCTGGGTTGCTGTGGCAGCATGAACAGTGGTCATCAAGCCACGCTTGATACCCCATTTGTCATTCAGCACCTTGGCAACAGGCGCCAGGCAGTTAGTGGTACAGGAAGCCGCAGAAACAATCGCCTGACCAGCATAAGTTTCATGGTTAACGCCGTACACAAACATCGGCGTACCATCTTTAGATGGCGCTGATTGAACTACTTTCTTTGCACCTGCGTCGATGTGTTTCTGGCAGCTTTCTTCTGTCAGGAAGAAACCAGTACAATCGATAACGATATCAGCACCGACGTCACCCCATTTAAGGTCAGAAGGATCACGCTCTGCAGTCAGGCGGATTTTCTTGCCATCAACGATCATGGAACCTGGCTCGGCAGATACTTCACCGGCGAAACGACCGTGTACCGAGTCATACTTGAGCATGTATGCCAGGTAATCTGCTTCTAACAAGTCATTGATACCGACAATTTCAATGTCTTTAAATTCGTTATGCACAGCACGGAAAACCATACGGCCGATACGGCCGAATCCATTAATACCGACTTTGATAGTCATTAATTATCTCCTCAAACGTTTAAAACTAAAATTACAAAACTTCTTCGACGGCTTTCACGACATTCTCTACTGTGAAGCCAAAGTATTTGAACAATTCCGGGGCAGGCGCTGATTCACCAAAACGATCGATACCGACCACCTTGCCATTCAGACCTACGTACTTGTACCAGCCGTCAGTTACTGCTGCTTCAACGGCAACACGGGCCGTCACCGCGGCTGGTAATACAGATTCTTTATAATCTGCATCCTGTGCTTCGAATACATTGGTTGACGGCATGGAAACCACACGGATTTTCTTGCCGCTAAGAGATTCTGCAGCACCCATCGCCAGCTCAACTTCTGAACCGGTAGCGATGATGATGGCATCAGGCGTGCCTTCACAGTCCTTAAGAATGTAGCCGCCCTTCTTGATGGCTTCGATCTGATCGGCTGTGCGTGTCTGGTGAGCCAGACCCTGGCGCGAGAAGATCAGACAGCTGGGTCCATCCTTACGTTCGATAGCCTGCTGCCAGCTGATGGCAGACTCAACCGCATCACAGGCACGCCATACATGCATACCAGGAATCATACGTAATGTCGGAATTTGCTCTACAGCCTGATGCGTAGGACCATCTTCACCCAGACCGATAGAGTCATGAGTAAAGACGAAAATACTGCGAATCTTCATCAGTGATGCCATACGAATCGCATTACGTGCATATTCAGAGAACATCAGGAAGGTAGCGCCGAAAGGAATCAGTCCGCCATGCAATGTAATTCCGTTCATGATGGCTGACATACCAAACTCGCGTACGCCATAGTTTAGGTAGTTAGCTTCAACATGATTGATCATGGGCTTGTAGCCTGACCATTCTGTCAGGTTGGAACAACCCAGGTCTGCAGAACCACCAAACAATTCCGGCAGCACTGGCGAATAAGCTTCAATAGCTGCCAGTGAGGCATTTCGTGTCGCCGGACTTTTCGCTTCAGCATTAACAGCGGCGATATAGTCAGCAGATTTGGCCGCCCAGTCAGCGGGTAAGTCACCGGCCATACGACGTTCCAATTCTGCCGCCAGGTCAGGGTAGGCCGCTTTATAAGCCGCGAATTTTTCATTCCAGGCCTTTTCAGCGGCAGCCCCTTTTTCTTTAGCATCCCAACCATGATAGATATCAGCAGGAACTTCAAAAGCATCGTGATCCCAGCCCAGTGCTGCCTTGGTCAAGTTAATTTCTTCCTGACCCAGGGGTGCACCATGACAGGCATGGCTACCGGCTTTATTAGGAGAACCAAAACCAATAGTGGTTTTACAGCATATCATGGTCGGCTTGTCGGGCATGGACTTGGCCAGCTTAATCGCTTTTTGAACAGCCTCAGGATCGTGACCATCGACTGCGGGGATAACATGCCATCCATATGACTCGAATCGCTTGGGCGTATCGTCTGTAAACCAACCTTCGACATGGCCATCGATTGATATGCCGTTGTCATCCCAGAATGCGATCAGCTTGCCCAGACCCAGCGTGCCGGCGAGTGAACAGGCTTCATGCGAAATGCCTTCCATCAAACAGCCATCACCCAGGAATACATAGGTGTGGTGATCGACAATATCATGATCCTTCTGGTTAAATGTACCGGCGAGCGCCTTTTCGGCAATAGCCATACCCACAGCATTGGTAATACCCTGGCCTAATGGTCCGGTAGTGGTCTCAACCCCAGGCGCATAACCATATTCGGGATGTCCTGGTGTCTTTGAATGCAACTGCCTGAAATTTTTCAGGTCATCCATACTCAGCTCATAACCTGTCAGATGCAACAGGGAATAAATTAACATCGAGCCATGGCCATTTGATAGCACGAAGCGATCACGATTGCTCCAGTTCGGGTTCACGGGGTTATGATTCATGTGGTCATTCCACAACACTTCCGCTATATCCGCCATCCCCATCGGGGCGCCCGGATGACCGGAACTGGCCTTTTGTACTGCATCCATACTCAATGCGCGAACGGCATTGGCTAAGTCTCTACGTGAGGGCATTGTTATCTCCTCTGTTCCCAAAGTTTAAGTTAAAACCTGTAATTAATTTCCGGTAATCGCACGATGGCATTAGAACAATTCATGTACCGGAAAAATAAAATTCTTTGTGCCGGCTACCCGATCATGCGGATGACCCCACCGGCTTCAGCGCCTGCATCAATCTGTATCAATAGCAAAAACAATAAGGCAGCTTTCGCTACCCTATTCAGAAGAAGCGGTATTCTCCCCTACTTGAAGGCATTCGGCAATAGCGAGACTCGTTATGCAAGGATAAAACTTACTTGGGGGAAAAATGCCAATAAACCATATAATTTAAATGCTTTTTTTATGGTTTTGATTAATATAGTCTTTTTATGGCTCGTCTATCCATTTGATCGAACAACCCATACTCGGGATCTGCTCTTTTGGTCCGCGCCCGGTCCTGGCAACCAGCGACATGGCTTCAAATAAATCCCTAGGAGCATCCTCTGGTGCACTTTCCTTGCGACTGGCATCCAGACGGCCACGGTATTGTAGCTGTAAGTCACTGTTATAACCAAAAAAATCCGGTGTGCAGATAGCGCCATAGGCCTTCGCCACCTGTTGTGTTTCATCCATAAGATAAGGAAAAGGGAATTCAAACTCTTCAGCGATCTTTTTCATATTTTCAAAAGAATCTTCTTCATACTGCTGGCTATCATTAGACATGATAGCAACACTATAAACGCCCAAATCACGTAAATCACGCGTATCCCGGACAATTCGATCGCGAATCGCCTTTACATAAGGACAATGATTACAGATAAACATGACTAATAAACCATTTGGCCCCTTACAGTCCTGCAGATCCCAACGCCGGCCATCAGTGCCAGGTAAATCAAATGTTAGGGCGGGTTGACCAAAATCACATACGGGTGTTTCCAGACTGACCATGTTGCTTCCTTATTTATTGGGGTTAATAGTAAAGCCTAAAGATCCATAGCAAGCGACCATCAACTTTTCAAATACAGACATTCAATTATTCGGGCCTGATTATAATTGAATACGAGCCGCACGACATCTTTTGCGCCCTGGTCAGGAGCAAAATCTATTACATAAAAAAACGCATTTTTTGTATAAAACATGCGTAACTCGCCATAAATTGACTGCGATATTACCTTACTAAGGCATCAATAGGCACACAGGTATAGGAATTTTCGGTAATTCATTATAAAATCAGCGTTCTTTAATGAACCTGATCCTGACATTTGCCGGATCAAAAACCAAAGGGAACAGATCATACATGTCTAATAATTACTTGTTTACCTCAGAATCCGTTTCAGAAGGCCATCCAGACAAGGTTGCCGATCAGATTTCTGACTCCGTTCTGGACGCTATCCTGGCGCAAGATCCCAAAGCACGCGTTGCTTGTGAAACAATGGTTAATACCGGCATGGTGGTTTTATCAGGTGAAATTACTACCTCTGCCTGGGTCGACATGAATGATGTGGTGCGCAACTGTATCAAGGAAATTGGCTACAACAGCTCAGACATGGGATTTGATTACGAGTCCTGCGCCATCCTGACTTCCATTGACAAACAATCTGTCGATATTGCCATGGGCGTAGATGAAGACGATTCACACGAACAAGGCGCGGGTGACCAGGGACTGATGTTTGGCTTTGCCTGCAATGAAACCGATGTATTGATGCCAGCACCGATTACCTTTGCTCATCGCCTGGTTAAACGTCAGGCTGAAGTACGTAAAAATGGTACCTTGCCCTGGTTGCGCCCGGATGCAAAAAGTCAGGTGACATTCCGCTATGAAGGTAACACACCAGTCGGTATTGATGCCGTTGTCTTGTCAACCCAACATACACCGGACATAGATCTGAAAACCCTCCAGGAAGCAGTCATGGATGAAATTCTGTTGCCGGTTTTACCCGCTGAATGGCTTGACGAAAATACCCAGTACTTTATCAATCCTACCGGGCGCTTTGTTATCGGCGGACCGGTTGGCGATTGCGGCCTGACCGGGCGTAAAATCATTGTTGATACTTATGGCGGTATGGCCCGTCATGGTGGCGGTGCCTTTTCTGGTAAAGACCCTTCAAAGGTAGACCGCTCTGCCGCCTATGCCGGACGCTATGTCGCTAAAAATATCGTTGCCGCCGGTCTGGCAGACCGATGTGAAATACAGGTTTCATACGCCATTGGCGTATCCAAGCCGACATCTATCAGTGTGCAGACATTTGGTACGGGCAAGGTAGATGACGCCAGAATCGTCGAGTTAATAGGCGAACATTTTGATCTGCGCGCAGGCGGACTGGTGAAAATGTTGGATCTGTTACGCCCAATCTACGTAAAAACAGCGGCTTACGGCCACTTTGGGCGTGAAGAAACTGAATTTACCTGGGAAAAAACGGATAAGGCCGATGCCCTGCGTGACGCAGCCGGCATTTAAATCTGGTAGCTTTGCGATAAAATAATTTTAGACTACACTATATAAACTGTCATTCCCGAGGGGCGCTGCAGCGGTTAAATCCGTCAGGCTTGGGAACAGGCAGATCCCTTAAACTGGATCAACGGCGCTCATTCAACTTTTAATTAAGGAGAATGATGATGAACGCCGCTTCAGATTCTGTATTTACCGACTATAAAGTCGCCGATATGTCCCTGGCCGAATGGGGCCACAAAGAAATCCGTATTGCTGAAACGGAAATGCCTGGACTCATGGCTCTGCGTGAGGAATTCGGCAAACAACAACCTCTAGCTGGCTGCCGTATCATGGGCAGTATCCACATGACCATTCAAACGGCTGTACTGATTGAGACACTGGTGGCTCTCGGTGCAGAAGTTCGCTGGGTTTCCTGCAATATCTTTTCGACTCAAGACCATGCTGCTGCTGCCATCGCTGATCAGGGTATCCCGGTTTTTGCATGGAAGGGTGAAACCATTGAAGAATACTGGTGGTGTACTGAACAAGCGCTGTCATGGCCGGATGGCAAGTTGCCCAATATGATTCTTGATGATGGCGGTGATGCTACGCTGCTGGTTCACAAGGGCGTAGAGTTCGAGAAAGCCGGCGCCATTCCCGAGACCAAAGCAGACGACAACGAAGAATATAAAGCTGTTCTTGATGTATTACGTCGCACCATCAAACCTGGCGCCAACACCTGGACCAACATTGCTAATAGTGTCAAGGGCGTCACAGAAGAGACCACCACCGGTGTGCATCGACTGTATGAAATGCAGGAGAAAGGCGAGTTATTATTCCCGGCAATGAATGTCAACGATTCAGCGACCAAATCTAAATTTGATAACTTATATGGATGTCGTGAATCATTAATCGACAGTATCAAACGTGCAACGGATGTCATGATTGCAGGAAAGATCTGTGTTGTTCTGGGTTATGGTGATGTCGGCAAAGGATGTGCGCAGGCGTTCCGTGGCATGGGTGCCACCGTATGGGTAACAGAAATAGATCCCATCTGTGCATTACAAGCAGCAATGGAAGGTTACCGCGTAGTTGATATGGATGATGCCTGTAAGCTAGGGGATATTTTTGTCACCACAACAGGTAACCTGCACGTTATCCAACATGACCACATGGCGGCCATGAAAAACGAAGCCATTGTTTGTAATATTGGTCATTTCGATTCTGAAATTGATATTGCTTCACTGGAAAAATATGAGTGGTCTGAAATCAAACCACAAGTTGATCATGTGATCTTCCCTGATGGTAAACGCATTATTATCCTGGCCAAAGGTCGTCTGGTTAACCTGGGTTGTGCTACTGGTCATCCTAGCTTTGTTATGTCCGCCTCATTCACCAATCAGGTCATGGCGCAAATCGAGTTCTTCCAAAACGCCGACAAATATGAAAATCAAGTTTATATCTTGCCGAAAATCCTGGATGAAAAAGTGGCACGCCTGCATTTGAATAAAGTTGGGGCTTACCTCAGTACTTTATCAAAGGAGCAAGCTGACTATATCAGCGTTCCAGTTGAAGGACCGTTTAAACCTACTCATTATCGATATTAATTAGGGGCAGATAAAAGGTAAAAGATACAAGATACAAGGGAGAACTTTTAGCCATCCCTTGTGTCTTCCCCTTAATTACCCTGTAGCTGTATTTATGAATAAGCGTAGCCGGGCATCCATGAAGATAAATCTGCATGGATACCCTCTACCGACATTATTACGAGGTAGATAAAAGGTAAAAGATACAAGATACAAGGGATTCGCTTATTGCCCTCCCTTGTATCTTGTATCTTTCATCTTGTATCTAAATTTATGGATAGTCAAAAAAAATACACCCCGCAGTTCAGCTTTGAGTTCTTTCCACCGAAAACACCCGAAGGCGCTGAAAGACTTCGCGCCACGCGTGATGAACTCGCTAAACTAAAACCCAAATACTTTTCTGTTACCTTTGGTGCCGGCGGTAGTACACAGCAAGGCACTATCGATACCGTACTGGATATTCAAAAAGCTGGCCTGTCGGCAGCACCGCATCTATCCTGTATTGGATCCACTCAGGAAAGCATTAGTGAAATACTTAATACATACAAGGAACATGGCGTCAACCGTATCGTCGCTTTACGTGGCGACATGCCATCCGGCATGCAGGAAGCAGGTGCGTTTCGTTATGCCAATGAACTGGTGGAATTTATTCGCAAGGAAACCGGTGATTTCTTTCATATTGAAGTCGCTGCCTATCCAGAGGCTCACCCGCAAGCACATGATGCCCAGAGTGATTTGATCAACTTTAAACGCAAGGTAGGCTCAGGTGCGAATGCGGCCATTACCCAGTATTTCTATAACAGTGATGCTTATTTTCGCTTTATAGAAGATTGTGAAAATGCTGGCGTTGATGTGCCTGTGATTCCCGGCATTATGCCTATTACCAACTACACACAATTGGCACGATTCTCAGACATGTGTGGCGCAGAAATTCCGCGCTGGATAAAAAAACATTTACAGGGTTTCGGCGACGACCGCGATGGAATTCGTGCATTTGGCGAAGAAGTCGTCACACAATTATGCGAAAAACTACTTCAGGCAGGCGCGCCGGGTTTGCACTTTTACACTATGAATCAGGCTGGCCCCAGCAAAGCTATCTGGGAAAACCTGGGGATAAATACCAGTAGCTAGGTTCGAGTAGCGAGCTGCTAGGAAATTCAAACCACTATTTAGTCCTCGCTACTAGCCACTTGCTACTAGCTACTTCTCACTATTCCAGTACACTTAAATAACTTATGAATAATAAAGAGTACATAGAACGAGACCTGGGTGTCCTTTGGCATCCGTGCACACAGATGAAAGATCATGAATCCTTACCCATGATCCCGATCAAGCGCGGCGAAGGTGTATGGCTGCATGATTTTGATGGCAATCGCTATATTGACGCAATCAGTTCCTGGTGGGTCAATCTGTTTGGCCACGCTAATCCACGCATTAACAAGGCGTTAAAAAAACAGCTTGATGAACTCGAGCATGTTATTCTCGCCGGCTTCACTCATGAACCTGTTATCGAACTCTCTGAACGTCTGGTCGCACTGACGCCACCGGGACTAAGTCGGTGTTTTTATGCCGATAACGGTTCTTCAGCCGTCGAAGTCGCGTTAAAGATGAGTTTTCATTACTGGCAAAATACCGGGCAAACCGCTAAAAATAAATTCATTAACCTCAGCAATAGCTACCATGGTGAAACATTGGGTGCACTGGCTGTTGGAGATGTTGAATTATATAAGGACACTTATGCACCCCTGCTGATGCAACCACTGACCGCACCTTCCCCTGACTGCTATCATCGAGAGCCAGGAGAAAGTTGTCACGATTACAGCGTGCGCCTGTTCAAACCCATGCAAGAGATGCTGGAAAAACATGCGCATGAGAGCTGTGCAGTTATCATCGAACCACTGGTCCAATGTGCTGGCAACATGCGCATGTATGATCCTGTTTATCTACAAATGCTACGTACAGCCTGCGATCAGTACGGCGTCCACCTGATAGCTGATGAGATTGCTGTAGGATTTGGTCGTACCGGCTCATTATTTGCCTGCGAACAGGCCAACATCAGCCCTGACTTTCTTTGTTTATCAAAAGGGCTAACGGGTGGCTACCTGCCGTTGTCTGTGGTGTTGACGCACGATACAGTTTATCAGGCATTTTATGATGACTATGAAAAACTGACTGCCTTTCTACACTCGCATAGCTACACCGGTAATGCACTGGGTTGCCGGGCAGCTCTTGCAACCCTGGATATTTTCAAAGAAGACGATGTGATAACAAACAACCTGGTCTTGTCAAAGCATCTCAGACAATCGGTAGAAGATTTACAAGATCATCCTCATGTTAGCGAAATTCGACAGACTGGCATGATTCTGGCCATTGAAATGGTGAAAAACAAACAACACAAGCAAGCATACCCCTGGCAAGAACGCAGAGGTCTGAAGGTATATCAACATGGCCTCGCCAATGGCGTTCTACTCCGGCCGCTGGGTAATGTCGTCTACTTCATGCCTCCTTATATTATTACCCCCGAACAAATTACCCACATGGCAAAGGTTGCGATAGAAGGCATCCATCTTGCCACTACCGATGATTGATCCTTTTCATCATTATCCGCAATAACAAGAATTTAACTAAATATAAAGACACCCTTGTATCTTTGCCCTTTAATCTTGTATCTTCGATAAAATGAGAATAACTCGAATTTATCACCCTGGGCCTTTGTCCATTGATCAGGAAGTCTCACTTGAGCCACAGGCTGCGACACATCTGACACGGGTATTACGCATTCAACCCGGCACAGAATTAACTTTGTTTAATGGTGATGGCAATGAATACACTGCTGTGATTTCGCGTGTACAGCGTCACCATGCCTGGGCCAATATCATCAATGCACAAGCTGTTGATCGTGAGTCATCACTGAATATTCGTCTCGTTCAGGGGATCTCCAAGGGTGAACGTATGGATTACACCATACAAAAAGCTGTTGAACTGGGTGTATCCTCTATCACGCCTGTTCTGACAGAACGCAGCACAGTACAATTAAAAGCAGATAGACTGGAAAAACGCATCAGACACTGGCAAGGTATTATTAATAGTGCCTGTGAACAATGTGGTCGTAATCGCGTCCCCGTTATTGAGACTCCGTTAAAATTGCCGCAATGGCTGACTCAGCTTGAGGACACAGCGCTGAAATTAACTCTGCAACCAAATGCCACCGAGACACTCAATACTATCACCTGTACTGACAATAATATTATCTTGCTGATCGGCCCTGAGGGAGGCTTAAGTGAGGATGAAATCAAGCTATCAAATGACAAGGGTTTTACCAGCATCAGACTGGGGCCAAGGATACTACGAACTGAAACAGCCGCAGTCACTTGCCTGAGCATTATGCAAAATTGCTGGGGTGACCTGGCTTAAGCTGCATACTGCTGAAATGAGCATACTCCGGAAACAGGGATTAATCAGCACAAGATAAAACAGTGTAGATTATGCCAACAGTGTTTTTTCTGATAATAAAATAGATTCTATTCTATCAAGATCAGGAATAATGGCAGGTTCGGCTTCTATCAACACATGTGCCAACACGCCTTCTTCAGCCTCTTGCTCAGCCAATGCTGTAACGACACTCTGGTTTGCCATAATCAAATGTGGAATGCCCTGAACAAGAATGGCAAAAAATGGCAACCTCGAATCACCTCCAGGAGCATTAAATATTGCGATTCGTTCATGGCCACTGACTTCCGCCATGGGCTCACCATGCATAACCTCGAATGATACCAGAGGAATATCAAGCCCTCTCCATGGCAATAAACCCAATAGCCATTCAGGACTGTTTTCAAGCGGACCGGGTGCTGAGTAAGCAACAATTTCCGCCAGTGAAGCATTAGGCAATAGAAATGGATCATGCTTCATTGGTATCATCAGACTACGGACACTTACACTTAAATTACTCATTAGCTATAATCACCCTTCAAATAATCAATCAGATTATCGGCCAGTTCTTCAGGGGTACCACTAAGACTGACTATATCGGCAAAACGTACTGAATCAGCCATACTACTGATAACACAGCTATCAGGTTCCTGCGCCCAAACCATGCCACCTTTTTGCGCAACCAGATGACAACCGGCGGTACCATCATTACCCATTCCACTGAATATAATTGCATTAGCATCAGCGCCATAATGTTTTGCTACAACCGTCATTACATCGTCAATAGACGGACTATAAATACTTCGTTGAGTGATATCTTCCATGGAGATGATGCCACGCTCACTGAAATTGATGCGCTTATCAACCGGGGCCACAACCAGATGGCCTTTTTCCAGTACCATGCCATCTTCCGGTGTAGTGACTCTGACGCTGGTTACACGACTTAATTGCTCAGCCAGAAGGTTCACAAAGCCGACACCAATATGCTGTGCAAGAATAAAACAGACGGGAAGATCTTTGGGTAAGCGCGCAAGGAATTGCTTAACCGCCTGCGGACCACCGATAGATGCGCCCAACACCCAGATTCGGCGTGCGCGGTTGACCACTTTATCAAGACTGCCATCCTTGTTCATTGCGACTATCTGCGCTGTCGGCATATCCTTATACGGGACAACGTTGTTTTCATCAGACAGCAAGGAGACAGGATTTTCAGGCGTGGTTTGAGGATCAGGCAAATCAATATCTATTGAGATTACCTCATTCCTGTCATCCGTCGCTACATCCCCAGCATAGCTTGGTGCCTCTACTTCCTCAACGCTGTCATCAACAGGAGCATTAACCGGAACACTAAATTGCACACCCCCTGTTTCTCGCAGTTTTTCTGCCAGACGTCTGCCCCAGGCACGACCACCGGCTGTTACTTGTTTTCGTATTGAAGCACTATCATTGAAAAGTATGGGCAATTCCACCTGATCAATAAGCATATCCAGCTCAGCATCATCGTTATCATCGAGGTTGACGAGGATGACATCGGCGACACTTTCACCACCCGCAGTAAGACTATTCTTAAAGATTTCGTCATCAACCAATTGTAGACCATTGGCCTCCAGAATCTCACAGAGACAGTCGCGCTCGCGTCTGGAACGCGACAAAATAGCAACACGCAAGCTGGCATTTATCGGATTAAGCAATCCCATGCTGTGCCTCAATTACTGAGTTAATATTTTCTAATAAATCATGTTCTTGATATGGCTTTCCAAGATAACGTTGCACACCGATCTCTTCAGCGCGCCGACGATGCTTATCGCCCGTACGTGATGTAATCATGATAATCGGAATATCCTTTAAGCGCGGTTCATTTCTCATGTAGGTGGCAAGCTCAAAACCATCCATACGAGGCATCTCGATATCAAGTAGCATGATATCAGGAATGTGATCATGTAATGTTGCCACAGCATCCACACCATCTTTCGCAGTAATCACATTCATATCATTACGCTCAAGCAACCGCGTGGTTACCTTCCTGACGGTAATGGAGTCATCGACCACCATAACATTCAGCTTGCGTTCTTCCTGAGCCTTTTCAGCCACGGTATCAGCTTCAGATATACTCATGGCAGCACTCAATCTTATGATTGAACCCATATCAAGAATAAGCACAACACTACCATCACCCAGGATAGTAGCTCCCGAGACACCTCTCAGCGTACTTAATTGCGGACCTACTGATTTGACGACTATCTCTCGACTTCCCATCAAGGCATCTACTTGTAATGCGGTCTGGTGATCACCTGAACGCACCAACAATACAGGTAATAATTTTTCAGCGGATTGAAATCCGGAATACTGTGCATGCAATATTGCACCAAGGCTCTTCACCTGATAGTCACTGCCGGCATATTGGTACACACTGTTTGCATCGGATTGATACTGCTGAAGTTCATCCTGGCTCATGCGTACAATACCTTCAATGCTGGTCAAAGGTATCGCGTAGGTTTCATCACTAACCCTGACTAATAATGCATGGTTCAATGCCAGCGTCAGTGGTAGACGAATAACAAATTTCGATCCTTTACCAGGCTCTGATGCAATATTCAGTGAACCGCCTAATTGCTTGATTTCACTGTTAACCACATCCATGCCAACACCACGTCCGGAAATCTGCGTGACTTTTTCTGCCGTACTGAATCCTGATTCCAGGATAAACTGCATAATATCATTGTCACTGAGCTGGGAGTCATCTTTGAGCAAGCCTCGCTCTTTGGCCTTGGTACGTATGGCCTCGAGATTCATACCTGCACCATCATCTTCTAATGACAATACTATTTCAGAGCCCTCACGCGTAATCGACAGGTCAATTTTGCCTTCAGATGACTTACCTGCCGCCTTTCTTTGTTTTGGTGATTCAATACCATGTGACAATGCGTTTCTGATCATGTGCTCCAGAGGCGCCGTTATTCTCTCCAGGACATTCCTGTCAAGCTCGCCTCTCTCTCCAGTGACATTCAGTTTTACTTTTTTGTTCAGCTCCTGACTGGTCTGTCGCATGATACGTTGCAATCGTGGAATGCTACCAGAGAACGAGACCATACGGGTACGCATCAGACCTTCTTGCAAGTCTGTATTGACGCGGGCTTGTTGAATCATCAGGGTTTCTGATTCCCTGACAAGGCCATCCATTAAATTCTGAATACTGCCTATATCGGCAGTTGTTTCCATGAGTGCACGCGACAGTTGCTGCATGGTGGAATAGCGGTCAAGCTCAAGTGGATCAAAATTTTCGTCACTGGCATGCTCCTGTTCATAGCGAAACAAAATTTGTGCTTCGGTTTCTATTTCCAGGTTACGCAATTGCTCTCGCAATCGATCAACAGTCTGATCCATTTCAACAAGGTTATAGCGAAATGCGCCTATTTGTTGCTCCAGGCGCGATCTGAAAATACTAACCTCACCCGCATAGTTAACCAGATTATCCAGCAAGTCCGAGCGAACCCTGACCATTTCACCGCCAATAGTCTGAGTAACCGGTTCTATCGCTTCAGGTAACGCTGCAGGAATAGGTGGCGGAATTTCTGCGGCTTTGGATTCCACCAATTCAGGTATTGGTGCTGATTCAGGCTGTTCTTCAACTTCTTCACCCTGAGCTTCAAGATCTGTTGTCTCCGACAGTTCCAATGACTCAATTTCTGGCTGCTCAACATCTTCACTGGACTCAATGTCCTCAGTCAGCTCTAATGCCTCAAGCTCAACAAGCTCTTCTTGCTCTTCTTGAGCCGTCTCTTCTTCATCAACAATCTCAGTGAGGATCAATTCCTCGCCTTCATCCTGCTCCTCAAGGATAGATACAAGTTCATCGACACTCTGTTCCTGCTGAGCATCTCTGGCTTGAGAGAAATCTATAATCTCAGCAGTATCCTCTCGCAGATCAGCAGCCATTTCCTCTTCGGTATCTTTCGCTTCATAAACACTTTCGTCTATCGGTGCTTCAGTACTGACTGGCTCATTTTTCCTGATACTTTCAAGCTCAGCAATCAGACTCTGCTCTGTAGACAAGGGCTGATCTTTTTTAGCCATATCCAGCATAACAATCAGGCAGTCTATAGAGCGATGTAAAGTATTGACCATATTTTCTGTCACGAGCAAACCTTCTTCAGCAACAGCAGTCAATACTGATTCTACTGCGTGGCTAAGATCGCCAATGGCATTGATACCTGCCATTCGGGCGCCGCCTTTAAGCGTATGTAACTCACGTTGTAATTCTGTGATCGCCTCTGAATCCTGCATGTTTTCTGACAAGCGCTGCAGAATGACCTCGCTGGAATCAAGAATCTCGGCTCCTTCCTCGATGAATATTTCGACGACTTCTCTGTCGAACTCTTCATCTTGTGACTCTTCAATATGCTCTTCACTAGCCTGGCTCAATGTTTGCTCTTGTTCCTGTTGTAAGCGTTCTTCCTGTTTATGCAATTCATGGTTATAGAGCGTAGTGACTTTGTTCAGCAACAAATTTATATCTGCCTGAGGTTCGCCAGACTTGTTAATCAATTCAAGCATTTCATTGATAACAACAACGCCTTCCTTGATCAAGGACTGACTACCTGCATTCACAGGGCTTTCATTTTCGTGGAGTATTTTAGCGTATTTTTCGAACGTGCCAGCCACTTCAGCAATATCTTCGGCGCCCGCCATTCTGGCACTACCATGCAATGTATGCAGTGCTCTGACTAATGCATCATCAACCAGGCTATTTTCATCAGTACGGTTGGACACGGCGCCAAGGAATTCATTAATAACATTAATATGACCTTTGGACTCCTTGCTGAAAATTTCATATAAAACAGGATCCATGACACGTATAATCGATGCCTGCTCCTGTTTAATATCTTCATCTCGATCCGAAGCCTGCTTGGCATCCTCGATCAGCACGTCTTCAGGGAGCGCTGTCGCTACTTTGTCACCCTGAACTTCATTTTCTGCGCGGGTGATGAGCGCCGCAATGTCAATACTGGATTTACCTTCTCCCTTAAGCTCACCTATCAAAGAGGGCAAGGCTGCAACAACGTCATCGAGTAATTCCAGTTTACTATTGGTAACTGCTAGCGTTCCATCAAGGATGCGATTCAGCATGCTTTCAATTGACCAGGCAAACTCACCTATTGTCAGTGCACCAACTAATCGTCCACTGCCTTTGAGGGTATGAAAAGAACGACGAATATTGGAAAGTGAATCATGATCTTCAAAATTCTGCTTCCAAAGAGGCAAGTTTTCTTTGATGGACTCCAGAACCTCTTCAGACTCTTCAATAAAAATTTCCAGGATATCATCGTCAATATCATCAGGTAATCCGATATTTTCCTCAACTGGCATCACCGTCGGCGATTCAACCTCATCGGGAGTTTCTATCGGCGCGGGGATATCCAGTAAGCTAACCGGTTCAGGTATTTCCAGCGTATCATGTGTCTCATGTGTCTCATCACTGCCTTCAGGCATACCTTGCGCAAATTCCAGCGTAGCTTCAGCATCATCTTCATTGTCGATAGTTGTACTTGTATCAACTCTGGATTCCACAGTATCAAATATGAATTCATTGCTTGTCGGCTCATCGGAAATAGCGGAGTCCGGTGTATAACCAAGATTTTTCAAACTCTGACTGGTGACACTAAGAATAGCTTCCTGATTCGGCCGGTTTTCACGAACGGCCTCAAGGTAATACTCAATACTGGAGATGACATCTGCAATATTATCCAGATCTTGCTGCGAGGGTTCATTTTTGCGCGTCATCAGATTCGAGGTAATGTATTCGCTGGCCGCTTCAACAAGCTTGGCAGCATGATCCAGGCCCATCATGCGCATACCACCTTTGGTGGTTTCAAATAAACCCGGAACAACATTCAATTGATCATAATCCATGGGCGCATCGATGAACGCTATAATTGCATCTTTAGATTTCGCAATTTCCACGGTAATTTCCTTCAATACCGTATCCTGGATTTGTCGCATCTCTCCAGTAGCCAAAGTAACGTCGGTACTAACGCCTGCGGCAGGAGTACGACCTTGCTCTTCCTCTGCATGACTACTTTCAACCAGTCCTACCAGACTTGATTCAACAAACAACAAAGCCCCGGCTATTTCCATTAAGCGCGATTCATCTGGCTCCAATGTGCCATTCATCATACTGCCGATGACACCTACCTGCTCCTGAATAACCTTGCGTGGCACACCCATACCCAGCATGCCAAGTGTATCAGCCATTTTCTGTAAAATTTCAATCTGTGGCTCAAGCGTACTCAGGTCACGTTCATCACTTCGCAACAGCAGATCCAACGCATCCTTAACTCGAGACAGGTCTTCAGAAATGGCAATCGACACGGTTTCCATCAATTGCGCATTCGGTCCAGCTAATGATTCCCTCGCAGACTCCACATCTTCGCCAGTGGCCAGCGCTATAGAGAGATTGTACTTTTTCTTGATCTCCTGAATTCTAGGTGTAACCGGTTTGGACTGGGCGACATAATAAAGCAGGTTTTTCAATAGCTCTTCAGCTGGCTTCGATGACAATTCCTGCTCACCCAGATCGATCAGTCGTTTTATCTCACGGTCAACCTGCCCCAACAATAGTTTCAGGGTAATATTGCCTTCTACTCCTTGTCTGAGCAGAGATTCAGCAATACCTTTGGCCACCCACCATAATCTCACCACCTCATTGCGACTGCAAACCTGCTCCAGCTGCGTCAACACCTTGATGATTTTTTTCAGACTATCGGCAGTGCCTTTATCGCGGTACCAGCCCAGCAAGCCAATTTGAAATAAAGGACGTAATTTTTTTGCCAGTGCCTTGGGATCAACACCAAAAAATTCAATTGATTCACCGAGATCAATACTGGTTGATTCATTTAGATCGGGAGCAAATAAGGCACTCTCTGATAACAATGATGCGCCACGTGCTGTGCGCAGGTCATTCATTATCGGCATCAGAATCAGGGGATTATCTTTCATCCCGCCTTGTATTCTTTCAAGGTAATCCGGTAACTGCAGGATCGCCCGCATCAGGACTTCATAGGCATCATTTTTTTGCGATACTTCATTATCCAGCAGGGCCTGAATGAGTTGTTCCATTTCCTCTGCAAATAACGAAGCACCATAGAGCTCAACCATTTGCAAAGTGCCGTAGACCTGATGGATATAGGTTAGACAAAAACGCAGTTGAGTAGCATCATCCTGGTCTTCAACATACTCTTCCAGAGCAAGGCGAGCCTGCTTCATGGTCTCATCAATTTCTTCCTTGACCCAGTTGAGCGTGCTGTAGTCAATTATTGAGTCCATCGCCATTATTTGCATTCCTTATCGAGTTTTTTTACTCGACGATAAGCCAATACCCGTGGATTATTGATTTTTTCCAATTCGCCATGATCCATATTTAATAGCTCACCAGAACCCAGTATTAACAATCCGTCTGGTAATAAATGCCTTACCATATTTTTCACGATCGCATTTCTCGAAGACCGGTCAAAATAAATCAGCAAATTCTGGCAATAAATAATATCCATCTTACCGACAGGTTCATTGACGATATCCAGTACATTCATGCGCGCAAAACAAATTCTTTTCTGTAAATAATCACTGACCTGAAATTTATTCTTTTCCATTGGTACGAAATACTCGTTACGTAACGCCGGATCCAGATTCTTCATTCTGCGTTCAGTATAGATACCCTTACGCCCGGTTAATAATGAAGCAGGACTAATATCTGTTGCTGTAATACCAAAATAACCCGGCGCACCTCTTGCCTTGAAGGTCTGGTCTATCACCATAGCTAACGTGTAGGCTTCCTCGCCAGTTGAACAGGCGACACTCCAGGCCTGTACGGAGATATTGCCCGTTATCGCATCAACGGGTTTACTGTGTACGTAGTCCTCCACTAGCTCTAGAGAAAGCGGGTGTCTGAAAAAGCGGGTTTCATGAACGGTCAGACGATCGACCAGTGTGTTCCACTCCTTGAGGCCATTCACGCCTGCGGAAATTATATTAAAGTAGTCCTGGTAGGTAAGACAGTCGATTTCCCGCATTCGCAAACCGAGATTGGTGATCAGAAAGGATTTCCTTTCCGGCGGCAATGTCGTACCCGTGCGCTCTTCCAGCAATTTGACCCATTGCTGAAATTGCTCATTATCCATATCTGGCAATGGATCCAGGAGCCGAGTTTCAGGCATATTGTTCTGCACAGACTTCAAGTGTGATTCCTTTCGTTTTAATCTTCAGGCAACTTGAATCCAGAAACAGACTGGCGTAGATCATTGGCCAATTCTGCAAGATTACCAATCGACGCGGCCGTCTCGTTTGTACCTGCCGATGTCTGCGTGGTAATTTCCTGTATAACATTCATGGTGTCTGAAATATTTGCTGCCGCATTCGACTGTTGCCCCGCACTCTCAGTGATGGAATGAATAAAATCAGCCAGTCGATTGGACACAGATTCAATTTCTACCAGTGCCTCACCAGCATCTTCCGATAGCTTGGCTCCACTTACCACACCGGCAGTACTTTGCTCCATTGAGATAACCGCTTCATTGGTATCCGTCTGGATCGTTTTCACCAGGGCTTCAATTTGTTTGGTGGCATCAGTTGAACGTTCCGCCAGTCGTTGTACTTCATCCGCTACCACGGCGAAACCACGTCCGGCTTCACCGGCCATCGCCGCCTGTATGGCCGCATTCAATGACAGAATATTGGTCTGGTCAGCGATATCGGTAATCAACTCAACGATATCACCGATCTCCTGTGAGCTTTCACCCAAACGTTTGATACGTTTCGATGTTTCCTGTATCTGCTCACGAATACCATCCATACCCTGGATAGTACGTCGCACCGCATCACCACCCTTGTTGGCCATTTCAACCGACTGCTGTGCCATTTTTGAGGTTTCTTCAGAGTTGCTTGATACTTCCTGAATAGAAACAGCCATTTCATTGATAGCTGAACTTGCCGCCGTAATCTGTTGTGCCTGATGGTCACTGGCTTCCGCAAGATGCATGGCCGTGGCCTGTGTTTCCTGTGCGGCTGAAGATACCTGAACCGACGTTTCGTTAATCGTGGTAACCAGTTGTCGTAACTCATCGATGGAGCTGTTAAACGCATCAGCAATTGCACCGGTCATATCTTCGGTAACCACCGCATAGGATGTCAGGTCACCTTCAGACAGACCCTGGATTTCATCCAGCAAGCGCAGAATGGCTTCCTGTGAACGCAACTGCGTGTCTTCTGCCTGACGGGTACGAAGATTGGAGTCTTGCACCAGTCGTCTACCAAGATAAATCAGCAGTAACAGTGCCAGACCACCGAACGCGAACGCCAGTGTCGGATTCAGTGCGCGGCTATCCGCAGCAGCAGCAAAATCCTCACCGAGTTTGGTACTGGCATCGATCAGCGCATCGGAAAGTTCTATAATGCCTGTGGCTGCATCCTGCACTTCAAACAGTGCGGGTGATTCATCAAGAATACTGCCGACCATTCCACTGACCTTTGCAAAAGAAGTCGCAACATCCTGCAGGATGGATTTGGCATCAGGATCACGCACCTGGACAATACCCTGGTCCCTGTCTCCCTCGAGCATACCGCGAACAACACCCTTGAATATAGTTGCGTCTCGACCCAGTCGGTCGGCCGCTGTTACCGTACCATCACCACCTACCAATACCTTGGTGACGTTATTGGCAATACGTTGATTTAACATGAGCTGAACACTGGCTTTATATATTTGTGCTGATGGTGCTCCACTCTCAACCAGAATACTAACGATCTGGTCTGAATCAGCCAGCAAACGTGGCATTTGTTCGTTAATCGCATTGGCACTATCACGAACCGAACTGATACTGGACTTACCTTTAAGTATGGTGTCGATATTCTCGCGGAAGGCCAGCCAGTTCTCTTCTACCTTTTGTAGCTGGGGACGAAGATCATCCGACACTGCCGGCAAATCCTCATCACCCTGCTTGAGCAAATCAACATTTGACTGGAACTCATCCCTGTATTGCTGCAAATTTTCTGCCGCCTCTTCCTTACCAACCGCAGCTTCAAGAGCATACTTGGCAATACTTTGTGATAATATGCGTTGCTCACCAGCCAGACGGAAATACTCTTTATCATGCTTGGTCTGTATACCCACCATAAAAAAGATAACACCCATAACGACGATTGCGAGTATGAGGAATATAAGGATAATCCTGTATTGTCTCTCAAAACCCAGCATTTTATTGGCATTCAAGTTACTCATTTTTGTCTCCTGACAAAGGCCTAAATCTAAATATTTTATTTATTAGAAATTTAATTTAAAAAAAACAACAAGTGGTCGATTAACTGGCCACTTGCAAAAACAGAGGACTTTCAGCAAGTTTATGCATACTGAAAACCATCCATTGTTCATTATTTTGCTTGTATATGTGTTCTATATAAGGTTTAACAGACGTGTCAGTGTCCGCCGGTGTCACTGTACGTGTCTCAGCAAAAAAACGCCGCATACCCATGACTTCATCAACCAGCAAACCTGAAAATACGCCGCGATGATTTAGCACCAGTACGCGTGATTTTTTTCTGACTGCAGTTTGACTGTCAAATAAATAATTCTTCATGTCCATAATTGGCAAAAGATTACCGCGAATATTGGCTATACCTAAAACCCATGACTTTGCACCAGGTACTCTCGATAATTCCGGGAAGGTCAGAATTTCCACAACATGACCCAGAGGAGCCACCATCATCAAATCATTCACCCTGAACCCGATGCCACTCCATTCATCCTTAACGGCTTTTTGCTGCGGCAATCCGCGTGCATTGGCGCGGCTTCTTTTCTCAATGTCTTGCAGAAGCAGAATAGGATGTGAAAATTTTTTTTTGCTTAGCATTTATTATACTGGCCTGTTAATTTCCTAAGGCTTGGTTAATTTTACCAATTAAATCCGATTCATTAGCTGGCTTGGTGACATAATCTTTTGCACCTTGACGAAGCCCCCAAACCCGATCGGTTTCCTGATCCTTAGTCGTTACTATTATGATAGGAATGTCTGCTGTTTCCTTATCCCTTGTCAGTGCACGCGTCGCCTGAAAGCCATTCATGCCCGGCATAACCACATCCATCAGTACCAGATCCGGTCTTTCCGATTTTGCCGCAGCGATACCTTCTTCACCACTGGAAGCTGTAAGGGCCGTAAAACCGTTTTTTTCCAGCATGGTTTTCAGTACGTGAATTTCTGTAGGAGAATCATCGATGATGAGAATACTAGCCATTCAATTTACCTTCTTGCAATTTGATTTATTCAATTCGTTTTTGAGTACAAACATCCATGACATCAGACGGGCTCCCTCGGACTAGCTTGCCTTTTTTACATGTCGCTTGATTGCACTCAATAATTCTTCTTTAGTAAAGGGCTTGGTCAAATACTGATCCGAACCCACAATTCTTCCGCGCGCCTTGTCAAACAGGCCATCTTTGCTGGATAACATCACCACTGGAGTATTTCTGAAAACCTGATTGTGCTTAATCAGTGCGCAGGTCTGATAACCATCCAGTCGAGGCATCATTATGTCAACGAAAATAATATCAGGCTCCTGATCAGTAATTTTTGATAGCGCCTCAAAACCATCAGTTGCCGTCACTACAGTAAAACCTTCTTTTTTCAACAAGGTTTCCGCAGTACGTCGAATAGTTTTACTATCGTCAATGACCATGACTTTCATGCTACCGACTCCAGATTGTTGCTCACTTGCCACTGCATCCCCCATACCATCCAACACTTGCGCTCGCCTCCCTGTTAATGCCATTTAACGACTTAAAACAGAAAATGTAAATCATTTGAATTATTTAACACAATCTATGACGATAATCCATAAACAATCTACTCGAAGGCTATAAAAATACTAAATATTCCTACTTTTTCGATAACTTAGCCAGATGATAGCAAAAAACAATAAGTGACTGTTAATAAACTAATATTTTAACTGGCCGTGACTACGTTTAACATCTGACTCAATGCTGTATCGGGTGATCGGTTTAAAAACTTTAAGAAAATTGTATTATTTTTATTTTGCGTGCATCTGAGCGTTTGTCAAACATTATCGCTTTCAGTTTAGCGCAAGACATGCTACTTGCCAAAACCTGACAGAACTGCGAGGCTGTTGCTGTAATCACTGTACGAGAGTGCAAATAAACCTATAATTAGCCGTTTTCAGGGTCATTATGAGTATCAAAATAGGTGTCGTCATGGACCCAATCGGGTCCATTAACATTATTAAAGACAGTACATTTGCCATGCTGCTGCAAGCACAGGCACGGGACTGGCAGATTCATTACATGCTGATGTCGGATTTATCCCTTATCGATGGCATACCGCATGCCAATACCAGGCCACTGTCGGTCGAGGATAATAACGAATCCTGGTATCAATTGGGCGAACCAGGCTTAATACCCATGCAGGAGCTGGATGTTATCCTCATGCGCAAAGACCCTCCTTTTGACATGGAATATATCTACGCTAGCTATATTCTACAACGTGCCCATGAACTTGGCAGTCTGGTCGTCAACCGCCCTGATAGTTTACGCGAGGCCAATGAAAAATTGTTTACCGCCTGGTTTCCCCAGTGTTGCGCGCCTTCGCTGGTCAGTCGTGATGCGCAACAAATCAAATCATTCCTGCAGACCTATAAAGACATCATCCTCAAGCCTCTGGGTGGCATGGGCGGGGTGTCAATATTTCGCGTACGCAACAACGATGCGAATATCAATGTTATTATTGAAACCCTGACCAGCAATGGCAGTCAATATTGTATGGCGCAGAAATTCATTGCAGAAATAGACAAGGGAGACAAACGCATATTACTGGTTGATGGCGAACCCGTTCCTTATGCATTGGCCAGAATACCGGCCAAGGGCGAAACGCGCGGCAATCTTGCTGCCGGCGGGCGTGGCGAGGGACTGGCCCTTTCTGAACGTGACTACTGGATATGTGCACAACTGGCACCCACTTTGAAAGATATGGGCCTGCTGTTCGTCGGTATAGACGTGATTGGTGATTATCTGACCGAAATCAATGTCACCAGCCCCACCTGCATCAGGGAGCTCGACAAACTCTATGATTTGAATATTGGTGCACTGCTAATGGATGCAATTGAACAAAGACTTGAAGAATAATTGTTACCTATGTTTGCAAAAAAATACATTTTAATTCTCATGAGCATGTTGATTATTGCATCCATCGCATGCAACAAGTCGCCTGAGAAAGAACAAAAGACCTATCATCATAGTATTTTCAGTTTCGGTACTATCATCGATGTCTCCATCCATGGTGTTGATGAAATCACTGCCGAGCAGGCTTTTGAACAACTTGAAGCCGATTTTCTCTATATGCATAACACCTGGCATCCATGGCAACGTAGTGCCCTGAGTCGGGACAACAAACTGTTTACTACCACTGAATGGTTTTCAGATGCACCCTCCGTGCGCCCGTTGCTGATGAAAGCAAAAACAATGGCCATCAGTAGCGAGCACCTGTTTAATCCAGCCATTGGTAAACTGATCAGTCTGTGGGGATTCAAACAAGCCGAGCATGAGACCGGTTTACCGCCAAGCGATGTATCCATCAAGAGGCTGTTGGCGATGCATCCACGCATGGATGATCTGGAAACCCGTGACATCAGCCTCAGAAGCAAAAACCCGAATGTACTGGTCGATCTGGGCGGTTTTGCCAAAGGCTACGGCATCAATCGCGCGATGGAAGCGCTGCATAAGACCGGTATTAAAAATGCCGTCATTAATGCCGGCGGGGATCTCAAGGTTATCGGCCGACACGGTCAGCGTCCCTGGCGCATTGGCATTAAACATCCTCGTATAGCTGACGAGGTACTCGCCTATGTAGACGTTGAAGGTCACGAAAGTGTTTTTACTTCAGGTGACTATGAACGCTATTTTGAATATGAAGGCAAGCGCTATCACCACATTATCGACCCACGCAGCGGCTACCCGGCTACAGGCTCACAGTCGGTGACTGTCATTCATGAAGATGCGGCTCTCGCAGATGCTGCTGCAACCGCTCTGTTCGTCGCCGGGCCGAAAGACTGGATACGTATAGCGCGCTCGATGGGCATATCCTATGTGCTGCTGGTTGACGCAGAGGGTAATATACACATGAACCCGGCCATGCAAAAGCGTACGCATTTAAATAACAATCAGTCTAAAATATTCATTAGCCAACCCTTGTTAACCAGCACAAACACAGAGTAAGCATGAGCCAGACTGCCCCTAAAATTGTTATTTCTCACAACGACCGCCTGGGACTGACGCTGTTTTTAGCTATTACCCTGCATGCCTTGGTAATTCTCGGCATCAGCTTTTCATCTGAAGATGCTATCAAACCGGAAAGCGCCATCACCATGGATATCACTCTGGTGCAACACAAGTCTGACAAGAAAAACGAAAAAGCCGATTATCTGGCCCAGGCCAACCAGGAAGGTGGAGGTAATACGCAACAAAAAGTCCGCCACCAGGCTGTGCAGAGCAAACCCAGTCCTGAAGTAACCAGCGGACAGGCTGACCAGAATGCCACTGCTGTAAAAAAAAGACAGCCCAAGAAAGCCAATGTTAAGGTGCTAACAGCGAAACAAGCTGAAAAAAAAGTGATCGCCAAAAACAAGGAACCCAAGAAAATAAAAGTAGGCAAGGTTTCCACCCAGGAACTGGTAAGACGTAGCAAGGAAATAGCGCGTTTAAGTGCACAAAACGATGCCAGCTGGCAAGCCTACTCAAAACTGCCTGACTCTAAATACCTGTATGCCAACACCCGACGTGCTGTGGACGCTGCCTACCTGGCATCATGGGCACGCAAGGTCAGGGAAATCGGTGAAATGAATTACCCGTATGAAGCGCGCCGAAAAAACCTCTCCGGCATGTTGATGATGGAAGTAACACTAAGACCGGATGGCTCTCTGGTCAGCATCAATATCCTGAAATCATCTGGGCATAAGGTGCTGGACAAGTCAGCCATCGCTATCGTTAAAATGTCATCACCATTTTCACAAGTACCACCCGAGGTGCTGGAAGACCGTAAGGAACTGAGAATCATCAGAACCTTGTCATTTACCGTCAACAACAAACTCTACAGTAGATAAACTTAGCCTATGCAGCAAACAACTAACCTCTCCAACCAGTTTCTAATCGCCATGCCGCAACTGGCAGACCCTAATTTTCATCATACTGCCACCTATATTTGTGAGCATAACCTGGAAGGCGCAATGGGCTTGATTATTAACCGGCCAATGGACCTGAATCTGAGCGAAGTTTTGCAACAAATGGATATTGAGGTCAAGGACAAAGCGATTGAAAATGTTGCTGTTTTCTATGGCGGTCCGGTACAGGAAGAACGTGGTTTTGTATTACACCGGCCAGCCACATTATGGGAATCAAGTGTGGTCGTCTCGGACCAGTTAGCGATTACGACATCAAAAGATATCCTCATCGAAATCGCTGAAGGTAATGGCCCTGCTCAATACCTGATCACCCTGGGCTATGCTGGCTGGGGTGCCGGCCAACTGGAAGCGGAACTGGCCGGAAATACCTGGCTAAGTGGACCGGCTGATTTATCTGTTATCTTTGAAGAACCCGCTGAAAAACGCTGGATGCGAGCTGCACAAGCGCTTGGCGTTGATCTCAACCTGTTATCAGGAGATGCCGGTCATGCTTGAGGGCAGATACAAGGTGCAAAATACAAGATACAATAAACAGCCTGGACACGGTTATGTCTCGTTGTTTTCTGGGGTTTGATTTTGGCTTGAGACGCATTGGCGTTGCCGTGGGCCAGGAGTTGACTGGCACGGCGCAGGCATTGAAAACTCTGACTAATATTCAACAAAAACCGGACTGGATCGCGATTGAGAAATTGCTTGAGGAATGGAAACCGGATGCACTCGTTATCGGGGTGCCTTACCATCTGGATGGTAAAACACAGGACATGACCGATGCTGCAAAACAATTCGGCCGTCAGTTACATGGGCGATTTCATCTGCCTGTGTACGAAATGGATGAACGCCTGAGCTCGCGTGAGGCGGAAAATGAAATCAGTCGCCAACGGGCAGCCGGACAGCGAAAGAAAACACGCAAGGGTGATATCGATAAAATGGCCGCGCAGATTATTCTGCAAAGCTGGATACAGCAACAGGAGCATCAAAGGCATGACCGATCAGAATGAGGTCGAGAATCTCGTTAAAGAAATAGCCCAGGAGCTGAAGGATTTGCTGGCACAACGCCAGATCACTAACCCGGTGATGATCGGTATTCATAGTGGTGGGGTATGGATTGCGAAAAAACTGCACCAGCAATTGGCTATCCAGCAGGAATTGGGCGTACTGGATATTTCCTTTTATCGGGATGATTTTACCCGCATTGGCATGAACCCACAGGTGAAGCCCACCAGTCTGCCCTTCAGCATCGATGATCAGCATATTATTCTGGTAGATGATGTCTTGCATACGGGTCGAACCATTCGCGCCGCCATGAATGAACTTTTCGACTATGGACGCCCGGCATCCATATTTCTCGCTGTACTGGTGGAACGCAGTGGCCGTGAACTACCGATTGCGGCCAGTGTTGTCGGCAAGCAGCTGGATCTGGAAGCAAATGAACATGTAAAACTGGTCGGCCCTGAACCCTTGCAACTGGTTATCCAGCAAGGAGTCAATTCTCAAGCAAAGGCAGACGCTTAGACTTAAAATTGCATTTTTTAAAAAAATAACTAAACAACAGGCCAGAAAACTAATACAATACTGCAAATCCATATAACAGAGATCTCATGAACCTGCAGGTTGACGAAAACGGACGCTTACGCCACTTTCTCTCCATCAACGGACTGAGCCGTGACATCATTACTGATATTCTGGATACTGCAGAATCATTTGCCGGAGTCACCGAGCAATCCATCAAGAAAGTCCCGCTACTACGCGGTAAAACCATTGTTAATCTGTTTTTCGAACCCAGTACCCGCACCCGCACCACCTTTGAACTGGCTGCCAAGCGCCTGTCGGCGGATGTACTCAATATCAATATCAGTGCCTCAGCCACCACCAAGGGCGAAACCCTGCTGGATACCTTACGTAACCTCGAAGCGATGCATAGTGATATGTTTGTGGTGCGCCATAACGATAGTGGCGCCGCACATTTTATCGCTACACACAGCCAGCCTCATATCAGCGTCATCAATGCCGGTGATGGTCGCCATGCTCATCCAACCCAGGCCATGCTGGACATGTTCACCATTCGCCGGCATAAAAAGGCGTTCCAGGACCTTTGCGTAGTTATTGTCGGCGACATCCTGCATTCGCGCGTGGCACGCTCACAAATAATGGCACTGAATGCACTCGGTGCAGGTGAAATAAGGGTGGTCGCTCCACGCACCTTGATACCGGCGGAAATCGGCTCCCTTGGTGTACAGGTACATCATCATTTGCAATCGGGCATCAAGGACGCCGATGTGATTATCATGCTACGTCTGCAAAATGAACGCATGCAAGGGGCTTTGCTACCCAGCGCGCATGAATATTTCCAGCTCTATGGTCTCACTGAAGAACGCCTGGCGATCGCCAAACCCGATGCCATTGTCATGCATCCCGGTCCAATCAATCGGGGTGTCGAAATGGACTCACAGGTAGCTGATGGTTCGCGCTCGGTTATTCTGCAACAAGTCTCTTACGGCATTGCTGTACGCATGGCTATCATGTCCATGGCCATGCACAGCGGCAATAAAGAGTCAGAGGAACAGGCATGAGAACCAGGATCAGGGGCGGCAGAGTCATTGATCCGGCCAATGGTATCGATGCCATACTGGATGTGTTCATTGCCGACGAAAAAATCATTGCGGTGGCCGCTGAACTGGATCAATTCGATGCCGACGTAGAGATTAACGCACAGGGGTCCTGGGTCATTCCTGGACTGGTTGATCTTTGCGCGCGCCTGCGTGAACCCGGCCTGGAATACAAGGCCACCATCTATTCCGAAACCCGAGCTGCAGCAGCCGCTGGCATTACCACACTCTGTTGCCCGCCCGATACCCAGCCCATCATCGATACGCCTGCAGTCGCTGAAATGATCCAGAATCGTGCTGAACAGGCAGGCTATGCCAACGTCATACCGATTGCCGCGCTCACACAAGGACTGAACAGCACCCAACTCAGTGAAATGGCCGCATTGAAAAAAGCCGGTTGCCCGGCCGTCGCCAACGTCAGCCCTATTGCCAACACACAGATCCAGCGATTAGCGATGGAATATGCACAAACCCATCAGCTAACGGTATTTATTAATCCAGTGGATGCATGGCTCAGCCAGAATGGTTGCGCCCACGAGGGCAAGGTATCCACTCTACTTGGCCTACCCGGTGTTCCGGTCGCGGCTGAAACCGCTGCCGTTGCCAGAGATCTGGCCCTGATAGAATTGCTTGGAGTAAAAGCGCATTTTACGCGCCTGTCGACAGCACCTGCAGTGCGCATGATAGCCAGAGCGCAATACGATGGCTTGCCAGTTAGTGCCGATGTTTGCGCCCACCAATTACACCTCACCGAAATGGATGTCAACGACTATAACAGCCAATGTCATGTGATTCCGCCATTGCGCACCCAGCGCGATAAAGAAGGATTAAGAGAAGGCGTCAGGCAAAATGTCATACAGGCCATTTGTTCTGACCATCAGCCGCATGAAGCTGATGCCAAGCTCGCTCCTTTTTGCTCCACCCAGGCGGGTATCTCGGCGCTGGAGACCCTGCTGCCCCTGACACTGCGCCTGCATGATGAAGACAACATGCCGCTATCGGAATCCATACGCCGCATTACCAGTGGCCCGGCCAGCCTGCTCAATATCAACGCGGGCACATTAACGCCTGGAAGTCAGGCCGACATCTGCATCATCGATGCAGAAAGAATCTGGCAGCTTGATGAGCGTTCCATTCAGAGTCAGGGTCTTAATACACCGTTTATCGGCTGGGAATTCAAGGGCCGCGTCACACATACAGTATTCAAAGGCAGGCTGGTTTATACTC
This sequence comes from uncultured Gammaproteobacteria bacterium, assembly GCA_963807455.1. Taxonomy (GTDB): domain Bacteria; phylum Pseudomonadota; class Gammaproteobacteria; order JAADHQ01; family JAADHQ01; genus JAADHQ01. The sequence goes on along the minus strand of CAWECS010000016.1, from coordinate 29,592 downwards.
TTGACTGAATCCCTGATACACATTGCAGCCACTTCTGTTTGAGCCAGTTAAATAAATGAAAAAAGCCCATCGCAATACCATTTTTCTTGAGGATGCCGAAATCCTCTCTCATCAGGCTTTTGCTGCCGGACAATTCATCTTGCGCGTCAAGGCACCGCAATGTGCAGAGCATGCACTACCCGGCAGTTTTGCCCATATTCAGTGTGATCCACAGCTTCCCATGCGCCGGCCCATCTCTATCATGCGTGTATCAAAAACTGCTGGCTGGGTAGATTTTCTCTATAAAATTGAAGGCGAAGGCACGCGCTTACTGGCGACGCGCAAGAGCGGAGAACGCATCAGCGTGCTAGCCCCGATTGGCAAGCCTTTTAGCTCCCACCTGGCGCGCTCACGCCCATTGCTTATTGGTGGTGGCGTCGGTATACCACCAATGATTTTTCTTGCTGACAGCCTACGAGCCATCGCAGGCGCCTATCAACCACTGGTATTAATGGGTTCGGAGATACCCTTTCCCTTCGAGCTTAAAGCTTCGACCAGCAAGGTCGCTGGCATCGACGATGCCGTCACTGCCTGCATGCCTTTGCTTGACGACTGGAATATACCCAGCCGCCTCGCCAGTTTGCAAGGCTACGCAGGCTGTCATCAAGGTTATGTCACCGATCTTGCGCGCCAGTGGCTGGAAAATCTGCAAGAAGATGAGCGACAACAAGTAGAAATATTTTCCTGCGGGCCTCACCCCATGCTTGAGGCCGTGGCAAAACTGGCGCGGGAATTTCATTTACCTTGCCAGGTGTCTCTGGAAGAATACATGGCCTGCGCAGTCGGTGGCTGTGCAGGCTGTGTGGTCGAGGTTAAAACAGCCGACGGCCCGGCCATGAAAAGAGTTTGTGTAGATGGACCCGTATTTGATGCTGCCAGTGTATTTTAGGATCAGAGCAAAGGGAAAAGTTTAAAGATACAAGGGCAGGCTTCGATCACAACTGTATACAAGTATTGATTTCCCAACGCCAATAAAAAAGCGGGCTACGCCCGCTTCCTTTACTTGTATCTTGAATCTTTTAACTTGTATCTGAATTCATTCCTCATCCACCATCAATGAAACGCCATCCATAGATTGCGCAAAGCGCTCAGGGTTGCCTTTACCCAATTTGATCATCAAACGCACTTCATTGGCAGAATCCGCATGATGGACGGCATCTTCATAAGTAATATCACCGCTCATATATAAATCATATAAATCCTGATCGAAGGTCTTCATACCATGCTGGCCTGACTTCTTCATGACTTCCTTGATTTTGTGCACCTCAGCCTTGCGGATCATATCAGAAACCAGCGGTGTATTGATTAACACTTCCATCGCTACCCGCCGGCCCTTGCCGTCCGGAGTAGGAATTAACTGCTGTGCCAGCATCGCTTTCAGGTTCATGGACAAATCCATAAACAGCTGATCACGACGATCATCAGGGAAAAAGTTGACAATTCGGTCCAACGCCTGATTGGCGTTGTTAGCATGCAAGGTAGAGATAACCAAATGGCCTGTTTCAGCAAAAGCAATGGCATGCTCCATGGTTTCACGGCTACGAACTTCGCCGATGAGGATAACATCCGGCGCTTGTCGCAGCGTGTTTTTCAGGGCGACTTCATAGCTATCGGTATCAATACCGACTTCACGCTGGGTAACAATACAGCCGCCATGCTGGTGTATAAATTCAATCGGGTCTTCAACAGTAATAATATGGCCAGTACTGTTCTGGTTGCGATAACTGATCATGGAAGCCATGGAAGAGGATTTACCCGTACCCGTCGCGCCGACAAAAATAATCAGACCACGTTTCACCATGCTCAGATTCTTGATGATCGGCGGCAGTTTCAACTCTTCGATGGAAGGGATAGTGGTCTCAATTCTTCTCAGCACCATGCCGGCAAAATTGCGCTGGATAAAGGCACTGACACGAAAACGGCCGACACCAGTAGCGCTAATCGCAAAATTACACTCATGTGTCTCTTCAAATTCCTGGCGTTGCGGCTCTGACATAATGCTGCAGACCACATCACGCGCCTGCTCTGGGGTTAGTGTTGCCTGCGAGACCGGGGCAATACGTCCATTCACCTTGATGGATGCTGGCATGCCGGCAGTAATAAAAAGATCAGATGCCTTTTTAGTCACCATCAATTTTAGTAAAGCTGTAAAATCGAGCTTACGTTCGGCCAAGAGACCCCCTCGTGGTATTTATCACTGAGTTAAATATAGTTGTCGATTCGAAAGAATTCCATTTAAGCAATATCTTATATTAATTATGCCTGGACATTTCCTCTTTGATTGTATGCCTTCCTGCAATGAAAATCATCCATGCCAATCTATCTATCAGCCTGCAACAGTCATTAAATTCAATGACATGACCTAGTGAAAAGTATCCTTGTTCATGGCCTTGATCTGCGCATCCTGCTTGCTGACCATGCCTTTGGCCACCAGATCTTGCAAATGCTGATCCAGTGTTTGCATACCAATACCCTGCCCGGTCTGAATAGCTGAATACATTTGTGCGATCTTGTCTTCGCGAATAAGATTGCGGATCGCCGGGTTACCGATCATGATTTCCCAGGCTGCGGTTCTGCCACCACCAATTTTTTTCATCAAGGTCTGGGAAATAACCGCGCGTAGAGACTCAGACAGCATTGAACGCACCATGTCTTTTTCTCCCGCCGGAAACACATCAATAATACGGTCAACGGTCTTGGCGGCGGAACTGGTATGCAAGGTACCAAACACCAGATGCCCGGTTTCTGCAGCTGTTAATGCCAGGCGGATGGTCTCCAGGTCACGCATTTCACCCACCAGTATAATATCCGGGTCTTCACGCAGTGCAGAACGCAAGGATTCGCTAAAACCCAGGGTATCGCGATGCACCTCACGTTGATTAATCAGGCACTTTTTACTTTGATGCACAAATTCAATCGGGTCTTCAATAGTCAGGATATGAGCAAAATCATTTTCATTCAGATAATTGATCATGGCTGCCAAGGTGGTCGATTTTCCGGAGCCGGTAGGCCCGGTCACCAACACCAGACCACGTTGATTGTCGGAAATGGTTTCAAAGATTTTCGGACAACCGAGGTCTTCCAGGGAAAGAATATTCGATGGAATGGTACGAAAAACAGCGCCGGAACCACGGTTCTGATTAAAGACATTGACACGAAAACGGGCCAGTCCCGGTATTTCGAATGAGAAGTCTGTTTCCAGAAATTCTTCATAATCCTTACGCTGCTTATCGTTCATGATGTCATAGATGAGACCATGTACGGTTTTATGATCCAGTGCGGGTACGTTGATACGTCGTATATCACCATCCACACGAATCATCGGAGGCAAGCCTGCTGATAAATGCAAGTCTGATGCATTATTTTTGACTGAAAAGGCAAGCAGTTCCGCTATATCCATGTTGTTCTCCCAAATTTATATATCCCTGATCCATATCGGATTTTCAGGACAAAATCTTTAGCTATATTTTTCAAAAACTGCGAAAATCTAGTAATAGAATCGAATTACCGACCCAACCGATTGATACCATGCCAGAAATAAGCCATAGACTGCAACAGGTTTATAGAGAAATTTCTCTTTATGAACAGGAATTTGACCGCCCACCGGGCTCAGTGCAGCTATTGGCTGCCAGTAAAACACGTCCACCTGAAGAGCTGTTGCTAGCCTGGCAACAGGGCCAGAGAATGTTTGGCGAAAGTTACCTGCAAGAGGCACTGGATAAAATTGCCGCACTGCAGTCAAAGGCGATCGAATGGCATTTTATCGGTCCGATACAATCGAACAAAACCCGGGCAATAGCCGAACAATTCGACTGGGTTCACAGCATAGACCGATTAAAAATTGCCCAGCGTCTGAATGATCAGCGACCAGCCGAAAAATCCCCATTACAGGTCCTGATACAGGTCAATAGTAGTGGCGAGGGCAGTAAATCCGGCTGCCGCTTTGATGAACTCGAGACACTGGTACAATCAATGTCCGTATTACCCGCACTGAAACTCCGCGGTCTGATGACACTCCCTGTTGCCAGCAACCACTTTGAGCAACAACGACAACCATTTCGTCAGCTGCGACTGGCCATGGAAAAACTTAACCAACAGGGTTACGGTATGGATACCCTGTCCATGGGCATGAGTAATGATATGCGCGCGGCCATTGCCGAAGGCGCCACCATAGTCAGGGTAGGCACTGCCATATTCGGCAGTAGAATCAACACCAAAACCTAACAGCAAAAGGCCCAGGCAAGTATTGTTTTTGAGGGGATAGAAATGACTACAGCTTCCCCCTGCTCACTTCAGCGAGTAATATATACTTCTGGCAGTAACAAACAGGAAGACAATATGAGCAAAATACAAATCGGCTTCATTGGTGGTGGCAATATGGCAGCCAGCCTGATCGGCGGCCTGATTGCCGATGGTTGGCCTGCTAGCAACATCCATGTTTCAGACCCGGATCAAGTCCGACGCGAGCATCTTGGCAAGCTGTTTTCTATCCAGACACATGCCGACAACATGACCACTGTTAAGGCCGCTGATGTTTTGCTACTGGCGGTAAAGCCACAAATGATGGCCGATGTGATCAGCCCACTGGCCGCATCCATCGCCGACAAGCAGCCCCTGGTTATCACTATTGCTGCCGGCATTAGCCTGTCAGACCTGTCACGCTGGTGTGGTGGTTACACGACACTGGTGCGTAGCATGCCTAATACGCCAGCCCTGTTACAATGCGGCGCTACCGCCCTGTATGCCGATCCCGGTGTCAATGCCAAACACAGAGATCAGGCAGAAACCATCATGCGCGCAGTTGGGCTCACCTTATGGCTGGATAAAGAAGAACAAATGAATGCCGTTACGGCTGTTTCAGGTAGCGGCCCTGCCTATTTTTTCTATGTCATGGAAGCCATGGAGCAGGCTGGCATTGACCTGGGCCTAAGTGAGGAAAGCGCGCGATTGCTGACTCTGCAAACCGCATTTGGTGCCGCCAAAATGGCGCTGGAAAGCACTGATAATCCGCAAGACTTACGCCACAAAGTCACTTCACCCGGTGGCACTACAGAACGCGCCCTGTCGATACTGGATGAAGCCGGCCTCAAGCAAGCCTTCAAGCAGGCATTGGCCGGTGCCAGCGAACGCTCCAGGGAACTGGCGAAATTATACGGACAACAATCATGAACAACTATTTTTCCGAAGCCGGTATCTTTCTCATTGATGTTATCTTTGGCTTTGTTATCCTGATCGTCATGCTGCGCTTTCTGTTGCAGTGGACACGTGCTGACTTTTATAACCCGATATCTCAATTTATAGTCAAGATCAGCACTCCCATGCTAAAACCTTTCAGACGTTTTATACCCGGCATGGGTGGCATCGATATGGCTGCTATCGTGCTGATGCTGCTACTTAAATTTATAGAAACATTGCTGACCTCCAGCTTGAGCGGTATTCCCATTCACTTGCTAGTGATACTCATCGTTAGTATTACCGGTCTGATCAGCCTGCTGCTTTACGTTTTTATATTTGCCATTATTATATCTGCCGTTGCCAGCTGGATCGCCCCTGGCGGATATAACCCGATGCTCAACCTGATTACTCAATTGACTACACCCATCATGCGACCCATACAACGTTATGTTAAACCGGTATCGGGCATGGATCTGTCACCGCTGGTCGCCTTGCTACTGCTTAACCTGATCATCATGGCCATTCCACACCTGGAACGAGGTCTGCTAGGCCTGTTTGTTTGACATTTGAGCAAGCGGCGATCCAGCCAGTGGGTGAGGACCTGATCCTGGCGCTCATTATTCAAACGCGTGCCAGCAAGGATGAGGTGCTCGGGCTACATGAAGACCGCATAAAAATACGCATTACTGCCGCGCCCATTGATGGCAAGGCCAATCGCCACTTGCTGCGTTTTCTGGCGCAGTGTTTCAAGCTGCCACCGAGCCGCGTTAAACTTATCAGCGGAGAGAACAGCAAGCGAAAAAAAGTCCGCATCACACGCCCGCAAAAGATCCCGGAGACCTTCAAATTGTGACCAAGCTCTAGTTTCAAACGCTTTAGTTGATTTCACATTCTGATAATTTTTCAAGCAATAACAACAGTTTACCCGGAATTCTGCATTAATTATCATTAAAAACAGTCGCTTACAGACTAAAGTCATCCGGATCCTGGCCGATACTTTATGTACTCATTAAGATTAACGGCGAAACAAAAATATCATGATGGCAGAGAATCAATTCAGACAGCAGGTCGAAGCATATAATCATTGGAAAAATGAGCTCATTGCAGCGATAGAGAAGTTTAATCAATGGATGAGCAGTCAAGATCTGGACAATGACAGCGAAATATCACTTCGCATCTATGAAGCCACTGAGGCCTTGAAGAATGACCGTCTCAACCTCGCTTTTGTGGCGGAATTTTCGCGTGGAAAAACCGAATTAATTAATGCCATATTCTTCTCAGACTTCAAATGCCGTTTACTGCCATCGGATGCCGGTCGTACCACTATGTGTCCGACGGAATTGTTCTATGATCACAAAGATGATGGCGCCTATCTTAAAATGCTACCGATTGAATCCCGACTGGATGATAGAAGCATACAGGCATTCAAGGAAGAACCGGTTGAATGGACCCGAATCCCATTGCCGATCGATTCACCGGAACAAATGCAGGAAATCCTCAAGGAAATAGTAAAAACACGCGAAGTGAGCATTAAAAAAGCCTCACTGTTGGGGCTATTCAGCAAAGAACTTTACCCCCACCTGAGCAAGGCTGACCCTGAAACCACTATGATTGAAATACCGGCATGGCGACATGCCATGATCAGCTTCCCCCATCCATTGCTGAAACAGGGTTTAAGCATCCTTGATACGCCCGGACTGAATGCACTCGGCAGTGAGCCTGAGCTGACCATGAATATGCTACCGGCAGCGCAGGCCATTCTGTTCATACTGGCTGCCGATACCGGCGTCACTCGCAGCGATCTGGATATATGGCAACATCATATCAACCAGAATAACCGTAGTAATAACCGTGGGGTTGCTGTGGTCCTCAATAAAATCGATACCCTTTGGGATGAGTTGAAAAGCAAACAACAAATTGAACGTTCCATCAATGAACAGATTGAAAAAACATCAAAATTACTGGCCATCAAGCCCGAAATGGTGTTCCCGCTATCGGCACAAAAGGGGTTGCTGGCTAAAATCAATGAGGACGAACTGTTACTACATCGCAGTCAACTGGAACAGGTAGAAAAATACCTCGCCAATGAGGTGCTGCCGGCACGTGAGTCGATTTTGCGTGAAGATATCATAAGCGGACTTGGCTCCATCATCGTTGAACATAAACAGATATTTGAAAGTCGCCTGGAAACCGTAAACCAACAGCTCAACGACCTGCGTCAGCTGAACGGCAAGAATGTGGATGTCATCACGCAGCTGATGAAAAAAACACGTATCGAACAAATGCAGCACAGTAAGCACACAGAAGGCTATAAATCGAGCAGCCGTTTGCTGAATCGACAGGTCAGCTCACTGAAAGGCATACTTAATCTGCGCAGAATGGATGAAATCATTCTATCGACGCGTAAATCGATGGTAGACAGCTGGACCACGGCTGGCATGAAACATTCGATGAAATCGCTGTTTAGTGAGGTTCAGGAAATGACTTCCAGAGCATCAGATGAGGTGGACACCCTGCATCGTCTGGTCAATGCCGTCTATAAAAAATTCCATGATGAGCATGGCATCAAATGCAATAAGCCCAAGGCATTCAAAGTCAAACGCTACCTGGTCGACCTGGAAAATCTTTATGCAGAAGCCGAAAACTATCGCAAGAGTCCGGTATCCACCATGTCTGAGCAAAATTTTGTCGTTAAGCGATTTTTTATCCAGATGGTCAGCCAGGCCAGAGATATAATGTACAAGGCCAATGAGGATCTTGATAGCTGGCTAAACGACGCCATGCGGCCACTGGCGATTCAAATTAAGGAAAACAAACGTTCCATAGAAAAACGCCTGCTCACCTTACGTAAAATCAGTGAATCCAAAGGCAATGTAGAAGCTAAAAGCAGGGAACTGGAAGCTGAACATGCCAGTATCAAAAAGCAACTCGAGGAAATCAAAAGCATCTATAGCTGCCTGAGCACACCACTACCAACGGAAATAGCCAGTGTTAGTGCATGAAAATACTCAGGATTAAATAACCGGCAAAAGATATAACCAGTACGCCTGATAATCGACGTACCCACGGCTGCTGCAACAGGCTGCGCAAATGACTACCTGCTGCACCCATCAGTAGCATCGCTGGCATTGTCCCCAGACCAAAAAATAACATCAATAACCCACCCTGCCCTGCGCCACCGGCAGTAGCACTATAGATGAGTGCCGTATAAACCAGCCCACACGGTAACCAACCCCATACAGCACCCACCAGCCACGCAGAATGCAAATCCCTGATAGGTATAAAGCGCCTGCCAAAAGGCTCCAGGTACCGCCATACACTAGCGCCCCATCGTTCCAGATGTGTCAATACTGGCCACCAACCACCCAGATATAAGCCCAGAAACAGCATAAACAGCGCCGCCAGCAATTTAAGTACGAGTTGCGCATGATGTAAGGCGACCATATTCGTGGCCAATGCAGACAAGCCACCCACCAGCATTCCTGCGATAATATAGCTGCTGATCCTGCCAAGATTGTATGCCAACACCTGCAACAAGCCGTGTGCCTTGGCATCAATATTCGGCTGACTTCCCAGCGATAAGGCCGCGACAATGCCGCCACACATACCGGCACAATGAGGTGCCCCCATTAATCCGAGAAAAAATGCTGATATCCAGGTAAATTCTTCCATTATGAGCCTTGGTTGAGCCTAGAAATTAAACCATACTGTTTTGTATAACATGACTTTGCAAAGAATCATGCAGAATACACCTTTACTGACTAAATATCCTGATAGTGACGAGCACTAAAATAATGCAATAAACAATGAGAATTAATTCTGCACCACTATTGCTTTAGTGGTAATTCATTTTAAGCTTACATACAAGATTATAAACCACACAAATTGATTTTAAAAAAACTTGCCATAACGAATTTGAGGTGTTATAAAACATCCCAGAAGAGTACTGATATAGCATATATATATGCATAAAACTCTTTTTTTTCATCATCCAAACGGAGAGAATAATGGCTACAAAAAAAAAGGCAAAGGCAAAAGCGGCGACTCCTAGAGTCAAAACTATCAAAGAACCAATGACTAAATCAGCAATGATGTCCAGCATTGCAGACACGACTGAACTCACCAAAAAAGACGTGACAGCAGTGGTAGATGCACTGTCTGAAATTATTCACGGTCATATTAAAAAAGGTGGTGCTGGTACTTGTACTATCCCCGGCTTAATGAAAGTTAAAACTGTACGTAAACCAGCGAGAAAAGCACGTAAGGGAATCAATCCTTTCACTGGCGAAGAAACCATGTTCAAGGCCAAGCCTGCCAGTACAGCGGTTAAGATCCTGCCATTGAAGAAAATGAAGGAAATGGCTAACTAATCGAGTTTAGATAACGAGCATCGTTATCTAAACGGTTAACCGATCAACAGGGTCGTTTTACACGGCCCTGTTGATAATATTATGTTCGCTTTCAAAACAAGCCACCTAAGCGTACTTCGATACTTGCAAGCAGTATCATTAGCATTGCTTGTGGGTTTAACTCCGGCAGTTACTATGGCCATCAACGACCAGGTGCGGCTCGCCAACCTGCCCAGCACCACCCCGCAGCAATTGGGCGTACTCGCCAATGACCCCGACTGGCAAGTCAGGCAGGCCGTTGCCATGAACAGAAAAACCCCTACTGAAGTACTCGATAAACTGGCGCGTGATTCCGTTCAGGATGTACGCATTGGCGTGTGCACCAACTTGTCGACCACCGAACCAATATTTTTTGTACTGGCGCAAGATACCTCTGAGCAAGTGCGAAGTGTTGTTGCGCGTTTTGAATATGTCAGCGCTGCCGTGCTCGCAAGCATGTCAGATGATAGCAGTACCGATATACGTATCGAAGTCGCCCGCAACTGGAATACCGACATCCCGACACTGGAAAAACTCAGTAAGGATGAATTCGAGGAAGTCCGGAATATGGCCTTGCACTCGCTCAATGATAGAAACAAGCAACAACAATAATTCTGAATTTAATCGTTTAAAGCTTTAACCACGGAGAGCACGGAGCGTCACGGAGGGGAAAAATATGAATGATCCTAGTATCAACGATAAATTGCTCAAGCTGAAAGCAGTTAATCTCTATTAAAAATATTGTTGCTTTTCTCCGTGTACTCCGTGGTTAAACAATAAATACACTTCACCAGTTAATCAGCACTCATTTGCACATCATTCAACAGGTACTGTCCTGTCTTTTGCCCAGTCGCGCAGATAATTGATCTTCTCTGACATCACCACAGATAAAGGCCTGGTCAATGAAAGTTCGTCCAGTATATGCTGTGTGTTCAGCGCCTCATTGGCTGCATGAATCACATACAAGGCCGAGACGATGGCCTGCTCAATCTCTGATCCTGAAAATCCTTCGCTGGCATCCGCCAGTGCTTGAATATCAAACACACCAACGTCCTTGTTACGTTTCTGCAAATGTATACGAAAGATGTCGGCACGGGTTGTCTGGGTAGGCAGGTCAACAAAAAATATTTCGTCAAAACGTCCCTTACGAATCAACTCAGGTGGTAACGACTCGATATCATTCGCTGTGGCCACCAGGAATACCGAATGATCATTTTCAGCCATCCAGGTCAACAATGTACCCAGGACTCGCCTGGAAGTGCCGCCATCATTTTCACCAGTGGATAAGCCTTTTTCTATTTCATCTATCCATAACACACAAGGCGCCATGACTTCAGCGGTTTTTAGTGCCTGGCGCAGGTTTTTTTCTGATTCGCCAAAAAATTTATTATACAGAACACCAAAATCCAGTCTTAATAATGGCACTGAAAAAATACCTGCCACCGCCTTGGATACCAGGCTCTTACCACAACCTTGCACACCCAGTAACAGTATTCCCTTGGGTGCCTGCAAGCCATGATCATTATCACTACTATGAATGACAGCCGTGCGCAATTCCAGCCAGCGCTTCAGTTTCTCCATGCCGCCTACATCGGTAAATTTCTCGGTATCATATTCAAACGACAACAAACCATCCTGGTTAAGTAATTCATATTTCGCACTCATGACATCGGCAAGATCAGATTCGGTAATTGCACCATCATCAAAAATCACTTTTCTGGCCATGCGTTGAGCATCACCCACAGACAATCCACCCAGATTATTCACCAGCGCCTTCAGAGTCCTGTTATCTGTCCGTACTTTCTTTTGTTTATTTTTAATGGACCATGCAAAAGCTTCATCCTTGACTATCTGCAAGAGCTTTTCCTCATTGGGTAATTGCAGTTCAAAGAATGCACATAAATGCCGAAATTCATCCGGTATTTTTATTTCATGACTGACCAGCACCAGATGATGACCAGTACTTGCATGTTGCTGGGCAACTTCTTTTAACAAGCGCGCATTCTCTGGTTCTTCTATATAAGGATGAAAATCCAGTAATACATAAACACCACCGATGGAAGTGGCATTGATATGCCTTAGTACCGCAGTGGCTTCTTTCAAATCCCGCTGACTACCCATATCCAGATCAACACGACTCAGACCCTGAGTGATTGTCCAGGAAAATAATGGCTTGTTAATGCTCACAATCAAACGCCTGAGCATATCCATTACCCGCATTTCTTCATGCGTTTGAATAACAATTAATGGCACTCTTGACTGGAACAGTAGCTCTAGATCTTTCAGGTCACTCATACAGGTTTTTCCGACATTGCCATGAAAATAAAACAATACTAAAACCCGGGTAATAATACCAGCAGACTTTAGTGACTTCGTTCAAGGATTATTTACTAAATGAGAAGTCAATCAGTCAGCCCAACAAAATAGACGCTGTTGAAATCTATTGATTGTTTAACCACGGAGGGCACGGAGTACATGGAGGTATAAAATACCATTGCTTTTCCTCTCCGTGACGCTCCGTGTTCTCCGTGGTAACAGCTTTTAAATATCAGCTTCTGGATTATTTGATTTCTTCATTAGAAAATTTCTTGGAATAAATCACAGGTGTGATTAATCCATAACCTTGTTGCTGCCAGTGCACCAACTCAGTCATAGCAGATGGTATTACCTCGACAAAGTCCTGAAAGTCGTCAATATTGTAATCAAAATCACCTGCCGCTAATTCGCAGACCTTGAACTTGAAGCCGAAGTCATCGTAATACCTTATTCTGTCAACAATATCCTGATAGCGTTTTTCATTTTTCTTCGCCAAGGTAACCAATTCGGTTCCATGGATCATAACCACCACTTTCAGGAACTCTGGCGCTTCATTATACGGAGGTTGCATTAATGGCTGTAACCATGATCGAATCCAGTATAGCGCCGACGAAATTTTTTCCGGTTCATCAAAATAAAAATCAAATATAACTTTTTGGTCCTTGTAGGGTGTGTATACCATCTTCGATTCAGCCAGCGCATTAAAAGAACATGCAAGAAATAACATAGCTGAAACCAATAGCCTTATTTTACTGTTCATCTCTCACCTCGCTGTCCTGATATTATGCTTGCGCTACAAATCAGTGTAGAATATAAAGTCATTTTTCTCACTATTTGCATACACTAATGAACTGGCTTGATAAAATACCTTTTGTACCATTACTGATTATAGCCCTTTTGCTGGCAATATTACCGTATCCACGTGAGCCTATGCCTCATTTGCTTGAAAAGCTGAGCATGCTCGGTCAGGGTACACTGACTAAACCTATTGATATTTTCGACCTCTTTCTTCATGGAACACCCCTGCTATTACTCATACTAAAAGGAATACGAAAACTAAGGGGAAAAAAGGCAGACTAGATTCCCTGTCGCCATGCTAATTCTGCTAAACAAATTGACGAAGCATGCCTTATTCAGCAACAGTGCTCCAATAAAGCACCAAATCAATAACGTTCAAAGCAAAAAAAGGCCGCATCAAGATACGACCTTTTTTATTTAGTCAACAAAAGACCATCACTAGCGTCTAGCGTATAGACACCATTCCCATACATCCCTGCACTGCAGGTGACTTTTTCAGGCTTTCCAGTGCCATCATTGACTGCACATAACCATTTTCAGCCGATATTTGCCACCATCGAGATGCTTCGCAAATATCACTCTCAACTCCCTTACCTTCCAGGTAAATGATACCCAGATTGTATTGAGCGGTTGAGTCGCCATTTCTTGCCGCCAGTTTCCACCAGAGAATACCTTCATCCAGATTGATCTCAACACCATCCCCGAGAATATAAATCAGACCGAGATTATATTGCGAGTTAATACTGCCATTGAGTGCTGCCTTCTTCATCCAATAGATAGACTTTTTCATATCCTGCGCCACACCTTCACCCATGGCATAGGCAATCGCAAGATTATACTGGGCTTCAACATGGCCTTTGGAGGCCGCCTTCATGTACCACATCGCAGACTGCACATGGTCTGCCTCGACGCCTGCACCTGAGTCCAGCATGATCGCCAGATAATATTGTGCGTTGATATAGCCGGATTTGGCCAACTCAGTAAAGATATCTGCGGCCGAACGATAATCGGCGGCTTCATAGGCTGCTATACCTATATTGAATTGGTGATAAGGATCAGCTGTGCGCTCAGGGTCCAGCATCGACACTGTGCGTAATTCACTATCAACACCAGGGCTCATATAAGACGCGCTAACCGTGCCAGTGAAGGCCATTAGCGTGATCAGCGCCAATCTGGCAAAGATAGTTAAAATATATGGTGGCTTACACAGACGCATGTTGCGCCCTCCCGTTTGATGGCTCTATACCATCAATCGGCCAACAGCATGGAAAACTTTAAAGGACGCCGGAGCGCAAACTATATTTTTATATAAATCAATTATTTATAATAATTATGAAATAACAGAGGACTGAACGGCATCCGGATAAGAAGGGTGAATGAATATCTCTCTGGTGCAATGTATGTATGTTTAACCACGGAGGGCACGGAGAAAAACAATTCTATTATAATAGAACATTTCTGCTTTCAGCTTGAGTAAGTTTACGTTGACACCCGGGTCACCCACATTATTTTCCTCGTCGCTCTGTGTTCTCCGTGGTCATCGCTTTTATTCCTCCGTCTCATCATTATTGTTTTAGTTTTCTAAACATGGGGGCATTCTGTCCAGAATGCCTACATACTGCATTTATACCGACAGATTGTCGATAATGGCTGCCTGCAATACATTGAGCTTGCCATGAAAAAAATGACCGCTGGCAGCTAACTGCACAACATTAATCGTTGGAAACTGCCGCGCCCATGCTAACACTTGTTGACTGTCGACAATTTCGTCGTCGACACCTTGCACCAGCAAACAGGGACATTCTGGTGACTGTATTTCGCTAAAATCAAAAATATTGACTGGTGGTGCGACCAGCACCAATCTTGATGGCTGATGAGCTTGCATGGCCTGCATAACGATATATGCACCAAACGAAAATCCTGCCAGCCAGAGTTGATGATCAGGTTTGTGCTGCCTGAGCCAGGTGATAACTGCCGCCAGATCATCTACTTCACCAACGGCATCGGCATACACACCCTCACTTTTTCCGACACCACGAAAATTAAAACGCAATGTCATCGCTCCGAGCTTATGCAAGCTCTTATCCAGTGTATGCACCACTTTGTTTTGCATGCTACCGCCATGCAATGGATGCGGATGGCAAATAACTGCAATGATGTTGACATGATCATCATTCACTGTATTTACCATGGATTCAATCTTTCCAGCAGGGCCAGGAATATAAAAATGCGTACCATCACAAGGAAATGTTTCGTTGACTAATTCAGTCATCACTAGGAATTCAGATATATCTAATCAGCGCTATAACCAAATTCAACTGCAATAGCAGATTGTTTAGCTATATAGCGTGCTTTTTCTATATTGCCATCATCCATGGCTTCACGCAGGATACGCACAAGTTTACCTATCTCTCTGATCAATAGCTTAACCTGGGAAGGTGATCGATTATTCAACACATGCGACATTTTACTGGTCAATTGATTATATTCCTTTACGTAGGCATTAAACTCGGTGACTTCCTGCTTGAATGATTGCAATTCACGATCATGCTTGATCGATCGCCCGGTGATATGCCATTTTTTATTTAATTCATCTTCACTTAGTTTGCCGTTATCGAATTGCTGCCGATCCTGCTTGGCCAGCTCGCCTTCTTTAGCCAGGCGCTGGTTCTCGCTATTTAATTTTTTCTTCCAATCATTCAGCCTGGATAACATATCCATTAAGTTGACTAGTTGCTGTTGCTGTACATTCAGCACCTTCAGTAGATTGCCAATCCTGAGCGCACTACCGTTATCGACAGCGTAACGCACAGCCTGTGCAGACAGCATGCAGAACATGAGCAAGGAAAAAAGCAACAGTGGGCGTGCTAATAGTGATTTCATATTAAAGAGTATAGTGGTTACTACAAAAAAGTTGCAACCACTGAAAGCTTAATAATTTAGCAGCATTTTCCTACGGTATCCCGCTCTGAGAAAAATCACGCTTAAACAAGCAATTATTGTCAGCCCTCAAGCTCGGTCTCTGCGTTAGTGTCACCAAAAAACCAGTCGGAATAGGGCTTTAAATCCAGCCAGTGCCACTCATCCAGTTGTACCGATAGACGATGCCCATCCTGATATTCAAGCATGACCAATGATATCTCTGCCTGGTTATATAATAGATAACGAACCTTGATGAGCTGGCCCGTTAAGTTAATATAATACTCGCCCGGTACTGGTTTTTTTTGTTTTGACATATCCATCTCCGGTTATTATCAATTGTTATTTTATTACTGACTATATTCACTGCTGTCAGATACACTAGCCACACTTGGAATCACCACAACTCAAGCAAGTCATGCAACCGTCCATTTGTATCACCGCTTTGGTCTGACATTTTCCGCATAATTGTGCACCTGCCGGAAAATCACCGTTACTTTCAGCCTCACTTGCCTGTTGAGTCATTGAATCGTATTGGGCACGTTTTTCATCGACCAGCTTTTTCTGATGCTCATCGAGCGTGTCATCCTTTAACATACCGATCATACGTAAATGGCATTCAATCGCATCACCAATCTCCGCCACCAGAGAAGGCATGTATTTACCGCCACGTTTAAAATAACCTCCGCGCGGATCAAATACCGAACGCAGCTCTTCCGCCAAAAAGGTCACATCACCACCTTTGCGGAACACGGCAGAAATAATTCGCGTTAATGCAACAATCCATTGAAAATGATCCATATTTTTCGAGTTAATAAATATCTCGAAAGGTCGCCTGAGCTCATGCTCGGTACCATGATTGAGGACGACATCATTGATGGTGACATACAAGGCATGTTCAGACAGCGGCGTTTTGATTTTATAGGTAGACCCCAGCAGCATTTCCGGCCGCTCGAGTTTTTCCGTCATATGAACGACATTGGATAATTCTTCCTCGGCTTCGACAGGTTCAGCAACAAGCTTCTGCTCTTCCTCAGACTCACTTTCCTTAATGACGTTATATCCTACAATTTTCTTTTCAATCTTGACCGGCATTTTAGACTCCTGCTCGTTTATTCACATGGTTCTGGATATTGTCAGAACTTGCCGTAGTAACCTTCTTTCAAGGCATCATAAAGGTTGGCTGCTGAATGTATCTCACCATCATATTCAATTTCTTCATTACCCTTGAGTTCGACCACTGAACCATCCTCAAGCGTAAATTTATAGGTAGTATTTTCCAGGTCAGACTCCTTAACCAATACGCCCTGGAATGCCTCCGGGTTAAAGCGGAAAGTCGTGCAGCCCTTTAAGCCTTTATCGTAGGCATACATATAGATATTTTTGAAATCTTCATACTGGTAATCCGTCGGCACATTGGCGGTTTTTGAAATCGACGAATCCACCCATTTTTGTGCTGCTGCCTGAACATCCACATGTTCTTTAGGATGAATATCATCAGCCGCAATAAAGTAATCCGGCAAGCGTTCATTCTCCTTTTCGCTGTAAGGCATGGCATTGGCATTCACCAGCTCTCGATATGCGAGTAGTTCAAAAGAATAAACATCGACTTTTTCCTTGGATTTTTTACCTTCACGAATCACATTACGTGAATAATGATGGGCAAAGCTCGGCTCGATACCATTACTGGCATTATTAGCCAGAGACAAGGAAATAGTACCGGTCGGGGCAATAGAACTGTGATGGCTGAAACGTGCACCCACCTCGGCAAGCTCATCAACCAGTGCTGCATCCACACCGGCAACCTGTTGCATGTAGCGACTATAGCGCGCATGCAATACCTTACCCTTGACCAGATCACCTGCCTGATAACCATCTTCGATCATCTCAGGTCGTTTCCTGAGCATCTCGGCTGTGACTTCAAAATCTTCTTCCATGATAGGCGCCGGGCCTTTTTCCCTGGCCAGTTCCAGGCCTGTATGCCAGCCGGTAATAGCCAGCTCGCGACTGACACGTTCAGTAAATTCCAACGACTCTTCAGAACCATACTTGGATCTCAGCATGGTCAGGGTTGAACCCAGTCCCAGAAAGCCCATACCATGGCGACGTTTGCGCTGAATTTCTTTCCTTTGTCCTTCCAGTGGCAAGCCATTAATCTCAACAACGTTATCCAGCATGCGCGTGAATATGGCCACAGTCTGGTTAAACTCGTCCCAGTTAAAGGCGGCCTGTTCAGTAAACGGATCGGTAACAAACCTGGTCAGATTGATAGAACCCAGCAGACAGGAGCCATAGGCAGGCAAGGGTTGTTCACCACAAGGATTAGTGGCGCGAATATTCTCGCAGAACCAGTTATTATTCTTTTCATTAACTTTATCAATAAGAATAAAACCAGGCTCTGCAAAATCATAGGTCGATGACATAATCACGTCCCATAAACGACGTGCGCGAATACTTCGGTAGACTCTGCAAACGACCAGACCTTCGTCATTGGCAATATAACCTTCCTTGATCGGCCATTCCCGCCAGATAAATTTCTCTGCATCTTCAAGATCCAGATCCGGGGCTTCCTTCTCGCTAACCGGGAATGCCAGCTTCCAGTCCTGGTCGTCCTTCACTGCCTGAATAAATTCATCAGTGATCAACAATGACAGATTGAACTGGCGCAAGCGCCCATCCTCACGTTTGGCACGAATAAAATCCAGCACATCCGGATGGCCCACATCAAAGGTAGCCATCTGTGCACCGCGACGCCCTCCTGCTGAAGACACGGTAAAACACATCTTGTCATAGATATCCATGAACGACAGTGGCCCGGAAGTATAGGCGCCGGCACCAGCTACATAGGCGCCCTTGGGACGCAGGGTGGAAAATTCATAACCAATGCCGCAACCCGCCTTCAAGGTCAGGCCGGCCTCATGAACCTTGCCGAGGATATCATTCATGGAATCACGGATGCTGCCTGAAACGGTACAATTAATGGTACTGGTAGCAGGCTTGTGTTCCTGGGCGCCGGCATTTGAAATAATTCGGCCTGCCGGGATGACGCCACGTTTCAGCGCCCAGAGAAATTTATCATGCCATTCGCTGCGTTTTTCCGCGGTCTCTTCCACATCGGACAAGGCGCGCGCCACGCGTGCATAGGTGTCATCGATGGTTTCATCGACCACTTGATTATCTTTGGTTTTGAGTCGGTATTTTTTATCCCAGATATCCATCGAGGCTGACTGAAATGGAATAGATGTTACTGCTTTTTTTACAGCTTTAAGATGGGTAGATTTCATATACCCGGCGCTCCTCGAAAATTTATATTTTTATAGTTGTGCATATTCCCGGCAACAAGCCAGAAATGGCAGTGTATTAGCATATTTAGATATAATCTTGTCTCTAAACACTACATGTTGTGTCTAGTCATGTAGGATAGATACTGTATCAGGGACTGTCAATACCCTTTCTACCACCTATTTTAGTTGCAAAAATCCAGTAATTCAGCAAGTTATAATATGCAATATTGGTATAATTTCAGAAGTTTTTGATATCTATACAAGTTTGTAATGAGAATGAAACAAATCATCAATATGACAGCGTTATCTTTTACTCTCTTTTGGCGTTTTTTTGTATCAGGTTTTATAAATATTTATTCAGGCCAGGGTGATTACCTGCCATTTGTTAATTTTCATATAACAACTGATCCAGATCAATTATGCTTTTCTAATCATGCCTTATCCCTTGAATTCAAAATAATCATCACCACTTATGCAGTAAGCAATTGAGAATATTTGTCATCAACTGAAATGATCAAAAAGGAGAGCTATTATGACAACAAACCATCTACAACCATGGGGTCTGTTAAACCAGTTCTCAAAAGAATTGAATAACGTTTTTGAGCCGCATTTTTTACGCACTGAACGCCAGCAAGAAGAGACTTCTGCCAGTGACTGGGTACCTGCCGTTGATATCAAGGAAGAAAATGACCGCTTTCTGATTCATGCGGACATTCCGGGCGTGAACCCAGAAGATATCGACGTACACATGGAGAACGGCATACTGACCATCAGCGGTCAGCGTGCCAGCGAAAACAAAGAGGAACGTCAAGGCTACAAGCGTTTTGAACGTGTACGCGGCACTTTCCTGCGCCGCTTTACATTACCAGACACCGCCAATGCAGACAATATCTCAGCAAAATGTACTCATGGCGTACTAGAGGTTATTATTCCGAAACAGGAAAAAATCAAAGCCAAGAAGATCAATGTAGAGAGTTGATACTGCGTCTAAGGTATCCAGCAGTATCACAGGGCTGCTGCTTCACCACAGCGGCCCTGTATGTTTTTGCAGCAACAACATATTCGAACGGAACATTTTCGCGCTGACAGGGTCAATATCTCTGTCTTTTATCCGTAGCATGAAAAAGGTATTCATAGAATGACATTAAAACGAATTTTTTCAGCCACCAGTATTGCCTTGGTACTAACATTCAGTATGGCCCAGGTTTCCCAGGCCGCCTTCCCCAGTGAAGTCAACGGCAAGGAACTCCCTTCCCTGGCACCCATGCTGCAAAATGTGATTCAAGGCGTGGTTAATATCGCCACAGAAGGCAAAACAGAAGCATCTGAACTCGCTAATCCTTTTATGGATGACCCGATTTTCAAGCACTTTTTTAATGTACCGGAGCACAAACAACCAGAGCGACGCAGTCAAAGCCTGGGCTCCGGCGTGATTGTTGATGCCAAAAAGGGCTATATCATCACCAATAATCATGTTGTCGCCAAAGCCGATAAAATTACTGTCACACTGCGTAATGGTAAGCAATACACGGCCAAGGTGATTGGTGCCGACGAAGAATCCGATATTGCCGTCATCCAGATCAAGGCGGATGACCTCACTGCCCTACCGATGACTGACTCGGAAAATCTACGCGTCGGCGATTTTGTGGTCGCCATCGGTAACCCGTTTGGTCTGGGACAAACCGTCACTTCTGGCATTATCAGCGCGCTCGGGCGTTCCGGACTGGGGATAGAAAGCTATGAAGACTTCATACAAACTGATGCTTCCATCAACCCTGGCAATTCCGGAGGAGCATTGGTTAACCTGCATGGCGAACTGATTGGTATTAACACCGCCATCCTTTCCCGCAGTGGTGCCAATATCGGTATCGGCTTTGCCATACCTGTTAATATGGCTAATAAAATCATGACCCAGTTGATCGAGCATGGTGAAATTCGTCGTGGTCGTCTTGGTGTCTATATTCAGGATCTGACTCCTGAGCTGGCTAAAGCCTTTAATATCAAGAAGCACAAAGGCGCGGTTGTTTCACGCGTAGCACCGGCTTCCCCGGCCGAAAAAGCCGGCATTCGTGAAGGCGACATTATTGTATCACTAAACAATAAGACGATTAAAAATGCATCCGGTTTGCGCAACACTGTTGGTTTATTACCGATTGGCGAAAAAGTTGAACTGGGTATTCTGCGTGATGGAAAACCTCGCAGCATAAAAGCCGTGATTGGAGAACCTCAGGCCGAGAAGAAAAAAGCGGAATCACTACACAAGCGACTTGAAGGTGCCGTTCTCGGTGAGCTGGCAGAAAGCCATCCACTGTTCGGTAAAGTCGATGGTGTCATCGTCGTTGATGTTGATCAGGGCAGTGCTGCCTGGGTATCCGGTTTACGCAAAAACGACGTGGTCACCTCTGTCAACCGTATGCGCGTCAAAAACCTGGAAGATTTCGAGAATGCCATTGGAAAAAATGGCGATGCCTTACTGTTGAATATCCGCCGTGGTAATGGCGCTTTGTTCCTGTTACTGCAATAAGCATTTAAATGTTGTGCTGGTTCCTGTTTACAGGAACCAGCACAACATTTAATCCTGCAGCGCTAAGCTATATGCCATACCACATGCGCCGAAAATGATGACATAATTAGTAACAGAGTACACTGATCACAAAATAACTGTGCCTTCCGGTATATACTCGAACATCTCTTCTTTGATACTTTAATATAAAGTGTTTCTTTCACTGAAGACTTGCACACTTGAAGACTGTTAACAACCAAACGAATAGTCTTCCATAGTCATACTGTCATAAACATCCTTTGCTTGCAGATGACCTTGTTCGGCAGCTTGCTCGATCCAATATATGCCTGTATCGCGATCTTCATTAAGTATTTCACCATCAGTATATAACAAACCCAATTGGAACTGTGCTTCTGCATTTCCATTGATAGCCGATTTTTTATACCATTCTACTACCAGATCTGGCTGATATTTATTCTCGCTCTCATGGACCTTAGCCATAGCCAGTTGCGCATCCGCATGGCCGGCCTTTGCGTACTTTAGTAAGGAGCTTTTTACCTCGGGCAGGTTGGCATTCGATAGGTGCGCCATAAGCTCCTGCTGCTTCATTCTGTCATCGTCTGCCATGACAACATCTGTGAACAGGCAGCCTTGTAGTAATAATGATGTAATTATTGAAACCTTATTCATTTGTATAACCTCCAATGCATCTATCCGGCTTACAAGTAACGGCTCATAATACGACGAGCCATAATTGAGTCTTGATTCTGCTCTGTAGCGTAAGTCGGGAAATACCAGGAACGATCCCTATCCAATTTTGGTAAGTGCACCTGTAATAACACACATTGTTCAGAAATTGCCCGCATAGTATGTAGATTGCCTTCATCAGGCCCGAACCAGGTGATATCAAATGGCTTCAATCTCTGCCGATCATATCGTTGCAATTCAACCATGCCCGATTCATCGGATTGACGATATTCTTGCTTTAATGTATAGCGCTCTACATCAAGCTCTCCTTCCACTACCATCAACGCGCCCCGCATTCCCGGATGATCATGCAACGGCACCTCGGCAGTACGGTAAATAGAGAATAAGCCGACCTTGCCCAACTCATCTTCATAGACTGATTTCCAGCCCCAGTATTTTGTACGCGTTAATCGTCGGTATGAACTATTAACCAATTCCCTATAAGTTGCGGTTGACATTAATAATGAATGCATCAGAATCAGGTTATTGTTCAATACCGATTGAATTTCAGTCTGGCTCTGATTACCATCTTTATCAATGCCGGCAATACTTCCAGTGAAGTCTTTCCACACACCCCGTAGTGCATCAGCAACTGTTGCTTTGCCCGGTCCTCTGAAATCAATAATGTCAGCATGTGCCATCACGGTCATTCTCCTTGCGGTTATTTGGTTATCACTTTTCAGTAGCTGTCAAATGTTGATAGATAGCCTGTTTTTTTCGTTATAATTATTGTCATCTATATAAAAGAGTTATTCAGTGCGTTATAGACATGCTCCATGTGACATATTCACCTTGATACAAAATTGAATGGTGACATTAAAAAAGGGCATCGAATCCAATTCGATACCCTCTAGTGGCCTGCATGGCCCGTGCAAGAAAAATTTAATACACCTCGACCTCACACAGCACTGCAATCTATGGCCTCAGACCAAGACAGAATGACGGCACTCATTCGTAGCTATTTATCCAGACGCCTGGAAAAACCAACTTAACCAGAATGCCTTTTAATAACCTGGGTACACGCATTTTATCTATACGGGCCTTTTCCGGATGCTCGAGTAAATTGACTCCGAACATTGTCTCGAACTGCACCACGGAACCTTTGATGTCGACACAATTCTGGTTGGGTGTCACTTTGAAGCCGGCATCACGAAAGTAACGTGCTGTATCCATAACCGTCTGTAAATCTGGTAAAAAATCACCTAGCCGCGCATTATTTGCACTGATTTTTCCGCGACTGCTTTCGTGTTCATCCAGTGATTTGATAATCACTGTCGCTTTGATTTCATGTTGCATTGCTCTATTCTCATATAAAATTCAACGATTTAAGTTTATATTGCGCGAATGACTGACTAATAACAGTGACTAATCACCACAAAATT
The DNA here is from genome assembly GCA_963807455.1 of uncultured Gammaproteobacteria bacterium. Classification (GTDB taxonomy): domain Bacteria; phylum Pseudomonadota; class Gammaproteobacteria; order JAADHQ01; family JAADHQ01; genus JAADHQ01. The sequence continues at coordinate 6,041 of CAWECS010000016.1, read as the reverse complement.
TGTGCGAAATAACCTAAACGCATGAGTTAGCTGCTTATTCCTTGCATTGAGCCACATCAATGTGAACTGGTTCATATTTTTATCCGATAATCGTTTAATAAAAACTAACACCGGCCGTTACAGTTTCTGACAGCTGCTCCAACAGCAGTATTTTCTGACAAAGGCAACCTCGGTTGAAAGACCCTGGGCGCAAAGTTACCGGTCTACGTGATGAAAGTCATAAGACAGCGGGGCTACCGGAATAGAGCACACTTGCCTGCTGCATGTGTTGCATTCAAATCCCAGGTGCCCCCTCAATTGAGAGCAAGGGCATGAAAAAAAATACCAGCAACAAGCTCATCGCCATCACATTTATTTTGTTGTCACTACTGACAAGCGCCTGCGGTGGCGGCGGCGGTAGTGCTGAAGTTGCACCCGCAGAAGATACCGTCATTAAAGGCAAAGCATAACAATGAAAACTGCTGCCTGGTTTCGATTTCTGTTCATTAGCTGCTTGCTGCTTTGCTCTGCACAGGCATCTGCCGAGATGCAAAAATTTATTTATGCCTATGATAGTGGCGCCAATCTGGTGTCACCCAAAAACGCCGCCACTCAATGTCCTGATCCAGATGGCGGCACTGCTGCCGCCAAAGTCTGCCAGGGAGTTCGTGTCGATGAGGATGGCAGCTATAGTTTCCGTATAGACAAGGACAAGAATGCACCCGACAAACTGATCCTGGTCAGTAATGAATATGAGTTTCTCGCCAGTGGCAGCAATGCTGACATTAATCAGGATACTTATATTCTGGTTGAATCAAAACGTCGTGCTGAATCCATTCAATCCAACAAGAATAATAAAGGCGTGGATATTAATACCCTGTCTGAAACCCTGGTCCAGGCCATCGAAAACAACAAACAAATCAAAAATACCAAAAAAGGATCGGTCGCCAAAGAAACATCTAAAGCCCTGGAATCTATTGACCCCGATAAGTTGAATTCTGCATTAGGTAATGCCAAGCAAGACAACGCCAAACAGGAGGATAGCAATGATGAAAAGCAGCAACAAGCGCGCGAACTCATATCCGCCAATCAGGAAAAACTCACCGAACAACAACAGCAAACCCTGCTCGAAGTCGCCACACTGGCGCTTGAAGACCCGGAAGACGCTGAACTAAACAGTAGTATCCGCAAAAATGTATTACAGGCTGTGACCAACCCGGCCCTGCTAAGTGAAGTCAGTAACAGAGTCTATGCGCATGTAAACCGCATGCAGGAACAAAGCAGCCAAAGCCCGATGATCATTCTGGAATCGGACCGTTACCTGATACATAAAAGCGAATCAGCCGAACTCACCACCGCCAATAGTATCCATCCGGAAGCATTTTTTGCCTATACCTGGCAAGGGGTAGAAAGTGAACGTTCAACCGCCAGCTATAAAGCCAGCGAAGCTGGCTCATTTCTTGTTTGTGTGAGTGGTGAAATTCGTAATGGCAATGAAAGCTCAACTGATTGTGTGCGCCTGCTGATCCAACAGGATGCCTACGCGCTGGCGAGAGCTAACCGCAAGCGTGCACCGATTGGTGGCGATGTTATTTTATCCGGCGAATACAGTGTCGGCGCTAACAGCTATCACTGGTCTGGTGAAGGCTATTTTGCTGCTGCCGATAATGAAAAATCTCACTGGACAGCCCCTGCAACACCAGGCACTTATACGATTACCTTGACCATCAATGGCACACTGACCGACAGTGTAGACATTGAAGTATTTGATGTATTACCAGTTGCTATCGCTGAAACCAGTCGTGACACTATCGTGCTGGGTGATGCACCGGAAGATGATAGTGCAACCATTAGTTCTGTCAGCGTCACCACCGATGGTTCAGCAATTGACAGCCTGCTTTGGGAAGTGATCAACAAACCTGAAGATGCCATTGTTAACCTCGAAGACGCCAATGCCGTCAGCACCACGTTCAGTGCCGATGTCACCGGCCTGTATACTTTGCGCCTGACTGCCTATAAAGGCAGCCATGAAAACAGCACCGAACTGACTATACGCGTCACACTGGCCAATGCGCCGGTTGCCATTGCCGGCCCTGATCGTGTCACTTATCGCAATGAACCCATCTTGCTGGATGGCAATCGCAGCTTTGATCCCGACAACAAAACACTTAATTTTGAATGGTCAGCAGAATCCGCCAATGTTGAAAGCGTGCGCGCTGGTATCGCTCGCTTCACCGCAGCCAGCATGGGTCAGTATCGCGCTATGCTAAGCGTTTCAAATGGCTCTGCCTCCAGTACCGATAGTCTTAATATTGACGTACGCAATCGCGTACCGGTTTCCAGCGATGATGTCATTAATGCCGATATTCAGGAAATTGTCGAAGGCCAGCTACGCGCAATGGATGGTGACAAAGACCCTTTAAAATATTCACTGGTCACCGCCCCGCTCTACGGTGGCCTGACCATCGATGCCGATACCGGCGCTTTCGTCTATATTCCTGGTAGTGAAAAAGGCTGCCGCTACAAACCTTATGCCCGACCGCAGGATAATGACAAGGGTGGAAAAGATGTCCCTGTAATAAAACTCTGTGCTGACAAATATGTCGTGGCGCCTGGTGACGTTGTCACGCTGACGGCTTCCAATAGCATTAATGCATCGAAATTTTCCGGTTACGAATGGGGAGAAGGCATTGTCGGTGATAATAATGACATCCGCCTCGCTACCTGGACTGCAACCGAGGCAGGCACCCACAAGCTTTGTGTTGTTGGTAATGTTGGACAGAGCAAAAACACCAGTACTGCCTGTGTCGAAATCAAAGTAGACGCCAATGCCGGCAGCTGGAGTGATGCACCCGTGAGCGGCGGTTATACCGATCGATTCCAGTTCCGGGTTGCAGACAATTATGATTACTCTAATACCGCGACAATTATTCTGACTATCGGTTGGAAAAACAATATCCCCGTGGTCACTGACGTACAGTTACAAACACAAGAAGAAGTTGCTTACAAAGACGGTAAATTTAAAGGCACCGATATGGATGGACATGCCCTGCGCTATGAGATCAGCCAGGCTCCCAGCAAAGGTAGCGCTACGGTTACTCATATCACCTCTGGCCTGTTTACCTACATTCCCAATGTTAATGCCACCGGTATCGACACCTTCAAGTACCGTGCACACGATGGCTATCAGTACTCTGAAGAGGGTACCGTGACTATTACTATTGCCGCCGTCAATGATCTGCCAGTCGCTTATTTCAGTGGTATTGTTAACACCATGATGAATGAAGCCATTGATGGCAAACTGGGCGCTAAAGACCCGGATGAAGATACGCTGACATTCATCCTCACCAGCCAACCTAAGCTGGGCAAGGTGAGTATCGACAAGCTCACAGGATTATTCACCTATACGCCTGATAGCGACATCATTGGCAAGGACAGCTTTACCTTCCTGGTTAATGACGGCACAGTGAATTCCAATATCGCCAGCGTACCGGTAGTGATTGAAAAACGCTTTAATCATGCACCAGTCGCCGTCAATGGTGCACACATTGTCAATGAAGATCAGACCCTCAGCGCCACCCTCAGCGCCAGTGATGAAGACGGCGATGCTATCAGCTACAGTATTGCCAAAACAACGGCCAAAGGCACACTGTCCTTGCTGGATGCAAACAGCGGTACATTCACCTATGTTCCACTAGCCAATTATTCAGGCACAGACAGCTTCCAGTTCCGAACTAGTGATGGCGATAAAACTTCAGCCAATGCCACTGTCCAGATTACCGTCAAAGCAGTGAATGATGCGCCGGTTGTCTATGCAGGTGCTTTTGAAACCTACGCAGATGAGGCCGTAACCGGACAAGCCAGAGCCAGCGATATCGACAAAGATGCGCTCAGCTTCCACGTGTCCACCAATGGCAAACTTGGAAAACTGGTATTTGCCGGCAACGGCAGCGGTGTGTTCACCTATACACCAAGCGGTGACACAACCGGCACCGATATTATCAGCTTCGTCGCCCGTGATCAGAGTGCGAGTTCCAATACTGGTAAGCTGACTATCGTGGTCAACAAGGCTAACGTCGCGCCATTGGCCCAGGACATGAACATCAGTGTTTATGAAACCGTCGCTTACCGCTCCAGGTTGAAAGCATCGGACAGTGACAGTACTGATCTCACCTACGCCATTGTGAGCAAACCTCAACATGGCGTGGTCGTGCTTGAAAACAGTGAGGATGGCAGCTTCCGCTATGTGGCTGATAAAAACTCAGGCGGCAAGGATTCCTTCAGCTTCAAGGTAGACGATGGCAATAAGGTATCCAGAATCGCTACCGTCAAGGTTGACATATCCAATGTAGAGGCCCTGTGTACTGGTCCGCAAAATATTGCCATGGATGCTGATAAGGATGGTTATGCCGACTTTATCGAGCAAGCCTATAATATCCCTTATGATGATGCCGGGGTCACACCGCAAGCATTAATTAACCAGGGATCTACTTATAGCTTTACCCTTGATAATGATACCGATGGCTATGCCGATTTCGCTGAAATCTGGTTGGGCACGGATCCACTGGATGTGAATAACAAGCCGGAATTCTCAGGCGAGAATGCTCTACCCTCGTGCTTACGCCTGGGTGCGGACAATCTGGCGCCATCATTACTGGCCTTCCAGGCACTCACTCCGACGCTGGATCTGAGTAATGGCAGCCTGCCAGCCAAATTCGCCATCAGTGTGATTGACAATGCCAGTGGCACGCACGAAATCAGCGTGCGTCTGCGCAGCCCATCCGGTGTTGAAGTCAGTGGTTCATTAACACTGGATAAAAACCCACGTGTGTTTGCTGGTGTGCTGACGACTGAACTGTTCAGTGAATATGCTGAAGCCGGTGTCTGGACTATTGAAGAACTGAAATTACAGGATGCGGTCAAGAATACCACGGTGCTCGACAATGCCTTATTAAGGGCACTGGATTACCCGGCTTCCATCACGGTCGTCAATGCCAACAGCGACCTGATAGCACCTACCCTGGAGTCATTAAGCATACTGACACCCGAGTTCAGTGCCAGCAACGACAGCAGTGTTAAAATTAATATTGGTGCGGCCGATAATCTCTCCGGCGTGAAATTAATCAAGCTGGCGCTACGCAGTCCTTCCGGTGAATTCCATTGGGGCAGCGCACGACTTGAAAACGGTTTGACATCAGTCAACAAGATTATCGAAATCAAATCCATCGGTGCTTTCGCAGAAGTCGGTACCTGGACGATTGCCGAAATTGAAATTCTTGACGCCGCCGGTAACCGACTGCACTTGTCAGGACAACAGGTACTGGGATATGGCTTCGCTATCGAACTCAATTGTACCGGTAACCAGGCCGACACCAGCAAACCGCAACTCATCAGCCTGGATGTTACCACGCCGGTGATTGATCTATGGACTTTCAATCTGACGGGCAACTGTCCGTTTGAAGTACGTGATACCGGCTCGGGCATCCGTTCTGTGCTGTTTGAACTCAAATCGCCTTCAGGCCAGATGGTCAGCAGCAGTATGAACAATCTTAGCCATAGCCTGAGCTGGAATTCAGCCTATCAACGCCAGTTCAACCGCACATCAGAAACAGGTATCTACCGCATTAATCGCATACTGATTGATGATGTCGCCGGTAATCGTGCCAGCTACACCACTTCACAGTTGACCCAGGCGGGTTACCCGACTGAAATTCTGGTACGCGGTAATGGTGGCGGTGGACGCAATACCACACCCGTCGCCTATGCGGCCAGATTGACCGTACTCGAAGATAATACCCTGAGTTCAAACCTGAACGCAGTCGATGCCGACGGCGACAAACTCACCTATGTTATCAACTCATCAACTCAACATGGCAGCGTTAAGCTGAACAATCCTGCCACGGGTGCGTTCACCTATACACCGAATGAAAATTATTACGGTACTGACCAGTTCAGCTTCTTCGTTGATGATGGCTACAGTGAGTCCAGCCGCGCGACGATCAGCATCACGGTTGAGCCTGTGAATGACAAACCGGTAGCGGAAAACCTCAGCATTGTCACTT
>CAWECS010000015.1:0-151674 GCA_963807455.1 uncultured Gammaproteobacteria bacterium | reverse complement strand
AATTTACTGGAGTGCCAGAGCAATCTTCAGGATATAAGTATTTCCAGTATGAAATGTCATAGCCAAAATCACCAATACTGCCGCCATAACCAAAGTACAGGTCTGTTTCATGGCCACCAGTCTCATTAGTCATCCATGCACCGGCATAGAAGCCACTGGCATGACTGTAGTCCAGACTACCTGAAAACTGTGGACCATCTGGCGTCAGATTTTGACCACGCCATAAGTACATATTGGCAGCTCCCAGAGTCGCTGAAACTTCAGCCTGTGCTACGGTTGCGCCAAACATCATGGGGGCAGCGATTGCAGCTGACACGGCCATTGGCAAAAGTTTTTTCGTTAACTTCATTTTTTATCTCCTCAGATAATGATAATTGTTACTAAATTTTTGCTGATAATTCACTGGGGCCAACTACTCCCCTTGCAACCACATGCTGAGCTGATCGCCTTTCCCCTGTTATTGCACAGGCCGTGCCAATTTTTATAAGTATAAAAAAAACAATAAGATAGGATGAATTTGAGAGATTTGGCGGGATATTTGAAATAAAAATGAAACAAAAATGCGCTTTTATGGTGCGCTAAAACTGCCTTTATGCAGCTTTTAGGTGCGCTTTGTCAGGATTTGAAGGCGACAGGGCAGTGAATTTTTCTTTGCAGGCCTATACTTAACGCTCCAGGTATTGAAAAGTCTTTCCTATATAAAAATGGAAGTATTTCTGTTGCATTTAAGCAACAAGATAATAGATAAGAGCCTCATCTCTTTAGGCCCGGGGTGACTATGCCCTGGCAGGTCGGCTTAACATCCCTTGTTCAACAATAAATGCCTCGACCTGCTCCAGGCCCTGGCCGGTTTTCAGGTTGGTGAAAATAAAAGGGCGCTCGCCACGCATTTTCTTTGCATCACGTTCCATCACTTCCAGAGATGCGCCAACATAGGGGGCAAGATCAATCTTGTTAATCACCAATAAATCGGATTTGGTAATACCCGGCCCACCCTTGCGTGGAATTTTTTCCCCGGCTGCCACGTCGATCACATAAATCGTCAGGTCCGACAGTTCCGGGCTGAAGGTAGCACTGAGATTATCGCCACCACTTTCGATAATCACCATATCCAGGTCATTAAAGCTTCGGGTCAGGTCATCGATAGCTGACAGATTCATGGATGCATCTTCACGAATCGCGGTATGCGGACAGCCTCCCGTTTCGACACCGATGATACGTTCGGCATCCAGCGCTTCATGGCGAATAAGAAACTGCGCATCTTCCTGCGTATAAATATCATTCGTCACCACGGCAATATTGTAGTGATCACGCATACTTTTACACAAAGCTTCCAGCAAGGCTGTTTTTCCTGATCCTACCGGACCACCGACACCGACTCTTAATACTTGATCAGACATGTATTTCCTCTCTTTAATAGGGACGAGGTACTAGAATTAAAGGTTTTGATATTCCTAGTACCTCGTCCCTCGTTCCTAGTACCTGCCTTCAAGACCTGAACAAGCGACTATATTGCACTTCATGTTGCGCACTAACAATACCCAGGCCCGGTAAAGTAAAACCAATATCATCATCTGACAATGCCAGGCCTTGTGTGCTACAGGCTGCAATGTTCTGCTGCAAGACTGACAATAATTGCTGGCCCACTGTCTGGCCCAGTGGCACCAGCTTGATGGCTGCGGCTACCTGGTTTTCGCACCAGGACCAGAGTATTCCCTGTACGGCTTCTTCCATGGCAATATCCCAATCGACACTGGCGCAGGCAAACATGGCGACGTAGGCATAGTCTTCATGCTCTCTACAAAAAGGCTGTATGTTGACGTCGAGGTCATTCAACAAACGAAACAGGGCGCGCCCGAGATGTTTATCTTCCTGCTGCAATTCCGCTGACTCACGACTGGCGAGTATATAATGATTCCAGTAATGAAATTGCGTGCGATCTTGCGCCTGACGGCATTCATACAAACGTTTGAAGACCGGCACGTCGAGCTGGGTTAGTCCATGCTGCATCAGGCTTTCAATCCAATCCAGTGCCTGTTCTTTATTGGTGATCCAGCCAGCCTCAACAGCGGCTTCTAAACCACCCGAATAGGCATAGGCACCCACTGGTAAGGACGGACTGATTAATTGCCATAGTCGTAATGATGATGCTGAATGTTCAGTCATGGCTATGATGATGGCCGTGGCCACCCCCACTGTAGGCTCCCGCCTCGGGTTCGAAGGGAGCTTGTTCACAGATGACATCTATACCCATGAGGCGAATCATATCATCCAGCACATGGTCATGCAGGTAGCGCAAACCTTGTGCGGTTATTTGTAATGGCACGTGACGGTTGCCGAGATGGTAGGCTGCGCGCGCCAGCAATAATGGATCGCTGACATGCACGCTACTGACAGTCTCTTGCGCGGCCTTGATCATCACGACCTCGCCCTGATCGGCGCGCAGGCAATCACCTTCCCGCAAGATCGCTCCGCGCGGCAGTATTACACCGACTTCCTCGCCATTGTCGAGGCTGGCGCGAAAACGGCTTTTCTGGCGAACATCAAAAGGCAGTGTCATGGTGACATCATACGTCGACGACTTTTCAATTTTTTCGGTCAGATTTAACATGGCATATGCATCAGAAAAGAAAGTAGCGTTGCGCCAATGGCAACACTTCTGCCGGTTCGCAGGTCAGCAACTCGCCATTCGCCCGCACTTCATAGGTTTGTGAATCGACTTCGATGTCGGGTTGCCAGTCATTCAGTATCATGTCTTTTTTACCGATCGAACGGGTGTTCTTCACGGCTAACAGGCGTTTCTTCAAGCCCAGTTGCTCACCAATACCGGCATCCAAAGCAGCCTGGCTGACAAAGGTCACCGCCGTTTGCGACACTGCATTGCCGAGTGCACCAAACATATAACGATAATGCACCGGTTGCGGCGTCGGTATCGATGCATTCGGATCACCCATGGGTGCGGCGGCAATAAAACCACCCTTGATAATCAAGGCAGGCTTGGCGCCAAAAAAGGCCGGAGCTCCATAACACCAGATCAGCGAGCTTGCCCACTTCCACCGAACCCACCTCATGCGCAATGCCGTGCGTGATCGCTGGATTAATAGTGTATTTGGCGACATAACGTCGTGCCCTGATGTTATCACTGTCATTGCTGTCGCCAGCTAACGCGCCGCGTTGCACTTTCATTTTATGTGCGGTCTGCCAGGTACGGGTAATGACTTCACCGACTCGACCCATGGCTTGTGAGTCCGAGGCGATCATCGAAAAGGCGCCGAGGTCATGCAGGATATCTTCTGCGGCGATGGTCTCGCGGCGAATTCTTGATTCGGCGAAGGCAACATCTTCAGCAATACTTGGATCGAGATGATGACAGACCATCAGCATGTCCAGGTGTTCATCGACGGTATTGACGGTATATGGGCGGGTTGGATTGGTACTGGACGGCAATACATTCGGTAAACCACAGGCACGAATAATATCCGGTGCATGGCCACCGCCTGCCCCTTCGGTATGATAGGTATGGATCGCCCTGTCTTTAAAAGCAGCAATGGTATCTTCAACAAAACCGGATTCATTCAGTGTATCGGTATGGATAGCCACCTGCACATCGGTATCATCAGCCACCGACAGGCAGTTATCAATAGCCGCCGGCGTCGTGCCCCAGTCTTCATGCAGCTTCAGACCCATGGCACCGGCTCGCACCTGTTCATGCAAGGGCTCGGGCACACTGGCGTTACCTTTGCCGAGAAAGCCGAGGTTCATGGGTAAGGATTCCGCCGCAGATAACATTTTATGAATATTCCACGGGCCCGGTGTACAGGTGGTCGCATTGGTTCCGGTCGCCGGTCCTGTGCCACCACCGAGCATGGTGGTAACGCCGGACATCAGCGCCTCTTCAATTTGTTGCGGGCAAATAAAATGAATATGTGCATCGATACCGCCGGCGGTCAAAATTTTACCTTCCCCGGCAATGGCCTCGGTACCCGGACCGATGACAATATTTACTCCGGGCTGGGTATCGGGATTGCCTGCCTTGCCGATACCGGCGATGCGCCCGTTCTTGATGCCGATATCGGCTTTGACAATTCCCCAGTGATCGATGATCAATGCATTGGTAATGACAGTATCCACCACATCGGCAGCGCAGCGCTGGCTTTGCCCCATACCATCACGAATAACCTTGCCACCACCAAACTTGACCTCATCACCATAGATCGTATGGTCCTGTTCCACTTCGACGATGATATCAGTATCACCCAAACGGATTCGATCCCCCGTGGTCGGGCCATACATTTCGGCATAAGCGCGTCTGTCCATTTTATTCATACAGGCCCCCTATAAAGATCCCATGACTTTGGCATTGAATCCAAACACGATGCGATCCCCCGCATACGCCACCAGGTGTACTTCGCGTTCCTGACCGGGCTCAAATCGTACCGCCGTACCCGCGGGAATATCCAGACGAAAACCCCGCGTCGCCTCGCGCTCAAACATGAGTGCCGAATTGGTTTCATAAAAATGATAATGCGAACCTACCTGCACAGGCCTATCACCACTATTGGCGACTTTGACGGTGATCCTGTCACGGTCTTTATTGATTTCAATTTCACCCGACTGGGGGAATATTTCACCTGGAATCATTGTCATCTCCTCAAGGAATAGGATTATGTACGGTCACCAGCTTGGTGCCGTCCGGGAAAGTAGCCTCGACCTGAACTTCCTTGATCATTTCTGCGATACCATCCATGACATCATCTCTTGTCAGTAATGTCGCCCCATAACCCATCAGCTCGGAGACACTACGCCCATCGCGTGCACCCTCCATAATGGCAGCAGAAATATAGGCGATCGACTCCGGGTAGTTGAGTTTTACACCCCTGTCCTTGCGTCGTTCCGCCAACAGTGCGGCAGTGAAAATCAGCAATTTGTCTTTTTCTCTGGGTGTCAATTCCATAAAAAGCAGCTCCTGTATCTATTCAGGTTTTCCAAATTCTAGGCGCACAGGCCTCTATACCAATAACATGAGGACGAATGATCCTCCACGCCTTTTCGAAATGCAGTCTTGCCATTTCGCCATGATGCCCAAGCAAGCGGCATACTAAAACATCATTCAACAAGCTCACACTAAATTTGAAATCCTGATGCTGTTCTAATTCTGTCCGTAATTGATCGACCAGGTGTTTGTCTGCCGGTGTCGCCAGTAATGTGCCGACGACCGTGTAACCAGACAAGCCCCATTTCTCAGTTAACACTTTATGGCCCGCTACAAGTTGGGTGCGATCCACTAATAATGGCAAGCCCTGTCGGGTGAGCATAAAACGCTGCTCGCTGTTGCCACTATCAAAACACTTACCACTAAAGGGTCGGCCCAGACAACTGATTTCCCAGCCAATAAAGCGGGCGCCTGCAGCTAATTCAACCTGTGTATGTATGGATGAACGCGAGCCTTCAAAAAAAATATTATCCTGAGGAAGCCATTCCAATATAGCATTTTCTTTAACGTGTAAATTTTGTTGTAACTGAGAGCATAGGGACTGGCTATTATAAAATTTACCTGAGGCCGGGGTCGTTAGCAGTGCATGTGCAAATTCGTCCACCTGAATATCTATCTCAAGACAATCGCCACCAACCACGCCGCCCGGCGGATGAATAATGTAAGTATGACAAACACCCGCTTCAGGATAAAACGGACGTTGCACCAGTAAGGGCCCATTGTGCCGGCGTTTCGCCAGAATCGTGGTCTGCTCGCGCAACTGATACTGCAACTGCAAGCGTGCATGCCAGCTAGCTGATTTTTTTTGTACGGCTGTCAATCAGGCACCCGATATCCAGTAGATTGAAACCGATAGAGTGAAAATAGCCAGTAACAGCCGGATTGATTCTACCCACTGTTGCCTGGTTTTTTGCAGGCGCGCAAAGACATTACCTAATAAACCACCGAAAACCACCATTGACAGCAGCACACCGACACTGAATAGCAACAAGTAGCCCATACCCATAATAGGCGAACTCATATTGGCCATCGGTAATAACAACAGTAATGGCGCGGAGCCTGCGGCACCGTGCAATAATCCCACTAGTACGGTTCCATGTTTATGGCTATGCAATGGATTAAATGGCTTGCCGGGATCCATGTGCACATGCAGTGGTATGTTGTCATGCCTGTGCATAGTCAGAGAACTCCTTTTTCTGGACCAGTCCAGCAACAACATCAGACCAATACCCAGCAGCATGAAACCAACCAGTCGCTCGGCAATACTGCTGAATTGTTCCGGCACCGCCATACCAAAGAACAGCACCAGGCTACCCAATAGCAACACCGATGAACCATGCCCGAGCGCCCAGCGAACACTGAAGGAAAGACTGTGTTTCATGTTACGACTGCGCACTCCCGACAGGCCGGAAACTGCGAGCAAATGATCTACATCCAGCGCATGTAGCAAACCTAATCCGAATGCCAGCCAGAGTATACTTGTTAATTCCATGCGCGATGCCTCGAAAATACCTATGAAAATAGTCAGTTTCGGTGTAGAACACCACCATACAGAATATGGCCTTACTATAATAGAGGTGCGTTGAATACTGAATTATTGACATTAATGCCTACAGTCGTCAATTACACCTGTCAAAATGCATGTATAATAATTGCCATAAAATGACATACACCAATAATACACTAACAAAATTAGTTTCAGGACAAAACTCCTAATGGCAATTTCTACTACCGTCACTGATAACTGCCGACTGATGACTGAATATATCCCGACCGTCAACACCGCCGCCATTGGCATATGGCTCCAAAATGGTGCGCGCTATGAAAAGTCCAGTCAAACAGGCTACGCCCATTTTCTCGAACACTTGCTATTCAAGGGAACAGATCGCTACAGTAGCAAAGAGTTATCAACACGCTTTGAAGTCATGGGCGGGCATATCAATGCAGAAACCGGCCGGGAATTAACTGCTTTTCATGGTGTTGTCCCCAAACAGTACGGCACTGACCTGCTCGCGCTTTTGCTGGATATGGTCACTCACACACAATTCAGTGATACTGATTTTTTACTGGAACGTGATGTGGTTTTGCAGGAATTGGCCATGTTAAAAGACGACCCGGAAGAGGCGCTGGAAGATTTCAGTACCGAACAGGTCTGGGGACAACACAGCATGGGAAAACAAATTCTGGGCACCGTAGACAGCCTGAAGCAGGCCGACAGGTCGTCATTCACGCAGTATATGCGCCATGTCGTCAGTGCACATAAACTATGTATCGTTGCCGTCGGTAATGTCGATCAGGCTTCGCTGGAATCGCTCTGTCGTGACATAGATCTGGTGATTGCTGAACCATTAGCCATACCCGCACCTGAATATAAGCCTTTGCAGGCACAACTGGATAATGATGCGGAACAAAAGCATTTACTCTGGTTAATGCCGGCAGTGGGTTATCATCATCCACAACAAGCCACCTATGAGATAGCCAACCATATGCTGGCAGGCGGCTATGATTCGCGCTTATACCAGGTGTTGCGTGAACAGCTTGGTCTTGTTTACAGCATTCATTCCCGCAATGACCATTACTCCGATACCGGCTTATGGTTCGTGCAAACCAATACCGATATGGAAAATACTGACAAAACCATACAAGCGGTTGAGAACACAATCAAACAGCTGATTGACGAAGGACCAAGTCAGCAAGAACTTGATTTTACACGGCAGCATCTGCAATCGGCTTTGATTCTGGAATCTGATGATCTCGATTCAAAAATGGATACCATCGCTCAGGACATTATTTATACCGGGCGCATCATTAGCCTGGAGGAGCAACTGGACGGGTATAGCCAGGTGACAACGAATGATATTCAGGATGTCATTAGTCGTGCCTGGAATCAGGTGTCTTTTTTTAGCACGTCTTGAGCAACTACTATTTATTAATTCGATTAATAGTGATTAATAACCTGTATTAAAGCGTGATGATTTTAATTTTTTCATGTGCCTAATGTTGAGCTTCAACGAGTTGTTTTAATGACAACAAGCCTTGATCATAAGTTTTAGCTATATCATCTTTCATCCATAATCCGAAAATGCGCCCGGGAATATTATAGCCGAAATGCATTTCGAATCCCCAGGTCAATTTTGTAGTCACCCTGCTCTTCACTTAATTTGAAATCTGAATGCGCTTTTCCCATACCCGAAAATACCAATACACTCTTTACATACTGATCTGCTGTTGCCTGAATAATTTTCTGACTGCCTTTGCCTACCTGGGGATGATCACTGGACCAATGCATAATGGCACCCACGCCTTGTTCTTCACCTTCGAATTTATAGACAATAGCCTTATCTATTTTCGCCCAGGGCGACCATTGATTCCGTAAATGAAAATTGGATACATAAGGGTAAACGCTGTCGGCTTTTTTATTAATGACAATACTACGTTGCAGCTGAAGGCTTTCTGGCAGCATCATGCCAACAATTAAAAAAATGACCAGCAATACTGCCAGCAACAATAAACTTCTAAATAGTAATTTCATCTTGCTCTCCGTCCTTGACAGGATCTACTTATATTTATGTAAATGGTACTTGTAGTTCGATCTGATAATACGCTGCTACTGGATTATTTTTTTGACACCCGAAAGTATGCGCTCTGCTCAAAAAGTTCAAGCAAACTGGTTTTGCTTGCTTTTTATTGCTGGGCCTGCTGGTTTTTTGCGATGGTGTTTTTGCGTTGCGTTTATCCATGATTGCTTCCTTATGGCATATCCATTGTAGCAAGTGACTATAATACCAATCGGTGATTCAAGGAACCTCTAATCACCGATTGAATTCACCTGAAGCTACTTAACTTTGTGTAGCTCTCATGATCACCGTATGGCGATGTTAGCAGCATCGCATGGACATACACGACAGTGCTTGCAGGGGCCGCTATAAAACAAGGCTTGAAGTTGACTATGAAGACAAATAACTATATCCAGTGATTTCCGTTTGAACAGCTGGATTAACTGTCCGGTTCATTTCATGACAAACGCAGTAATGTCCGCTACTTCACATCAGATAACGCCTGCGGTCTGTCAATAGCATAACCCTGGGCATAATCGATGCCTATTTTTACGAGTTCTGAATAGACTTCGTCACTCTCCACCCATTCTGCAATCAATTGTAAATCTGCTTTGTGAGCAATTCTGGTGATAGCATCAACAATAGATTCATTCATTGGCTCCACCAGCAGACCTTGTATAAATAAACCATCAATCTTGAGAAAATCAACGGGCAAAGTTTTAAGATACGAGAATGAACTCATACCAGTGCCAAAATCATCCAGTGCAAAATAACAGCCTTCCTGCTTGAGGCGATTAATAAAAATAATCGCTTTGTCCAGATTACCAATGGCGGCCGTTTCTGTTATTTCGAAGCATATAGATGACGATTTTATGTTGTTGCTGACCAGCTCAGCCAATATAAACTCAACAAAATTTTCCTGGTTTATAGCCTGGGCAGAAAGATTAATAAATGCTATTGAATTTTTATCCGTTGCAGCCCGTTGCATACTACTGGCAATGTATGCAAATACGTTATGGATCACCCAGCGGTCTATAGCGGGCATTAATTCATAGCGCTCGGCTGCAGGCAGGAATGATCCAGGCTGTATCAATTCACCTTTTTCATCCAGCAAGCGGATGAGAAATTCACAATGACTGGCGCGTTTTTTGTTTTCTTGCAGCGCAACAATGCTTTGTCGGTACAATACAAACCGATCTTCTTCCAAGGCATTTTTAATACGTGGCACCCATTGCATATCCACATGTCGTTGTGACATTTCCTCATCATTCTGACTATAGACATGCAACCTGTTGCGACCGGCATCCTTGGCCGCATAACAGGCCATATCGGCCGCACTAAGTAATTCTGACATGGTTTTATATCCATCACCAATCAACACCATGCCAATACAAGCGCCCACTGAAAACATTCGATCTTCCCAGTTAAATCGGAAACCCTGGATAATATCCAGCAGTTCCCGCGCTTTTTGTATACCCTCATCCAGGCTGGTATTTTTAATCAAAACGCCAAACTCATCTCCACCCAGGCGCGCCAGCATCATGTTGCTGCTAACGGCTTGATTAAGCAATTCGGCCAGTGACTTCAGCATTTGATCGCCGGCAGAATGCCCGCAGGTATCATTCACTAGTTTAAATTGATCAAGGTCGATATACATTAACACGTGGTGCTGTTCATGCGTACGCGCTTGTTCTATCGCTGTCTGAAATTCAAACTCAAAAGCATTACGATTAGACAGCTTTGTCAGTGAATCATGATAAGCCATAAAACGAATGGTTTCTTCGGCTTTTTTACGCTGGGTAATATCTTCAGCAATGCCGACTACTCTTTCTACTTTACCATTGTCATCTTTAACGGGAAAAGCCCTGGCCAATATCCAATGCTCTGTTCCGTCACTGGAAATAACACGGTACTCAGGAAATTGTGCTGGAATCAATTGGCCTGATGCCTTTAGTTTTAAATCAGCGGTTAGTGCCTCAAGGTCATCAGGGTGAACTGAATCCAGCCACAACTTCCCATTGTCATACAGACTTGTCCTTTTTTTACTCCATATTTTCTCAAAAGCTGGACTGACATAAAATACCTGTTTCCAGTCTGGGGAGCCAATCCAGAATATTTCGTTGATATTTTCTGCAAGCTGGCGAAAGCGTAATTCACTTTCTGTCAATGCTGCCGTTCTGCTGGCGACCTTCTGGCGGATAATATAATTACTGAAAATGAGTAACGACAGTATTCCCAAGAACATCGCAATAGCCACATAAAACCAGTCCGGCAGCGTTGCTTTGCCGGTGTTGCCTAACCACTTATCCAGAGATAAATTATAAGCTGAATCAGCATCCAGCTTTTGCTGAACGAGGTGTCTGTCTATTGCTGATAATATATCAGCGTGCTTACCCTTTGGACTTGCATACCTGACTTCAACCGGATTGAATATCACGCCGGTCTCCATGACACTATAATCAGACGCAGTCATCATGCTCATAACACGATTGATAACGACCGCGTCAGCCTGGTGATCCTGCACAGCACGCAGCCCGTCCGCATAATTCCTGACTTCGACAGGATCAAATTCAAACGCAAATTCCTTCATGGTGCGTTCGAAAACCCGGCTGTGCGTACTGCCGGACATTAATGCAATACGCTTGCCTTGCAAATCATCCAGCGAGGTCACTGTCACCGAAGAACTACGATAAATGACTCCCCAGTTATTCAGCAAAGTTTCCCTGGTAAAGTCAAACTGCCTGGCACGCTCTGGCTTGTATGCAATACCCACCAGTAGATCGATGTCGCCTGATTCCAGTTTTGCATACACTGTTTTCCATGAGTCATGCACATACTCCAGCTTCCAATGCTCCTGCTGCGCAATTGATTCCAGCACATCCAGTGAAAAGCCAGCGTATGTATTGCTTTTGGTTTTGAAGACGATCGGCTTGTTATCAAATACGCCGACTCTTATGGTGCGTTTTTCAACCGTCTGCGCCAGAATTGAACCAGAGCCAAACAGGAACACCATGCCAACCAGTATTAAACCGCGTGCCCAGCCAAATTTACCTTGACCGGCATATAACATCATGTTGCTGACACACTGAAAGAGACAAGTCTCACCTGGTAATGTTTTCCTAGATTATTTTAATTCTGTTATCAAAGCATACTCAACTCTAGCGACCGATAACGCAATAACCGTAAGTCATGCAGTCATATATATATTGAATATTCAGGAAATTAAAATTGCTATTTATTATAAAGTTTATCAAAAACTATCACGAAGTATAGTCATAAATAGTTGAAAATAAAAGTTTTTATATTGGAATTATATTATTTATTCGATTATAAACGATGGTCAAAAGTAATGGCGTTGTCGCCACGAATTGATTACCACTAAAACAAATTGGTACCTGAACGCTGTACTTCCAGCAGCAAGACAAGCAATGATGCCACCAATACAGCCAGAAGTGAGTTCATCGTTATTTTGATTTTATGTGGATTACGCTGCATATCATCTATTGCCTATGTAGCTATAGCATCAATTATCTTCGGCGGCACTCAGGAATAAATTGATTACTCATTCCCTAAGCTTCAAATTAAATCATGAAGCTTTCTTTCTCTGTGCAGATTGAGCCCAAACAACATTCGGGTGAACAACACCCTGGTCGATGATCATCTCCATCTGCAGCATTTCGGTAATGTTCTGCAGTGAGTACTGGTCAGTAAAGGCCGTCTTCAGATGTTCAGCATGTAACTTGTTAAGGTATAACAAATTAGGGTGGATCCCGTGTTCCTGCTCAAAGTCCCGGATGAGTCGATAAATGTATGCCAGCATTTCATTCTCTCCTTCAAGGTTGACTTCTTATGCAATAAATATTGCATTTTTAATGCCAAATCTCATGGAATCGAATATACAATGACTTATGTGACAATATGATGAATCGGTGCGCCTGATTGCACTAATGTAGTTAAAATATTGCACAATTTTGAATCAGTAATCTGTCTGCAAAACTCCAGGTATCATTTTATTGACTTCCCATAGACTCAATTATGATAAGAAGAATGCTTATTAATAGTGGACGAGATGGCTTATATGTTTAACTTCGATAGCACCATGTTAATAGATGCTGGCAAAATGTTTTGCTTACTCGCTGATACAATCATTATTAATCACTTTCATCAGTAAAGCCGAAAGCTTTGTCATGCACATAAACAAGTTTACAGTCTTCTATGTATTTCGCATCGTGAATACGATTAGCTTTAATATAACCTGTGTCGCCTTTCTGAAGAATAATTTTCTCACCATCAGTAACCAGGCCATCGGCTGTTTTAATAAAGAACTGGATAGACATCTTGCCTTCAACCACAACGGTCATATCATCACCGGGATGGGAGTGAGGTGGCTCTTGTGAACCGGCTTGCCATCGTTCCAGCATGACCTCAGCACCCTCGGGATTACCGGGATAAGTCGTTCTGACAGTAAAACCTGCCGGGGTATCGGCTACCGATACATGGTGTTGCCAAACAGCACTGTTGTCGCCGTCGACTTCTTTGTTCATGTTTTCTGACATTATTCAGTCCTTATTAATCTTATAGTTACTGATTATTATACGACCTGACAGCGTACAGGGTCTATAGATATTGGGTTTGCTTGTCAGGCTGAGTAGATAAATGATGACTGCTTACTTTGCCAGTAGAACTGTTAGAAGGACTGCAAACAGCAACAGCCTGGATAATCCAGCTATTTTAAAGCGAAAATACAACGTATCGCTTTAAGCTTAATGATAATATGACAGCTTCTGAAACAGTCTATTCCAGTGGAAGCGGAGACAGAATGCTGGACTTTGGTGCGGTACCCGGTGGCGCACCTTATGTGGGTTTTCTCGATCTATTCTGCGTTTTGCCGACGAATGCTGGTACCATTCATAGCATCTCTGTCGAATTTAACTAGACTTATAGTGAACAATTATTTAGGGTCTGATGATGCGAAACTTACCCATAGCGATGTTTATTCTTGTAGTCGGTTTTCTGATGGGCATTGGCTTTTCGACTTTCATAAAGAAAGATAAAATCGAGCCTTTACATCAGGCGATGGTGTCCTATCAGGATAATTTAACTTCATTGGATACAAAAGTTTCCGCATTGACTCAAAAAATTGATTCCATTTTCTATCCGCAGGCGTTTGTGGAGCCGACCGGCTTGACACAAACACCTGCAGAAACAACGGAGTCTGGCAATGATTACCCACTGGCCAGCATGGCTGACTCACAGCTAGATACGAATACTGATCAGCCTGGTCTTTCACAGGAACAGCCAAATAGTTTAGATACGCAAGAACAAGCAGCCGCGGAATTGATCAAGCAAGACAATTTTATGCAAGCCGAGTTGCTTTTTCAGCAAGAACCCTACGATCAACAATGGTCTCTTGTGCAGCAGGAAAATATCTACACCATGTTTAACAACTCGGATAAATTGACAGGACTAAGCATTAATGAAGTGGTATGCCGGAGTATCAGCTGCAGGTTAGAACTGAGTATTAATGATACTAAAGCCGAGAAAAACCTGGAATCCGTTGTGGTTGGTGAGCTGGGCCAACAATTTCCAAATGCAACCTGGAAACGTGAAGATAACTACATGACGCTACTGGTAAGCTCTGCCCCTAAATCGCAGTAAACTATCACGCTAACTTTTCGTTACAAATTAGTCAAATTAATTAGTCCTTACTCAATCAATTGATACACCACCATATGAAACCCCCGTCAGATGAGCCATCTCTCTATTCCAGGTCGTTATGTCATCTATACAAAACTCGTTTAAATGACTATGCCCACAAGCGCGAGCCATCACTTGCATTAATTCTGTCGATGCGCGAAAAAAATTATTCAACTGCTGTGCACCTTTATCGATCTGCAAACGTTGGCGCAAATGCGCTTGCTGGGTGGCTATACCCACCGGGCAATTATTAGTATGGCAAGCTCGCATGCCCAGACAACCGATCGCCTGCAGGGCAGCATTAGACACTGCTATCGCATCAGCACCCAGCGCCATTGCCTTGATGAAATCAGCTGGCAAACGTAAGCCTCCGGTTATGATCAGGCTGATGTCATTACGTCCTTTCTTGTGCAGATAGCTTCTGGCACGCGCCAGTGCAGGTATCGTCGGCACTGAAATATTATCGCGAAAAATCAACGGCGCTGCACCGGTACCACCACCACGGCCATCAAGAATAATGTAGTCCACACCTATTTGCAGTGCCGCTTCAATGTCACGCTCGATATGTTGCGCCGATAGTTTTACACCAATGGGAATACCCCCAGTGGCTTCACGAACTTCTGCAGCAAAATGTCGATAGTCATCAAGATGCTCCCAGTCAGGAAATCGTGCTGGTGAGATAGCCGCTTCACCCTCGGCCAAACCTCTGACCTGGGCGATCTTTCCTTTAACTTTATTGCCTGGCAAATGACCGCCGGTACCGGTTTTTGCTCCCTGGCCGCATTTAAAATGGAAGGCCTGACATTTTGCCACTTTATCCATTGAGTAACCAAAACGAGCTGACGCCAATTCATATAAATAATGCGTGTTAGCGGATTGTTCATCCGGCAACATACCTCCTTCTCCCGAACAGATGCCGGTACCTGCCAGCTCAGCGCCTTTTGCCAACGAAATCTTGGCTTCTTCCGACAGCGCTCCAAAGCTCATATCTGAAACAAATAGTGGACGTTCAAGTATCAGCGGCTTGTTTGCATTTGGCCCTATGACTACTTGTGTCCCTACCTGGGCATCATCCAGTAATGGCACTTTATGTAACTGTGCAGTTAATATCTGTATATCTTCCCATTTGGGTAATTGATCAT
The DNA here is from genome assembly GCA_963807455.1 of uncultured Gammaproteobacteria bacterium. Lineage (GTDB taxonomy): Bacteria > Pseudomonadota > Gammaproteobacteria > JAADHQ01 > JAADHQ01 > JAADHQ01. The sequence goes on along the minus strand of CAWECS010000015.1, from coordinate 136,285 downwards.
AGGGCACTCCCATGGCGCTAACACGTCCATGGTGTCCGACTTTGGAAAGACCATGCTCTGCCAGATGCTGGATGTAGGCCGTATGAGGCTCCTCAGGTCCACCATGTAAATCTTTATATAAACCTTGATAGGCATCACGATCATAGGGCTGAGGGTTATCCACGGCCCAGGCTTTTATTTCATCTTCATCAACGACTATTTTTCCGTTTTCAATCCAGGAAGAAAATAGCTGTAGCCGCTCTGAAGGATTGTAGGCACTGACGCCGGTTTCATAACAGTAATCCCAGTTATGCAGGCCACATATTATGTTCTTGCCTTCTATACTGCCGTCAGCCATTAAAGCGCCGCGGTGCAGGCAGCGCCCATATAGTACAGAAACCTTGTTTTCATTTTGCCAACGAATCAGTACCAGATCGACATTGGCTACCATGGCATAGCCTGGCTTTGCCGGTTCAAGCTTATCGAAATCATGAATGCTTATCTTATTCATAGTGACTCTTTTTTACTTAAGGCGGAGATAGATAGACTCATCACTTTATCAATGATAATTCAGTTTTCAGGCTACATTGGCAGAGGATACACAGCCAAGTCATTGATCATTATAGATCAGCATAGCACTGATTATATTAATGACAAGCAATAAGTTAACGGATACTCATGGGAAACTATTTTCTATATTGGTGGAATATAGCAGTATATTCTATTATATTAACAGGGAATAATAATGGACAACGTTAATGATTGTAACAACCACCAGTAAGCGCCCTCGCCACTCTTTCACTCTTGTGTTGATGACAGGCTTAATGTTTTTAACATTATCAGCTTTTGCTGACATCACGCCATGCGAACAACATATTAGATCCCATGAATATACAGGCGCAGACGACAAAACGCTTGCGAATGAAATTTCAGATTACCAACAACTAATAGAAGAATCATTTGTCTATCAGGCAAAAAGTATCGAGCTTGCCAAAAGACTGAAGGAGAATATCCGTAATGATATTCCTCTGACTGGAGCAGACTTACATGCACTCAATGAAGGACTGATTGCACATCTAAGTTTACGCAAAAAATTATTTCAATATGCTGAAATGCATGAGTGCTGGCTGGAATCAGATACTATACAAAATGCACGCTCCAAGGAAAGATTTTCACAACACCTGCAAGGTGTGATGTTGTCATTATCTGCCGCATTAACTTTATATGATAATTACATATTAGCTATTTCGATCTTCCAGGAAGACGACAAACTACGACGCTTCCTTAATAGTGAAGATGCCGGTTACAACAAAAATGATGAAGAACTGGCTGCCGTGACATTGTCTTATAACTCTATCAATAACCGGGCGCGTGTACGTAGAGCCATTCATTTTTATGAGCAATACAAAGACATATCATCAGACCTGGAGCCGCCAGATAATTTCGCCTATCTAAATCTTCTCATCAGCCAAAGTCCATCCTATAAACTCACCAGGGACTATGCTCCCTTTATGGTACTGGGTAATAAATTACGTTTTCTGGATGCCATTAGCGCTGATACCCTGAACTCTCTGAGTCGTGATGGTATTAATATGTTCAGTATGTTTTTCGGTAACACGGTTGGGCTTATAGAAAATCGTAAAGGCAAACTTTATAAAAATAAAAAAATCATCAAAAAAGTAAAACGACAACTTAAAGCTGGAGATATTCTGCTGGAAAAAACACCGTTTCGGTTGACTGACAAATTCATACCTGGCCACTGGGGACATGCTGCTATCTGGGTTGGCAGCGAACAGGAATTAAAATCGCTGGGCATATGGAAACACCCACTAGTTCGAAAATATCATCGGCAAATTAAAAATGGACATTCAGTGGTAGAAGCGCTTCGTAATGGCGTTGTCATGAGCACACTGGACGATTTTATGAATATTGATGATCTTGGCGTGTTGAGGACCAGGGCCGATAGCCCGGCTGACACAGTTAATACTATTTTGATGGCTTTAAGGCAAATAGGCAAAGCCTATGATTTTAATTTTGATGTTGAAAGTACCGATAAAATTGTTTGTTCAGAATTAATCTATGTGTCTTTTACCCATATTGACTGGCCAACAACCAATACCCTGGGCCGATATACCATAAGTCCGGATAACATAGCTATAAAAACACTGGGACAAAATTCGTTACAACTCATTATGCTTGTTCATGATGGCCAGCATATAACCAAAAAAGCTAATACAGTGATGGCAAGTCTGCTCGACGATAATGGCATGCACTAAACACAGAAACTTACTGACGCTGACCCTTAATAATCATATCGTTAGTCATGCAGGATTGCGCATCTTTCTTCTTTCTTCATTTCTTTTGATACGGTTCTGATCGTTAATTTTTTTGTACTTGATATTAATCATGCGATTACGCTTTCTCATATCTGCAATATTTTCTGATATTTCTTTCCGACTGGCCTGCGAATGGCCGGCAGGATTAACTAATAGCATATTATAAAAAGCTTGCTCTTGGTTGAGTTCATTTAATTCGCTTTTTTTATCCCATTTTAATTTAAAATCTTCGTTTTTATTTGCTATTTCCCATTCACGTATTTTCGCACCATGAATAAATTCAGCCAATTGCCGTTGATTGCTTTTGTAAAGCTTTTCAACTTCAATTTTTTCTTTTTCATTCCATTGTTCTTCCTGTCTGCTCAAACTGCCGCCGATGGGCGTGGCAAGAATTGGGCTATACTTATCCATCAATCCAAGTGCTTTGGCTTTATCCAGTGCTATTTTATCTCTCTCACTGAGTGACTTGTGCTTACTGGTTTCGTTGTTAATAAATTCCTTGTGTTCAATCTCTGCTGCCTGTTTTTTAATGGCAAACACCTTATCGGCATGGGCCTTCATTTCAGTCCTGAGTTTCTTGGCGGCTTCCTTGTTATCACTATTCTGGGGATTGATGAATAACTGGTTGATCTGCTGTTGCATATCGGCTTCTGCTTCGGCGATTTTCATGTCACGCTGTGCTTTCAGCTCAACCTTATGTAAACGATATTGTGTTTCCAGGCTTCGGCTTTTTTCTTTATATTCAAGCTTAAGTTCATTTGTAAATCTTCTGAATTGCGCAAAGCTTTCACGGTTTTTACTTTGGCGTTCATTTTTCTGCTGTTGACGTTGCTTCTGTGCTTCATATCTTTCAGCTCGCAACGCTTTTTCGTCTGCAGCATAGATATTTATACTATTTACACTTGATAATAAAACCAGCAATGTTCCCATTATAATTTTAAGCATAATAGCTCCCGGACATTTTCAATGAATTGACATATAAAAATATTGACTAATTTAACAACTTGGTGCAGCTGAAACATCCACAGCATTGACTGCCAAGACACTAACTGTTTTGATCATTAACCTGATAATAAGCTTATACTAACCATTGCTTGACAGTTAATCCAATGCCTGTCCATTTCAATTTTACAATTAAATACCAACAATAATTATTTATATATTAATCAAAAGTTTAATAACGTACAAAATAACTTAGGCGACTAATTTTTGTGATAAATTACCTTGCATTTTTAACTTTCTGTGACAGCTTATAAATTTTCACACGCTGCCATAATTGGCAGCAAGATAACTTTTTATTTTCACCACTATGCTTGTAATATATTCAGGGGGTGATTGATTATCAGCTATCCTGTGATCTATTATCTAGAAAAGATTTATCTGTTTGTAAAAGCATTACGTAACCAGCTACGGATGTCTTATCCTATGCTGATTTAATCTTCGAGTCTTTTCCAGTTCTCTTCATCCCTGATGACTTGATGCTTGGCCCACTGTAGAAATTCCTTACGTGTAGTATAACCCGAACTACGCCTTTTCTGACCGGCCACCACCTTATAGACAACAATATCTTTTTCTGTATCGGTAGATGGTGAAGCATCGACTATTTGCCTCACAGACCAGGCATCACCATATTCACCATTACTATAATAATGACCTACTTTAATATCATTTTGTGAAAATACAGGTTGTTGTGATTTCTTTGTAGCAATATCATAAATACGCAGTAAATCATGTTCTGTTATATCAATAAATGAATCAATCTGACTCAATGCATAGACAAAATCATCATGGGAAATCGGCGACTCAAAAACTGCAGAAGCGGCTGGCTCCTGACGCATTTTTAATCGATGCAAATACACCGGGTAGCGGCGCCAGGGAAACACATAATTGAACACAATGCCGACCAATAGAATAATGACTACATTGATGAGCACAGGCGCGATAACATACTGGTACCCCAATTCATGAACCACACTTCCACCCACCACCGCAGATAATGCCGTTGCCCCGCCCGGCGGATGAATACAGCCAAGATAATACATGGCGCCAATAGACAGCCCTACTGCGACACTGGCAGCTAACATCTCATGCGGGATCCATTGTGCACAGGTTACGCCTATGAGTGCTGATACTATGTGCCCTCCCAATACAGGCCAGGGTTGTGACAGGGGGCCATGGGGTACTGCAAACAGTAGTACGGCTGAGGCACCCATAGAAGCGACCATTAATACAGCAGTATAAGAATCAAGAATCCAGTCACTGACCAGGAAAATACTGAAGATGGATATAAATCCACCCAAAGTAGACACTAAGCGCTCAGCATGGCTGACTGGAGTTTGTTCTATGCCCAGTATTGAGTTAATTATATTCATTTATTATTTTACCGTCATCATCAATAACTCCGCACTGAAATCTGTTTTTTTGTAAAACTGATTTCAGCTGTATTGTCATATAAAAATGACTCTTGACAGTCTTTGTTAAAATACTATTCAAATGACTATTGGACTTATTTTACTCATTCGCAAATCATTTATACACTGGTGCTTTATTCTTAGTAATAAATATATAGAACCGCATTAATAATTTTAGTGGCGTATATCGAGCCAATGAACTTTTCGATACCTGATGTCATAGCAACATTGAAATATTTTTATCTATCCATAGATTGGATAAGCGACTTTAGCACATTAGCGACTGGCACAAACTGGTGTAATATTCATAACTTAGCTCGTCAAAAGCGAACTTATAAAGCAAAAACCGGTTTATCTAAACGTTTAATTTAATTTTTTATCCGCACCACTATTAGTTTTAAATTCACCCTGGTAATCCTCTGGCCATATAACGGCATATTGATCACTGTTGATATTTTTTATGGCTACCAGGATGGTGCCAAGATCTTTTTCAGATATCTCTTTTCTGGCTAACTCAAAGGCTTCTGCTGGATCAGCGGTATTAATCAGAATACTCATGCTATCTTCACCCATAACATGTTCCTCTAACAGATGCTTGCCTGTTAATGTCAGACTTAATTCTCTTTCAAGCATGATAATGCGATCAAAAACCTCTGCCGCCGCATCTATAAGCGGGAACTGAATAGCAAGTTGATAACTTCTTTTTTTGTTTTCCATGACGACTTTCTGCAACAGATCAAAATAATGTTTATCAGGTACTACTCTTCAAACTCCCAACCTGAATTCCAGACCGGTGAGTTAAGGTAGGTATCTTTCTCCTTCGTACAGACGAACTTCCTTATGACAGGTGCATGCATATCTGGATTATGCATGACAGCATGACGCGAATCCTCAGCATGTTTCGACAACCTCCCTCTATCGCCGCTATTCCATTTGCTTCTTTTTATTGCATGATGCACCTTGTCCCCGAAAAGGCTATGCTTAGGGAATTCACAGACCTCTGCAGTGCCCCACATGACACCAAGATGCGATGCGATAGCAAAAGCATCAACTTCGGGTGGCGTGTATGCCATTAAATGTGTGGTATACGAAAATGCCAGCGCCAATGAAGCACCCAAAATAAGGCTGGTTCTGCATAAGGCCGTTATTTTTTCCGGCAGATAATTTTGTATCCTGTTCATTTTTCATAAATTCTTTGTATAGAACAACCATTCCCTGGCACTTTTGACATCATGGAATAACCGATATGCTACACCACTGTTGGTAGGCAGCGGATGCTTCTGTTCAATCCCTGGTAGTGAAGTCGATATTTTTTACCATTTGAAAACACTTGTATGCAGTTCTCTTCGAAGCTAATGGTTAATTCATTTTTCATATCAGGCCCAATATAATCTTATAGTATTCTTTATAGAGTTCCAGGATTATAGAACGCTATTAATTATCCATTTGATTCTTATTTAAGTTTAATCTAAATCTACAGGTTTTTTAGCCATTATTTTTTTTCCTGTAACCATGGCAGATATAATCCCATTCTTTTCCTTGACTTCCGTCAAAACTACGCCGGCTATATGTAAAACAATAACAACAAGAAGCGTATAAAATGAATAGAGATGTGTTGTGATAAAAGGCTTTCTGAAGTTTCGCATTTCAGCATACGCTTCTGGATCCACGCCATCTTTCGAGCCAGGCTTAAGAGTCACTATCTTATCATGCCCCTCACCTGAGGCGGATACCCATTGCGCTATTTCATGTCCGAATGGAGGCATATATAAATCTGTTCCTGCCAAAACCAACCCGGTTATTGCTTGCGTAGTAAGAAGTAGAAACATGAAAGCCAACATGAGTTTAGCGGCGGGATTATGACCTAAATACTGCGGCGCATTGCCGGACTTTACGCCAGCAACATACTCTTTCAATGATTGCCAATAACCCTTACCTAATGGCAGAATTGCTCTCCATCGAGAAAATGAATTACCAATAAATCCCCAAATTAAACGCCAGGCCAGATTCAGTACAAATACATAGCCAATATAAACATGGATAGTTTTTAGAAGAATTTTTCCATCATTACTCACGCCCAATATTTTGGCATTAAGTATGAACAGACCGATACTTATAAGACCAAGCATACAAATGACATTGACCCAATGAAATAAACGTGTTGTGAGGTCCCAAACAGCATGGTATTTAAGATCTTTATGGGAAGCAGAATCAGCCATCATAGTTTTTTCTACCTTAAATGCAGATTTAAATTTCTGGTAATTTATAATACAAGCTACGCTAATAGTAGGTATTACTTTAAGTAAATGCAAAACTATTTTATAAATGAAAACACAATAATTCGGACATTAATTTAATATAAAACCAACAACATAAACCTCAAAAAGCCAATAGATGCATTGATAAAATATCAATAAATATTAATACTATCTATGACTATTATAAATTCTGTTTCAAGATGGAAAATATTATTTAACCTACTGTATCGTTGTTATCTGAGATAATATCGCAGTGGTATTTTTCTTTGCCTTTTAATCGCTTGATTACATCAGCTTCCATTAATAAATCCTGCAGTGTTTGCGCTGCTGCCGGGCTATCGGTTAGCGGCAAATGTTTCAGGCGTTCATGTCGGCGCATGACTTCAAGGTAGGCTGCTGCCGGAAACAGTTTGGATGCATGCTGAAATCCTTGTTGCAGGTAGTCCATACCGCCTTTAAGTTTACGACTGATAAGAAGTTGACCGTAAATCAAATTAATCAATGCATGAGATTGTTCGTCTATACAAGTGGCTATCAGGTTTTCTATATCGCCGCTGATGTTTCGGTTCAACCAGAAACGGGCGATCATTTCCTCTATTCTCAGCTGCTGGTAGTTACTTTCATGTGCTTGCTTGAGTTTAATTCGCACTTCATGCAGTTGTTGCTCTGCCTCATGTTTGCTGAGTGGATTGGCATACCATGTTGACAGTAAAGCTTCACTCACTTGATATCAGCGATGGAATTATGTATTGGGAACACCTTGTCCAGGCGCGCCAATTGTAATACTTGCATGGCTGCATCACTGACACCGACAAGACCGAATTTGAGATTTTCGTTTTTAGACATTTGGTAGCCCTCCACCAGACTGGCGACACCGGATGAGTCGATATATTCAACTGCCGAAAGATCCACCAGTAAATCATGGCCCTCCTTAAGCAGTGCCAATATCTGCTTTCTGGCTTGTGGCGAGAAGTGCAAATCAACCTCGCCATTGAGCTCCAGTACTTTGTAGCCGGCATTCTCTGATGTATTGTATTGCATTATTGTTTAGCTCCTTTCTTGTTTAAACAGCTTGCATCCAGTTTTTTACGCATGACAAGAATATTGCCTGCGTTCTGGCATTCGTCCTGAAATTGTACATCGTCCATAATCTCGTTGATAAAATGAACGCCCAAGCCCCCCGGGCGGATATCATTCAGATCACGTGCTTTGACGCAGCTGCGGTCTATCGCGCAAGCAAAGTCGGTGAGCTTGAATATCATTTGATCTTCTTTTTGCAGTATTTCTATCCAGATATTACCGGAACTATCGAAATGATAGGCATGCTGAATAACATTCATCGCCGCTTCATTCACCGCCAGTATCAGGCGATCAATACAGGTCTTTTTACAGTTTTTACTCACAAGCACCTGCCTGACCTGTTGCCGCATTAGCTGCAACTCGGCTGGTTCCGCAGTAAATTCATATTTTAATAAATGTTCCACCGCCTGACCGCAATGTTCGACTACCATGACGGTTATATCGTCACGCTGCCTGGATTCTATATGCTTGAATATGTCCAGTATAGCCTGAAGTTGCTGGCGCGGTGTGCTATCTACCTGTTGTTTAATAATTTTTATCAGGCCTTGCATGCCTAACTCTTTGCCATCAGCGGCATAACCTTCTGTCACCCCATCGGAGTACATCAACAGATGCCCTTTTCCCAGGTTAAATTCCACTACTGGAAATGCAGAATCTGGCATAATTCCCAGGGGCACAGTGACTGCCTCTATTTTTTTAATGTTTCCATCTGGCTGCAGAAATAGCACCGGGGGATTACCAGCATTAACGATTTGTACCTGGCCGCTTTCAGGATTAAATTTGCCTGCCACCATGGTCACAAACATTCCACGCACAGTGGTTTCACATATCTCTGCATTGATTTGTTCCATGAGACGACCCAGATCCTGTTCGCGTTTACCCAGACAATGAAACAGGCTGCTGGTTTTTGCCATCAATAATGATGCCGTCACGCCCTTGCCGGATACATCGCCAAGATTAAAATAAATGCTGCCGTCTTCGAGCATGAAATAATCAAAAAAATCACCGGAAAGTTCGTGCGCAGGAATATTAACGCCATACACAGGAAAGCAGGCTGTCTTTTCACTCGGTAACAGGCTACGTTGAATTTCTGCGGCCAGCTCCAGCTCCTGAGCCAAAGCCTTGGCCAACTGATCTCTTTCTTTCAATGCCTTTTCCAGTTGCCAGGTCAATTCCTGGTAGCTGGTGTTTTCTTCTGCCAGGCGTACATTGGCTTCTCGCAACACCCGATCAAAATCCGATTGTTCGTGCAGGTGCAAACCCAATGCATTGGCCGCATCTTCTACCTGTGTGGGGATCTGGTTCAGTAACTCAAGGCCTTGTTGCTCTGATATATCAAACATAGACTCGAGCTTGCTATATACCATTTGCAAGATAGATGACTTACCCGTCGCACTGAAGAGTGAAGCCAGCCAGTCCGCACAATTCATGATATTGCATAGTTTTATGGCGCCTGAATTCTCTGCGGATGATAGTTGTTCGCAATCATGGTGTGCGCCGATGGCTTCGCTGAAATTTCCCGGCAAGGACCATTTTTTCGCCAGCATCAATGATACCTGATCATGCGTGGTAGCAAATACTTTCTGTTCCAGTTGATAACGCTTGTCGGGATCTGATTGAATGAAATCCAGCCAGTCGGCCTGCCGTTCGCGTAACACATGAAACATCACCAGCAGCCCAAAGTCCTGCAATAGACAGGCGGTAAAACATTCATCAGCATCAATGCCAATTTCTGCGGCAATGAGTTTTCCGGCCACTGCACGACGCAAGGTATCTTCCCAGAACCCGGTGACATCAAAACCGGGCAGGTTATTAGTATCAAGCGCATCACGCACTGATATACACAGCACCATGTTTCTGAGTGCCTTGTGTCCGAGAATATTAATAGCACGAGTGATATTACTGACTTCACCTCCCATGCCAAAATAGGGTGAGTTAACAATGCGTAGCAATTCAGCCGATAGCACAGGGTCTGTCGCCGCCAGTTTGGCCAGCTCCTGGTTATTGATTTCCGCATTAGCGCAAGCGCGCAGTATTTGAATAGCCGCTTGTGGCGGCGCCGGCAGATCGGATGGCTTTATCGAATCCAGGGCATTGGTCATACCTTGTCCAGTACGCAGTTGATAGGTAAGTTGACCTTTACATGAATTGCAACATGTTTCAAGGCATCGCTATTCCGACAGTGCGCCGCCACAGCTGGAACCCTGGCCAGCGATACAGGCATAACAATGATCAGCCACGGCGATGCCATTACCTGTTAACTGTGCAGCATTCAGGCTGGATATATGTATTCTGTTAGTATCATTCATGGACAGCGGCAGATCGAGCATCTGGTTAAAGTCACAATCATAGACATAGCCCTGCCAGTCGATACTGATCAGGTTTCGGCACATCACCGATGAGAGATTGTCCTTACTACTATTTTGTTTAAGCAAGTCCATATAGTCATTAAACTGACCTTTTGATATCAGGGTGCTGCCAAAACGTTTGATCGGCATGTTCGTGATCGTAAAAAGGTTATTAAAATCAACGTTATATTTTTCTTTTAATAGTTTATGGTAATCATTTTCCAGGCCGCATTGCGGTGGTGGCAGCGTCGGGCCTTGCGGGTTATACACCAGGTTAAGCACCCGTTCACTTCCGGCTTGCCCGTAACCTAACTCATTCAGTGTTTGCAGAGCGCGAATACTGGAACCAAATACCCCTTTACCGCGTTGAGCATCGACATTCTCTTCCAGATAGCAGGGCAGTGAAGCACTTATCTCAACATTATTTTCCGCCAGAAATTCAGCCAACTGCTGCTGACCCGGTTCGTTCAGCACCGTCAGGTTGCAGCGGTCGATAACCGTGCAGTCCATGGCCCGCGCCTGTTTTACCAGGTACCTGAAATGTGGATTTAATTCGGGTGCACCGCCGGTCAGATCTAGCGCTGATGTCTTTGATTTTTCTATAAATTCTAGTATTTCATCGACGGTTTCACGGCGCATGATCTCTGTTCTATTGGGCCCCGCATTAACATGACAATGCAGGCATTGTTGATTGCACAGATAGCCAAGGTTAACTTGTAATGTTTCCAGCCTGGCGCGTTGGATAGCCGGAAAATCGCTATCTTGCAATAATGGCAATGTTGCATGCATGCTCTGACTCCAGGGTTGTCTTGATTGTATCGACCATGTTGATGGCCTTGTTGTTTGTTGCCTGACTTTATACCTTATTATATGAGTGCTGTGCAGCAATAAAGGTTCAAACCGAGATTTAAACGGTGATAAACTTAGGCTAAATCAAACTGAGGAGAATAACATGTCATTGGACACCAGCCGGGGTCGTTTCCCTTCGGTACGTATGCGACGCATGCGTCGTGACGGGTTTTCACGCCGATTGATGCAGGAAACCCGCCTGAGCGTGGATGACCTGATTTACCCGATGTTCATTATCGAAGGTCAGGCCCAGCGTCAGCCGGTGGCATCCATGCCCGGCATCGAACGCGTCAGCATTGACGAGTTGTTGAGGGAAGCAGCACAACTCGTTGAACTGGGCATTCCTGCTGTGGCGCTGTTCCCGGTCACCGAACAGGACAAAAAGAGCGATGATGCACATGAGGCCTATCATCCTGATGGCTTGGCGCAACGTGCTGTCAGGGCACTGAAGGAAAGTTTTCCGCAACTGGGCGTGATCACCGATGTGGCGCTGGACCCGTTCACCTCCCATGGTCAGGACGGGCTTATCGATAGCAGCGGCTATGTCATGAATGACGAAACGGTCGAGGTACTGGTCAAACAGGCGCTATCACATGCCGAGGCCGGTGCCGATGTGGTGGCGCCCTCCGACATGATGGATGGTCGCATTGGCGCAATTCGCAATGCATTGGAAGCCGCGGGCCATATTCACACACGCATACTGGCCTATTCAGCCAAATATGCCTCCAGCTATTACGGCCCGTTTCGCGATGCCGTTGGCTCGGCTGCCAATCTCGGCAGTAGCAATAAATACAGCTATCAGATGGACCCGGCTAATACCGATGAAGCGTTGTGGGAAGTATCCCTGGACCTTGAAGAAGGTGCAGATATGATCATGGTCAAGCCTGGCATGCCTTATCTGGATATTGTGCGCAGGGTGAAAGAGCAATTTGCCGCACCCACTTTCGTTTATCAAGTCAGTGGCGAGTATGCGATGCACATGGCCGCCATTGAAAATGGCTGGCTGGATGAAAAGGCCGTGGTGATGGAATCCCTGTTGTGCATCAAACGTGCCGGCGCAGACGGCATTCTGAGCTATTTCGCCAAGCGTGCTGCTGAATGGATCAAGCAAGATGCAGATTAATATCGAACATAACCCATCACCTGCCAAGCTCGATGTGATGTATGTCGACAACTGGCCGATCTGGGAAAAAGAAGTATCCGAATTTCCGTGGATCTATGAGCAAGCAGAAATCTGCTACATTATTGCAGGCGAGGCGCAGGTAACACCGCAGGGTGGTGAGCCAGTATCAATCAAGGAAAACGACCTGGTGAATTTTCCCAAGGGCATGAGCTGTACCTGGAAAATCATCCGGCCGATTCGCAAGCATTACCGTAATGATTAATTTATACATAAATACTCTTATGTCATAAAACCGTCATCAACAGCTGTTGAAATAATCCAGTATCTACAAACTGGAGCATCGATATGAGTCATACAGACAATGAATGGTGGAGATGGGAGCTGAATCGCAAGATTGCTGAATTTTTGTCAAAGCCCACGTTACAACAGGAAGCCACGCTCGGTTTTCTACTGACCAGCTACCGTGCACTGCACGAACAAGATAACCTCAATGTGTATCTAAATAACGACATGCCTTAATGGCATGTCTGCCTATAGCAGTCACCTTTATACTCCGACTCCAGCTTTTTTCCAGCACTGCCTGCTCACAGGTTTGTGTACAAGCCTTTGTAAGAAACTGTAAAAGATTCGTTAACAATCCTGATAATCTAATGACCATGAGGAATAAGCGTATTATAATGATACTTAATATTCAATCGGAGTTGAGCAATGGCTATATTGTCCTGGTTAAAATCCAAACAGCGTTTCACCAGAAAAAGCGCCATCGACGAGTTTCAGGAATTCGCCAAAGCAGAAGAAAAACGACTGCGCAGTTCAGATAGCGACTTTGATAAAGACATTTACCAGCAAGCCGTCAAGCTTGTCATGCACAAACTGGAGCCGTCTAACAAGGATTACAAATCATGATTATCCACTCCATTGCAGCGAGCAATGTGCTTAAATACACCAAGCTGGAATTAGGTAATCTTCCTGAAAAAGGCAAGATTGCTATCAGTGGTGCCAACGAATCCGGCAAAACGGCCATTGTCGAGACCATTTCATTTGCGTTGTTCGGGCAGACATTTTCCAATAATATAGAGCACATCACGCGCACCATTCGATGGGGTGAGTCCAGCTGTTCGGTCGAGATGGTATTCACCGGGAGCGGCAATAACAGCTACACTGTTTCGCGTTCGGTCGATAAACAGGGTATGCACTCTGCCGAATTATTTCTAACTGGAGAAGACACGCCCTTCGCCACCGGCCCACAAGCCGTCCAGGATGAAATCATTAAGGTATGTGGTTTTGATTTCGAACAGTACCTGGACTCATTGTATCTTGCACAAATGGAAATCACTTCGTCAGCCTCCCAGGCAGAAACCATCAAAGCGATTGCCGGCGCCATGCCGATTGAATCCATCAAGGAAGACCTGCAACAGGAAATCAGCCTGGAACAGGACAACATTAGCTCTATAGAACAGGAACAGGAACGTATTCGCAGCCAGATAGCTTCCCTGGATATTCAACAGCAACGATTAGAAGAGATTGAATCAGAGAAGCAACAATGTAACGATCAACTTGCGCTATACACAGAAGAGACCAATAACATACAGGGCACCTCAAGCCACATTCGTGAAGCAGGCACACGTATACAGGAATCCGGTCATGCGTTAACGTCGGCAGGCCAGGCTCTGTCGGTACATCAGTGGCAGCAGCATCTGGCAACAGTGTCAGACTCAATTGAAGACATGCGAGAGGCTGTTGACACGCTTGATATAGAAACACAATTACGCTCCGGCGGCGAGCTGAAAAAATATACCGACAAGCTGCAATCTCGCCTCGTCAGTTTCGAGGCATTAGAGCAACAAAGCATCGACTGCCGATCAGAACTGGCAACATTACTGGGCGAACGTGGTAGTAATAAGGAAGCCGGCATTATAGCACTGCCCAAACAACAATCCAGGCTCAAGAGACGCCTGTTCTCTCAACGATCATACCGCGCCATCATGAAAATTCTACTGATAGCATTAATACTGATCACAATAGTTCTGGGAGCCGCCTGGGGATTACTCGCCTGGTTCCCGCAAAGCGATGCATCCGCGACTCTGTTGAACTGGTTCAATCAACAGATGACCTGGCTCGACTCATCCTACCTGCCATCATTACCGCAGACCGCTATCTCATCACTGGTGATTACGCTGTTGGTATTTTTTCTCTCAACACGCGTAAACACTCGCATCAAGCAAGGCAGCATAGAGCTGACTGAAGTTAGCGAGCGATTAAAGACTGTTCGCAATCAAGCAGACTTGCTCGACCAGATCAAAGAAAAACCTCTACCTGAAGTGGTACAAGGCCTGACAATGATTGACCACAAGCCATTAAAAGCAGCGCTTGAAAGTTTTTCTGATAGCGATGGAAGCACGTTTATATCAGAACAAGTCTTTGCCGATCATCAACAACAAATGAATAGCTTGCTTGATGAGAATGCCAGCCAGACCGCCGCGCTACGTGAAGACATCGCCACCCGCATTGCCAAACTGGATAAAATCAGTGAAGAACAAAATGAAAAGCTTGGCAAATTTAAACGCGAAGTCGAAGATATACAAGCACGCCAACAGGAAGCCGATGACCTGCAAATGGTGATCAACAACATGCAACCTAAACTCGATGATCACCAACAGCGCATCAAGGTTCGTGAAACGGCATTAAAACTTGTTACGGGAACCTGCAATAATATTTACACTCACTTCAATCAGGTGTTAAGCAAATACACCGCCATCGTGATGCCTAAACTCACCGAAGGCCGCTATAAACAAATCCAGATAGATGATGACCTACAGGTACGCGTATTCGCCACCGAAAAAAATGACTTCGCTGACCTGGATGAACTATCCAGTGGCACCCAACGCCAGATTATGCTCGCGGTAAGATTAGCCATCTCCAAAGCACTGGTCGAAGCTGGCCAACAGGGCAAACAGTTTGTTATTCTGGATGAGCCATTTGCATTCTTTGATCGCGAACGAATCCGAAATACCATTCAGTCGCTCACCGACCTGGATAAAAACATTACCCAGTTCTGGATACTTACCCAGGAATTTGAAGCACCTGATAAATTTGAATTAAATATAGATTGCTCTCGTGATCTGGATGAGCTGACGATTGCCGGGTAGTTTTAACTAAGTAATCGTATTTGTTGTGATTACATTTTTTATAGTCATCGCGAGTCTGATAGGCCATTCATTATAATAATCAAATAGGTGGTCTAACAGGCCATTCATTACAATAATTAAATAGGTGGTCTAACAGGCCATTCATTATAATAATCAAATAAGTGGTCTTATAGGCCATTCATTCCGAGTATAAATAAACGGTCGGTTTTATCGGCGCGGCGGTCTCTCCGTCTTTATCTCCAGTCGTTGATAGATAGATTCACTACAACCAACAGATTGCCGCGCTGGGTTGCTACTCTATTTTCGTATTAAGTATTCTTTGGATGTATGGTTTATTTTTCTAAAGAATAACTTTTGTCGCTCACAATGACACTATTTTTGAAGTCATTGCGAGGACAATGGACCATTCAGCTGAAACATCCATTAACAGCTGCGACTTTTTGTGACGTGGCGATCTCTTCATCTTTATATCCAGCCTGTTTATTTATAAATAGATAATAAACATCAGCAGGCTACTTTACAAAAATATCCCCTTTTACTGAAATAATGGATTATTATACTATTTCTCTCATGGATAATTCACAGCTGGAACAATATTTCAATATTGTTAGTGCGAATAACAGGTTAATGATGACTGATAACAATAAACCCAGAGACAAACTGGGACTGGCACTGGCAGGGGGCGGATTCCGCGCCTCACTATTTCATATTGGGGTGTTACGCCGCATGGCTGAGCTTGATATGTTGCGCTTTGTTGAAACATTATCCACTGTTTCCGGTGGATCTATTATCGGCGCATTGTATATTTTGTTGCTCAAACGTGAAATTGATCGCAAAGCCAGGCTTGATCAATCTGACTATATGCGCATTATCGATGAACTTGAAGCGCGCACATGCAAAGCCATCAAAAAGAATTTACGTGTGCGTCTGTTCATGAATCCGCTGGGCATTATGAGGGTACTGCTCAGTGAGTATAGCCTGGGTTTGCGCATGTCACGACTCTATGAACGCTGTGTATTCAGTGATACGGTCAAGGAACTGGAACACATCGCCCCGGTCGGCTGGATCGGTAAACCCTGGGTGCCACACTGGCTCAGGCAATGGTGGGGACCCGGCCGAATCTGTTTGAGTGATATCAAGATACGTCCAGGGCAAACGATGATTAAGGATGGCATTGAAGCCTATAACCGCCAGCAGGTAAGCGAACAGGGGTCAGTCGTTACCCAGTTGATTATTAATGCGACCTCGCTCAATTCCGGCGCGCGCTTCTGGTTTTCTGCGACCGAGGTGGGCGATTGGGACCATGGTAATATTCGCAAGGATGAAATTGAAGACATTCTAAAAAGAAAGACCCTCATATCATTACTGAGCAAACATAAAACCACCACCCATGAGCAGGACTTACAAGAGCATAAACAACAACTCTATTATACACTTGCCGAGTGGTGGCTTAAGACCGAGCATGATATTCCACCAAAAGGTTTCGAATCATTATTTGATAGTGAAATGACACAAATTATTGAAGCTATGTGCAAAACTGATCTTGGCAAGCTTCGTATCGCTAAAATTTCAGCCTGGTATTTACGTAAAGGCGTGTTATTTACACCACCTGTTAGCGGAGGTGCTGATCCCAGGCAACATCTCGCAAAAATTGTCACCATCATCAGTGAAATTGCACATGTACGTCGTGAAAAAATTATTCAATGGATAAATGCAAATAGCAAACGCAAAAATTTGTTACTGGATTTCATTTATGAACTGTTTATTTTAAGGCTGGCAGAAAACACTTCGTTCAATATTCAAAAAGACTGGGACAACCTCACTCTAGGCCAGGCGGTAGGCGCTTCCGCCAATTTTCCACCGGTATTCCCTCCTTTTCAGATTACTGGCATCTATGATGATATCGCTGTCAGCAGGCTTGGGCTAACTGATGGCGGCGTATTCGATAACATTGGCATTACCGGCTTGATCGATGAACATTGCAATCAGATTATCGTCAGCGATACCGGCGGCTTGCTTGAACCAACACAGCGCTCTTCTTCCGGCCGTATCGGCATGAGTGCGCGTATACTCAGCATATTGACTAACCGTGAAGCCAGTCAAACAAAATACAACTTGCTTGAACGCTACACGGTTTCTGCCGGGCTTAGCCGGGAATCTGCTTTTATAAATGAGCTTGCCAACAAAGTTATGCCCAACAATGCCAAGCAGGACGAATGTCGCAATAATATAGATAGCATTGCCCAACGCTTGGCTGAATTTCATGGCACCCGTGAACTACATGGGCTTGCCATGTTTACTATTAATTCAAATGAGGTACAGGAAGATGAGGCCCTACCCATATCTGCCAATGACCTGCTAAAGATACGTACAGACCTCGATGCTTTTGGTGATATAGAAATGTATGCATTAATGAATCAGGGCTACAGAAATGCCGATTATTATATTAAACGCTATATGAATCCTGAACTGGATAATCAAGGCAACTACGAAGATCCCAAAGATCGCTTTCGCTATCGCGAACACGACTATCCTTACAATAACAATGTGGACTGGAATACCGAAACAAAATCACCCTGGTATGCAGCTTTACTGCGAAATAAAGAGTTGGCGCAGACCAGTGTTAAAATAGCAAGCCATCGTTTTTTTCGCGCTTTGCGCATGAAACTCATACTGCCCTGGCTGAGCACGCTGGCGATTATTGCATCAGTACTATGGTACTTCCATGACACTCGTTTTTCTGTGCATTCAATGATGCATATGTTATCCAACATCCCGATTCAGGACAGTGCATCAATACTCTCATTCATACCTGAAAATTGGGCCGAAATTCCTTTTGGCCTGCTACCACTTACCGGGCTTATGTTTGCGATAGTGCTAGGCTTATGGTCAATTCAAAAATACTGGTTTAGCCTGGTTGATTTTTTAAAACGGCGTTCTTTTTTGCGCAGCTCACGCATGTTAGCAAAACTGGGACGCTGGCCACAGAGCTATAAGGGCAATCTGCTCTGGCTTGTGTGGTTGCCGCTACCTGTTATCACTGTGCTATGCATTGCGACATTGGCATGTTTTAGTTATATTTTTTACCGCTATCCGCTGTTGCGAAAAACACGTATTGACAAACCGGTCAAATAACATTGTCAGGCTATTTGACGATACTTGCCCGCTGGATTGATGCGCGCACCTGACTGACATAAGCCCGTTTAACAGAAATATTCAGTCTAACCACTTCCTTTTCACCGGCATTAAGCCTGCCCTGCAAAGTCTGACTGGTTTGCCGCATTCGCCCGGAACTATCAGGATACTGAACCAGCAATACCAGTCTGCTGACCGGCAGGCTGGTAGTATTACTTAACTCTGCCACCAGTCTACCAGCGCGATCCAGGCCTGTACGTACCTTGATATATTTGGAAGGATTGTCGGCCAAATCCAGTTTTGCCAATGACGAATAGGCAGCCTTGCCGGCCTCGTCACTATTTCCAGCCGCTAAAGCATAGTACTGTTTGGCTTGACTATACTGGCGCTCATTGCTGGCGATATCACCCAGGGCATTATAAGCATTGGCAGTGGGTAAAAGCTTGACACTTTTTTCCAGGTCTGCTTTTGCTGATGAGCTTTTCTTTAGTTTATTATTCACCAGGCCGCGTTTCAAATAATAATAAAAGAAATTATCATTCATGCTAATGGCTTTATTGTATTGCTTCAATGCCGTTTTATGGCGCTTGTTTTTCTCTTCGATATCACCCTGCAGTGATTGAAAATGCCCTTCTTGCGGCTCGATTTTGATTGCTTCTGCGAGCAGTTTTTTTGCCTGACCTAGTTCCCCTTTGGTAACGGCTTTTTGTGCTTTATCATATTTATCATAGGCAGCTTTAGTTTTTTTTAATCGCGCCATCATTTGCTGATAGCGCTCACGTCCCATCGTGCCTCCTTTTGGCAAACGCGATGCTATCTTAATATTATTTTGCACACGTTCAGCGGATGCAGGATGACTGGAAAATAATCCACTCAGCCAGTCCTGGCGTTTACTCTCGGAAAGCTTAACAAAGGTTTTTTGTAACTCGACAGCGCCCTGGGGATCATAACCCGCACGTGACATATATTTCATGCCATATTCGTCAGACTCTCTTTCTGCATCACGCCCGTACTTCTGATTCATCAACTGCGCACCAAGCGATGAACCCAGCTCAGCGGCATTGGCATAACTTTTACCTTCAGTGGCAATGGCCGATGCCAGTATCAGGCCCTGTAACAACATGCCACGCTGCATACCCTGAGCACCATGCTTGGCTGCCGCATGAACGATTTCATGTCCCAGTACCGCTGCCAATTCTGCTTCACTATCGAGCTCCAGCAATAAACCGCGATTGATGGCGATCTTGCCGCCAGGTAATGCCCAGGCATTAGGTACAGAATTATTCAATACTTTGAATTCATAGGGTAGCTTTCGGTCACTGACAGCTGCCAGTCGTTGGCCTACTTCATTGACATAAGCTGCCACTTTAGCATCCACTTCATAGTCCCCACCCTGAGACTGTCGCATGGGTGCATACAGTTGCTTGCCCTGATTAAGTTCCCATGACTCAGGTACCAGACTGAATTCCTGTTTGCCGGTAACCGGATTAGTACTACAAGCTGTGGTCAGCAGAGCCACCAACAAAAATATAAATCCCGAGCGTTTCATCATGATACTCTCCTTTTAAGTATTACTTTCCGAAAAAACAACCTCGTGTCTCTATAATTCATTCATTGTATTAAACATCCGCATGATGACACAATGCGAGACCACCGGGTTTGCTCTTGTTCGACAAACCCAAGCTGTCTCGGTTCCACTGTGTAGAGATACCGCAGGTTTAATCTTTTAGTATAAAAGTAACTTTCAGCTTTACCCGGTATTCTGCCACCTTTCCATCTTCCACTTTGACGGATTGATCGGCAACCCAGGCACTGGTGATATTGTCGAGTGTTTTACTGGCGCGTTTAACGCCTACCTTGACGGCATCCTCAAAACTCTTTTTCGATGATGAAATGACTTCGGTGACTCTGGCAATAGACATAGTTTATCTCCTTTATTATGTAATTATCATTATGGAAGCGACAAAGCTCCACTAACAGCACAAGGATACCGCGTTAGGACAGGAAATATGCAGATGATAAATTTAATTAACAAAAAAATAACAGACTGAAGTCAATAAGGCGTTTAGGAGGGATCGACAGCCACGACTTAAACCCGTGGCTGTCATATTCATAGCGTACATCGGGTCGTCAGAAAGTGAAGGTATTCAATAACCTGACCCGGCCAAGCGGATCAGGTTATTAGACATTAGTGTTGATGTCCACCGGGACCGTGTACATGACCATGCTCAAGCTCTTCGCCCGTTGCTTCACGGACATCGAGCACTTTTACATCGAAATTCAGGGTGATACCGGCCAGCGGGTGATTGGCATCAACGGTCACCATGCCTTCTTCAATTTTAACCACGGTGACGACTCGGGCACTGCCGTCTTCAGCGGCTGTCTGGAATTGCATCCCCACCTGCATTTCACCTGCTTCCTCGAAGCGGTCGACCGGTACTTCTGCCACCATGGCATCATCACGATGACCATAGGCTTCTTCAGGCTCAATGGTAACACTCAGAGCATCATCTACCTGCTTACCTTCAAGTGCATTTTCCAGGCCGGGGATAATCCCGCCAATACCATGGATAAAGGCGAAGGCTTCTTCACCACTGGATTGATCAATTACCACCCCTTCATTATCTTTGAGGGTATATTCGAGTGTCACGACTGCATTCTTTGAGATTTGCATACTTGGCCTTTAGGGAAGAGACGAAAAAGAAAGCTAAGGATACTGAAAATGCAGGCAAAAATCCAAAAAAATTGCACTAAACGCTGAAATCGACCTGTGAACCCCTTTTTTCATCCCTATTATTATAGGCCTGCTCAACTGCGTTAGTTACTGATTGGGGTGCTGATTCGGCATCATCATTACTGTTTTCGGACTTTTCGGCCAACAGGTCTGCTTGTGCCTGTGCAGCCATTTGTGTGGCTTCTGCTGCTACCGCCCGGTCTTGTGAAGAGGGCTGTGCCGGTGCCAGCGCCGCTCGCCGGATAACCTGGGCTTTCTGCAAGGCGGCCTGTGGATCTTCCGGCCTGGAAGCATCAATACTGACCTCGCCACCGCTGGCATACAGGCGCCCATCAGGGCCACGCTTATAATCAAACTGCGCTCCACCTCGTGCATATTGGCCGGCTACGCTCTTATGCGCTGCTTCATGGGCGCGCACCTCACGGTCACGCTGGGCGAGTTTTTGTACTTCGGCACGTTCCTGCTCTGATAGCTGTAACGAGCTTTTCGGTGCAGATGAAGACTTGCCTTCAGCCTGATTTCCAGGCTGCCGGTCTTCCTTGTCTTTTTGATCGGATTTGTTGTCAGTATTGGCGCGTGCAGCCGGCTGCACAGCCGTGGGCAAGGGTGCGACGACAGGTATTTGTGGGATGACGGATGAAATGACCATGGCTTGGTTAGACGGCTGTCCTATAGGCGGCGACTTGCCCTAGGCCTCTTCGTCAAACAGGCTGCCGATGGTTTTATTGACTGTTTCCAGCACTTTCGCCGAGGCCTTCACCTGCAACTCATTGGCTTTCAAGTCTACAATCGATGTTGTTAATTGCTCTGTTGATATTCCAGGGCCCGACTTGGCAATATCAGCAGCATTTTTGCGCATACCCGAGAGTCCTTTCTGGATACCTAATAATGATGAATTTAAAGCACTTATTTCACTCATACAGGTACTCCTACAGAAAATACAGGACAATAAATTTTGTTCACTCCTTATATGTAACGACCATGCTCTTTGGAAACTTTAGCCAATTAGATGCTTAATTTATTAAATACAATAAAAACATGCACTTAAAATGCTGTCTAAAGTCATTATTCCCGCAGTTATCGGGACGGGCCTGTTAAGATCAAGTATACTGCCAAAAAAAACAATGGAGTCAGTTCATGGTTACTAATGTATTTTCCAATATATTTGGCTCGTCACCGGTCAGGCCTTTACAGAAACACATGGCCAAAGTCACTGAATGCGTATCACAACTAACGCCTTATTTCGACGCGGTGCTTTCGCAAGACTGGCCAATAGCGGAAAAGATATACCTGTCAATTTCCTCTCTGGAACAAGCTGCCGATAAGCTGAAAAAAGAATTACGCCTGAGTCTGCCCAAGGGCATGATGCTACCGGTTTCACGTCGCGACCTGCTCGAAGTGCTAACAATGCAGGACAACATTGCCAACAAGGCCAAGGATATTGCCGGCCTGATATTAGGCCGTAAAATGAGTTTTCCTGATCCTGTTGCAGACAACATCAAGGACTATGTGCAACGTTGCATTGATACTTCATTGCAGGCAGAAAAAACTATCAATGAACTTGATGAACTGGTCGAAACCGGCTTTAAGGGTAGTGAACTGGAACTGGTCGAAAATATGATCGTGAAACTGGATCAGTTAGAAAGTGAAACAGATCAAATCCAGATCGCTATTCGCTCAAACCTGTATTCCATAGAAAAAGACCTTCCGCCTATCGATGTCATGTTTATGTACAAAATCATCGAGGAGATAGGTGCTGTTGCAGACATCTCACAACGAGTTGGCAGTCGTTTGCAATTGATGCTGGCACGCTAGCAACAAACCCAACAATAATAAAAGAGACTTCCTATGGAATATGCAGAAATTTTTATTGCGCTGGCGATTATATTCGGCCTGTTCATGGCATGGGGTATTGGCGCGAATGATGTTGCCAATGCCATGGCCACATCCGTTGGCAGCAAGGCCTTAACTCTCAAACAAGCCATTGTCATTGCCGCTATTTTTGAATTTGCAGGCGCTTACCTGGCCGGTGGTGAGGTCACCAAAACCATTCGCAAAGGCATGCTGAATAATGACATGCTGGCTGGCAGCCCGGACCTGGTTATTTATGGCATGCTGGCCTCCTTGCTGGCCGCTGGAATCTGGCTATTAATCGCTTCCAAAATGGGCTGGCCGGTATCCACCACGCATTCTATCGTCGGTGCCATTGTTGGTTTTGCCGCCGTCGGTATTGGCATTGATGCTGTGCAATGGGGCAAAATAGGTACTATTGTTGCCAGCTGGGTAGTCTCACCTGTGATGTCAGGCTTTATAGCATTCCTGTTATTTATGAGTGTGCAAAAGTTGATACTATTGCAACCCGATCCATTTCATAAAGCCAAACGCTATGTCCCCGTCTATATGTTTTTCGTCGGTTTTATTGTTACCCTGGTAACCTTATTTAAAGGGCTTAAACATATTGGCCTTGAAACTACCGTCATGCAGAATTATCTATTGGCGACCGGCTTTGGCCTGGTCACCGCTGGCCTTGGTATCTTCATGATCAGCCGCATCAAAATTGATCCGAATGCAGACCAGGACTTTCACTTTAGCAGCGTGGAAAAAATATTCGGCGTGTTAATGATGATTACGGCCTGTGCCATGGCCTTTGCACACGGCTCTAATGATGTTGCCAATGCGGTTGGACCAATGGCGGCTGTCGTTAGTATTGCAAATTCAGGCGAACTCACGCAAAAAGCTGCATTGTCCCCATGGATACTGGTCGTGGGTGGCGTTGGTATCATTGCTGGCCTGATCATGTACGGAAAGCGGGTCATTGCTACAGTCGGTCAGGGCATCACAGATTTAACACCCAGTCGTGGATTTGCAGCAACGCTGGCTGCCGCTACTACGGTTGTCATTGCATCGGGCACCGGTTTACCCATATCAACCACGCATACCCTGGTCGGCGCTGTCCTGGGTGTTGGTATTGCACGCGGTATTGGTGCTGTGAATATGCGCGTGGTGCGCACTATTTTCATGTCATGGATTGTAACCCTGCCTGCAGGCGCTATTCTTGCTATTATATTTTTCTTTATTTTAAAAGGTATTTTTTCAACATAGTCAATGACACATCAAGTGACACCAGATCGCTATGCTGTAATGGGCAACCCGATTGCACATAGCAAATCACCCGACATTCATACCCTGTTTGCCAAACAAACGGGTGAGCCTATTACATATGAAGCCATACTGGTTGACACAGATGGCTTTGATCAAGCCGTTGAAGATTTTCAGCAAGCTGGCGGGCGCGGCCTGAATATAACCGTACCCTTTAAGCAACAGGCCTGGTCACTGGCACAGCAACGCAGTCAACGCGCTGAACTCGCCGGTGCCGTGAATACGCTGAATGACAAGGATGGACAATGGTATGGTGATAATACTGACGGCATCGGTCTGGTTCGTGACTTGATGCAAAACCATCACATCTCACTACATGGCAGCAACATACTGCTACTGGGTGCAGGCGGCGCCGCTCGTGGCGTCATCGCCCCGCTGCTCGAACAAAAACCCGACAGTCTCATTATCGCCAATCGCACCGCCAGCAAAGCACACCAACTGGCTAAATTGTTTTCGACTTATGGACCCATCAAAGGCGTGGGATTCGATGAAATACCTGAACAGCCATTTGATTGTATTATTAATGCCACCGCCGCCAGCCTGCACGGAGAAGTACCACCCGTGCCGGCGGCTTGCATCGGCAGCAGCACCTGCGTCTACGACATGATGTATGCCGCACAAGCCACAGCATTCTTGCAATGGGCGCAACAACAGGGTGCAAAACAATGCATTGACGGTTTAGGCATGCTGGTTGAACAGGCTGCCGAGTCCTTTTATATCTGGCGTCATGTACGCCCGCAAACTGCTCCAGTGATTGCGTTATTACGCGAGAAAATGTTCGAAAATTAAACCCTTGAATATCTGCACATGCAGATGGGATACATTGGCTGCAAATGGCCGTCAATGATGATGTATACGGCGATCTGCCTTGCGGCGATTGACACCATGGCGGTTGTTCAGGTAACTTTTCCAGCTGCGGCGCTCATTATACTCACTGCGGTCAAACAAAGGCCGTACATACAACTGACTACCTAGATAATTCATTCCATTGAGACGTGAAATAACGGCATCGCCTTGTTTACTATTACTGATGATCACATGCCCGTAACAATAAGACCGCCCCAGTTTGTTGGTCCGCTGAATAACCTTGTATCTCGCGTTACCCAGACGCCCGACTAACTTTCTCAATTCCAATACTGATGTTTTCATGGGCAGATTGCCGACAAAAATTTCCATACCATCTCCCTGGTAGTAGGTTAATGCTGCATATTATGCACTTAAAGATACTGATTTTTCAATTTGACGTAATGGGCAGCTGAATACAACAGATACTCTTGTTCCTTATCGGTCAGCCGTCGAGATTGCCGCGCCGGACTACCCACCCACAGAAAGGCTCCACTAAGTCGTTTTCCAGGTGTGACCAGACTACCGGCAGCCAACATCATGCCGGGTTCCAGTACGGCACCATCCATAATAATACTACCCATGCCAATCAGGCAGCCATCGCCTATCTGACAGCCATGTAGTATCGCCCCGTGCCCCACCGTAACATCATCACCTATCTGCAACGCAAAGCCACCCGGCTGGTAAATACTGTCGTGGGTCACATGTAACACGGCATTATCCTGGATGTTGCTTCTGTCGCCAATGCGAATTCCATGCACATCCGCTCGAATAACAGCCTGCGGCCACACCGAACAGTCTTCACCCATGACCACATCACCGATAACATCCGCACTCGGGTCGACATAGGCCGATGATTTGATCTCAGGTCGCTTTTGATTAAAACTACGGATACTCATGCACACCTCAAGTAAAATCATTAATTTGCATCTACGTCAAAGATTCAACACACTCTGAACAATGATCACAATAAACATTATAGCGCTGTTATTGCCTGTTATCCTGCCAATCGCATTCAAGCACCGCTCTATTCTGTTACCGCTGCCAATAGTGCCTGCGGCCTGCGGTGTTTTTGCATAGCATGAAAAATGCTGCCAACATAGCACTGTATAGTTCAAGCAACGCACTGCATGAACAATTACAATACCTGGCGAAGCAATTGTCACTTCCCATTAGTGATCAGTTGAGTCATGACGTGGATTATTACCTGATACTGGAACCTCACCCGGATCCGCCCGGTTACTGTTGTTATTTACAAAAAACCGGCGACAAGGCACCCGGGCCAGTAATGGTTGACTTTACCAGCGGTCAGGCAGCACATCGCAGACAATTCGGCGGCGGGCGCAAACAGCCACTGGCGCGAGCCGTTGGCATGCGGCCGGGGCATAATCCGTCCATCCTCGATATCACCGGCGGACTAGGCAGGGATGCATTTGTGCTGGCCAGCCTGGGCTGCCAGGTCACCCTGCTTGAACGCCAGCCGGTGATTATGGAGTTGCTCGATAACGGTATTAACCGTGCTCGGCATCATGCTGATACTGCGGCTATCGCCGCAAGAATGTCTTTGATTCATGCGGACGCGCATGACTATTTGCAATCCATCACCAAACAAAACCCTGTCGATGTCATCTACCTGGATCCGATGTATCCACCTCGCGACAAGTCCGCCCTGGTCAAAAAAGAAATGCGTTACTTTCATGATATCGCCGGAGGCGATGAAGATGCTGATCAATTATTATTACGAGCATTGAGCACAGGTGTACGTCGCATCGTCGTTAAACGTCCGGCCAAGGCGAGCCCACTGTGCGACAAAGAACCCGACACAGTCGTCAGCAGCAAAAATACCCGTTATGATATCTACTTGCAGCATTGATCCATGCTGAACAAAAGCCACTGCAACCAAGACTGGACAGACACCATGGAAAACAAGATCATCGACCTCGAAATTCGTATCACTCATCAGGACGCTGCCATTGATGAACTCACACAAACTGTACTTGAACAGGAAAAATTGATTCGCAAACTGCAACAGGATATGAAAGCCATCCGTAATCAGTTAAAGGAGTATTCAAACATTGCGCATAGCTCGGAAGAAACGCCGCCTCCACATTATTAAATAATAACCATTAAGCGAAGCCGTAAATTATGACGGATGCACTCATACAAATACTGGCACTACTGGGACTGGGAGTCGGTTGGTCCGTTATCAAACCGGCCGGACTCGATATTGTCACTGTTCGCAATGCGCTGACCAACACAGTTTACTATGTGTTTCTACCAGCACTGGTTTTAAAAATACTCTGGCATGCGCAACTGGATATCACCAGCTTTAAAATTTCTATTAGTGCTGTCAGTGGGATACTCGGCAGCCTGGTACTGGCGACTCTCATATGCAGAATGTGCGACAGTCAACGGCCGATAGCAGGCGCGATGATTTTAGCGGCCACATTCCCGAATGCTACTTACCTTGGCATACCATTACTTGAAAATACGTTTGGACCCTGGGCCAGAAGTATCGCCATACAATTTGATATGTTTGCCTGCTTGCCACTGGTATTGACTGTTGGCATTGTCATCGCCAATCGCTATGGCAATAACCCGCAACCCACTCATCCTGTTCTATCCCTGCTTAAAGTCGTGCCGTTATGGGCAGCCGCTCTGGCGGTAAGTTTGAACCTGCTAAAAATAAAACCCGTAGCATGGCTTGATGGCTTACTGGGAATGATGAGTGATGCCGTCATTCCATTAATGCTGTTTGCTGCCGGACTCGCATTAACAAGAGGACTGAAAGAATGGCGCAACCTGCCTACCGTGATACCCGTGGCACTTATTCAACTATTTGTTATGCCCTTGATCGTCTGGCAGGTTGCTGCTGTCACAGGCCTTACGGGTGAAACACTACGAGCATTAGTGATAGAGGGTGCATTACCCAGCATGGCGCTGGGCATAGTCCTATGTGACCGCTTTGGCTTGAATACCGGCGTTTATGCCGCAGCCATGACACTGACAACCATTTTGAGTTTCTTTACTCTACCGCTCTGGTACCACTGGATTTAGGTATTTTGCTGTCCTGCCGTGAGGAGTAAAAATTCTCTACAAATAAGCTGGACATAAAAACAAGAGATCACCGCACCAATAAAACCGACCGTTTATTTATACTCGCAATGAATGGCCTGTTAGACTCCTATTAAAGTGAAATGAATGGCCTGTTAGACCGCCTATTTAATTATTATAATGAATGGCCTGTTAGACCACCTATTTAATTATTATAATGAATGGCCTGTTAGACCGCCTATTTAATTATTATATTGAATGGCCTGTTAGACCGCCTATTTAATTATTATATGAATGGCCTGTCAGACTCGCAATGAGCGTAAAAAAATAATGTCATTGCGAGCAAAATGAGCATTCCATTAAAAAATAAACCACACACCCAAAGAACCTATTATAATGAAATATAGTAGCAACCGAGCGCGGCAATCTTTCCAACTACTTATCCATGCTCGTTTCATATGCTCTACAAACAAACACAAAAACACTCACATTGCGTCAGCAATCGACACGATAATATGTTGACCAGGATTTCGGAGGATCTACTGAAGATTGGCGGAAAGCGCATCAAACTTTTTTTGCAACTCGGCATCCATCTTCCCTTGTTGCTGCAAATGTTTGTTTTAGTTCACTGGCCTGCTCAAGCAGCATTTGCTGCTGCTCTCCGCTGAACAAGGTCATTGCCATACGAATACTTTCTTCATCTTCTGACAATATGCTGGGCAGTAATTCATTTTCTACAATTGCTGCATCCGGCCTTAAAATATCAGCCACCAGCCTGCACTCCAGCAAGGCAAGATGTATCTCTCTGGCCTGCTGCTCCTTTTCAAGTTCGGCTATCGCCAAAGGGTCCTGACCAGCTGCTGCACGAATGGCGCCCATAATCACATCATTGAGTTTTAGCAGACCCTGGCGCTCACGTTCATGATCGCCCGCCAGCCCGACGCATTGTTCATACAAACGATCGGCTTTTTCTTTGGTTTGCAATATAGTGTCGGTTTCTTCACGCGCAGAAAACTGACCAACATCCTTCAATAATGATTGCAAGGACTCAACAAAGTTAATAACTTCTTCTTTATCATGTTGACGCTCTGCCTTCAATTCACTGGCGCTAACATGCTGACGCTCTTCACTGAACAAAGGATTACCATAACGTCTTTTTAACTGGCGTTCACGAATGCCGGGCAGGTCTATAAACTGGGGTTTATTCATAGGGGGTAAACTTTTTACAATCGAAAGGAGAGCTGCCTAGTCTTCCCGCAGCTCCAGCCCTTCAGCGGGAGGCAATAATAAATTGATCGTTTCAGTATGATCATAGCCGTAAAATTCCTTGAAATAATCATAGATATCTTTTTCCGGAAAAGTATCCTGATTAATATTATCCAGCACGGCTCTGGCCAGATCACAAGCTTGTTTCGGTGATTCATCAATCGTGAACAACCTGCCTTCCACACGAAAGCCGGCCTCAAACATGTTATTGCGTATTTGATTCCAGAGATCACGGCAATCATCATAGGGATAACTGTCATAATCAAGATTAATCATAATGCCGTATCGCATGGCTTACCTCTATTATAATTTTTTATTCATGGCATTTTATCCGCCACCAGCATGGTGACAAACAAGCCTGCATACCTGAATCAAATAGATTCTTAAAGGTATTAATATCACGTTTTTATGCCAATGGCGAATATCTCTGGCACAATTTTGGCGCAGTGGTAGTAACGGCCGGACTAATGGAAAATTTAAATAACTTATTAATTTTATAGGTAATTATCAGGTCAGGCCCAGCGACTGAAATCAAGCTATATCATTAAAATGGGTTCATCGAGGCGTGCCGCCTGTTCGCGTAGCGACAAGATCTGATCTTCCCAGTAACGGGAAGTATTAAACCATGGAAAATTATGTGGAAAAGCCGGGTCAGACCAGCGCCTTGCCAGCCACGCCGAATAATGCAACATACGCAAGGTGCGCAGAGCTTCGATCAAGTGTAATTCGCGCACATCGAATTCACGGAACATTTCATAGCCCACCATAATATCGGATAACTGCATCGCCATGTCCTGACGCTCGCCCGATAACAGCATCCATAAATCCTGGATAGCAGGACCGCTGCGGGTATCATCAAAATCGACAAAATGCGGCCCACTGTCGGTCCAGAGAATATTACCCGGATGACAATCCCCATGCAGACGGATATTCTCAACCTGGCCTGCCATTTCATAGTTACGTTTGACCTGCTTTAATACGTCCTCGACCAGGCTACGGTAAGCCAATTGCAATTCTGCAGGAATAAACTCCTGTTCCATTAAATAGGCCAGCGACTCCTCCCCGTAATTTTCGATGGTGATCGCAGGCCGGTGCTGGAAGGGCTGACTGGCACCATGATTATGAATCTGGGCCAGAAAACGCCCCATCCACTCCAGGTGCTCTGGTTTGTCCAGATCAGGCCAATGCCCGCCCCGACGCGGAAAAACAGCCAGCCGGAAACCCTCAAATTCATGCAATGAACACCCCTGTTCATCAACAATGGGCGCCACCACGGGCAACTCCTGTGCTTGCAGCTCCAGGGTGAAGGTATGCTCTTCCAGTATCGCCTCATCACTCCAGCGTTGCGGGCGGTAAAATTTAGCAATTAACGGCTGACCCTCTTCCAGTCCAACCTGATAAACCCGGTTTTCATAGCTATTCAAGGCCAATTGTCTACCATTGGAGAGATAACCGAGGGATTCAACCGCATCCAAAACCATATCCGGGGTAAGTGAATCATAGGGGTGGGTACCTGACTGCATAAGAATCCGTTTTTACTTTATATAAACCATGATAGATTAACACTTTTCCAGCCATACGGGACTGCATTAGTCATATGAGTAGCAACAATCCATTATTACATTTTCAGGGCTTGCCTCCTTTCAGCCAGATTAAACCTGAGCATATAGAACCAGCTATCAGTCAGCTATTAACTGAAAACCGCGAAAAACTTAAACTGCTACTGGAGTCAACGGAACACTTTAGCTGGCAAAACCTGGTTGAGCCATTGGAAGACATGATGGATAGATTGAGTGCCGTGTGGTCACCGGTCAGCCACATGAACTCGGTGGTCAACAGCGATGAACTACGTGATGCCTATAATGCCTGCCTGGAACAACTCAGTGAGTACTACACCGAACTGGGCCAGAACGAGGCCCTGTTCAAGGCCTATGAATACATCTCTGAACATGAATCCTATCAGCAGCTGGATACCGGCCCAACGTAAAGTCATAGAAAACGAACTGCGCGATTTTCGCTTATCCGGTATCGATCTGTCCGACGAGAACAAACAGCGTTACCGCGAGATCATGCAAAAGCTATCCAAGCTAACTTCCAAGTTCGGCGAGAATGTGCTCGATGCCACCCAGGCCTGGAGCAAACTGATTGATGATGAAGCCGCACTATCAGGCTTACCCGAATCTGCCATTGCCCTGACCAAACAGCAAGCCGAGAATGAAGGCAAACAAGGTTATCTGCTTAACCTTGAATTTCCGTCCTACTACCCGGTGATCACCTATGCAGATGACCGTGAGTTACGCCGGGAAATGTACGAAGCCTATGTCACGCGCGCATCCGATGAAGGCCCCAATGCAGGCCAGTGGGACAATACCCCGATCATGGAAGAAATACTCGCACTCAGACATGAGGTTGCGCAATTACTCGGCTTCGACAATTACGCCGAGCGTTCCATCGCCACTAAAATGGCCGCATCGACCGACCAGGTGGTAGAATTTTTACAAGAACTCGCCGATCGTTCACTACCCGTAGCGAAACAGGAACTGCAACAAATACGCGAATTCGCAAAAACCCGGCACGGGCAAACAGAACTGGAAGCCTGGGACATCGCCTACTATTCCGAAAAACTGCGGCAGTCCGAATACAATATTTCGCAGGAAGAATTAAAACCCTACTTCCCGGCACCCCAGGTCATCAACGGCATGTTCGATGTCGTCGGAAAATTGTATGGCATAAAAATCCAGCCCCATGAAGGTATAGACCGCTGGCATGATGACGTGCAGTTTTTTGAAATTGTCGACAGTAACAATGCAATCCGCGGTCAATTCTATCTCGACCTGTTCGCACGCGCCAACAAGCGTGGCGGCGCCTGGATGGATGAATGCATCAGCCGTAAAGTGCGTGACGGCAAAACACAAACACCCGTCGCCTACCTGACCTGTAACTTCACACCCCCTATCGGTGATGACCCCGCGTTATTAACACATGGTGAAGTCGAAACCCTGTTTCATGAATTCGGCCATGGCCTGCATCACATGCTCACCAAGGTTGACTATACCAGCGTGTCCGGTATCAGTGGCGTGGCCTGGGATGCAGTTGAATTACCCAGCCAGTTCATGGAAAACTGGTGCTGGGAACGTGAAGCGCTCGACCTGTTCGCCGCGCATTACCAGAGCGGAGAGAAAATACCCGACGACCTCTACCAGCGCATGAAAGCCGCGAAGAATTTTCAGTCCGCCATGCAAATGGTCAGACAACTGGAATTCTCACTGTTTGATTTCCGCATGCATCGTGAATACAACCCCGAAAAAGGCGCGAACGTCTACGAACTACTGGACGATGTTCGCAAACAAGTAGCCGTCATGCAACCGCCTTCATTCAACCGCTTCCCGCACAGCTTTTCACATATCTTTGCCGGTGGCTATGCCGCAGGCTACTACAGCTACAAATGGGCCGAAGTATTATCCGCCGATGCCTTTTCTGCATTCGAGGAAACCCATATCTTCGACAAAAAAACCGGCCAACGCTTTTTACAGGCCATACTGGAACAAGGTGGCTCACGCGAACCGATGGAATTATTTATTGATTTTCGCGGTCGTGAACCGACGATTGATGCGTTGCTAAGGCATAGTGGCCTGGCAGCCTGAATAACTATGTTATCGCTCAAGGATGAGCGATATTTTTAGTCTAAGAAAACGAATAAAAGCTTATCGCCTAACTTCGTAAACTATCAACCCATCATGCCGCTTTTTCTACCCAGCTTATGTAAATATTTGTCTGCTTCAGAAGCTTAATCTAAGCGTAGAAAATTATTTAATATAGAACTCGACATGCCTCACATAGTAATGAGTCACATGCAACATAACGACATAGTTCTTTGTTTTTTCATTAGAATTATCACACAGGCAAACTTTTGCTAGCTCATTCATCTCCTGATCCTTAGCAAATAATTTAAGTGAAATACTAATATAAGCTTGCTATCCTAATGTAACAAACAACAACATTTGAAAAAGACTTAGACGAACGTTCGTCTAATAAGGGAAAATACGAACATTCGTCTAATACACTGTTATACGCTACAAGATAAAGAGAAATAATTAATGGATTGGGCAAGCATTACACTAAGTTTCATTTTTGCTGCATTACCTACATTTTTTATTGTAGGCTTGGTCACATGGAAATATAGCCCATATACTAGTGGTAGCACTATTTTACTTATTGCTTCAATTACTGCCCTGTTAGTAGGTTTAATAGCAAGTATTTGGCGCTCTAGGTTCTGGGAATCAGCATCAAATATAGGCTCACACACACCTTATGCAAAAAAAAAGAACAATGGGTAATTCTCGTATAACAAGTCGTTTAAATCGCAGGGCAAAAACCCCGCCCTGCTCGGACGCCGCTAAAAGACGCGGCGCCGTTTAACTCTGCGTTAGCAATAATATTGGAGAAACCAGCATGGTCGCCGAAATTGAAAATAACATCAATGATCGCCCAAAAAGTGTGTCAGTAGTTTCGTGGCTGCTAATCATTATCTCTATAGTAGCCTGGATGATAATGGTAGGGACATTTATTTATATATCAAATCAACCAAATATACGGCTACAGTCTCCTTTTATTTTCCTTCTGGTTCCAACAATATCAACCATATTACAAATCGCTGTTGCCATAGGAATGCTTAAAGGGCGTGACTTGGCTAGAAAATTATTTTTTTGGCTAATTCCCATATCTATCATTGTTGGTCTTGTTCTTAGTGGTGGGGATATACGACCTGGACTATTTGTAAAAGTGGGATGGTACCTTGTTTTTGTATATTTCCTAACTAGACCAAAAGTTTCTTCATATTTTATCTAAGTTAAATGAGATATATTGCTAACAAGGCAAATACACACGGACGACAAAAAGCACCCCTTCGCTTTTTGTCACCGATGATTTGTAGCGTTAGGCTTATATAAACAGGTTCAGATGGTGATAATTAGAAATGTAACTACAGATGATTTAGTAGTCCTACTAAAGCTGGAGCAGGATGAATTTGGCGATCATGGCTTAAATGCAGTCACAATGAGGCAACAGATAGATTTGTTCTCAGATATATTTTTTGTTGCTGAGGATGGTAATGAAATTGTCGGCTTTGCAATTGGCGGTGTTTCGATTAAAAATAAAAAAGGTTGGTTGCTAGATGTCGTGGTCCGAGAGGATTTTCGACAAAAAGGTATAGGCACAAAGTTAGTGACAACCAGCATTAGGTCAACAGCCAAATACTGTAAGAGAAAAGTGGCGCTTACAGTAGAGCCACAAAATCCAGCAATTACACTTTACAAAAGGTTGGGTTTTGTGGATATCGGTGTGGAAAAAAACTATTTTGGTGCGGGGGCATTAAGAATTCTAATGGAAGTTGATATTGGGAGTTTCAAATGACATTACAGGACGCATCAAATATTGCAGCTATAATTATGGCCCCGCTAACAATAGCTGCAATTGTATTCGCTGCTTTGCAAATAGGTCATGCCAGAGACTCTCTAAAAGCTCATTTAATAAACAATTTAGAAAGTGAGTTTAAAGACTATTATAAAACATATCACAAGCTTCTTCCTGGACGCGCATGGTCTAACGATAAAGAAGGGCCATCTACCGATGAAGAGCGCGTTGAAATAGAAGCATATCTGGAATTCTTTGAGAAGATAAAATTATTAATTGACGGAGGATCAATAGATATTAGGACGATAGATAAAATGTTTGCTTTTAGATTCTTTCTAATGGTAAATAATTCTCACGCCCATAAGGTGATATATGAAGATGCCCCATATTTTTTACCTCTCTTTGCATTACATAAAGAATGGTATGAGTATCGTACACAAAGGAATAGAGAGGTTTTGCTTGAAGTTACAAGTTTAGAAAAAGTAGATCCAGAGACTTATGCGAAGTGCATCACTGATTACCACAAAGAGGGTAAAGTAGCCTAACAAAGCAATTCAACTCGGACGCAAAAAAACGCGCCGGTTAATTGCGGCGTTATGTGGATAATCCAAATACAAAAAATCGGAGGGCAATATGACAGAAGCAACCAAGCAAACAGGAACCTGCCTATGTGGCGCTGTACGTATTACTGCAAATAATCCCAGTAACAAAGTAGGCGCTTGCCATTGCGGAATGTGTCGAAAATGGGGTGGTGGACCATTTATGGAAATCGACTGTGGTACAAACGTCTCATTCGAAGGAGAAGATGATATTACAGTGTATAACTCATCGAGTTGGGCGGAACGTGGCTTTTGTAAAAAATGCGGCAGCCATTTATTTTATCGCTTAAAAGAAAGCAGACAACATATGATTGCTGTTGGGCTTTTTGATGACCAAGAGCATTTTGTTTTCGAAAGCCAAGTATTTATTGATAAAAAACCATCGTTTTACAGTTTTTCAAACAAAACAAATAATATGACGGAGGCAGAAATCTTTGAAATGTATGGCTCATCATAAGAATAACCACATAACACATATGAGCCGTATCCAAGTCAATAGACATTATGGTTTTTTTTCAGTCACATTCGTGACTAAAAGATAAACCAATTAACAAAACCACCTACTTCATCTGTCATGATAGCTGTCAAGTCAGTCGCTTACAGCAAACACATATAGAGGGTCTCTTATTGCGGTCTCACCGCTGCCTGTTATTATTTCAGTCCATTGATCCTAACAGGGCCACTAGACATTCATCGGTTAACCTTGATCCGGCACTATTCAAGAAGCGGGTTTACTCAATACCAAGCACCCAGTTAGTATCAGGCTCAGCCAAGGTGTAAACGACTTTGCTAATTGCATTAATGCACGCCCATGGGGTGTCTAATCAAGGCGA
The DNA here is from genome assembly GCA_963807455.1 of uncultured Gammaproteobacteria bacterium. GTDB lineage: Bacteria > Pseudomonadota > Gammaproteobacteria > JAADHQ01 > JAADHQ01 > JAADHQ01. The sequence continues at coordinate 99,717 of CAWECS010000015.1, read as the reverse complement.
CTGGCTCAGGTTACCTGATGTATAAATCGATATTGAGGCTGATGGCCCAGGGATACATCGATCGATTTCATAAACATTCAACCCATTGTCCAGTTAGACGTTCAGCTCACCCCATGGCGTGACTAACCCTTTAAAAACCTGTTCTCATCGAATACCGTCTCATTTTTAAGCATGAAGTAAACACAACGACCGAGTTTATGCGCTAGGGCAGATAGTGCCTTTGCCTTGCTCATGCGTTTTTGGAGCCTCTCAAGATACCTTTTCGCCTTATCATTACCACGTAAATATAAAACAGCTGCTTCCGAGAAGGCCCACTTGAGATGCGCATTCCCGATCTTATTGCCTTGTGTGCCATAGCTTTTACCCGCCGACTCTGCTTTACATTTGACTAACCTGGCATAGGAGGCAAACGTTTGTACTGATTCAAAGCGTTTGATATCGCCAATTTCATAGATGATCGTGAGCGACAGAATGGGACCGACACCCGTAATTGACTTCAAAATATGTAAGTGAACCGGGTTATGCTGCCTGGCTTGTTTTTCAATAAACCATTCGACTTTACTAAGTTGTTCAGCGTAGCAATCCAGGATAACCATATCCAGATCAATATTCTTTTGCACCGATACATCAGGAAAGGTCGATTTTAGTTGTTCGCGCGCAGTGACATTCTTCAGGTTAACTTTATTGGGTGGTAGATTGTATTGACTGGTGGTGTTCACCACATGGGCTTTTAGATCTGCCCCGTGGCGCACTATTTTCATACGTCGGCGTAGGAGATCGCGCGTAGCCCTCATGGCTTTCGGATAAACATAGGCCAGAGGGAAGTTGCCACCGCGTATCAGGTTGGCAATCTTGTAAGAATCAATCCGGTCGTTTTTGGCTTTGCCACCATGGATGGCCTTCATGTACAAAGCATGGCCAAGGATAAAATCGATGCCATGCTCTTCACATAAATCCGATACCCAGTACCAGCAGTGCATGCATTCAACACCCACCACGATATGACCTTGGTAGGGTTCTATAAGATTCAGTAACTTATCAGGATCTGCAGCAATTTCCTTATGTAGGCAGGTGTTTCCATCCTGGTCTATGATGCAGACATAGAGTGTCCTGGCGTGCAAATCGATTCCACAATAATAGGGGTGTATGCTATTGTAAAAGTTCATTGGGCTTTCTCCTGTTTGGTTTTGTCGCCTTTCAGTTTAGCTCTTGTAGCTAAGCTGAAAAGGGGGAAGGCTCAATGAGTATCAAGGCGCTTTAGCGGGACGAACAAAAGGCTATTACCTTTTTCAACCCTTAGCTTAATCGTTATGTGTAAAAGGAAAGACAGGAGAGAATCATGAAAATATTATTTTTTAGCATTTTGTTTCTTGGAATATGCATGCCTGTATATTCTAGCGATACTCAATTAGAAAAATACATCACTACCTTTGATTATGCTGCAAGGAAAGAAATGAAAATGGACAGCAAGGGCCTTATTAAATTACTGATGGAAGGAAAGGCTCAATTGATTGATATTAGATTTCCAGAAGAATATTCAGCCTGGAAGGTTGGTCCCTCAAAGAATATACCATTAAACGAATTACCTAAAAGAATTTCAGAGATTGATAAGAACAAAATTATTGTAACCGCTTGTCCCCACAAGGACCGTGCAACTATTGCTATGGTTTATCTCCGCTCAAAGGGTATTAAGGCAAAATATCTAACTGATGGGCTAATCGGTCTTGCAGAAAATCTTCGTGGTGATAATGCCAAAGAGTTTATAGATGCAATTCAGTAGAAGCCAAAAACACATAACAAGTTCATCAAACGGACTCGACAAACACGCGCCGCTTATCAAGGCGTTAAGCCCTGTTTCATAATATTTTAAACCGTAAGGAGAAAACGACAATGACACCAGACCAACCGTGGATGTGGCATTGGGGAGGAATGTGGATTTTCCCCATGATCATGTTCGTAGTAATGATCATCTTCTTGTTTGTGTTTCTTTTGGCGAGGTGGCTGTAGACCACCGTGGTGGGGCCCAGGAGGACATCACAGAGAAGGTGGAGAAACGGATTCAGCGTTAGAAATATTGAAAAAGAGATATGCGAAGGGAGAGATCACAAAGGAGGAGTTTGAACAGATGAAAAAGGATATCTTGAGTTAACAGTTGATGGAGTTATGGACTAACAAGGCAATTTCAGTCGGATGCCAAAAAGCTACGCTGCGCTCCACTTTTTGTCACCGCTGAATTGCGACGTTAGCAATACAATGAAAATTAAAGTTGATGACATAGAGATAAGGCCAGAGAAAATATCGTTATGATAATAATCATATACATATCATTAATAGCACCGAAAAAATTGAAATAAGTAATGAATCAGGTGTTCTGATAGCGGGTGGTTGGATTTGAGTTTAAATATAAAATTTCTAGCAAGTGCTTACAACGGATTGTCATAAGCGCCTGAATAGTAGAATAGTAAAATATTTGTACAAAGATAGCCTGCGCCGGCTCACGCTCCCTGTTTTGGCTGCAGCAAGCTCAGCAATCCAGGTTCAAGCTGCCCGAACTCCACGCCATAACGATATCCGTCCGCCGTTTTACCGTTGAAGCATACAATCCCGCTGACAACATGGGAATGCCCCTTATATCCAAGCACCAGCTCCACTGCATTCATCAGTTCACACTGAAAGGAGTCCGAGACAAAGCCGATACCCTGCCTGCTGATATCTACCATACTGGCTTCATAATATTGGGTTGATGATAAGGCACCCGGCTTGCGTACCTTTATCGATACCAGTGGAGTCGTTCTGCGTGTGTCTACCCTTCTTTGCCCGCCTGGCACCAGGGTCGCACCGGTATTTGCGTCTGTATGCAAAGGAATATTGTTATCTACGCTCTGCTCATTGTCGATGGCCTTTCTGATCAGCAGATCCAGTTCACCCGGCACTTCTACAAAAATAATCCCGTATTGAACGCCGCCATTGACCTGCTGGCGGTATCCTACTATTCCCCTGACAAAATAATTCCTGTGCTGGTGATGCACCTGCACATCTACCTTGTCCAGCACACGCAGTGCAAGCTGGTCGCTATAAATACCGATACCACCCATATTGATATCGATAAAGGTACACAAATGGAATTTACCCAGATTGAATGGTCGTGCCTTGCGCACCACCACTTCCAGAGGAATGTCCGTTATACGAACCTCTCTGCAACGACTGTCGTGATTTGTTTGTAAATCAACCTGATTCATAGTGGCAAACGGTGACGCATTTAGCTACTCACAAAAAGCTTAGCATAAAAAAAGAGCTCCCGGTCAGCACAGGTCACAGCAGCAGGTCGTTGCCATGATGACCGATAGAGCTGCCCCTTCAAAAACATACCACTGCCTGCTACCAAGATAGAGATGGCCCGCCTGGACAGGCCATCTCTGTTCGATCAGCCAACAGGCTTGCAAATCGTATAGAACGTGGTTGAATCATCCAGGTAGGATGCGGCCGCAGTCCCGGCATTACCTGGCTCGGTATTGATACCCCCCGTTCTGGCGCGAACGCTTCCAGTATTGGGAATACCATCATCAAAATTAGAATCGACGGCCTCTGCCGCCTTGCCCGGTACATTACTCACACAGACAAGGTTGCCGCGCATGCCAAATCCGAAATTGGCGTTGATGGCGTTTGCCACGCCGATATAACCGTCATAGGAATGAAACGGATGCGCGCGACCGGTATTTTGTGTCGTACCGGCAGGGTCACCCGAGATAAACCCGGCATAACGCAGGTGCTGCCAGGCCAGCATATTTTCTCCGGCATTGCCGGCTCTGAACGCATTATTATACTGCAAAGTCCCATTCCCATTGCCTGCAACAGCATCTGTCCAGCCACGACTGGCAGCACGTGGGTCATCGCCGGGCAAGGCCTTGTAACGGTCCCGATAGGCATAGAACGCGGTGGTGACCCCTTCGATATCATTGATGAGGTTCTTTATTTTTGCGTTCTCGATCATCTCCTGCCCCTTGAGTACACCACCCAGCAACAGCCCAATAATCACTAACACAATTGCAATTTCAACCAGGGTAAAACCCGAGTTATTGCGCTTCATATTCATATTCATATCTAAATCCTCACTTCGATCTCTGTTCCTGTGCCCATCAGTATGGAACCTGATTGATTTTCATTCATATTGGCTGCTAATGCGCTACTAAACACTGTGTTCATACACAGAAAGCATTCGTTGCCTATGGTAAAATAGCTATCGGCAAATATGAGCAAACCTGAACAGACAAGTGGCTAATTTTACGTGTAATTTCTTATATTCCATTGTTTTAATATTGATATATCAAGGCAGTACGCCAGCCTTGACCATACGACTGTAGAGGATATTGGGTGAAATCCAGGTCACCAGGTCATCAAACTGGTTTCCAACATCATCCCGGTATATCGCACTGGTAAAGACCCTGTTGCTACTGACCCGATAATTGACCGCCGCAGGGCCACCCCCCAGAGTGGTCTCACCATTTTCAAGTTGCTCGGCGGAACCGGGATTCAGTGCGCCATCCTTGCCCATCGAGTAAAGCACCACGGGCGCATTGGACACCAGGGTCATACCGGCAGAGCAGTTGATGCCACTGGCAGAGGCCGTATCACAAACGACGAGATCGGGATTAGCACCCAGGGCAATATTATTGAAAGTAGTAAAATCAAAGCTGCCGCCGGTACGTGTCACGCTATAGCGGAGCGGGTTTCCCCAGGCGTCCAGCAACAAGCCATCGGTATTGGTATCGCCGGCCAGTCCCAGCGTTACTACGGGGACGAAACCAAATTGCGACGTGCAGGTACCGCCACCCACCGGTGCTTCCACTCCGGCACTGACCGGCATCGCCGGACAGGGCAGGCGGTCATTTGCCACGGCGAAACCCAGTATGGCCTCTTTAATATCCTCCAGCAGCAACGTGGTCTTGTTTCTCTTTTCCTGCTCCATTTGCGCGGATAAAGGCATCAGCAAACCACCCAGTAGCAGGCCGATAATCACCAGCACCACCGCCATTTCAACCAGTGAAAAGCCACGCTGTCTATTGTGTACATACTTCATGCTAAGCACCCGCAGTCATCGTCTCGCAATCTCACATTGTGCATACGCAAGCTGGCATCATTGGTCACCATTACAGCATACCCGGCGAGATCCACTTCAGCAGATCATCGAATTCATTGCCGGACACCAGACTCACTTCACGACTGACAAACAGAGGATCATTTGACACCCAGTAGCGAATGCCCGAGGGACCCGTCACGCCGGCAGACAAGCGGGTTTCACCATTCTCACGTTGATCCGTGGATACTGGTCGTGAGGCACCATCCTTACCCGTTGAATAGAGCACCACGACTGCATCAACTATCAAGGTCATGCTACAGCCTGTGTCTGCACATACACTAAGGTCCGGATTCAGACCAGGCACAATAGGGCCGACGGTATAGGCCCTGCTATTGCTACCGGTTACGCTGTAGCGAACCGGATTGCCCCAGGCGTCCAGCAACAGGCTGTCCTGATTGACGGCACCGGCAAGCCCCAGGGTGACCGCAGGGACAAAGCCGTGATCTTCAGTACATATCCCTGTTGCTGGTGGGTCCTCAATACCGGCACTGGCTGGAGTAGCCGGGCACGGCAGGCGGTTGTTGACGGCAGCAAATCCCTGCAGTGCCTCTTTAGCATCTGCCAGAATCTTCACCGTCTGACTGGTTTGCCTGGTCGATACGGCACTGCTATTAAGCTTGCCCAACAACATATAGCTGGAGGCGAGCACCATCATGGTTAACAGTATCAACAACACCGCACCCTGTTGGCGCCGACAAGCAGACAGGGAGACAAATCTTTTCACTGCAGTAGTCACTATTTATCTACCCGCGGCGGGTGATCCGCTTTTTGTGGCTCATAGACCTCATACACATCACCCGTCAAAGGATCCATCACCTGGCCGGCTTTCAAGCGCACCTTACGACGGCTATCGGGTACCTTGATTCGCATGGTATTGCCGGAACCCAGCTTGCGCGACAGCGCCTGGTCTGATCCGGCATGCCGACCATTGACCCAGGCATCTCTTTGCCCACTGCTGCGTTTTACAAAGCCATTGAATCTGATCGGCTCACCGGCAGGTATCGCTGGCGATGTACTCTCTGGCACGACAGCAGGAATAGACACCATCCCGCCAGCATGGCGCATCTGGTTCAGACGCAGACGTTCGGAAGGGGTGCTGAACAGACGGCCCAGCTCTGCGGCATCTACCACAGCCGGCAACAAAATAACTGACAGCATGGACATGTACAGAACCAGGGTAATATGCCACACGCATCTAATTCGAGTCTTCATACGCCCCCCCATCCTTCGCCACAGTATCATCAAGGGTATACCAGACCAGCTGGCACTCGGCGGCAAGGTTATCGCCCACATCACCGCTGAGAAAATCATCCTGCTTACGTTCAAGGTCACAACTCTGCACATGAAAAATACCGGCTGCCTTGCTGTCCAGCCCAGCCATCACGGACAGCAGATCACCCTCATGCAGCAGTGCAAGTTGCAGGTTCATCCTGCTGGCGTACAGGTTGAAATTACCACTGTTATCGATATATTCAGGGGTAAGCAGTTGCCTGGGTTCAATGCGATAATTCGACTTGTTGAGATTCAACGAAGAGGTGGTTTCACGCAAAGCCTCCACCCAGCCCAGACGCCGCTCCTCCCCCACAACTCCCTTGCGAACAATCGCTGCGAACGGTCTGCTATATGCTTTTGCCAGGCGAATATCTTCCTCCAGGATCCGGCCCTCCTCGGCCATGGTATCGCGCACGTTTTTCTGTTGTATATAATGTGTCCTGGCGCTGACGACAAACGCATAACTGGTAGCCAACAGGGCAATACTGACAGACAGGCAGATGACCGCTATCACTAACGATATCCTGATATATTTCCAGTCAATATTAAACTTTTTCATGTTAAACCCGCATTTCTTACCAGACCGTCAATATATTTTACTAAGGTATGGCCCTTTGGCATTTCGGAATCAGGCTGAGGATTCGTGTTCATAGGCGCCGCTCTGGTGCGAAATGCGGGTTAACCCTGAGTATTGTTTTGATCTCGAATCTGGCCGGGTTGATTTGCTCTGCCGTCCCCGACACACCTTTCAGCGTAGAACGGGAATTCACATCCAAGGGCATGGTGGTCGCGGTCACTTCAACAAACCGCGGGTCTTTGCGCAGGCTGGCCATAAACCTGTTAACCAGGGAAAATGCTGCCGGATAATCACCATAAAAGGGTTTCACCATCCCCTTGAACAGGGTGATCTGGTATAGATGCTGCGACTCTTCAGTGTCAGTCTGCTGTGCTTCGCCAACCGCTTCCTCGGACTCTGCTTGTGCTTCGAGTTGCCCAATGGCCGTGTTTGCATCAAGAGAGGATATCCAGCGAATGCCATCCAGTTGCAAGCCGGGGTATTGCTGCAGCTGTTTGCCTACCGCGGACATTGTCAGATAAGGACTTGTGCCATAGGCCTGCAGCGTCTTGTGGGTCTCGACCGCAGCCTGCATGTCACGCGGGCTTTTCGGCGTTTTCGGCAGATGCAGGGAAAGCAACTGGTGATGCTCTTCCAGACTCTGCGCCTGTTCCATGGCCTGCACTCTCGACTGATTGTACTGCAAGCCTTCAACGACATTCATGGCACTCCAGGCAGTACTTGCTAGCGCAAGCACCACGCCGGCTGCGACCAGGATCTTGCGTGTCTGATACATCAGGTGGTAACGGCGCTGATCCTTGCTGGCGTAGTTAGTCGCAGGCCGTTCGCCTGCCAGCAGGCGTATAAACAACGGCTCGCTCGCATGCTCATCCACCACCTGCTGCAGCCCGACCTGTCGCGCGGCCTCGTTGATATCGATAATATGATAGCGAATAGCATTACTGTCCTGACATTCCTGTTGCAAGCGTTGAATACGTGAATGCTGGCATACGACAAAGACATCAAGCACTTTGCCGAAGGGCAATATACGCAGACGATTCAGGTAACGCTGGTTCTTCTCGATTTCAGCAACAAGAAATTCTGTATAGTTGTTTTTGCTGTCCTCGGTAACAGGAGAAAGGCGGCTGATTTTCAGGTGGCCATCGCCATGAAAAGACTGGCGCAGCAGGCCACTACTCTGCTCGGTAATCAGCAGCGCATGTGGACAATTGAGCTTCAGTTTCCTGAGCAGCTGTGATCCCAGCATGGGCAACGAATAGATCCCCGCGAGTGGAACGTTCGCTGCATTGATATGCGCTAACCACGAGTCGACCATGCCCGGGTTGGTCAAGGCGGTGAGTACTGCCTTGTCATCCTTGCGTCCCGTTTTCTCCCTGCCCTGTAACTGGCAGGTACGGTAGGATGTGTGCCTGAACAGCTGGGCAAGTTTTCTGCTCTGCACGGCATCGCTGTCACGCCCGCGTAGATGGGGTATGGTTTCATTGCGATACTCTTCCTCTACCACATCCACCAGCATGGCGCTGACAATATCCGCAGCATCGGTCAGATATTCGGCAAATGCGGCCTGACCTTCCGGCGTGGAATCAAAGCGGTAATGCACCTCCAGGGCAGTGCCATCCCACTGATAGACTGCCAGCTGCTGGGCATTGAGATAAAATATGCGTGTATTAGCCATATCAGTTCTTGATCTTGCCAATAATATCGTAGATGGGACCGAGCACAGACATCATCACCCAGCCAAGGATCAGACCAAGGACCACCGTCATGATCGGCTCGATCAAGGCCTGCAGTTTATCGATGGACTCCTTCACCTCACGATTATAAAAATAGCTAACATTCAACAATGCTGTATCCAGCCGACCGGTACTCTCGCCTACTCGCAGCATCCTCAATACCAGTGGTGGAAACAGACCAGCCGCTTCGATACTGGTACTAAGGTTCTGCCCTTCAGAGGTGCTTTGGCGCACCTGGTTCAATGCCCTGGCAATGACCGCATTGCCGGCGATGCGCTCACTGATTTCGATGCTTTCCAGTACGGTAACGCCGGAAGCGTACAACAGCGCAAAATAGGTGGCAAAACGACCCAGGATAATCTTGCGCAGGATCGGGCCAAGCATCCACAGCTTCAGCTTTAAACCATCTATGCGGTAACGTACCTTGGCGTTGGTTCTGGCCAGCATGCGCACCAGGAAAAACAGCAATACCGGCAACACCAGGATCACATACCAGTAGTGCACAAAAAAATCCGAGACCGCTATCAGCATGCGGGTATGCAGCGGCAAGGCTTCACCCATGGACTGGATAAAAGAGACCATCTGCGGTACCAGGTAAATCATCAGAAAGAAAATCACACCAAGCACCACCGTGCCGACAAAGGCAGGGTACATAATCAGTTTCTTACTCTGTGCGATCAGCTCATCCTGGAATTTCAGGGATTCCGTCATATTCTTCAGCACGGTACTGAGCTCACCGCTGTGTTCACCTGCGGCCACCAGGCTAACGAAAATCTCGTCGAATACGCGGGGAAATTTTTCCAGCGACTCGGAGAAGGTTTTACCCCCTTCAATGGTAGCCACCATGTCAGACAGGATTTCGCGAAAAAATGGATTATCGATGCTGTCACGCAAATCGACGAGCGACTCGATGATGGGCACCCCGGCCCGGTTAAGCTGTTCCATATGGAAACAAAAGGTAATCAAATCCTGACGCGTCACCTTTCTGCCGCTGAGAAAAGAAGTCTTCCTGGTGACCTCCTGGAAGGTAATCAGCTCCATGCTCATGTTGCCGAGTCTGGTTTCCAGATCCGGCTCATTGACCGCATCTATGCGTCCCTGGTGAGTCTTGCCATTCTGATCGATGGCCTTGTATTTGAAAATTGCCATAGCGGGCCTCTATCCAACCCGATCCGTTAGATCTATCACGCGCGAAACCTCGTCGAGACTTGTCTCGCCACTGAGTACGCGACGAATACCATCATCTGCAAGCTGCACAAAGCCCCTGGACAGGGCCATCTGTTTCAATTCCATCATGGTAGCGCGCCGTGTTACCAGTTCATCCATCTCCTGGTTCATCCTCAACACTTCCATCAGCGCCATGCGCCCCTTGTAGCCATGCTGATCACACTGATCACAACCGCTGGCGCGATACAGGGTAACGGATTCATGCTGCTCGTCGATCTGCAGTAACTTCTTCTCCAGACCTTCCGGCTCATAGGGCTGCTTGCAGTGCGGGCATAATTTACGGATCAGGCGTTGCGCAACAATGCCGATAATATTCCCCGCCATGATGTCCGGCAGGATGCCAATGTCCAACAGACGCGGAATTGCACCGAGTGCGGAATTGGTATGCAGGGTTGAAAAAACCTGATGCCCGGTCATCGCCGCGCGAAAGGCCATTTCCGCGGTATCTGTGTCGCGTATCTCACCCACCAGAATAATATCCGGATCCTGGCGCATGATAGAACGTATGCCGTTAGCGAAATCCAGTTTGGCAGCTTCATTGACGGAGCTCTGCCTGATCATGGCCATGGGATACTCGACCGGGTCTTCCAGGGTCATGATATTGACTGACTCATCGTTACGGTAATTCAATAGTGAATACAGCGTGGTGGTCTTGCCGCTGCCGGTAGGCCCGGTGACCAGAATAAGTCCTTCCGGGCGCGCCATCATGATCTTCAGCTGCCCGAGTGCATCTTCCGTCAGATGCAATTTATCGAGCGGCACGATACCCTTGTGCCGATCCAGCACGCGCAGCACGATATTTTCGCCGTGCGTCGTCGGCTGCGAGGCGACACGAAAATCCACCGGGCGACCGCCCACTGTCAACGAGATCCTGCCGTCCTGTGGTGCACGGGTCTCGGCGATGTTCATGCCAGAGATGACCTTGAGGCGCACCACGATCCCGGACCAGTAATTCTTGTGCAGGGTTCGCACCTGCCGCAATACACCGTCAATGCGGTAGCGGATACGCAGAAAACCCTCTTCCGGTTCAAAGTGAATATCAGAGGCACCGCGCTTTACCGAATCGGCCAGCAAAGCATCGACCAGTCGCACCAGCGGCTGGCTGTATTCATCGTTGTCCGCCTGCAGGCCCTTGTAGTCCACCTCGCCGGTATCCAGCTCGTGCAGAATACCTTCCACAGAAAGCTCGAAACCGTAGAATTGATCAATGGCCGCTTCAATCTCGGCCTCGGCCGCCAACAGGGTCCTGATCTCGATCTCGCCACCCAGCAGGGCTGTCGTCTGATCCAGTGCGACGACATTAAAGGTGTCTGCCATGGCCAGCGTCAGCAGCTTGTTGTCTTCATCAAAGGTAATCGGGAGCATGTGGTAACGGCGCGCCAGTTCCTTTGGCAACAGGGCGATGGCATCACCATCAGGGACCACCGTGGTCAGGTCTACACTCTCCTGACCAATCGATTCTCCCAGCACATCACGCATCACTCCTTCAGAGACAAATCCCAGTCGTACAAAGATCTTACCCAGCGGAATATTCTGTTTTTTCTGCTCCGTCAGGGCGATACGCACCTGGTCCTGGTTGACCAGTCCCTTATCAATCAACAGATCGCCGAGTCTCATACTGGTACCACGTTTACTGTGTTGGGCCAGTAAGGCCGACCAGCACATTGATGCGCTCGTTGGCCTCAGACAGGTTGAACATCGTCCGCTGTTCACCGGCAAGACTGACTGCACGCCGGTAATACTGCAGCGCCGTAGCCTGTTTACCTATGCGGTCCAGACTGACTGCCAGGTTGTAGGCATAATCCGCATTCTGCGCAGCATAACGATGTGCGTTAAAGAAAGACTGCTGCGCATCGGCCCAGCGTGACTGTCCTGCATACAGGGTGCCCAGGGCAAAATGCAGGTGTGCAGACTCCGGCTCCTGGTCCAGCATCATTTTAATGCGGCTTTCATTTTCGACCGTCAAGCTGGAGCCATGCAGGGTCATCAGACCCGAAATAGCGGTGCTGTCCCTGGGGTTGTGATTGAGCAGGATAATGTAATAATCGGCTGCCTGCTGACGATCGCCGTTGCGATGGGCGATCGCCGCCAGCCCGAGCAGTGCGTCCCGGTTCAAGGCATCCTGCTGCAGGACATCATGATAATTGCTTGCCGCCAACACGTAGTTGCCCGCCTGATAGCCATGATAGGCTTCCAGCAGTCGCTCGTTAATGCTATCGGTTTTTTGCGTACGTTGAATGCGAATACGCTTCTTTTGCACCGGCTTGTTTGCAACAGGCGCCGGCCTGCCCGCTGCTACAGGCTTACGTACCGCCGCTGCAACTATATGATCATCGGCTGCAGGCATCTCTGATGCCGGAACCTGTAGCGTTTGCTGCACGGATGGTGTTTGTGCTGCAGAGGCTGACATTTGCAGTGGTGCAATTGCCTGCATGGAAACAATCTCGCTATCGTCCTGCACGCCCTGTGTGGGAGAAGCTAACGAATCGAGCTCATCCGCCATCACATCGGTGGACATAGCAATATTCTCTTCAGACGCCTGGTATCCAGTATGATCAGCTACCAGTGAAGCACTACCGAGATTGGATATTGCATGATCAACATAGTAGTAACCACCACCCAGCAATGACACGAGTAGCACACCGCCCAAGGTAAGCATTAACACGCGTTTACGTCTGGCTTTAGCATGGGATTTCAACGCAAAGGCGCGCTGCAACTGCTGCGGATCGACAGTAGCTTGTTCCTCTGCAACGGCCTGCAGCGTGGCTGATTGCAGCGGCTCCGCAGCCGGCCCCGGTTCGCTTGCCATCTTTTGTTGTTCGACCACGGGCGTGGCACTGTCAGTGGAAAGCACCAGCTCTGGCTCTGCTTGTATATCGGGCTGCACCTCGGCCTGCGGCGCAGCTTGATCCACTGCCGTGTCAACACGCTCCGGTTTATTAATTGGTTCAGGATCGTCCAGCGTCAGTTCGAGCAGGTCTGTCTCATCAGCGGGTTGCACCGGTATAGCGTCATCTATAGACATTGCTGGCCTGGATGAGGCATCAGCTTCAAGCTCACCCTGCTTGGCCTGCTCAGCCTTTTTCAATGCATCCATCAACAGGCTCATGGCTATCTCATCCCGGTTGATGGCGAGGCCATTGAATGGGATTGCTCCAGCGTAGGCGTAATGGCGGAAGAATTCTGCGGTAGCAGATGCTTGTAGTCCTGCCATTTTTTCTGCAAGTCAAAGTTTTTGATCACCGTGGGACGCAGGAAGATCACCAACTCGGTCTTGGTGACCGTGTCATTCCGATAACTGAACAGATCCCCTATTACCGGGGTGTCCTGCAGAATCGGGATACCATCCCTTGCCTTGTTTATCTTGTTTGTCATCAGACCGCCCATGACAATGGTCTGGCCATCACCCACCTGTAGCAGGGATTCCAGTTCACGCACCTGGATCTGCGGAACCAGGTTTTCAAAGTCAGCCCCTATAAGCTTGGGTACCGGATCTTCCTTGAAACTGGTGATACGGGAGATGGTGGGCCGGATACTCATGGTGACGTTGTCATTCTCGTTGATCTGCGGGATGACACTCATCACCATGCCAACCGGTACGGTATGGATCTCACTGGTGTAGGTAGTTCTCGCAGGTTGTCCCTCGGTTTCTGTAATCTCCTGTTCCACGGTAAAGTAGACTGTTTCATCCACCACCTTCAGCAACGCCGTCTGATTGTTCAGTGCCATAATCTTGGGGCTGGACAATACGCGCACATTACCAAAGGATTCCAGCATCTTGATGGTGGCGGTTATGTTGCCGATACTTGACGTGGCATTCTGGTAGCCGAGACTGAATACCGGCGCAGTACTCAGATTGGTACTGCCGATTAGATTGGCGATCAGCGATGGTCCATTGCCGCTGGTTCCATTGTTGTTAGACAGTCGTGACCAGTCCACTCCCATTTGATAACCATCACTCAGTTCTACCTCAACGATGGTCATCTCGATCATCACCTGCCGTTGCACATTCACCATGACTCGGTCCAGGAAACCCTGCACCTGCTCATGCTGTTGCTGGGAGGCGTATACATTGATCAGCCCGCTCGCCGGGTTGGCGACCACGGGGTTGCTGATGAAGGCTGCCGCGGGTGCGGACGAAGTGACCGCCACTGCGGTCTGGGTAGCACCTGCTGCTGCGTCCACTGCAGGTGCGGCTACCGCTGTTGCAGTGACCGGCGCCGGTGCGGTAGCGCCCTCCTCGTCGTTACCGCCAAGGATGGCACGTATATTGGCCTGCAAGGTACTCCAGAAGGCATTACTGGAGACATTCTTGACGGTGGTGTTGGAGACATTGCCGGCACCACCTCCGCCACTGCCACCAACGCCTCCCCCGGTGGTGGCAATCTGGGTAGCCACGCGCACTTCACTGGTGCTCTCCCGGTCCATGTTCACATAATCAATACGATAGATGCGCCAGAATGGCCTGTCGGCAGAAACCACCAGATTGGGGCCATCAATCGCGTAGCGTAGCGAGACCTGCCTGGAGATACGTTCCAGGATCTGCAGCAGGGTCTGGTCCACCGCATTCATGGTCACCATGCCGTTAATACCCGCAGCGATATCCACGTTAAGATTGGCATCACGGGCCAGGCTGAACAGCAGCTCCCTGACTGGCACATCGGCCACTACCACCGTATAGGTTTCCAATTTAGATGTGGGTTTCGGCATCGGTAATACCGGCGCCTGGGTGACTACGTCTGGAATCGCCTGAGCTTTGACATCGTCGGCAGCTGTGCCCATCGTGGAAATATGTCCTGGCGACATTCGCGGTGGATTGGTCAGACCGCAGCCATTCAGTAACAACCCGGTCACCATAATGGAAACCAGCGGTCTGTATCCGAACCAGGAACGATGTCTGCGTGTACTTTGTTTATTCATGATTTTGTTATCTCAACACTGTTTAGGCCCGCCTCGGCCATGAAACCCCGCAGGCGACGCAGATAAGGCTTGTAGCGCGACAGCCCCTGTGGGAGTGCTCGCAGGGCACGGTTGGCTTCGTCATAGGTGGCATAATCTCCATAAAAAACAATCAGCATGGGCTTGTCTTTCACCGTGGATTGCACAACATGTAGCCTATCTATCTCATTACGAACGTCTTTTTGGGAAAAAAAGCGTTCCAATCCCTCTGTGACATCGGCACGGGCGAGCAAAACCTGAATACTGAAGCGCTGCGGATCCTGCTTCGCCAGCCATGTATGTGACTGTTCTATACGGCTTTTCACCAGCGACCCGGTGCTATCACCCGATTTGGAGTGCGCTGCTATCGGTTCATCATGGGCCACGTCAACCTGGACCACTGGTGTGAGGGATCGCGGTGCGGACTGTTTGCCGGAAACCGTCGCCGGCAGTTGCGCTATTGACTGTGTCCCCAGGCTGGCCACAGATAATCCTGCCGCACCCAGGACCATGCCCACCAGCAAACTGGCCACCCAGGATGGCCGATACCAGTGCGACAGGCGGCCAAATTCACTATCCTGAATGGCAATCGCCACATGTCTACGGGTCACCAAGTGTGCATTTTGCGCATAGGCGGCCAGCAGCGCTTTGTCTGCAAGGATATTGATACGGCGCAACAGACCACGCGAGCCACGTGCGATAAGCCTGGCGGCACCACCGGTGAACAGCTCGGCGCCGTTATATCCGGCGAGGTGCATGCGGAACATCAGGTAATCGGGGATATCAGCGACCTTTAGCGGCGGCAGATAGAGGCTGTTGGTGATTCGCTCCTTGATCTGACGCACATGGGGAGCAGCAAGATTCTGATCCAGCTCCGGTTGCCCGAATAACACCACCTGCAACAGTTTGTGCTGCTGGGTCTCCAGGTTACTGAGCAGACGAATCTCCTCCAGTGTCTCCAGCGGCATACTCTGTGCCTCTTCCACAAACACCACCACTTGCTGGTGATCGGCATGCTTTTGCAGCAGGTAAGCTTCAAACGCTTTGGTAAGCTCCAGCCGACTTACCCCCTGGCCTATGGCTTCCGGGAGACCGACCTCAAAGGCAAGGGCATGTAGAATATTTTCCCTGGGGATATTCGGGTTGGGCAGGTACACCACTTCGATGTGTTCGGGGAGTTTGTGCTCCAGCATGCGACAGAGCATGGTTTTACCCGTACCTACCTCGCCCACTACCTTGGTAATGGCTTCACCATTCTGAATGGCGTAGATCAGCGCCTGCAGAATATCCCCGCGGTCAGCCCCGGAATAGAACAGCTGGGTATCCGGAGTGATCCGGAAGGGAGGCTGATTCAGGCCAAAGAAGTCGTAATACATGCCAATGCTCTCAGTTGCGTCTTTATATACAACAGGGTTTCGGCACACCGGCTAACAACATAAGCTGGAATCTGAATAAAAATCAGCAAGCTAAGCGCTTTTCACAACAAACCGTGGTTATCGCGCACGACCCGGACTAGCCGCAAAAGACGAATTTATCGACATGTATTTGTTTTTTATGTATAAATTACAAATAATTGTATGATTTTATTGTTATTTAAAGCAGGCTGGCTATTGAGTGGCCAGGGGTCGCTGAACTTGAAAAAGAAATAAACGATTTGAGTAATCAATGAATCAAACAAGATAATTTAACATGGACGCATTATTCTGTCGCTGCGCTCCTTGTAAATACGCCAGTTAATTGCAACGTTATGTGTCAGTAAAACCAGATGCTTTGCAATGTATTATCAATTAATCAAATCAACTTAAGAATAGAATAAAAATATGAAAAAAATATTTTTAGTGTTAATCGCGTTAGTGGTCGCTGGCGTCACTTATCTAGCAATTGCAGGAAGTAAAATGCAAGAAATTAAAACAGAGATTGAAATATCAGCGCCACCATCAAAAGTATGGGGCATCATAACAAACATTGACAATTGGCAGGAATGGAGTCCAATTATTAATGCTTCGCATGGTGTGGCATCCGTTGGATCTGAACTCAATATAACCATGATAGGTAAAGAAGAAGGTAAGGATGGTCCGAAATACAATCCAGTAATTATGAAACTTGATGAACCAAAATATTTTCGTTGGCGTGCTCACATGTTGGCCGGATTTATTTTTACTAACGACAAGATAATTGAACTGGAAGAAACCAGCTCAGGAACGCGATTAACCCATACAGAAACGTTCAAGGGATTACTCGCACCGATATTTTGTGGACAGATGGAGAAAGGTGTTCCTCCTATGTTAAATTCAATGAATAAGGCATTGAAGGATTTAGCTGAGAAATAATTATTTGCAATAAACACATTGAGATGTCGTCCAACTTGATCATAAAACTGTCGTTTCGCTTGTATGGTTATTGCGCGGCGGTCTCTTTATCTTTATGTCCAACTTGTGTGTGGAAGTATGATACCAGCATGAACAGATTGCCACGCTGGATTACTGCTGGATTTTAGTAAGAAGGGCTTTGAGGTTGTTTGATTTATTTAAAAAAAGAATTAAATTTACACTCGCAATGACACGAGTTTCGACCTAAGCTAGTGCCATTCGGGTTACAACGCGGTTATAGCAATTAGTATAAACTGTTATGCTCTGGTCAAAATATTCATTTACGTTGCATCTACTATCTAACATATTAGCGATAGGAGTGATGTAAATTATGCTCTATTACTTTGCATATGGATCTAATCTTCATCCCTTGAGATTGAAACAGCGGGTTTCTTCAGCAGAATTAGTTGGCATCACAGAATACCCTCATCACCGCCTTACATTTCATAAAAAGAGCCATGATGGCTCCAGTAAATGCAATATGCTCAATACGGGAAAAGAGCTAGACCTGACATATGGCGCCATATATCAATTAAATGCAGAACATAAGACAGACCTCGATAGATTTGAGGGCAAAGGATGTGGCTATATAGACAAACAAATAAAGCTACATCATAACGGCAAAGACTACACTTGCTTTACCTATTTTGCGCAACAAACCCATATCACCACTAACTTGCAACCTTATCACTGGTACAAGCAGTTAGTTGTTCTCGGAGCTGTATATTTAGCTTTTCCCGACTCCTGCGTTTCTTCAATTGAAGCAGTTGAGTCAATCGATGATCCAGACTTGCGCAGAAGAAAAGAAATGGACGTATTAATTAAAAATATTATCAAATACCGTTAAAAAGAAAAGCCATGGGTAACCCGGGCCAGAGAACAATTTTTTCTGCCCCGAGTCTTCAATATTAGAGTATATTGTTCTCTGACCCGAGTTTTGAGAACACTACTGAAAACAATATATAACTCACTTCATATAAGACATTGCTATTTGAATGACATCTGAAATATGACAATAAAACCACACAGCATGATTGATAACAAAGTGACTTGCGATGACTGCGAAGCCTGCTGTTGTCGTCTGGAAGTCATCCTCATTACTGATACTGGCGTACCCGCACATTTTATTGCTACCGATAACTGGGGAGGCAGGAGCATGGCAAGACTGGAAGATGGCTGGTGTTCCGCCCTGGATAGAAATACCATGAAATGCACTATTTATGAACAGCGACCATGGCTTTGCCGAGAATATGAGATGGGCTCTTACGAGTGTATTTCTGAACGCGCTGCCAATCTCCAGACTAAAACAACCTGACCCGATAACAACATATTCATTTGCTGATATTTGGTTAGTATTAAGTATAGTGAACAGAAAATTACTCTTTCACGGTTTTTTATTTTGGATGTAGCCGCTTTTTTTACCCATATTAAGAACTCTTTATTTTGCAGCGGAGTGCTATACTCCTCTTATGCATGGGTAACGAATGCATAGCATAAAAAGCCTGCTGGACACTAAACATCAACAGGAAGGTTTGAATCTAATTTAGTAGAATATCGATGCTTAAAATAATATTCACACCTGCTTGTCAAGCTTGTGAATAGACACAGTCATAGTCAATTCCATCACCAAAGGAGGATTGAACTCATGAATACATTTCAAAGATCGACTACCAACATCGCAGCATGGAACCTGGAAGGGTTTGACGGCATAACCGATGAGCGCATAGCCAAGCAAGTAGAGGGACTAACTATGCTGGATGCAGAAGTGGTGGCTCTAGTTGAGATTAACCCACTCCAGGCTTTGGATAAAATAAAAGCAGGCCTACTTGATAATGGAATTACTTATCATTCATCCCTGATTGAACAAACAGGTAAGCTTCATATTGGCGTGCTTTACAAAGATGGTGTTGAAGTATCCAATCCACGATTAATCGCTAATTCAGATCTAGGTGATCCAGGCAAGCGCAAAGCCTTGGCTGTCGATGTCAAAATTGGAAAATTTGATTTCACACTGATAGCTGTTCATCTTAAATCGGGACGCTCACTCCCTAATCAAAAAATCAGGGATGAACAGGCGAAAGTTATTTTTAACTTTATCGAGCAATCCAGAACCAATGGACGCGAAGATATTATCTTGACCGGTGATTTTAATATGATACCGGGTCAGGACATCAGTAATTTTCATTTTCTCGGCGGCGATGATGTCATGGATTTTTTATCCTCATGGGATCTCCAGGCGCGTTTCTCACATATACTGGAAAAAGGCAGGGCCAATCTTCTTGATGGCTTCGCGATTACACGTACTTTCAGTAAAGAATATATTCGTGGAAGTCTTAGATTATTTCCTATGCACTGGAGTATGGATGTTGGACGCGAAAACTATAAGGATACGGTATCTGACCACCTTCCCTTTGTTGCAACTTTTAGAATTGATAGAGATCGGGATTAAAGCTGAAAATGCCAAACGATTTTCCAATGCTGTTTATATTACTTATACTAATAATCTCAATCTCTGCTTGCGCCTCTGTTAACACTAACAAGCACAAGGATGACTGGTTTGGCAAAGACAAAGCCCAACATTTTTCTGTTTCTGCTGTGATAGCTGCTGGCACCAGTATTACCCAAACAAATCGTGGCAAAAGTGATTGTGACGCTGCCACCGCTGGAATCACTGTCAGCATTGGCATTGGTGCAGGCAAGGAATACTACGATAAATATGCCAGGAAAAAATACTGGAGCTGGAAAGATATGTTCTGGAATTTTATTGGTGCTACAGTCGGTAGTCTCGCTGCTACTGGCTGCCATTAGACATCAAGTGCTTAAATATAAAATAGGTGGCTTCAGCAGGCATCAATATTCAAACAATGATCACGGGAATTACTGATAAAAAACGGCCGGGCCAAACAAGATTATATAACCCGACCGCTGAGTACAGTTCTTAGTCAACAATCTCCCAGGACCCATCATCTCGCTTACAAGCTGTTCCATGTGCGACTTCAGTACGATCACCAATAGTGACTTCCTGGCGGAATTCACGGCAGTAAAGACCGGTGTTACTTCTGCCTTCCCAAATCGGAGTGACTGTACCTGATGCAGAGTCTCTGCTCCAGGTCATGGTGTCGCCTACAGGAATACTAATGGAACTATAGATGGCTCGCTCGTGTTCCCTTTGCTGCTGATCATTCAGATTGTCGAGAATTTTAAGTGTAATCGCGGTGAAGGCAATCCATGCCCAGACATCATTATCCTTCAGGTAGAGCGGTCTGTACCTGTGTGGGTAATAATGTCGGTGCGGATACAGGTACACAGTACCGCGGTGTGAATGTCGTGGACGATTAATAATGACTTTGTATTTGCGTTTTGTCAGTCGGTCTCTGTCAACATGACGGGGGCGAGTCTGGTAGTGGGGATAATGTTGATTCCTTGACCTGTACACAGGCTGCACACGCCTTTCATTACGATAACGGTCAGCATCACGATTACGATTATCGCGACTGATACGATTATCGTGTCGACTTCTATCGCGCTCGATCTTTTGACGGCTGGGTCTGGCTGGTTTCTGTTGATGTTTTGATGATTCATCGGCGCGGTGTTTTTCACGATCTGCATTGGCGACGCCTGGCATTACCATAAGGCAGATTGATGATGTAAAAAAAGCGAACAGGCTTGAAAGTATGATCTGTTTTTTCATGAGAATACCTATTAATTTAGCCATTAGGGCAGAGTTACCTATAACCTCATATGAAAATAGAATCAAAAATATCTATAATTGAATAATATATGCTACTACAACATTAAAACCACCCCATTTACATAGATTTACATTGACACATATCAAGTTTCGGATAAATCTCAACTCTTCTACATTGCTTCAAATAAATATTGCTGTTTGATCATAAGGATAGCGAAACCTTGATTTATTATTCTATAACCTGTTTTTCCAAATACTGCTGATAGATTAATGTATTTTTGAAGATACTAATTATCGACTTTTATGTGGATAACAAACAAGAGCGGCTCTAAGCCGCTCTTTTTAATCGAGAATGCAATTGCCTTTGTGGCTGTTATAGCGTAGCTCGCAGCATCCAGGCAGTTTTCTCATGTACTCGCATGCGGTCTGAAACCAATGCTGCGGTGGACTCGTCACCCGCTTTCTGCGCAGGTGACAAAACCTCCCGACAGGTTTTTACCACTTGCTCATGACCCTGCGTAAGAATCTTGACCATGTCTTTTGCAGCAGGGACACCTTCGACTTCTTTTATTGAACTCAGTTTTGCAAAGCTCTTGTAAGTACCGGGTGCAGCAACATCCAATGTACGGATACGTTCAGCAATTTCATCGACAGCAAGCGCTAACTCAGTATAATGTTCTTCGAACATCAAGTGCAGCTCACGAAACTGTGGCCCTGTTACATTCCAGTGAAAATTATGTGTTTGCAAATATAAAGTATAGGAATCTGCTAACAAGGATTTCAAACCATCCGCAATTTTAGTACGATCTTTTTTGTTAATACCAATATCAATTGTGCTCATTGTCTATTCTCCTAATGTTATATTATTACACACCGGGCATTTATCTATCTGGTATTACTCCAGCCTGCTATTCTTGCAAGCTGGAGTATGGGGCTAAAAACATTGAGGCTACTATCTAATATCTTCCAGTGAAATGCCCAATGCTCCCGCCACACCTTTACCGTACGCAGGGTCTGCTTTCAGACAATTGGCGATGTGACGTTTTTGTACTACAACATCGGCTCCGCCCACTGAACGCGCTGTGTTCTCAAACAGTAACTGCTGCTGTTGCGGATTCATCAAGCGAAACAAATCACCCGGCTGCGTATAGTAGTCATCATCATCTTCACGATAGTTCCAATGGTCGGCAGCGCCATCAATAGCCATTGGTGGCTCCTTGCTTTCTGGTTGCTCCTGCCATTCACCTAAGCTATTTGGCTCATAACCCTTGGTGCTACCAAAGTTACCATCTACGCGCATGGCGCCATCACGGTGAAAACTATGCACTGGGCATCGCGGATGATTGACCGGAATCTGTGCATGATTTACACCCAAGCGGTAACGTTGTGCATCGCCATAAGAGAATAGGCGACCCTGCAGCATCTTGTCCGGTGAAAAACCAATGCCCGGCGGTACATTCGCTGGATTAAATGCCGATTGCTCAACTTCTGCATGATAGTTTTCAGGATTGCGGTTAAGTTCTAGTACACCCACATCGATTAGTGGATAGTCTTTATGTGACCACACTTTAGTCAAATCAAATGGATGAAACCGATAGTTAGCAGCATCCTTCTCTCGCATGATTTGCACTTTAAAATCCCAACGCGGAAAATCACCCTTTTCTATGCTGTCATACAAATCCTTTTGATGACTTTCGCGGTCCTTGCCTATCACTTCCTCTGCCTCTTCATCTGTCAAGTTTTCAATACCTTGCTGACTTTTAAAATGAAACTTGACCCAGAAGCGTTCATTTTCAGCATTAATAAAACTGAAGGTGTGACTGCCAAAACCATGCATATGACGATAGCTACGAGGATTACCGCGATCACTCATCAGTATGGTGATTTGATGCAAGGCTTCAGGCAACAGTGTCCAAAAATCCCAATTATTTTGGGCGCTACGCATATTGGTTCTTGGGTCACGCTTCACAGCATGGTTCAAATCAGGAAACTTCAATGGATCCCGCAGGAAGAACACCGGTGTATTGTTGCCGACCATATCCCAGTTGCCTTCTTCTGTGTAAAACTTCACTGCAAAACCGCGGATATCCCGCTCAGCATCTGCCGCACCGCGCTCACCCGCCACCGTGGAAAAGCGCAGAAATACCTCGGTCTTTTTTCCTACTTCGGAAAACAACTTGGCCTTGGTGTACTGGCTAATATCATGGGTAACAGTAAAAGTGCCGTAGGCCCCTGAACCTTTGGCATGCATTCGGCGCTCTGGAATTACCTCTCGATCGAAGTGAGCCAGCTTTTCCAGAAACCAGAGATCCTGGAGTAGTAATGGACCACGCGCCCCCGCGGTCATCACATTTTGATTGTCGCCAACAGGTGCGCCGCCAGTGGTCGTTAGTTTTGGTTTCTTACTCATATCCTTCTCCTTGATAGCTATCGTGCTTGTCTGATGGATGCCTCAACCCGGTAAGGTCGAGCTTGCAGTAACAATAACGCTGACCACATAATAGTTAAAATCGTTTATAACTATAAGATTAATAGATTTAACCAATCATAAGCTGGCCTATATACTCGCTTCCATCACTGATACCACTATAGTTTGGACTGAATCTAAATCTACTGATCCAGGCCAGCTACTTGTTAATATCAAGCATTATTTCCACTTTTATTGCATGGTATAGCTGGGCGGCATCCGATTCTCCGCTCACAGAGATGATACCGCTTGATGACTTACTGCTGACTTCGATCACTTTAAAGAAATTTTATGCGGCTTTGAAACTCGTCAACTGCAGTCGCCACATCATAAAAGCTGGCGCCAGTATTACCAACCCCAACGACGATGCTTTTACCCGAAACGGGATCAGGGAGTCAATTTAAAAACGACCTGCACTGCCACGCAAAAAACACTCTTCGTAGAAGTACAGGCGATCACCTTGTGATCCGACACCCAGAGATCAATGCCTGGTCGTTTGATATTGCGCATATAAGATATAGGCACCCCAGATAAACGAAAGCAGCATTAATATCTCACCATTAAAATCTACAAACCAGGCAATTGCATGATCATATTGCAGTAGATGAAGGTCAGTAAGAATATTTTTCCAGTCATGAATCCCGGGCATATCCTGGCCGGTAACACCACCGAGCAACATTAACTGCCCTGCTTGTGCGTCATTAATGTAAGGGGCAAGATCCATCAGGCTTTGTGAGAACCACCACAACCCAATGGAGGCGCCAAAGTTATCGTGGTTTTTCCAGATAAAAGCACCTATCACTACAGCGGGTACTAATAATTGTAAAAGGGAACCACCGAGTATGGTCATGAAGCGCCCGAGAGGCCGAAAAATAACATGCCCTGCCTCATGAAAGACCAGGTTGATATTATGCATAAAGGAACTGCCAATTTCGTTGGACTGCATATTCATAAAAATAAATGACCAGCCCCAGATGAATAACACCAGGAAAATTAACGCATGTCCCACCAGCTTTACAGTATCGGTACGCTCGGGCACATATAACAGTGTATTCAGTAATCGATGAAAAAATGATTCCCTTTTATCCTCAAGAGCAGGCACAACTTTTTCCTGGTGGTACTGCTGCCTCATCCATTTGGAAAAAATCAAACCACAAGATGGGCATTGATCGAGCATTGCCCTTGTCAGCCTGTGTGCGAACATACTTGCATTTTGGACAGGTTTTATACATGGCGTCCTCTGTAAACTCGCTATATTATTAGCGCAACATTAGTCATATTGTTTTCTTGTCGTCCAAATAACCATGGCTTTGAATTGTCATCAAACTAACACGCTCTGTCTGGCTTTTTCTGCAATGATCTTCCAGGCAGACAATTTTTGTTCACGGCTCATCGCCGCATGTGCTGGACTGGTTGATGGTAGTCGGTGGAATAATAGTTGTCGTGACTGCACGCCCGGCAATGACATAACATGTCTAATGAATTCCTTTTCTGCAGTAGCACCATTAAAAAAAACACAGCTTATTTTTTTATGTTGATTGAAAAAATTCTCGAAATCATTAGCGACAATAGAGTCACGCTGAATAGCTGCGTCCAGGCTTCCATCTCGCACACAAGCCTTGAGTACATCCCATACCGCGATATTATTTTTTATCAGTAGTTGCTTTTTTTGCTGATAATTTTCTGGAGTTTTTGTTGCAAATAATTGTTCGATGATAAACCAGAAGCTATTCCGCGGGTGTGCATAATATTGCCCTGCCTCTAATGAGGCCTTACCCGGCATGGAACCCAACACCAGTATATTCGCATCGGCTGACGCTATTGGTGGAAAACTGTAAATGACACTCATGGCTGATAATGCCGGATTATAAAGTCATTGCCTGTATTTCCAGAAACATTTTAAATACATGTTTGCCAAATTGTTCTTCAAAGCCTGGCCAGTCATGGTATGCCTGTAATTCTTTATGGGCAATAGTTTTTATTTCATAATCCTCAAGCTCCTGCTCGAATCCTTTCCTGACGATGGCTTGTAATTGAGTCAGGTAATCCATAAAAGGTTTGACTGCTGCATTAAATTCACCACTTTTACCATGTCCTGGAACAAAGGTAGTGATATCGAATGTTTTCACTGTTTCCAGCAAGCTGATAGCGCCGTGCATGTTCGAGCTTGAATCAAAGCGCGCCATGCGTTTATTAAAACCAGTATCTCCCATAAACAAAGTCTTGCTTTCGACATGCTCAATCAGTACATCTGTATTAGTGTGAGCCGGATCATAAGCGTAAACCTTGAAATGTTGGCCATCAACTACAATCACATCACCTTGCTGAATAGCATTGTCCGGTGCCACTATTTTTGTGCCCTTGCTTACGCCTTCTGTGCGGGTGCGCATGATATTTAACCATTCTATACCCGCTCCGGAATTTGCCTGTTCAATCATCTTCGGATGTGCGTAGATTTCCACCTGAGGATAGGCCTCTTTCACGGCCTGGTTACCGAGCCAGTGATCGCCATGTATATGCGAATTAAATACCGCCAGTACAGGTTTGTCGCTTACTTTCTTTATTTCCGCCAACACCTGCTTGCCAACTTGATAGGTACTGCCAGGATCAACCAGCACAATACCTTTTGGGGTAATGATAATACCGGGGTTGTTCATGAAACCTTGATTTTGCTTACTGGGCTCCTGTAATGGTCCATGCATAATATAGACATGCTCATTCACGGCTTCAAACTGATAATTACCCAGTCCTGGTAATTCCCATGCTTGACAATAAAAAGGAGACAACAATAGCAGCAACAGTATTTTTTTCATCTAACGAGAACCTCTGTAATAATCAATCGGTGATTTTAAAAATAACGACCCTGTCTATTATTTTACTCCTGGCATTTCTTTAATAAATATATCATGCTTGGAATACGGTATTTCAATACCCTCACTATTAAAGCGCTTGTAAATAGTGGTATTGAGTACATCCAGCACACGTCCGCGTAATTCCGGGTTTTCTATCCAGCACAGCAATTCGATATCCAGGCTTGACCCACCAAAATTACGAAAGCGTACGCGCGGCTCCGGGGTTTTACACACTGATGGATCCTGCAATGCAATTTCCATCAGAACGTCCCTTACCTGATCGATATCTGATCCATAGGCAACACCCACTTTGACACGCAGACGAAACTTTTCATGTGGGCCGCCGGATTCATTGGTAATACGGGTGTTACCCATGATGGCATTAGGTATGGTTATTTCGACATCATCTCGGGTGAGTAAGCGCGTACTGCGTATACCGATGTGTGTGACCATGCCGCGCTCGCCACTATCGAGTACAACATAATCGCCAAGCTCGTAAGGCGTGTCGGCAAGAATAAATACTCCGGAAAAAAGATTGGCCAATGTGTCCTTAGCTGCAAAACCAATCGCTATACCGGCAATACCCGCTGATGCCAGCCATGCTGTCATATCGACATTCCATGACCGAAAGATCATATAAATGGAAATGACAATAACGAGAATAAAGCCCATGTTTTCAAACAAGGGCAGTGTTTGTTTGCGAATAACGGATTGTGGGCGCGCTGTTGAACTCAATGCTCGCAACAGGATGCGGATAATTCTCAGTAAAAATAGTGACCACATAACGATTAATATACTGGCCACGATTGACTCAAACACATCACTGAAACCCTGTGAAGGTTTGAGTGGCAACAAAGCCATACGACAACCGATTAACAACAGGGTCCAGAACACCGGTCGACGTAATGCTGCGATCAATAAGTCATCCCATTTAAAACGGGTGCGTTCCGCCAGTCGACCCACTACACGCGAAACCACTGTTGCTGCCACACTGGCCACTACTACAGCTAGTAACAATACAATACCGGCGATAGCCAGCGGGTTTTCGCCAAAAAAACCGGTCACAGGCTTTATAAAATCCATGGCTTCATTCAACATCAAGGAGGGTTCTGTCGTCGTTTTACTCATCACTAGCACCATTATATGGAAAGCTGATTTTATCAGGTTTTGTATTCTTTATACTGCGGCAAATCGTCACAGATGTTTTCCCAGATCGCTTTTGAATCGGTAAATATATGGCATGTCGGTCGCTCTGTAATATCTGATTCAATACTACCCAACCTGATCCTGATCGTATCGGGCACACGCTCATTTAAACTCATGACAGGCGAGCCACAGGTCGTACAAAAATATTTACTATGCCCGGGATTAGATTCATATTGAGTCAAATTATCTGAACCCTGAATGAACCGGAAGTGCTTAGCTTCCACATTGCCATTGGTAGCAAACGCACTCCCCTGCGCCTTGCGACAGAGCGAGCAATGACAAAAAACAATATCATCTATGGAGCCTGCGACTTCATAACGCACCTGACCGCATAGACATGATCCTTTATACATTGGCCATCTCCTCAATCACTTAGATAATGTAAAAGCGCATCAACGGCTTGCATGATGCCATCGGGCTCTACTGCGGGTCGCTGTTTCTGCCCTAGCAATTTCTGCATAGGTTCGACGACATTTCCATTTTGCAAGTCCTCACTAGTCAGTTCAATGCAATTGGCCATTTTCTCTAGCCATTCAACCAGATAAATATCTTCCGGCCAATCTGGACGACGTGTATACATTAATGGTATGCCATGGCAGGCAGCTTCAGCATAGGTTCCATAACCTGATTTGGTGATGATGACATCACAAGAACTGAGGATATCAATATAAGGCATGAGCAGGCTTTCATAGTGAATAAAATCATCGCGTTCAATACATTGTTTCTCACTGACAAGATAATAGATATCTTGAGTTTGCGGCCAGCGATTAAAGTCCACGCGATATTCAACTCCTCCATAAGACACCAGCACCAGTCGAGAGGCTGCGGACAAATGATATTGATGTCGAATTTCTTCTGCTCGCTGTTTACCAATGCGAGCGACTGGGCCAATATGTTTTAAATTCACTATTTCAGGCATGCTCATACTGGGCTCTGGTGCCAGAAATATTTGAGCTTCGTTGTAAGCTTGCACCATAACTTGCATTATCTTAGTAGCTCCAGATAATTCACCACAGTAAGCCCGATAAATATGATACCAGTTCAGGGAACATAGGTTAACGACAGGAATATTCAGTGTTGTCGCTGCAGCATTTACCAGGTAAGCGATATTGCAGTAAATTAAATCAGGCTGATAGCGTTTGATGATTTTTGCTTGCGCTTGCACTGACTCCTGCCAATGATCATGTACTTGCAAATATGCCTGGTGACTGGCTTGCGCATCAATTTCAAGCGCACTTTTCATTATCATGCCAAAATCTGATGAGTGGGGCATATGCACAAATGGGAAATCAAACAGTTCATCCAGCAAAGTTTTCAAGCTTTCACACTGTATTATAATCTTGATGTCCGGCCGAAGCCTGTGCAGACGATTGAGTATCGGGGCAGATTGGGCAATATGGCCAAAGCCATGCGAGGATATCGCACAATATAGTGTTTTACTCATCATACGTTAATAAATAGTGCATAATAACCAGACAATAACAGAAACAGTTTTTAGTGTGCCATGAAATATCGAGATTTGAGAGATTTTATCCAGCAACTCGAACAAAAAGGTTTGCTCAAACGTATTACGGCTGAAGTCGATCCTGCGCTGGAAATAACAGAAATTTGCGACCGCACACTTAAGGCGGAGGGTCCGGCGTTGTTATTCGAAAACCCTAAGGGACACTCGACGCCGGTTCTTGCAAACCTGTTTGGCACACCCGAACGTGTAGCCATGGGCATGGGCGAAGACTCGGTCACGGCATTACGTGAAGTCGGTAAATTGCTTGCCTTTTTAAAAGAACCTGATCCGCCCAAAGGCCTGAAAGATGCCTGGGATAAGCTACCGGTGTTTAAGCAAGTGCTGAATATGGCGCCTAAAGTGGTAAAAAAAGCACCTTGCCAGGAATTTATTATTGAAGGCGATGATGTTGATCTTGCCCGCCTGCCGATCCAGACCTGCTGGCCCGGTGATGCAGCACCACTGATTACCTGGGCACTGGTGGTAACCAGGGGACCTGAAAAGGAACGACAAAATCTGGGCATTTATCGCCAGCAGGTCATCGGTAAAAATCGCGTGATCATGCGCTGGCTTGCCCATCGCGGTGGCGCACTGGATTTCAGGGACTGGTGCAAGCAACATCCTGGAGAGCCCTTCCCTATTGCCGTGGCACTGGGTGCTGATCCTGCCACCATTCTTGCTGCCGTGACGCCGGTGCCGGATTCATTGTCAGAATATGGCTTTGCCGGATTACTTCGCGGCGACAAGACCGAGGTCGTCAAATGCAAAGGCAGTGAGTTGCAAGTCCCTGCTTCTGCCGAGTTCGTGCTCGAGGGGCATATTTACCCCGACGATATGGCGGATGAAGGACCCTTCGGCGATCACACTGGCTACTATAATGAAGTGGAACGCTTCCCGGTATTCACCATTGAGCGCATCACCCACCGCAAGGACCCGATTTATCATAGTACCTATACTGGCCGGCCACCGGATGAACCTGCCATTCTGGGCGTTGCGCTGAATGAAGTGTTTGTGCCGATTCTACAAAAACAGTTTCCTGAAATCTGTGATTTTTATTTGCCGCCTGAAGGCTGCTCCTACCGCGTAGCGATAGTGAGCATGAACAAACAGTACCCCGGCCATGCGAAACGCATTATGATGGGCGTCTGGTCGTTTCTTAGACAGTTTATGTATACAAAATTCGTCATTGTCGTCGATAATGATGTGAACGTGCGTGACTGGAAGGATGTTATCTGGGCCATGACGACACGCATGGATCCTGCACGTGATACCACCCTGATTGAAAACACACCCATTGATTACCTGGATTTTGCCTCACCTGTATCCGGCCTGGGTAGCAAGGCAGGCTTTGATGCCACCAACAAGTGGCCCGGCGAGACCACACGCGAATGGGGACATCCCATTGAAATGTCAGAAGAAATTAAGCAGCGCGTTGATCAAATGTGGGATTCTCTCGGGATTATTGATGACAGCAATGAATGACTAGAGCGTTGAGAAATACCTGTTGATAGTGCTAAGGTATGGACTATTCATCAACAATAATAAAATAAGGGTGGATCATGCGCACGATCATGGTACTCAATTCCAAAGGCGGTTGCGGCAAGTCAACCATTGCGACTAATCTGGCCAGCTATTTTGCCTATGAACTGGAATTGAATGTGCTGGTGGAGGATTTTGACCCACAAGGCTCCAGTTCGGAATGGCTACAAGCGAGACCAGAAAATTATCCAGAAATCAAAGGTATAAAAGCCTGGGAAGATAAAGCCCGCGCACCCAAAAATACCGATATTGTCATTATTGATGCTCCGGCTGCTGTATATGGCAAAGATATGACTGCCATGGTGCGTCGAGCAGAGACTATTTTAATACCGGTACTGCCATCACCCATTGATATCCGGGCTGCCACTCACTTTATCCATGATTTGCTGTTACAGGGCAAGGTTTCACGCAAGCAAACCCGGATTGCCGTCATTGCCAATCGGGTACGTGAGAATACTCGTGTGTACCATGCATTGGAAAAATTCCTCAAAAGCCTGAAAATCCCGTTTATTGCTACCTTGCGAGATACTCAAAACTACATCCGCTCAGCTGAGACCGGCATTGGTATTTTCGAGATGGCACCCTCCAGTGTTTACAAAGACCTCGAACAATGGGCCTCCCTGACGCGCTGGATACGCAGCAAACGCAGCCTGCCAGAAAGCACCTGAGCGCCATTACTCTACAATCCCCTATAAAAATCAGGTAATAACCCTAAAACCTGAGGGTTTTAATAGGCTATTATTTAAGAGAGAATGCACACCCGTTTTTGCTTTTTATAGTTGTCCATGAAGTATCAAGTCAAGCTGCCAACCACACGGCATGAATTTAGCACTGCCGAGGGTGAAACTATCCTTGAATCCGCACTGAAATCAGGCATTGGTCTGCCTTATGGATGTCGTGGTGGGCGTTGTGGCGCCTGTAAAGGCAAGGTACTGAAAGGCAAAATACGTTATGAACAAACCCCCAAGGGACTAACCGAAGAAATGATACAACATGGCTATGCCCTGTTCTGTCAGGCGCATGCCTGCTCGGATCTGGAAATTGCTGTAGATGAAGTGGAAAAGCTTAACCAGATCAAGATCATGACTATGCCAACCAAGGTGGCCCGGCTGGAACAACTCTCACATGACGTCATGCGCGTCTATCTGAAGCTGCCCGAGAATATCCGCATGCAGTTTTTCGCTGGTCAATATCTCGATATCCTGCAGGAAAGTGGCGAACGACGTAGCTTTTCTATCGCTAATGCACCTCATGATGATGATTTTATTGAGTTGCATATCCGCCATATCGATGGTGGTGAGTATACCCAATACATTTTTGATCGTATGAAAATCGGCGAAATCCTCAGGATTGAAGCACCGCTGGGTAGCTTTACATTAAACGAATCTTCACCGCGACCCATGATTCTAATGGGTGGCGGGACCGGCTTTGCGCCTTTGAAAGGCATGCTTGAACATGCCTTTCATATTGGCCTGGAAAAGCCCATGCACCTGTTCTGGGGGGTACGTTCCCTGCGTGATCTTTATATGCCTGAACTCCCTGTTGAATGGACACGTCGCCACCCGCTGTTTCAGTTTACCCCGGTGTTGTCAGAACCACAGCCAGAAGATAACTGGCAGGGCGAAACTGGCTATGTGCATGAAGCGGTTATTAAACACTGTGCGAATCTCACACAATGCGATATTTACATGAGCGGGCCGCCGGTCATGGTTTATACCGCAAGGGATGAATTCATACGCCTGGGTGTTGATGAAAAACAGCTATTTTCCGATGCCTTTGAATTTAATTCGCAAATGGATTAGTACGATTTCAAGCCATTTTGTTGCGCCAGATCATTACTGACACTCCCCTTCCCAGTTAAGTTTATAAACATTTGCTAATTTAATAGCATAAACCAAGCCCTCAAACTCCGCTTGATGGCTGGCTAATCAAGATTCTCTTCATGAAGATCTGTTCAATGGTTAATTATGGCTCAACTCGGCCAGGGTGCTGCCGATACAACGACCGATACTGGATTATTTATTATACTTTCAATAATTTATAAATCTGGTATCGTTGTCACGGAGAAAAGCGTGTAAATTAATATATTAGTAAAAACTTGCCTTTTAATAGGAGTAGATTGGCCGAGCAAGCAAGGGTAGACCCGGACAACTATGACGGGTTTTGCAGGCCTGGTGACCAATCTGAATGGACTGACGAACACCAAACTATTACTGAAAAAACCCATGTATGATGCAAAATCCCAATATATAGGTAGACTGCTATTTTTACTCGACAGCCTGTTAACGCTGCTTTCATTAATTATTGCCTATTCGATCTCACACCGATTTTTCGAATCAGAACAACAACCATTATATTATTATCTGGCTGTGTTTGTGTTGCTATGGGCACCGTTGGGATATTTTTTGTTACGTTTTGGCGCCTACCATGGATTACGCATTCTTTCGCTGCCCTCTTTTGCCTGGCGTGTCACCAAGGCGCTCAGCATTAGTCTTGGTTTAGTCTTTACTATCCTGTTTTTACTCAATGTAGATATGCTCAGCCGCAGCGTTCTCATCACCTTTTCAGTGTTAGAGCTGGGCGCCCTTATTGGAGTTCGTGCCGCACTGCACTGGTGGTATTTTCTGCGTTTTGCGCAAAAAGGAGAGAACTACCTCAAAGTCATCATCATTGGTACCGGTAACCGCGCACAAAAACTGTCGCGAACACTAAAACAACATCTGGAATGGGGCGTTGATATTGTTGGCTATCTCGATACTGATCCTGAGAAAACAGGACAGATACTGGATGGCTCACCTGTGCTGGGGACTGTTGACAGTATTAGTAAAATATTAAACGATCAGGTTATTGATGAAGTAATAATGGCAGTGCCCAGATCCATGATCGGTGATGTTGAAGGTATTGTGAATGCCTGCGAAGAAGAAGGTGTTAAATTTCGCTGGATGGCAGATATGTTCGATTTGCGCATTGCTCGTATGCGCCTGGTACAAATTGGCGATATCCCCATTCTCACCTTTGAGCCTGTGGCACAAAGTGAAGTCAAGTTGATGATTAAAAGAATCTTTGACCTGTTCATGGTGCTGCTTGCCATGCCGCTTATCTTGCCAATCTTCTTGCTGATTGCCATTGCCATCAAACTCGATTCACCTGGACCCGTGTTTTTTGTACAACGACGGGTCGGCTTGCGCAAACGCCTGTTTCCTTTACTCAAATTTCGATCAATGCATGTCGATGCTGATGAGAAAATTAAAGACCTTGAGCATTTGAATGAAGCCGATGGCCCTATCTTTAAAATAAAGAATGACCCGCGTGTTACTCGCGTCGGAAAAATTATCCGAAAAACCAGCATGGATGAATTACCACAGCTGCTGAATGTCATTCGTGGTCAGATGAGCCTGGTAGGCCCACGACCCATGTCCATCAGGGATGTGAATTTATTTGATAAGGGCATTCAGCGCAAACGCTTTAGTGTGCGGCCTGGCATTACCTGCATCTGGCAGGTATCTGGACGGAGTAATTTACCTTTTGAAAAATGGCTGGAGCTCGACCTGGAATACATAGATAACTGGTCCCTATCCCTGGATTTTAAAATATTACTGAAGACCATTCCAGCAGTTCTGCGCGGCAGCGGTGCTACCTGATCGCTTTGCATTAGCAACAGTAGCTGGCCGACTGAAGACATAACGCGTTGTGATACGCAAACTATCATTACATCTGCAAACAGCACCCGGATACGCACTCGCCTCATTGGCATTGACTATAAGCTGATGTCCGCCGCTGGCATGCTAAATGTTAGCTAAAATACATTCTTACCAATAAAACCCTTGAATACAGTCATGAAGGTGATTTGCATATCAAACCATAGTGTCCAGTTACGAATATAGTCAAGATCGTATTTTATGCGCTGCTCCATTTTATCCAGCGTATCCGTCTCTCCACGTAAGCCATTAATTTGCGCCCATCCGGTAATACCTGGCTTGACCTTGTGTCTTAACATATAGCCTTGTATCAAAGGCCTGTATTCTTCATTATGTGAAACCGCATGCGGACGCGGACCAACAACAGACATGCGCCCTTGCAACACATTGATAAATTGCGGCAACTCATCCAGCGATGTGCGTCTAAGGAATGCACCAATGGGTGTGGCGCGTGCGTCATTCTTTTTCGCCTGCACTATTTTGCCGTCATTCTCGCTTACACGCATACTTCGAAATTTCCACACCGTGATTTCATCACCTCGAATGCCATAGCGACGTTGTTTAAATATCACCGGTCCCGGTGATGAAAATTTAACCAGCAAGGCAATGACCAACATGGGGATCGCAATGACTGTCAGGATAAGCAGACTGAGCACTATATCTTCAAATCTTTTGGTAAAACCATCCAGACCAAAAAACGGGCTTTCATAAACACTAACCGTCGGAATACCTTTTAGTGTTGACCAGCGTGCATGCAATAGCCCGAACATAAAAAAATCCGGGACTATATACACAGATACCGTACTATCAGCAAGCTTTCTCACCAGTTCACTGATACGCTTTTCAGCATTCATGGGCAGCACGACATAAACCACATCCACTTGTCCGGAACGTGCATTTTTAATCAAGTCATCAAAATCACCAATGACATTCATATCCGTATCATCCAGACGTCGGCCTGCCTGCGCGGAACGATCATCATAATAACCGACAAACTGATAACCCAACCATGGCATACTCTGAATTGAGCTGGCCACCTGTTTGCCTAATGATCGAACCCCGAGCACTGCCACTTTTCTGATATTTTTATTTCTGCTTCGCAGCAACATCAGGAATCTTCGCCTGAGCAAATGCAACAGAGTGATCACCACCGGCGTAATCAAAAACCAGATGAGAATAACATTACTATAAAAAACCGGCACATCACCTGACAGGTGAAAAATCAATGACAATATGATGGCGGTAAAAAACCACAGCACAAATATACGAATGGCCTCACCACAAATAGGCGATCCCCTCCATACTTCGTAAGCTTCATTATGCTCAGACAAATATTGAAAAATAAGCAAGCCTGCCACGGCAGACCAGGTGTAGGCTTCTACCCAGGACAAACTGTAGAGATAAGTGGAGATCCACAGGCAGGCGAATATGGCAAGGCTGTCTATGGTCTTGGAAAGCACCATAATTTTAGAATGGAATGGCCTGATCGGTAAATTCGGATAACCAAAATCCCTTTGCATGGATTTAAATGTATCTGTAAAACATTTCTTCATAATTACTACAATCCTTTTACTATAACCATTGCCGTAGCAGTGGGAAATCAGTACTCTCTGCTATCGATTGCTCTGCATCTAATTCTGAACGCGCCACAATAGCTTGTAGTTTTGATTCCTCAATTTTATTTTCGTCTTTCATTTAAGCCCTGTTTATTTCTGTTTTTTTGACAACACGATCAGTGCATCGACGATAGCATTATCACTTGCATGCTTTGCTATTATCACTGGCGACTCAATACCCAGCTCACGCGTCACTTCCAGCATGCGCTCGCTAATCACTACCAGTGGCGTTTGCTGCAATAACTTCCTGCCTGTTACACCCAGCATGCTGCTGAGGTTATATAAACCTTCCTGACTGGTCACTGTGACTGCATTCACTTCACCTTTAGACCAGGCCTGGATTAAATCATCTATCTCGACATCTGGTAATGCTCGACGATAAACAATCGCCAGGCTGACCTTGGCACCGCGCTGCACTAATGTTTCGGCCAATAATTCCCGACCGCCTTCGCCTTTGAATAAGATTATTTTCTTACCGGCCAAATCCTGCATTTGCGGCATCGATAACAATGACTCACTATTAAAATCCGTGTCGGGCGAAATATCGATATTGACACCGTACTGGCTTAATGCGGCGGCGGTTGCTTTGCCGATAGCAGAAATTGTTAATGCCGGAGGCAGCTGGCCTGGCTTGGGAAACTGTTGCATGGCAAAGTGAACGGCATTGGCACTGATAAAAATAGCCAGATCAAAATCACATATCCGCTGTATCAACTGCTGACTCTCTGAGATGTTATGCGCTGGCAGGATCTCAATCACTGGAAAACGAAGCGCATGCCCTCCTGATGCTTCTATCAATTCACAGAGTGCATGCGCTTGATCACGTGGACGCGTCACTAGAACGGAAAACCCGCTTAAGGCATGTGCTTTGTCTGCTTGTGGGTGTTGAACGTCCTGCATACAAAATCAGTAACAAGTAAGCTTATTCATTGGCTGCAAATACTTCCTGCAAAATAGCATCTGCCCCTCTGGAGAGTAAATCCTGCCCGAGCACATCACCCAGCTCCTCGGCATCCTCTGGTCGTCCACTGATCACACCATGCACTATCTCACTACCATCAGGTCGCCCCACCAGACCACGAATGACAATAACACCATGCTCAATTTCAGCATAACCACCTATCGGTACCTGACAACCCCCTTGCAAGCGTGCATTCATGGCGCGCTCGGCCTTTACGCGGGTATGCGTGTTGGCATCATTCAAGGGGGCCAACAGTGCCTCCACATCAGCATCACCCTGACGACACTCAACGCCAATGGCACCCTGTGCAATGGCCGGCAACATGATTTGTGGTGAGATGGTATCGCGTATACGCGCCTGCATATCCAGTCGCTTCAAGCCTGCACTGGCAAGAATAATAGCGTGGTAGTCACCCTGATCCAGTTTGGCCAGACGTGTGTTGACATTGCCTCGCAGCTCCTGAATATCCAGATCGGGTCTGGTCTCGGCTATCTGGCAACGACGACGTAAACTCGAGGTACCTACAATCGCGCCATGCGGTAGTGATTCGATCGATTCATAGTCATTTGATACAAAAGCATCACGAGGATCTTCACGCTCCAATATTGTCGGAATATATAAGCCATGCGGTAACTCAACTGGCACATCTTTCATCGAGTGCACAGCTATATCACTTTCATTGCGCAACATGCTCTGCTCCAACTCCTTAACAAAAAGACCTTTACCACCAATTTTTGCCAGCGGTGAATCCAATATTCGATCTCCCTGGGTACTCATCGTCACCAATTCAATTTTCAAGCCGGGATGACACTCCTGCAGGCGTTTACCAACATATTCGGCTTGCCAGAGGGCAAGTTGGCTTTTTCGAGTGGCGATACGGATGGATTCAAGGCTCATTGTACTTCCTAAATAGTATAATATTAACAGTTACTTATATGATTAACGGCCAGCTTTCTCTGGATCAGCTGGTGACGCCTGTGCATACCGGCTGAAATTATGACAGAATACAAGGCAATATTAATGCATTTTAGTGCAACTTGTTGTTAAAAAACCGCTCTATAACCATAAGAAAATTGTAAATAATAGGCGTATCGGAGAGATGAAGAGACAAATACAAATATTAGGGCTTTTTCTTGCCTTACTTTCATTGGGGTTTTTTACCTCGGCTGCAGTTTCATCCTCATCACAGACCAGGGTGCCTATGGCCACCGATTTTTCCGCGATAGCAAAAACAGCGGAGTCAAAAGGCCTGCCGGTGTTACTGGTTTTTTCAGCCACGCATTGTAGCTATTGCGACCTGTTAGAGAATGAAATCCTCAAGCCGATGATACTCAGTGGCGACTATCAGGACCGTGTGCTTATTTATAAAATCATGATTGATGAGCAGACCCGATTACGCGATTTTAATGGTATGAGCATCAGTGCGGAAAGCCTGGCTCAGCGATATGGTGTTTATGTCACCCCCACCATGTTATTTCTGGATAGCCAAGGAAAAGAACTAAGCGAGCGCATTCTGGGCATCAATACTGTCGAGATGTTTGGTGGGCTTGTCGATCAGGCTATTCATATGGCTCACCAGCAATTGACTGACACTGATAAACGACTCGCCAAAAACCTTGCTCCTGAATAAACACTATCAGCAGGATCTGGTTATTGTGTGTTCTTGTGCTGTATGCACGACAAGCCTGATTAACCCATATCCCTGATCAATTTACGCACAGCGGGAACATGCCGACGGCTGACATCCAGCGTTTTGTCCGTACCCTTCAATACCAGGTAATGCGCACCATCACTGGATTTTCCAAGCGATACAATGTGACCAATTGCCACCAGGGCATTACGGTGCACGCGAGTAAACAAACCGTCAAATTCTTGCTCCAGTGATTTCAGCGAATCCTCGATCAACACTTCTTTGTCACTGGACACTACACTAATATACTTTTGGTCAGCCATGAAATAAATGATGCTGGGCACCGGCATCAAGCTGATGCTGTTATGGCTACGTGCACAGATATGCGTGCGCACTTCATGCTCCTGCTCACTCAAGTTCGCTATTTGTACCCGGTTCAGACTCCCGGCCTTGCTTAAGGATTGTGCCAGTTTTTCCTTGCGAATGGGCTTGAGCAAATAATCGACTGCATTGGTTTCAAAAGCCTGTAAGGCATGTTCATCAAATGCCGTTGTAAATATCACTGCTGGCGGATTGTCCAGCAACATTAAATGACGCGCGGTTTCAATACCGCCCATACCTGGCATACGAATATCCAGCAAGATGACATCAGGTTCGAGTGTTTCACATAACTGCAAGGCTTGCTCACCTTGCGTGGCTTCGCCGACAACAGTATGTTCGAGCTCTTCCACCAGTGTGCGCAAGCGAATACGTGCAAGAGATTCATCATCAGTTATCAGTATTTTCATTCGTTTTCCGTCAATGGGAAAGTGATCTTGAGCTGACAGCTTTGCTCTTGTCTTTGCAGGCTCAGACCCGCTTGCTTGCCGAAGGCGATATGTAAACGTTCATCGATATTTATCATTGCCGTCTGCGTACCCGAACTAGGTTTTGACTGTTGCGGCGGTAGACATGGATTATCTATCACTATCGTCAACAGGTCGCCCTGTCGCGATCCAGTGACAGTGATTTCACCACCGCCCGGCAACATTTCGATACCGTGAAAAATAGCATTTTCAAGCAAGGGCTGCAAAGTCAGTACTGGCAACAAGGCCTGCTGTGGTAATGCCTGCAACGCCCATTTTACCTGCAGCCGGTCGCCCAACCGCAACTGCTCAATGCGCAGATAACGTTCAGCCATCTGTACTTCTTCCGATAGAGTGATTAGTTGCGAGGTCTTACCCAGGCTGGCTCGAAACAGATCAGACAAATCCTCAACGGCCTCCTCCGCATGCTGCGGTTGTGAGCGGATTAATGCTGCAATCGTATTCATGCTGTTAAATAAAAAGTGCGGTTTGATCCTCGCCTGCAGCGCCTGTATGCGCGCATCAGCATGTGCCTGGATATGTATTTTCTGTTGATATTGAAGATAGATAACGCGCAGGCTGATACCACTGAGAATGGCACTGACACCCAGAGCACGAAGCACAAAATCCAGATGCATGGCAGCATTATCGGACATACCGGTATACACCATCGCCCACCAGGCTGATTCTGCCACGACCCAGGTTACAGTCAGTACAATCAGGTAGCTGACAATACCTGCCAGAGTATCAGAAAGCCGAATTAACCATTTTCGCAACACACACAACAGACCAATACTGCTTAATGCTACCCATTGGATGAACAAGGACAGCACACCCAGCTTGTCCCAACTCAATGCTTGCGGGTAAGGTGTGGTCAAAAGGATAGCAAATGCCATTAACTCAGCCAGCACTACCACAGCGAACACCATACCAATACTACAAAAATCCGGCAGAAAGATCGTTGCTTGGGCTTTATTTTCAGGCTTGTCTTTTTTTATCATCGATAGCTGTACTTGTGATAACAGATTTCACTGCTTATTATTCTAGACCATTATAATAGTTAATTTTGCAATCGAATTAACAGTACTATCTGATAATATCGGGGTTTCTGTTATAATCGCATGCAAATTGATCAGGATAGCAGCCCATGAGCGAAAACAATAGCAAGGACAAACTCTGGAGTGGACGATTTAACGAGCCCACTGATGCGTTTGTTGAAAAATTCACCGCTTCTGTCGACTTTGACAAGCGACTGTATCGCTATGATATCAATGGCTCTATAGCCCATGCCCGCATGCTAACCGAAACAGGTATCCTCACCCAGCAGGAATGCGATCTGATTACCAATGGCCTTGAGAGCATAAAAACCGACATTGAAGCGGGCAATTTTGACTGGTCGGTGGCGCTGGAAGATGTGCACATGAATATCGAGGCAAACCTGACCAAACGCATTGGTGATGCCGGTAAAAAACTGCATACGGGGCGCTCACGAAATGATCAGGTAGCCACCGACATCCGCTTGTATATGCGTGATGCCATAGATGCTATTCTCGATGAACTATTGCGCCTGAAAATGGCCTTGCTTGATCTGGCCGAACGCGAAGCCGATACCATCATGCCGGGCTTTACACATTTACAGGTAGCGCAACCCATCACTTTCGGCCATCATATGATGGCCTGGTTTGAAATGCTCAAACGCGACCGTAGTCGCCTGCAGGATTGCCGACTAACGCATGAATATCATGCCACTGGGTTCAGCCGCACTGGCAGGCACCAGCTACCCTATTGATCGACAGTCCACTGCCAATCAACTTGGTTTTGATGCACCCAGTGAAAACTCTCTGGATGCCGTCAGTGATCGCGACTTTGCCATTGAATTCAATGCCGCTGCTGCCATTCTACTGACGCACCTGTCACGCTTTTCGGAAGAGCTGGTGTTGTGGGCATCAGCACAATTTAATTTTATCGAATTTGCCCGATCGCTTTTGCACTGGCTCGTCGATCATGCCGCAAAAGAAAAATCCCGATGTGCCCGAACTGGTACGTGGCAAAAGTGGTCGTGTCTTTGGTAACCTGATGACTCTGCTGACACTGATGAAGTCACAACCGCTTGCCTATAACAAGGATAACCAGGAAGACAAGGAACCCCTGTTTGACACTGTTGATACCGTTATGGGTTGCGTGCGCAGCTTCGCTGACATGATGCCCGCAGTGGAGGCAAAAAAAGAAAATATGTACCAGGCGGCACGTAGTGGCTTTTCAACTGCGACTGATCTGGCCGACTATCTGGTTCGTAAGGGCCTGCCGTTCCGTGATGCCCATGAAGTCGTCGGACTGGCAGTACGATTTGGCGTTGAAAGCAACAAGGATTTGTCGGAAATGTCTTTGCAGGAACTGCAAGGATTTTCAGGCCAGATAGACAGTGATGTATTTGACATACTCACACTGGAAGGTTCTGTTTCATCGCGCAATCACCTCGGCGGTACCGCACCTGAACAGGTCAGGGCTGCGATTAAAAGAGCGCGTACTTATCTGGGCCAACACTGATAGCTTGTTTACCATCGCTCTGCGCGTTAGCATGAGATTGTGCATGCCTGTGATTCGGGTTAAGAGAATTTTCCAATAATGGGCTTGCCAATGTAATAACCTTGCACGTAGTCAACACCGAGTTCACGAACCACATCATAAACTTGCTCAGACTCAACAAATTCGGCCACGGTCATCATACCCATACCACGCGCGACATCCACTAGCGCTTTAACAAATAATTGATCATCCTTACTACGATGGATATCTCTGATAAAGCTGCCATCGATTTTAAGAATGTCGGCCTGCAATTGTTTCAGGTAAGAGAACGATGAAAAACCAACACCGAAATCATCCAGCGCAATCCTGCATCCCAATATTTTGATGCGATCAATAAATTCGATCGCACGACCTATGTCCTGAAAAGCTGCACTCTCGGTCACTTCAAAAATCAGTCGACTCCTGTCCACACCGGTCCTGAGTAGTTCTGCTTCTATCAGATTCAGCATATCCGGCTCACCCACCGATAACCCGGAAAGATTCACGGTAAAAGATATGTGCAAATTTTCTTTCGGCAAACTGGCCAGCACACCTATCGCCTTTTTAACAACCCAGGTATCTATTTCGCGAATCAGGCCAAATTGCTCGGCCGTGGGTATAAAATCACCCGGGTTATAGTGTTGCCCCTCTTCATTAGAGCGCATCCTCACCAACACCTCATATCGAGAAGCTGGCTCACCGGTCGTTGGCTTGATTGGCTGGAAGGCCAATACCAGCATTTCATGCTCAAGTGCATCATGAATACGGTCTTTCCAGGTCAGCTGCGATCCCATCTTTTCCTGCTGCATGTCACCGGGCTCATACATTCTGGCACGATTGCGACCGGCTTTTTTGGCCATATACATGGCGGTGTCCGCCTTGGCCAGTAATTCCACCGGATCACTGGCATGATCAGGAAAAATGGCTACGCCAACACTGGCGGTGGTATTCATCACCTTGCCGCTATACATAGGCTT
Organism: uncultured Gammaproteobacteria bacterium; assembly: GCA_963807455.1. Taxonomy (GTDB): domain Bacteria; phylum Pseudomonadota; class Gammaproteobacteria; order JAADHQ01; family JAADHQ01; genus JAADHQ01. The sequence goes on along the minus strand of CAWECS010000015.1, from coordinate 56,913 downwards.
TAACTGATTTATTTTTTTGACAATATCATTTATACGCTTGTCCAGTTGCTTAGTATCCGTGTTAACAAACGCAATGACAAATTCATCACCACTTAAACGCGCGACCAGATCGACGTTGCGTGCCAGGCGCTTTAATAAACCGGCAAACTGTACAATAACCTCATCACCGGCAGCATGCCCCGCTGTATCGTTAATCAGTTTAAAATGGTCCAGATCAATGAGCAGCAAAGCTCCCTTGGTAAACTGTCTCTCTGCCAACCTTATCTCTCTGTCGAGCTCTTCCATGAAACGCGCGCGATTGGGTAAACCTGTTAAATGATCTTTGTTGGCCAGGCGTAGCAGCCTCTCTTCATCATTCTTGGATTTGGTGATATCACTGGCAGTACCCCGATAACCCTGGAACTCGCCATCACTGAAATAAGGTCTGGCATTAAAACGCACACAAATTCTATAGCCTGATTTGGTGGTAAGCCAGATTTCCAGGTTTTTAAAGCCAACGTGTGAGGTCACTTCACTGGAAAATAAAATGGCAATTTCTATCAGATTATCGTGCACAAAAATATCCGTCATTTGTTCACCCAGCATCTGCTCGACCGTATAACCCAGTGATTCGCTTACCGAAGCCGACAAATAGGTAAACACCCCATTGGCATCAGTTTCCCATAACCAGTCTGATGACACTTCAGCAAAATCGGAAATTCTACCCTGAACCAGTTTTTCCTGATGCTGCGCATCGACAATATCTGTACGCATCTGGTCGAAAGACGTAGCCAGCTCGCCGAGTTCGTCTTTGCGCCATTGATGCCTGATATTGACATCAAACCTGCCTTCGCCAATCGCATGACTGACTTTGGCGAGATCCTTGATGGGTTTGGATAGCGATGACCGGCTGATATTAATCCCTGCGAGAGCCGCCAACAGGATAACAAATACTACTGCATACACAGTATTTTTAAATAATTTACTATAGGCATAAAATTGCCCTGCCACTGCTGAGCTCAACATAATGAATAATCTAGGCTTGCTATAAACACTATCCGGCAACGAATAGGTCTTGCTATAGTATTTTTTATGATTAACCTCTATCGTTCGCAGCTCTTCCTGCGGCTGATTGTTTGCCATAATTTCTGCTTGATAGGAAAAATTTGCCTGGGTATTACTGAAAACCATATTTGGAGCAAATAGCATAATTTCTATTTGTTTGCGGTAAATACCCTTTAATTTAATCAAATCCTGATTGGAAATTATATTAGCCTGTAACAACACCGCACTCATTTGATCTTTATCGTGCCAGACAGGAACAGCAACGGCATTCAACACCGCATCATCAACAAATAAGTAGGCGCGGGCAGGCTCACCCGTACTGCGAACATGCTTGAATACCGTTTCATATTCATTCAGTGATAGAACACGTTGTGAAGTCAACACGGCACGAGAAGATTCACCAATGCTTTGGATTTGTTTATTCCGCTCGATACTAATGAGCAACAAATCACTGCCATTTATTATTCTGGATTCTTTAATAAACTCACGCATAACAGCATTATTTTTTTTGCTCTTAATGAGTGCGCTGAGTTGCTGAGACAAAAAGCGGCTATTTTTTAACAGCTCCTTACTTTCCCGCTGCAATAACGATTGCTGTAGCTGGAATGCGGAATCCAGTTCTTCCATGCTGTCTTTTTTCACATGATCCATTGCCAGAAAAATCACAATGGTTGCCGTACTGCCAAGCACCACTAAGATCAAGCTAATAATAAATAACGTGCTCTTCTGTTCTATATTCATCTAAAAACTATCACTGTTAAATAACCGTTACATCATCATGACTTTACGATCAAAGAGTATGCTATATAGTATGGCGACATGTATGCGCTTACATTAAGTTATTTTTTCCATCCCATAGACTCAATATAGCATTGATTAATTACAGGATATTATATGAAAAAAGATAGCCTTGAAAATTTACGTCAACAGCTTGCCGAATTTGCACGCGTCCGCGATTGGGATCAATTCCACTCACCGAAAAATCTTTCCATGGCCTTGATCGCAGAGGCCGCCGAACTGGTGGAGCATTTTCAATGGCTTAGCGAAGAGCAAAGCCGCACTATTAATGATGAAAAAAAACAGGCTGTCGGCCATGAATTGGCTGACATCCTTATTTTTCTTATACGTACCGCTGACAAGCTCAATATAGATATCATTCAAGCAGCCAATGAAAAAATAAAAATAAATGAATCCAGGTACCCGGTAGAGCGTGTGCACGGCAAGGCCAAACGCGCCAGTGAATACAACGATCATCACTAATCTCTGCCTTGCAGCTTCAAGCCATGTACTGAAAGCACTGAGTAACAATTCACATATCATATTTTGTTAAAGCATTCTCATTGCCGACCGCTAACCCATTTATAAAAGTAAAAACATGGATATATGTGGCTGATATGGAAACAAGTCAAAATAATGACGGCCTGATCAGGCCAATCACGATGAGGAAAGTAACTATGGTCATGGAGAATATGAACGTTGCCAATCAGTCAATTCTGGAGAGCTGTTCCAGCAGCATATTGAGACTGGACGAAACAGGCAATATTACCTATATCAGTGACGAGTTATGTCAACTAACGGGGCTAGAACAAGCACAGTTAATTAATAAATCAGCCAAAAATATAAGCCCTGTACTGACACAATTGCTGCAATCCAGCGGCAGTGTCGATATCAAATCAGCTGATGAGGCTCATTATCACTTCACACATAATAAAATAAATGAACCTGATCAGTCAGGCGAAATTCATATTTTCACCAACATAACAACCGTTCTGGATTTGTACAGTGAAAACCAGCGACTCAAAGAAGAAGCGCGCCAACTGCAATTGATTGACCAGGACACCAGCCTGCTGACCAAGCGTGCCTTGTTATTAATACTGGAATCACAGGTTTCGCGATGTCGGCGTTACGAGACACCACTATCAGTCATCATGCTTGATCTTGGCATCCATAGCGATAGCGCTGATATGAAATTAAAACTGCTGAAATTAAGTCGCTTATTGAAAGACCAGTTGCGCTGGTCTGACATGATTGCGCGCTCCGCTGACAATCAATTTACAGTGATATTACCTGAAACAGAACGCCCGGATTCGATTGCCCTGATTAACAAGCTCAAAGAAATAATCAATCAGTGGGATGACAATGACACCATCTGTTTTGGTTTATCTGTATGGAAAAAAGGCATCAATGCATCCGATATACTTGGCAGATGCGAGAGTGATCTCAATGACAATATCAGTGCTTTAAAAAATGGCCAGGATGTTGCCTAAAGAATAACCCGCCAGCTTCATCTGGCATATGCAATTAAAGATCAAAAGGCTGTTGCCATGATTGCACGCCTTAATAGATCAAACGACAACATTAGAAACTGTGATTTTTAATTATGGCTCAAGCAAGAAATCGATTTTTTTCTGAGGATGAAAAAACCGTAGCCGATATACGTGATCGCTTTCTCAAGGTCAATAATGACCGCTTAAAAACTGTCCGTAATGCCCTCAAAAAAAAGCAGCGTGTTTTTCTGGATGTCATTCCACTACTGTTCCAATATAACGATATTCAACTACCAGGTTACGTTGGTGATCAATGTGCAAATGGTATCTATAGCTATATTCCGGAGCGTGAGGCATTGGACGCGGCCAAAAGCCTGGTAAAAAATTATCAAGATCGACGTATGCCGTTAAGGGAATACAATATCTATGCCCTTTATCTGATTGGAAGCGCAGGCACCATTGCCTATACAGATCGTAGTGATCTGGACATCTGGGTTTGTCATCGTGCTGATATCCAGGAAGATACACTGCAGCTACTTAAAGACAAGTGCCAATTACTAACCGAATGGGCAGCTTCACTCGGCCTGGAGGCAAACTTCTTTGTACTCACACCGGAATCCATACGCGATGGTCATATTGAAACCATGTCTGAAGAAAGTAGTGGTAGCGCACAACATTTATTGCTTATCGAGGAATTTTATCGCTCCGGTCTTTTATTGGGCGGTCGCATACCCGCATGGTGGCTTGTACCACCTGAAATGGAACATAAGTATTACCAGCACCTTGAGTTATTACTAACAAAAAAAATAATAACCGAACACGACATAATTGATTTTGGCGATGTCAATACCATCACTGCCGCTGAATTTTATGGTGCCGCCTTATGGCAGCTTAACAAGGCAATCCACTCACCCTACAAATCCATGCTCAAGCTGCTGCTAATGGAAGCCTATGCCAGTGAATTTCCAGACACAGAATTACTATGCTCACGTTTGAAACGCGCCATCTATGAAGGTGAAACCAATATAGATAAACTTGATTCCTATGTGCTCATGATCAACAAACTGGATGAATATCTTTCACGTCAACAGTCAACAGAACGTATTCAATTGGCACGAAAATGCTTTTATTTCAAAGTTCATGAGTGGCTTACCAATAATGCCCAACAGGTTAAATCACGTACCTTTGAAATTATGACAGAGCTCACCACGCAGTGGGACTGGAAGCGAGACGATCTGCTATTACTGGACTCGCGCGAAACCTGGAAAATTGACCGGGTATTGGAAGAACGCAGTATATTAGTCAATGAACTAACTAACAGCTACCGTATGCTGACTGAACTCGCCCGACAACATACCGAAGAAACCAATATCAGCCAGGAAGATCTCAATATATTAGGCCGCAGACTTTATAGTACCTTTGAAAGAAAATCAGGAAAAATTGATCTTATCAATCCTGGTATTTCGGTAGACCTATCTGAAAAACGCCTTATATTTGTTTATCTTATTGCCAATGATACGCCTACCTGGCTTTTATATCGCAACCACTACGATCCATCCAATTCACAAAAACAACAGTCACCCATCAAACGTAGTCATAACCTGATAGAACTGGTCGCCTGGTGTCACTTCAATGGCATACTCGGTAATGATACGATGGTGTCCATGAATAATATGGTCGGCGGTTATACCTCGCAAGAGTTATTACAACTGATCGATGCCTTTAAATTACATTTCCCAGGCGGTAAAGTTGAAAAATCAACAGTGCAACAACTGAGAGAACCCGCGCGTATTGTTAATGCTGCTATCTTTATTAACCTCGGTCGCGATCCCTTTACATCACATACCCGCAAGGGACTACATTTAACCAGCAATCGTTCAGACCCACTCAGCTACGGTGGCAAATGGCAAAATCTGATCCGCAGCTGTAGCACTATCCATATAACCAGCTGGGGCGAAATTCTTACACAGCAATATGAAGGTGAATATTCATTATTGGAATGCATTACAGACCAGCTCGCATGGACACCAATTTCCAGCGGCCAGACACCCATGGTACCAACAACCTATTGTTTTGCTTCATCCTATACTGAATCCATTGTTCGCCGTTTAGATACACTCTTCGCTGATCTGGTGGCATTTTTTTACAAAGATTCCAAATCGGATAACGCGCGTTATTTATTACGTGTTGAGCACCATCATGCTCTTATCCAGATTGAAAATGATGTACCGCGCTTTGAGATATTACATAATAATGCAGAATTAATGAAAAACCTGGGCAGTACACAGGAACAATTCTGTAGTTATTACTTTGATCGCTACTCAAATGACAATATTATAGTAAAATTATTGCAGCGTTATAATAAACCCGGTGTTATCCAGCTTTTTTATCTAGACAAGGATAAACAGGCCGATATTTATGTTCTTGATGAATATGGTTCACTTTATACTCAAAAAATTGATTATCATGATATTCCGACAATGCTTGGGCATTATCAACACTTCTTCGATGCTGCTATAAAACATCACACCATGCGCGTCTCCACTGAACAGGACGGTAGCGCACAGATTAAATGTGAGTTTTTCCCGATTAAGAAAACTGTTAATGACGGTTTTTATGTTGACCTGAAAAACAAACCACAAATTTCAACCAAACATAATTATTTTGATATACAAGTGATTGGTGATGTTGAGGACATGAAAAATACAGGTTTTTATTTCTATTGCAATGGTAAGGAATTTTCCAATCTGGAGTTTGGCAATAATGTTTTACGAGAGGCTGTGGCTTATATATTAAGCAAACGAAAGCAGGGCGAACGTTATCCTATTTACATTACCGATATCGATAATAATAGCGCGCTATCGAATAATTATCAGCGCATCCAAACTGTACAATTACTTAATCAGAAAAAGGCCATTGAAGAAAAACTCAATAAAACGCTAAAAGCCATCTAGTATCAGTGTCTGTAATAATTATAATCGGCTATCTATTATTTAATCTGCCTTACGAACATCTTCCATAATTGATTTTATGTCATTGGCCCAACGCTTGAATATAATATTGTATTCAGGCTGATCGATGATCTGTTGAAAATGCAATGGATTTAACGCAACCAGCATGGTTTCATCTTCTTCAGCAAATATTACCACCTTCAATGGTAAATAAGCACCCATCTCCGGGTAATCGTCTGTGATCGCTTTTATCTCTTTATGCTTGCCAAAAAAGACAATGCGGTATCGATCCGTCTTATAACCTGCTTTTTCCAGACCAATATCCACACGCTGTACTCGTGACAACGTATACTGGTGATCAATGATCGAATTTTGTAAAGTCGTCATTGCTTCTGGAAATGTTTGCCTGGAGCGAATCATCATAATATCCTGTTCGCTAGCCATAACTGGCAGCAGCGCTTGCAAACACATCACTAATATTAAAATACCCATCTTCATAGTGATGCCTCCTCAAGAATCTCTTTATATAATATTGTCATCTGCTCGCAAATTTTACTGAGTTCTTCATTATTAAACTTTTTACTCATAGCGGAAGGATTAACCGTGATCATCTGAACTTTCCCATTTTTTTCAATCAACGTCACTCTACAAGGTAAAAATAAACCCACTCGAGGATCGATCTGCAACGCTTTGCTGAGCATATTAAAATTACAGAAATATAATATGACTTTTTTACTATCTTCCTGTCCTTTTTCTACATAACCTTGTTCGAACAATTGTTCGCGAATAATTCTGAAATTTGCGCCTATGGCTGCCTGTTTGATCGCTGCCAGTGTTGCTTCCATTGGCTCTGATGATTCAAATTTCAAGTACCCAGGAAGCGACTGATTTTTATTCTTATTCATCACCTTGCTTTCAAGACTGCGAATGTAGGCCACAACATCATCAATCTGTTTTTCGGACAGCCCTTGCTTGATAAATGAAGTCATGGGAGTACCTTGACGGCCATTTAGCAGGGTATCCTTAATCATCGAATCACTGGCTGATGCGAGAAAACCATGATTGGCCAGCGCGGGTGCTATGATGGGCAAGTCCCTGGGGCGAGAAAATGTTACCCCAGTGCCGCTGCCACCCTCTGCTTCGTCTCCATGGCAAGCTGCACATTTATTCAGATAAATAGTCTTGCCACTGTTAACATCACCTGTGATTTTATTACGGGAATAAACCGGCGCCGGATTTTCAGACCAGGTTCTGATGTATTTTACGATGGCTGATACCTGTGCATCACTGAGGGTTTTGAAAGCAGGCATCAAACGGCCTGGGCGACCAGACCTGATTGAGGCAAACAGATACTGCTCCGAGGCACTGTTGAGGAAGCTTTCCAGTGCCAGCGGCACACCTACACCACCTTTACCATTTTCGCCGTGGCAAGCAGCACAATGCTCAGAATAAAGTACAGCGCCCTGTGGAGCTGCCTGAATGCCGGCAGATAGCAATAAAAGTAGTAACAACAATGGTGATAATTTTATCATGTCGACATGTCTTGATAGTATATTAGAATATGTTCATATACTATTATATGCGCCTGTTAATTACAAGCAAGGCCATCAGTTTTATTGCTTTAAATCAATAATGTAGCTGGCTACATTCGCAATAAATGATTGTAAGCTGATGTTTCTACATTATTATTTTATCAAATCCAGACAAGTGCTTATAAACTGCCGGATGTCACTCAGTTGCTCATGACAGACGCTATGATCCATGGGATATTCCAGCCATGAAATGTTTAGATCTTCCTTCTTGAGCATGATATACGAATGCTTGCCCAGACTGTAGTCAACTACCGCATCATTAAGACCATGCATCATCATAATTGGCGTATTTTGCTGCACCGGTTGCCGCTGTGCTTCCAGCATCTGTCGCATGCAAAGATAACCTGACATGCACAGGATACCAGCCAATGCCTGTGTGTACCTTAAACCCGTGTGCAAGGCCAGGCATCCCCCTTGTGAAAACCCGGCCAGTAAAATTCGTTCGGCGGCAATGCCTTTGTTGATTTCATTCTCAATTAATGAGTTGATGCTTAGCTGTGATTCTTGGATGCCTGCCTCATCTTCAGGAAAGTCTTCGCCAATACCGACAATGTCATACCACGCCCGCATTCGCATGCCGCCATTAAGGGTCACCGCTCGTACCGGGGCATGTGGAAATATAAATCGTATACCATGGTCAACTGGTAAATTCAGCGCCTCGACGATGGAGACAAAGTCATGGCCATCGGCACCCAGTCCATGCAACCAGATAATGCTCGCATCTACTGGCGATGAAGGTTGTACTGCTACCACTGCGTCATTATTGCTCATGAATTAAATTAACACCCGCGACATAAAAAAAGCCGTTGTATTCCATCAATAATCATACTATGGATATACAACGGCCGATTTTGCTAAAGCTGATGATTAACTGATGGTTGCTTCACTCATATCAGTGTCACCTTTATTATCTGTCCAGGAGATTTTCAACCCATCTCCAACACTGGCACCCTTGAACATGCACTGAACAAATGGGTTCTTGGAAACTGCAGGACCCAGCATAGCATTCAGCACAAGCTTGCCATTGTGCTCTACTTTCAATGTTTCAATATAGTGAGCTGGAATTTTACTACCTGTTTTCTTGTCTTTACGTAAACCGGTTTCCATCGGATGCGTGACCAGCATTTTCAGCGTTGTTGTGTCACCATCGATATATGCACGTGGTCGAATTGTACCTGTAGCCATGTTTTCTATCCTCCTAATTAATTTGGTCAATAAGCAACGGATTAACCGCCGCATCCGCCAATGGTGACTTTAACTTCACGGCCCGCGCTGTAAAGCTTGCCGCCTGATTTGACCACCGCGATCACACTGGAGGTCTTGGCGACCTTGACGCGTGTCTTGATGAAGGGTTCTGTCACCGCAGACAGATTAAAGCTTGAAGTCAGCGGGGATGCATTCTTCTCGACCAGGATGCTGATAGAGTCGACATTCTTCAGCGTGGTACTCACGGCAATGTTCACGACCGCGCCATTTTCAGCTATCGGTGGAGCCTTGATGCTGATATCACCACTGGCGGTCAGCGCGCTGCTGCCCATCAGGCTTTTAACGGCGTTATCCACACCTTTGGCTTCAAATGCGGCCTTGGGCCACGCGGCCAGTACCATTTGTGGCGTTAACAGGCCGGCTGCTACCGCAACCCCCGCCACTCCAGCCGTCAGGCTGCCCTTTAATAGGGTTCTTCGTTTCATGTCCATTGCCTCCTGATGATTAATATATTTATTCTTTACAGCTTCTTAATGTATACAGCAAAAGCCGTACCACTATAAATAAATGAATAAAATCATATATTTAACTAGATAACAACATTATCCAGGTCAATACGGATGCAAAATGCACTATATTTCATTGCATAATAACTCTTTTGTTCAGATTTTTTGCAGCTGAGTGCCGCTATCCTGTCCAGGCAGGCAAATAGAGGGCAGTGGAAAATTCAAGCTCACTGAGAAAACAGTCAGAGCCTTTATTGCTATGCGATTTTCTCTTCAGTGGCATCAGATTTGCCGGTATTGTCTTCCCACTGGATCTTGATAGCATCACCGGCGGCAACGCCATTGAGCTTGAAGAAAAAGAACGGATCCTTGGATACCGCGACACCGCATTTGGCGTTCACAACATTCTTGCCATTATGATCTAAAGAGATATTTTTAATAAAGTGAGCAGGAATCACCTTACCGCTTGCCTTATCCTTTCTCATGCCAGTTTCCATCGGATGTTTGATCAATACACGAACCCAGGCCTGCCCGTCTTTCATTGCAATATTAATTCTCATTTCTATACTCCATCTTCATGTTGCATGTAGACCAGGCTTAACCGCCACAGCCACCAATTGTTACTTTTACCTGTTGGCTTTTGCTATACAGCTTTCCACCAGCCTTGATGACACCCATTACTTTGGACGTTTTACCTATTTTTACTCGGGTTTTGATGAATGGTTCAACATTCTTGCTGAGATCCGCACTCACCGCCAATGGGGTGGCGTTCTTTTCAACCAGTATACTCATAGACTCCACACCAGCAATCGTGGTGCTGAGGAGGACATTAACCACAGCGCCATTTTCAGCGATAGTCGGCGCCTTGATTTTAATGTCACCGCTTTCTGTCGTGGATGCGCTGCCGACAAGTGAATTCAAGGCAGCATCAATCGATTTGGCATCAAATGCGGCCTCTGGCCAGGATGCCAGCACTCTGCCAGGGACTAGTAAGCCGGATGCAGCAGCCACAGCTGCCATACTGGCGAGCATGGTTCCCTTCAACATTACTCTTCTACTTAAATCTACGTTCATGTTATCTTCCTCTTGCTTTGTTTTTGCTCCACTGGAAACCAGTCATTCACTCTATCGGCTTTTGATTATTTTCCTTTAGAGTCCGGTGAGACATAAAAAAAGCGGTATCAGTCACCTGACACCGCTTTATAAGTAACTGTTACTGTGAGATATTTACACAACAGTTGCAGTATGAGAATCACTGGCGCCGGTATTATCGTTCCAGGTGACTTTCACGCTATCGCCGGCCGCAGCACCTTTGAACCGGATAGACAGGTAGGGGTTAGCTGATACCGCTGGTCCCCAGTCTGCATCCAGTACATTCTTGCCTTTATGCTCGACAGTCAGTTTTTGAATGAAATGAGCAGGAATTTTCTTGCCCGTTTTTTTGTCTTTTCGCAGTCCCGTTTCCATCGGATGAGTAATCAACGCCTTGAGCGTGACAACACCACCTTTTGCCTGGGCGCGTACTTTCCACTTACTAGCCATATGTAATTTCCTCTTAAGCTATTCGGTTAATAAACAACGGATTAACCGCCGCATCCGCCAATGGTGACTTTAACTTCACGGCCCGCGCTGTAAAGCTTGCCGCCTGATTTGACCACCGCGATCACACTGGAGGTCTTGGCGACCTTGACGCGTGTCTTGATGAAGGGTTCTGTCACCGCAGACAGATTAAAGCTTGAAGTCAGCGGGGATGCATTCTTCTCGACCAGGATGCTGATAGAGTCGACATTCTTCAGCGTGGTACTCACGGCAATGTTCACGACCGCGCCATTTTCAGCTATCGGTGGAGCCTTGATGCTGATATCACCACTGGCGGTCAGCGCGCTGCTGCCCATCAGACTTTTAACGGCGTTATCCACACCTTTGGCTTCAAATGCGGCCTTGGGCCACGCGGCCAGTACCATTTGTGGCGTTAACAGGCCGGCTGCTACCGCAACCCCCGCCACTCCAGCCGTCAGGCTGCCCTTTAATAGGGTTCTTCGTTTCATACTTACTTCCTCCATTTGCTTCTATGTACTGTTATACATCGCAAGTCATGTGCCAATTAAAATAATACTTAGTAATTCAATGGCTTAAGAAAAATTATGCCCTATTGAAGCATTCTTGAATTGCAATTTGCACGATATAGATTGCAATTTAGTGACCATAAAATCAGACTGTTAAATGAGACTTGTCGTTATGCATTGTGGCAGCTGGGCGGTAGCATTTTAATCATTACTAACAATAAATCCCAGGCATCCTGCCAGCGGCTTTTATTAACCTGGGTCTAATTCTGCACCCTCTTCCCGGTAATGTTGTAATTTTCGCCAAAGCGTTGATTTGTTAATACCCAGACTTTCAGCCGTCTTTTCCCGATTACCGCCAAAGTGTTGCAGCATTTTCAACAGGTAGCGTCTTTCCAACTCTTCTATAGTGGGAAAGTCGCTGTCTATCGCACCACTTGCTGCAGTGCTCACAGGTTCTGAGAATACCTGTGCATGCAGTTCATGTCCGTCTGCCAGTACCATGGCACGTTCGACCGTGTTGCGTAATTCCCGAATATTTCCCGGCCATTGATAATCACACATACGTTGCATGGATTCATTATCAAAACCTCGAGCATCGCGATGATAGCGCTGGTTAAAATAGTTGATAAAATGCTGGCTTAATAATGGTATGTCCTCTCGATGTTCACGTAATGCAGGGATCTGTAATTTAATCACGTTCAGTCGATGGTAAAGGTCATGCCTGAATTGTCCTTCAGCGACCAGGTGTTCCAGATTCTGGTTGGTGGCAGCAATAAATCGTAAATCGATATCAATAGGATGAACACCTCCTACCCGTGTGACCTGCTGTTCCTGCACGACACGCAATAATTTAATTTGCATGCTATCGGAGATATTACATATCTCGTCGAGGAACACCGATCCACCAGAAGCGACTTCAAGCAGTCCCTGTTTGGTTTGAGCAGCCCCCGTGAATGCACCTTTTTCATGGCCAAATAATTCACTTTCCAATAATGTGTCCGACAAAGCACCACAATCAATCACTACAAAGGGCTTGTCACTTTCAGGACTGAATTCATGAATCGCCAACGCAGCAAGCTCTTTACCCGTACCCGATTCACCTTCGATAATAACGTTACAACGTATTTCAGCTACTTTATGAATAGTTTCGTACAAACTTTTCATGGCAGCTGATTCGCCTACCATATTCGTTCCCTTGTTGGCATTTTTCAATTGCTGCTTTAATAATTTGTTTTCCTGGCGTAACTGGGTGTTTTCCAGTGTTTTTTGCACCAGCAACATCAATTCGTCCATATCGAAAGGTTTTTTAATGAAATCGGCAGCGCCCAGGCGCAGTGCCTCGATAGCATCATCAACGGTAGAATAGGCGGTGGTAATAATCACCGCTATTTCAGTGTCATGCTCTCGTATCTTTGCCAGCAACTCTATACCGCTCAAGTGAGGCATACGTAGATCACTAATAATAATATCAGCGCCTGATTCAATGAAGTACTCAAGTGCCTGTTGCGGGTTTGTAAACACACGACAACCATAAGGCAGGTCTTCGCAAAAGCGCAACATCAATTCACCCGCTTTGATGTCATCGTCTACATACAGTATTAATGGATGCGTCTTCATATCATTGTTTGTGCTCTTGTTTATTCCCAGAGTGGCTAATGGGCAAAATAATTGTTGCCGTGACACCACCATCAGAATTATTTTCTATCTTTAGCTGGCCAGCATGCCTTTCAACAATACCCAGGCTGATCGACAGGCCCAGTCCACTACCTTCACCGACTTCCTTGGTACTGAAAAATGGATCGTAAATGCGCTCCAGGTCCTCTTCGGGAATACCCTTGCCATGGTCTTCCACTTGCAAATACTGATAACCATCGCGTTCAGAAAGACTAATGATTATTTCAGTATCCCTGGCACTGTCCTGGATAGCATTTAATAAAAGATTAACCAGTACTTGCTGCAACTGCAATCTGTCACCTTGAATAAGGATGTCATTATCTGCGATCAAATGACATTCGATGTGTTTGGCCCTGGCTGCCTGCTGCACCAGTTGACGCGTTTCCTGTAACCAGTCCATAGCCTTAAACTGTGTATATTTTGGCGGCACCTGCCTGGCAAAATTCAATATCCCCTTGACGATTTCGGATGCTCTCATGGTTTCTTCGCGCAATGATTCCATGTCACCCAATAATTTAGTATCGTCACTGCACAAGTCGCGTTTCATCAGCTTCACCAGCGAGAGGATATTGTTCAAAGGATTATTGATTTCATGGCCAATCCCGGCTGCCATTTCTCCTATACTGGCCAGTTTCGCACTTTGCAGCATCATACCCTGGGCGCGGTCACGTTCTTCCTGGGCATTCTCGAGCGTATCCGCCATGTAGTTGAATGATGACTCCATTTGCTGGATTTCGTTGGCGCCACCGATCTTGACGCGCGTACGGTGATCACCATCTGCGTACCTTTTCAGGTGTGAAGCCAGTTGATTAATCGGCCGTGTAATATTCCTTGCACCTATGTTGGCCAGTATCATGCTAATGGCAATTGCCACCACCACCAATGCCAGAATTGCCCAGCGTATCTGGTCGAAGGGCGCCACCAGTGTTTGCCTGTCTACACGTGCCGCCAGCACCCAGGTAGCCAGTTGGTTAGGGTAGGGTAGATAGTCCAGAAAATAGGTCATCGATTGACCCGCATCACTCTCGAACTGACCATCCGGTTTGTTATGTACGTTTTCCCATAACAAACCACCCTCATGAACACGTAAATACAGGGGTGCATTTTGAGTTTCGGTCAATCGTAGCCCCTGAATATCATCATAAAGCAGCATACCATCACGTTCGGCGACATCCGGGTTGACTTCGGCCAGTAACAGCTTGCCATTGTGCAATCGCGGCACCACATCGAGAATCTTATCAACCAATTCGCCACTAAAGCTCACCATCAGGTAGCCTGCTCTGTGATTTTCCAGCATCAGCGGGTACACGGCATCCAACATAACCGGGCCACGCAAATCTTCATCGACTTCCCAGCGGCTCTGCGGTTGTAGCAGGAAACTCAGTTCTGAGGCGGGAAGTTCGTTTAATTGACGAGAAAATGCGGCGTCATGGAGTTGTTCTTCTGCATAGGGTGTACTCTCGATGCCATCATCGAAGCCGACAAAACCCACGCCAAAGCGTACCTTAATGAGGGTATTGCCCTCACTATCCAGCACGCGAATCAATTTAAAACCGGGTACGACCCCTTGAAAACTCGATAGAAAATTTTCCAACCGATCTGATAACTGAAAGTAACTTTGATGCAAATCGCCGCTGGTAACGCTCTTTAGTACCGGCAAATACTGTTTCATCGTGGCGCTGTTCGCGAGCGATAAAATCATCTGGCGTTCATAATATAGTCGACGATCCAGTTCCGAAACGATGTTGTTCAGACTGGAATTCACTTCACGACTGACTTCTTTCAGGTATTGTTTTTCACTGTAGGTAATGGCAGCCAAGGCTAACAGCAATAATGGCAGGATCGAGGCCAGTAATACCCACAAAAAAATGTTTGTCTTCAGTCGCACACTGTCATCCTAAACCATTTACTGCAAAAGCTTAAGGATCCTCTGATTAATGAAGGATCTATGATGAAATTTTCCGGGTAAAACTGAATTTCTGTACCAAATTAGCGATTAATAAGAATATCGGCGTGAACCATGCATATTTCAACCAGCCGTTGGTCATTCACGAATAGATCAGAGGCTGCCTGAATTATTAGTAGCAGAATTCATGTCGCACGGGTAAAATTATCCATTCGAATTAAATCAGGCACTGGAAGATTACATCAAATGAATGGCTGCTGGGCAAAATATTTACTATTTATCGTCATTGTCATACTGGGAACATCGTCGATGATGTCTGCCTGTGGTAAAAAAGGCGAGCTCTATCATCCCGAGCAACAACAGAAACAAAACTAATGGATTATTTTAAATACCAGCATGATCAGTTGTTTGCTGAGGGTATCAACCTGAGCGAACTCGCCAATGATTATGGCACACCCTGTTATGTGTATTCGCGTGCAACAATAGAAAAACACTGGCGTGCGTTTGATCAGGCTTTTGGTGCTCATCCTCATCTGGTTTGTTATGCCGTCAAGGCTAATTCCAATCTCGCTGTTCTCAATATCATGGCGCGCCTGGGCTCGGGCTTCGATATTGTCTCGGGTGGCGAGCTTGAAAGAGTATTACGTGCGGGTGGTCAAGCCGACCGGATCGTTTTTTCCGGTGTCGGTAAAACTGAAAATGAACTTGAACGTGCACTGGACGCAGGCATTCGCTGCTTTAATATTGAATCAACTGCCGAGCTTGAGCGCCTCAATCAGGTCGCCGGACGCCGACAACAGACTGCCCCGGTTTCGATACGTGTTAACCCCGATGTCGATGCCAATACCCATCCCTATATTTCCACCGGATTAAAAGAAAACAAGTTCGGCATCGACATCAATGCGGCCATAGAGATATACCGTCAGGCCAACCGTATGCCACATATCGATGTACAGGGTGTTGATTGCCATATCGGATCGCAACTCACCGATAATGCACCGTTCCTGAATGCGCTGGAACGCGTGCTGGTTTTAATCGATCAACTCAGCGAGGATGGCATCGTCATCCACCATCTGGATATCGGCGGCGGACTGGGCATACGCTATCATGACGAAACACCACCACAACCAGCAGAATATGCACAGGCTATTATGGAAAACCTCGGCGGACGTGATCTTGAAGTGCTGATTGAACCGGGCAGGGCGATAGTCGGTAATGCCGGTATTTTATTAACACGCGTGGAATATCTGAAACCGGGTGAATACAAGAATTTTGCCATCGTTGATGCCGCCATGAATGACCTGCTGCGCCCGGCCCTGTACTCTGCCTGGCAGGAAATTATTCCTGTCAATACCGCATCAACAGCGCCCAAACTAAACTACGATGTTGTTGGGCCGATTTGTGAAACCGGCGATTTTCTTGGCAAGGATCGTCAGCTAGCCGTTGCTGCAGGCGATTTACTCGCCGTTAGATCATCAGGTGCCTACGGCTTTGGCATGAGCTCCAATTATAACTCGCGACCAAGAGCCGCAGAAATTATGGTCGATGGTACGCAGTCCTATGTGATTCGCGCACGTGAGAGCATCGATGATTTGATGGCCGGCGAGTCTGTTCTCCCCTGAATGACTGCTTCAGGCTGACAGTCCAATGAAACGTATTGCTGAGCCTGAACTAATGAATGATCCCGCCCAGGTTCATGCCTACGCCATCGCTGATTTTGCACAACCGCATGATCATTTTATCGAATCACTACTCGACACTTTCCCTGAATTATTACCGGACAGCTGTGGTTATGCACTGGATCTTGGTTGCGGCCCTGCTGATATCAGTCGGCGATTTGCCAATGCATTGAGTGAATTTGAAATACACGCTGTTGATGCTGCTGAAAATATGATTGCGATGGCTACCAGGCTGAATCAGCAACAAGGATTGCAACAGCGTATCAAATGCCAAACTGCATTTATTCATGATGTCGACACAAGCGGGCCGGATTACGATATTATTTTCAGTAATAGTCTGTTACATCACTTAAATAAACCGCTCGATCTCTGGAACGCCATCATTCGCATTGCAAGTGCAGGCACTCGCATTTTTATCATGGATTTAATGCGCCCGGCTAACACTGCGCAGGCGCATGAATTAGTTCAACACTATGCCGCCAATGAACCCGAGATACTACAACATGATTTTTATCGCTCTTTATGCGCCGCCTATCGTATCGACGAAATTCAGCAACAGCTGCTTGAGTGCCACCTGCATTATTGCCAAATCAGGGCCATCAGTGACCGGCATGTCATTATCTATGGGAGAAAACCATGAGCGCTCTGTATCAAGCTCCCGAACTTTCACAAATTCGTCAGCTGCTCAGCAGTATAGAACGCATCGCAGTGATAGGTATTTCACCTAAAACCAATCGGCCCAGTCATCGTGTCGCGCAAGCGCTACAATCGTTTGGTTATCAGATTGTACCGGTAAGGCCAGGGATTAAGCAGGTGCTGGGAGAGCAGGCCTATGCCAATATCACGCAGGTGGCTGGCCCTGTTGATCTGGTCGATGTTTTTCGTGCGCCGGAACATGTCGATGCCATTGTCGATGACTGCATTGCAATGAATATACCGGCTATCTGGTTACAGGATGGTGTGATCAACGAACCGGCTGCTGCTCGTGCGCAGCATGCCGGTATTTTCGTGGTGATGGATCGTTGTATCTACCGGGACTACCAGCAACTCGGCATCACTGACTGACCAGAGTCAGTGCTATTCCTGTACCAGTGGCACCACCAGAATTTCAACACGGCGATTCATTTGCCGGCCACCGTCCGTAGCATTACTGGCGACGGGTTCAGACTCACCTTTTCCATAGGCCGACAGGCGTTGATGAATAACACCTCGTCCCTGGAGATACTGATACACAGACTGCGCACGTTCTTCTGAGAGCGTCTGGTTATACTGGTCAGAGCCGGTGCTGTCGGTATGCCCGACAATCAATAACTCGGTCTTGCCGTATTTGTTCAGTACCTTGGCCATTTTATCCATAGTACTGAAAAAACCTGATTTAATCTGGCTTGAATTCACATCGAAGGCTGTCGCACTGGTCATACTGATGCGTAATCGATGCTGTTCGAGCTTTTGCAATGTAATGGCACCACTACCCATTTCTGGAGCCAGTACTTTTTCCAGGTCTTTTTTCTGGCTGTCCATGTAATTACCGACCAGACCGCCTGCGAGTCCACCACCCACAGCACCAATCACAACCGCTTTGTTGCCATGTTTCTTTTTCTGGGTAAGTCCAATACCAGCACCCACAGCAGCACCGATCAGAGCACCTTTTTCAGCATCGGTCATTGGTCGAGTATTGCCATATTCATCTTTGGCACAACCCGCTGATCCGAGCACGACGACCAATAACAGGGCAGGGTATTTCATATTCATCATTTATTTTCCTTCTAGCAGGTCTGATTAGTAAAAAATAATATTATCTGGCTATATACTTTAGGTTATATTCAAGATTTTTACACTAATATGTGGATAATATTGTGATGCTGATCAATTTCACCAAAATGCATGGCCTCGGTAACGATTTTGTTGTTATTGATGCAACTCGACAAACAGTCGACCTGACAGCCGAGCAATGCCGCTTTATTGCCAACCGCCACTTGGGTATTGGTTGTGACCAGATTCTATTGGTAATGCCACCTGAATCCGCTGATGTTGATTTTAACTACCGGATTTTTAACGCCGATGGTGGCGAAGTCGGGCAATGTGGTAACGGCGCGCGCTGTTTTGCCCGCTTTGTGCGTGATAAAGGCCTGACGAATAAAGATGACATACGGGTGGCCACTGCTTCCGGCATCATAGAATTACACATACAGTCTGACCAGCAAGTGACTGTCAATATGGGAACTCCCGGGCTAGCGCCCGCAGATATTCCTTTCATTGCAGCTGAACAAGCATTGAGCTACCCCATTGATGTAAATGGACAGATGCTGGAAATCGGCGCTGTATCCATGGGTAATCCGCATGCAGTCATAGCAGTGGATGATATAGATTCTGCGCCGGTGCCATCACTGGGCCCGCAGATTGAACATCATCAACGCTTTCCTGAGCGCACCAATGTTGGCTTCATGCAGATACTTGACCGTGAAAATATCCGCCTGAGAGTATGGGAACGCGGCAGTGGAGAAACCCTCGCCTGTGGCACTGGCGCCTGTGCTGCCGTGGTCTCCGGAATTATCAGGACTTGGCTCGAGCCCCAGGTTGTGGTACATCTAGCACAGGGAGATCTAATAATAGGCTGGCAAGCCGGTGATAATCCGGTATTCATGACTGGCCCGACCGCAACTGTATTTGAAGGTAGTATTCAATTATGAGTATACAAAAAAAACCTGAATATTCCTCGTTTGCAATCAGCGATAAAGAGGTTGCTGATTATCTCAAACAAAACCCTGATTTTTTCCTCAAGCGGGAAGAAGTGCTGCTTAAAATGCACATAGCACATGGCAGTGGTGATGCCGTCTCTATGCTTGAGTATCAAGCCGATCGCCTGCGTGAGCAAAATACTCATCTGCATGCCAAGCTCATGGATCTGGTCAATGTGGCCCGTGAAAATGACAGACTGAACGAACGTATACATCGACTTACCCTGTCCTTGTTCAACGCCAGTCATATTGACGATATTATTGATAACCTGGTGAACCTGTTTCTAAAAGACTTTCATGCGCAATGGGCACATGTTTTTCTGTTTAATAATGACAGCCTGCCAAGCGTCAATCACCCGGACAGCGTCATCGAAAAAACTGAGCTTATCGACAAGCAATTCGAAAATTTTTTTAAAGCCAATCGCCCTTTGTGCGGACGCTTGAAAAAACAGCAACTTGAAATTCTGTTCGGCGAATTTGCCGAGCAGGTTTGCTCAGCTGTACTGATACCGCTGGGCAACCATGGAAAAATCGGCATGATCGCTATTGGCAGTGATGATGGCCACCGCTTTCATTCCAGCATGGGTACCATTTATTTAAATCAGATGGCTGATATCATTACCCATGCAGTGAAGCGTTTTTTATAGATCATCAGGACATGCAGGAAGGGCAACAACAAGTTGAAAACTACCTGCATTATATTCATATTGAAAAACGTCTCTCGCCACTCACACAAAAGCATTACCGTCGTGACCTGCAAAGCCTGTTAAACTTTTGCCAATCTCAAAACATAGATACATGGTCATCGCTCAGCAGTCATCACCTGCGGGCTTTTATTAGCCAGCGCCATCGACAGGGTTTATCGTCCAGCAGCTTACAGCGTGAATTATCCAGTATTCGCAGTTTTTATAATTATCTACTGCGTGAACGGGTCACTGACAGCAATCCCGCCCTAGGCGTCAGTGCACCTAAAAAACCGCGCAAGTTACCTAAAACACTGGACGTTGACCAGGTCAACCAATTACTCGAAATACAGGCCTCAAGCAGCATCGATATTCGCGACCATGCTATGCTCGAATTATTATATTCATCCGGCCTGCGCCTGGCTGAACTGGTGTCAGTTAATGTGAGTGATATCAACCTGGCTGATACCACGATCAGAGTGACAGGCAAGGGCTCAAAAACCCGTATCCTGCCGGTTGGCCGACTGGCGATACAGGCCTTGAATGCATGGATGCAGCAACGCTGCAAACTGGTTGATCTGGAAGAACCCGCCTTATTTGTGAGTCAACGCGGCACACGCCTGAGCGCACGCGCCGTGCAGCAACGCCTGCATCAATGGGGCATCAAGCAGGGACTGGACTCACGCCTGCACCCACATAAGCTGCGGCACTCATTTGCCTCACACCTGCTGGAATCCAGTAGTAATTTACGTGCCGTACAGGAACTGCTGGGGCACGCTGATATCAGCACCACGCAAATCTATACCCATCTTGATTTCCAGCATCTGGCTCAGGTTTACGATAAGGCACATCCACGAGCAAAAAAGAAAAACTGAACACGTTTTTTGCTCGGGATAACCCGCTCAACAGATCGCCGCGCCGATAAACCCGACCGTTTATTTATGCTCGGAATGATGGCCTGTTAGACCACCCATGAATCTTTAGAATATCTAGCGAATGCTGTTAGACCACCCATTTATTTTTCTAGCGAATGGCCTGTTAGACCACCCATTTATTTTTCTAGTGAATGGCCTGTTAGACCACCCATTTATTTTTCTAGCGAATGGCCTGTTAGACCACCCATTTATTTTTCTAGTGAATGGCCTGTTAGACCACCCATTTATTTTTCTAGCGAATGGCCTATTAGACTCGCGATGACATCAAATGACAGAGATGATTGACAGAAGTTTAATCGTGGAATTCAGCTTTAAGTTCACGCGCAAATAATTCATGAACGGCCTGGTGTGGATCGGTACCTTCATACAGAACCCGATAGACCTGCTCGGTGATGGGCATATCGATATTCATGCGCTCGGCAAGTCGGTGAATCTCTTTAGTCGTATTGACACCTTCAACCACCTGGCCGATGCTTTCCTGGGCCTGCTGTTGCGACATTCCTTGTGCGAGTGCAATACCAAAGCGTCGGTTGCGCGACTGATTATCGGTACAGGTCAATACCAGGTCGCCCATGCCTGCCAGCCCCATAAAGGTCTCAGCTTCACCGCCCATTTTTATGCCGAGTCGCATAATTTCTGCCAGCCCGCGCGTAATCAGTGCCGCACGCGTATTGGCACCAAATCCCAAACCATCAGCAATACCGGCGGCGATGGCCAGTACATTCTTGGCAGACCCGCCCAGTTCAACACCCGTCACATCGGTACTGGTATAGGCGCGGAAGGTTTCGCTCTGCATGGTCGCTGCCAGACTTAAAGCAAATTCACGATCGCTGGATGCTACCGTGACAGCGGTGGGCAAGCCCTCTGCCACCTCACGTGCAAAGGTAGGGCCTGAGATAACTGCCAGCGGAATATTATCACCCAGAATTTCTCGCACACTTTCATGCAATAGTCTGGCACTGTCGGGTTCCAGTCCTTTGGTAGCCCATGCTATCCGACAGCCGGGTTGCAAGAAGGGCTTGATCTGTTGTAACACGATGATAAAAACATGGCTGGGCACAACAATCAATACTTCCTTGCTGATGGCCATGGCCTGTTGCAACTCTACACAAGGTTGCAGCAATTCAGGAAACGCGATACCGGGAAGAAACTCTTCATTACTGCGATCACTCTGCAAGTGTTGCATATGCTCAGGCAAGTGACCCCACATGGTGGTATCAACGCCATTGCGGGCAAACAGAATGGACAGCGCCGTGCCCCATGAGCCTGCACCGATGACGGCTAGCGATTTAAGTTTTTGAGCAGGCATTAGAATTAAATATTAAAGTGGTCTGTGTTGGTTTCAGTGCCGGCATGGAAAATCTACTGGGTGCTTTCCTGTCGTTCCTGTAGATGCTGCGAATACAATGCTTCGAAGTTAACCGGCTCAAGTAGCAGTTGCGGGAAACCGCCCTTGCTGACGAGATTGGCAATCGATTCGCGCGCGTATGGGAACAGTACATTAGGACAGTAGATGCCAAGCATGGGGCCCAGATTCTCATCATCGAAACCTCGCAAGGTAAATACACCAGCCTGCTGTAATTCGACCAGGAAAGCTGACTTGTCTTTAGCCTTGGCTTCGACAGTAACAGACAGCACCACTTCGTAAACACTGTCGTCTAGCGTATGGGTTTCAAGGTTCAAATTCATCTGTATCTCGGGCTGAAACTGGGTCTTGAAAATTTCTGGCGAGTTGGGTGCTTCGAATGAAACATCCTTGAGGTAAATAGAATGGATACCAAATTCCTGTTCGTTCTGGTCTGTCATGATTACTGTCTCTTTAAAATGTTATTATTCAGTTGCAGGCTCAGGATTTTTTTACCAGCGGCAAGCCATCCTTCATCCAGGCCACGATACCGCCACGAAGGTTATGCACTTGCTGGAAGCCGTTCTTGCGTAAGGTGTTACAGGCACTGTTTGAACGATGGCCGGAACGACAGGAAACAATCACCGGTTTTTCTTTATACTTTTCAATTTTCTTTATTTGCTCGCCCAGTTTTCCCATTGGTATATGAATGGAATTGATAATCAGACCATCAGCTATTTCCTTATCTTCGCGTACATCAACTATGACGGCATTGGAATGGTTGATTAACAGCGTGGCATCCAGTGGAGAGACAGAGCCAACGCCACTGGTGCGATTTTTGATTTCACCCATTATCCAGTAAGCCAGCAGGCCAAAAAAAGACAGGGATAAAAAAAGGTGGTTGCTTACAAATTCTGCAAACTGATTCATAGTGATACTTTAAAAATTGAAGTTAAAAAGACGCAGTTAAATACGGCTATACAACCGCTGGCCTTGATAGCACATCTGAACCGATTAAAGGGCGTGACTACAAAATACTTCGCGCATCATACTAATCAGTTTCAAGGTGCGTGGATCACCAACCCGGTAATAAACGCGGTTGGCATCTTTACGCGATGCCAATATGCCCTTGTCTCTCAATATGGCCAGATGCTGCGAGATATTGCTTTGCGATGTACCCACATTTTCTACAATATCCTGAACGCTGACTTCGCGGTCACCCAGGGTGCAGAGGATCTTCAGGCGCAATGGATGTGACATGGCCTTCAGTGAACGCGAAGCGCGATCAATATCTTCATCCTGGGTAATTAGTGGTTCGTGGCTATCAATCATATTCACCATGCCGTCGGAAGTGTGCTTACTTGTATTATTGAATACTGAGCTCATAGTAGTAATTTAATACTGCCTTTTATAAGTGGAACATTATACAATAATACAGTGTTTGTGAAGTACTTGAAACAAATGATTGCATTGTTGTCATTTTGTCAATTACCCATTTAAAAACAAGGACTTCGCACTCATAAACATTTAAGGTTAGACTATGTCTAAATACATTGTTGTTATTAACACAGGCGAAGTTTAAGAAAATACCATGTCTACAAGACCAAGACCGATGGCCCTGATTATCCTGGATGGCTGGGGATACAGCGAAAAAGTTAAGTATAATTCAATACTTGCCGCTGATACTCCGATTTGGGACAAGCTTTGGGAACGTTATCCTCATACGCTGATTCGTACCTCAGGCGCCGCTGTTGGGCTGCCTGCTGACCAAATGGGCAATTCAGAAGTCGGGCATCTCAATCTGGGTTCCGGACGCGTCGTTTACCAGGAGTTCACCCGGGTCAGTCGCGCCATCAGAACCGGCTCATTTTTTAACAACCGCACATTAACCGATGCAGTGGATCAAGCCATTGAAAACGACAAGGCGGTGCATGTGCTCGGCCTGTTGTCACCAGGCGGCGTGCATAGTCATGAAGAACAGATATATGCGATGTTAAAGCTCGCGGTTGAACGTGGCGCGGATAAAGTCTATATGCATGCTTTTCTTGACGGTCGCGATACGCCGCCACAGAGTGCGGCCGAGTCATTGAAGAAACTCGATGCGGTATTTAACGAGTTGGGTAAGGGACGCATTGCCTCCATGATCGGACGATACTTTGCCATGGACCGTGACCACCGTTGGCCTCGCATTGAAGTGGCCTACAATCTGATTGCGCACGGCAAGGCGCAAATGAGCGCTGAAACTTCTACAGCAGGCTTGCAAATGGCTTACGAGCGCGGTGAAAGCGATGAATTTGTTCAAGCGACCACCATTGTACCCAAGGGCGAGAAACCTATTGTTGTTGAAGATGGTGATGTCATGGTGTTTATGAATTATCGCTCTGATCGTGCGCGCCAGATCACCAAGCCTTTTATTGAAACTAATTTTGATCAGTTCGAAACAGGCAATGCACCCAAACTGGGTCAGTTTGTCAGCCTGACTGAATACAATGCGGAGTTCAAAAACCCGGTTGCATTTCCACCGGACAAAATGAAAAACGTGTTTGGCGAATACCTGTCCAAACTCGGTATGCGCCAATTACGCATTGCTGAAACAGAGAAATATGCGCATGTCACCTTCTTTTTCAATGGCGGCCTCGAAACGCCCTTTGATGGCGAAGACCGCATACTGGTGAAATCACCACAAGTCACCACCTATGATATGCAACCGGAAATGAGTGCGCCGGAACTCACTGACAAGCTGGTCGCCGCCATCCATTCGGGTGACTATGACGTCATTATTTGCAACTATGCCAATCCCGATATGGTCGGCCATACAGGAAATTTTGATGCTGCAGTCAATGCCATTGAGGCACTGGATGTTTGCATTGGGCGCGTCTATGAGGCCATGCAACACGCTGGCGGCGAAATGATTATTACTGCTGACCATGGCAATGCAGAAAAAATGAGCGATGATGACACCGGCCAGGCGCATACAGCCCATACCACCAACCTGGTGCCTTTACTCTATATTGGTCGTGATGCACAAATGGCAAACAGCGGCTCCCTTGCCGATGTCGTTCCCAGTATGATTTACTGCATGAGCCTTGAAAAACCGGAACAAATGACTGGCCATAGCCTGCTGGAGTTTGTTGAAGAATGATACCAACTGGCATGCGGTCAAGCAGACTGAGGCCGGGCTTATTGCATGTTTTAAGCTGTTTTTTAATATTCAGTCTTCTCGGCTTCCCCGTTCATGCTGAAAAAACAGATGAGGAAAAAAATACCGCCCGTCTTGAACAGCTGCGTAAGCGCATTTCTCAACTGCGCCAGGTTCTGAAAAAAGCCCGCAGTAAAAAAAGCGAGGTCCAGAACGACTTACGTAAAATGGATCAATCCATTGGACGCATCAACCGTAAAATTCGGCGCTTGCGTGCACAGATAAACAAGCAAAAAAAGCTTCTTCAGGCTCTGTTTGAACAACGCCAGCAGTTACGCTCTGGCTTGTCGGAACATCGTGCACAACTCGCCAGTCAGGTACGGGCCAGCTATGTCATGGGTCGCCAGGAACAATTGAAGATCGTGCTCAATCAAGGCGATCCTTCCACCGTGCAGCGCGCCCTGGTCTACTTTGACTATCTTAACCGCTCGCGTTCAGAACAAATCCATGAAGTGATTGGTCAGTTGAAAGAACTGCAAAAGGTAGAGCAGCAAATTGGCAAAGAAAAACAAAAATTTGAAGAATTATCCGCTAAACAGTCCGAGAAAAAGGCGGAATTATTAACAACAAGAACAGCACGTAAAAAGATATTACGTACTATCTCTCGAGAAATTGTCAGTAAAGACAAGCAATTGGGCAGAATGCTGCAAAATGAAAAGGAGCTACAGGAAGTCCTGCGCGCGGTTGAGTCTCTCGGCGATATCACCACAGCAGGCCTCGAAGGCAAACCCTTTGCCCAGCGCAAAGGCAGCTTGCCGTGGCCAGCCAATGGCCGCATTAGAGAAAAGTTTGGCAGCCCACGCGCCAGCGGTGGCTTGCGCTGGAGTGGTATGTTGATTGATGCTAAATCTGGCCAGGATGTTTCTGCCATAGCGCGCGGACGCGTGGCTTTTACCGACTGGTTACGAGGTTACGGGCTTCTGGTGATCATTGACCATGGTGATGGTTATATGAGTCTTTATGGGCATAATCAGAGCGTATTCAAGGAAATCGGTGAATGGGTCGAAGAAGGAGAGATCATCGCCTCTGTGGGCAGCAGTGGCGGACAATCACGCAGCCAGCTGTATTTTGAGGTGCGCCATAAGGGCAAACCGGTGAATCCGGCGATCTGGTGTCGTCGAACTCGTGACGGAATCGTCAGTCTAAAGTAATTGTTATGTTTATTATCAGGTAGTTATTTGTTATTCATACGGAAATAGTGTATTAAACACATATCGATATCGTTATAGATATGCTATTTTTAAGTAATATTTAATCAAATCACAGGTCAGTAAAGGATATGCTGACAGGAGTACAGAATGAAATTCAGGTCTCAACATATCATTGTATTAATCAGTGGAATTGCCGTCGGCATTATGATGTCCATTGGCTCGGGGGCCATGGCCACCAAGGAAACCAAGGATGCGCCGATACCGCTGGAAGAACTGCGTGCATTTACGGATGCCTATGCGCGCATCAAGAATGACTACGTTGAAGAAGTCGATGATAAATCCTTACTGGAAAATGCCATACGCGGCATGCTCACAGGACTTGACCCGCATTCAAGTTACCTCAATGCTGAAGAATTTAAAGATCTGCAAATCGGTACCAGCGGTGAGTTTGGTGGCCTGGGTATTGAGGTTGGCATGGAGTCCGGATTCGTCAAGGTCATTTCACCTATTGATGACACACCTGCAGAACGCGCCGGCATTCAATCTGGTGATCTGATCATCCGGCTGGACGATACCCCGGTCAAGGGTATGACCTTGAATGATGCCGTCAAGATTATGCGTGGCAAACCGGGTACTGTACTGACGCTGACCATCATACGTGAAGGTGAAGAAAAGCCACTAAAGATACCTGTTACCCGTGCGGTTATTCAGGTCAAGAGCGTCAAGAGTAAAATGCTGGAGGATCGCTTCGCCTATGTCCGCATCACCCAGTTTCAGACACATACCAATGACGCGCTATTGAAGTCTATCGACAAACTAAAAAAAGAAGCAGGAGGTTCTCTTAAAGGCCTGGTTCTCGATTTACGTAATAATCCGGGCGGCGTACTCAGCGCGTCTGTTGATGTTTCTGATGCGTTTCTGAATAGCGGCCTGCTGGTTTATACAGAAGGACGTGTGCAGGATTCACGCCTGCGTTTCAGTGCCAAACCAGGTGATGTCATCGATGGTGCACCCATGGTGGTACTTATCAATGGTGGCTCTGCATCGGCTTCCGAAATTGTATCCGGGGCTTTACAGGACCATAGCCGCGCCATCATTATGGGCACTAAAAGTTTTGGCAAGGGCTCAGTGCAAACCATCATGCCCGCTCGCGGCGGTAGCGCTGTCAAATTGACCACTGCACGCTACTACACCCCTAGCGGTCGATCTATTCAGGCTGAAGGCATCACACCTGACATAGAAGTAGAAAAAGCAAAAATTTCGCGTAGCAAAAAAAGTAGCGTTGGTTCACTCAAGGAAAAAGACCTTGCACGTCACTTGAGCAACGGCGACAGCGACAGCGAAAAAAATGTCAACGGCAAAAAAGAAGACAAGAAAGACAATACCAAGGACGACCTTGCAGAAACGGACTATCAGTTATTTGAAGCGTTAAATCTGTTGAAGGGAATATCAATAACACAACTGCTGAGCAAAAAATAAAAAATGAAAACAAGGGAATTAACAACAGGCACTATTTGCCTGTTGTTTATATGCATGCTGTTATCCAGTTTAGCAGTCCATGCTCGTGATGTTTCACAAATGCCGGTTATTGCCATCATCATTGATGACCTGGGTAGCGACAACCCTCGCCATGAGCAAGTCGTAAGACTGCAGGGTGCCATCGCCTGTTCTTTTCTACCGATGAACAACGCCACCATCCGCCTGGCAAAGCTCGCCCATAGTTATAATAAAGAAATCATGTTACACCTGCCCATGGAGTCTATTACTAACAATCCGCTCGGCCCCGGCGGACTGTCTCTGGGTATGTCAGAGCAGGAATTTATCTGGGCTTTGCAAAAAGATCTCGAATCGGTACCCCATGTAACAGGCATTAATAATCACATGGGTAGTTTGCTAACCAGCCATCCCGGACATATGGTCTGGTTGATGGAAGAAATCAGGCGTAATGGAAAACTGTTTTTTGTTGATAGCCGCACGACCCATGCCAGTGTAGCAATGACAGTGGCTGTGCAGGAAGGTGTTCCGAGCCTGCAACGGGATATTTTTCTCGATCATGACAACGAACTTGAGACCATTCGCGATCAGTTCATAAAAACCATTGCGCGTGCGAAAAGAACCGGCACCGCACTGGCGATTGGACATCCCTATAAAAATACTATAACGGTGCTGGAAGAAATGCTGCCGCAATTGGACGAGTTGGGAGTCAGGCTGGTGTCAGTGTCCGAGATGATTAAATATAAAAGTGAGAGGCAAACAACATGGCAAGCGTTCTTGTCCCACTCGCAGAAGGATGTGAAGAGCTCGAAGCAGTAACCATTCTTGATTTACTGATGCGAGCAGGTATTGATGTTACCTCGGCTGGTTTGCAGCAGGGTCCGGTTAGATGCTCGCGCGGCACCGTTATTATTCCTGATGTAGATCTCGATACTGCACTCAAACAGGAATTTGATATGATCGTTTTACCGGGTGGCCTGCCGGGTGCCGATCATCTCGATCATGACCCACGCATCAGAAAATTGTTACTCAACATGGCGTCTGCAAAAAAATTCGTCGCCGCCATCTGCGCGGCACCCAAAGTATTGGCGAGCGCGGGCTTACTGGATAATAAACAAGCGACCAGTTATCCCGGTGTCATCGACAAAATGAATATCACAGGTTTAAATTATTCCACAAATGCAGTCGTTCGTGATGGTATCATTATCACTTCGCGCGGCCCGGGGACGGCTATGGACTTTTGCCTTGAACTGATAGAATTGCTGGTAGGTCAACAAAAACGAATTGAAGTCGAGTCGGCTTTGGTCAGGACATGATCTTATTGCATTAGCTTTGAATTTTTTAGCACCAACGGATTCTGCTTGAATCCCGATTAATCATAAGGCTGTATGAATTTTTGAAAATTATCGAAATCATCACCGATGCCGGACACCTTGACACATTAAAAGGGCTGGCCGCACAGTTGGAATTAGTGGATTTCTGGCATGGCGCGACCGATGAAGCAGGCCGTTGCAGTATACGTATGCTGGTTCAACCAGAACAACGCCAACGGGTCATGGACTCCCTGCAAGGCATGCTCTCTGCGAGTGAAGATTCACATGTGATCATCTACTCTCCAGAAGCAGTCTGGCCAACCCCTGTAACCAAACCAGATGAGAATAAAACCAGCAGCTCCAGCACTATCACCAGGGAAGAACTTTATCAACAAATTGAACGCGGTGCCCATGTTAACGGTACCTTTATACTACTGGTGATATTATCCACCATTGTTGTTGCCATCGGCCTGATTGAAAATAATGTTGCCGTCGTCATTGGCGCCATGGTGATCGCACCCTTGCTTGGACCTAACCTGGCGCTGGCTTTAAGTACTGCTTTAGGTGACAGGGAATTAATGGCCCGGGCACTGCTCACCAATCTCGTCGGTGTCAGCATTGCTTTTGCATTATGCTGGCTATTGGGTCTTTTGTGGACGGGGGCACTGGATAGTGAAGAATTGCTGGCACGAACCAATGTAGGGCTGGATGGCGTGTTGCTGGCACTGGCTTCAGGACTGGCTGCCGCGCTCTCCATGACGACTGGACTGTCTTCAGTACTGGTCGGCGTTATGGTGGCTGTTGCACTGCTACCACCCACTGCCACAGCGGGCATTATGCTCGGTGCGGGCCAATACAATCTTGCCATTGGTGCCTTACTATTACTGGCTGTCAATGTAGTCTGTGTCAACCTGTCTGCAAAACTGGTATTTTTATTCAAAGGTGTGCGGCCACGCACCTGGCTTGAACAGAAAAAGGCACGCCAGTCATACACACTGTTTTTACTGGTATGGCTGGTAACATTATCGATATTAGTTACCGTTATTTACCTGAAGCTGAATACGTCATTATGATTAGGACAGGGTGGGCAGCGGTGCAGCAGGCCTGTCATCACTTAGAGCAGTCAAAAATAATACAATAAATAGCGATGAGCTTACTTATCTTATACTACACGGGATGGAACATAGTTTTATTTATTATTTTATCTCTGCTGTATTTACCGGTAATATCATTTAGGAACACTATAAGAGAAAATATTGATAAGAAAAAAATTAACACAACTCAAATAATCATAGAATTTACTGTCTTGTTTCTTTTATCGAAAATATTCTTGCCGAAATATGGTCATATTATTTTGTCTGTTGGTAGTTAGAATGAAATACGCTGACAAATCGCATAACATTACTGCTAGAAAAATGCCATTAACACTACTAAGATGCGGTTCTTGCCAATCAGCTTCAAATTGATAGAACGTAACTATTTAAAAGCTACTATCTTTGATTAATTCATCTACCATCATCGACCAACAACTCACTAGATTTTATCTTCAAGATCACCCAGACAAAGGCCCACTGTATTATAAGCTTCACGTAAACTGAATTGCACATCGGCTGCTGCCGTGGTTTGCTGCAGCGAATCATTGCAGGAATTATAGGCATAGCTGAGTTGCCAGTGTAATTCATTCAGCATGAGTTCAATTTCATTTAATTCAGGGGCCGCCTGTGCATCCGGATGCTTCACCAAAGTTTTCAACCAATCATGCATTTCTTCCCTGACCAGACCCGATTCTGTCGTCATCTTTAATACATGCTGGGTGACCTTGAACATGGATTTTCCCTTGTTACCGGACAATTCTTTACTTAGTTCCAGAACATTATTGTCCATCAGGCTCTTGATAGCCTGATTAAGTGCCTGGTTACGAATCAACAGGTGGCTGCACCAGTCACTGATATCCTTGTCTTTTGGCAGACTCACTGCCAGACCGGAACGTTTAAGTATGGATACCAGCGATTTATAGACATCATAAAAATAAGTCTTGGAATTCATTTGCAGGTAGGGAAGTAAATCAAACATGTTGCGACCATGTTTTTCAAACTGCTTCAAACGTATAGAGTAAATACTGTCAGCCACGCCGACAATTTGCCCGAGTATGCCCAGGGTCGCGTCATTTTTATTAACGGGATATCCACTACCATTGCAGCGCTCATGGTGTTCGAGTACCGCCGTGGTCACACCTGTGGGAATGTCCTGGTACTTTTCCAACATCAATTTACCTATAATGACGTGGCTCTGGATTGCGCGCCAGTCTTCAGGAGATATTGCACCTCGTTTAGACAGAATATCAGGCGATAAATGAATAAAGCCGATATCATGTAGTAACCCTGCGAGAAAGGCTTGCTGCTGCAGATCCTTATCCAGCCCCATTTCGACAGCAATCAATAACGATAACCAGGCGCAGAATACGGCTTTGTCTATTTGTTCTGGCATTTGCTCATTGATGACCGTTAATTTCTGGATCACTAATGAATTTAATGGCGTGTTCAGAAAGGCTTGCTTGTTAATCGCTTCGAAGTGAAGTTTATCGTGAATGCAGCGACAGTCCGGGTAAGTATTTAAAGTTTCCTGTAATCTGTTTAACAGCATATTGTTGTTCAGGCTGTTAGAGAGCAGGATACTGTCTTCAATCGGCTTGGTTAATTTATGTTGGATCAGGCGTTCGGCGGTTTTTTTATTGATATGCATACCCTTCTTGCATAGCAACACGCCTTTGTCATTGACAATATCGTCACTCGATAGCACATCTTGCGATTCATCCAGTTCTGCCAGATGCTCAGCATAATGATCATCTATTTTGCTAAAATCATCGAGATCTTCTAAATCCTCGATAATATTGTTATCAATACCTGTCATTATCACTTCTTGAAATGCTGTAAAATTGGCTGCAACAGGCAGAATGAGTCAGTTGGTGTATCCCGCACTATTCTCCCCTGCATTTATATTAGGCTTATCGGTAAAAAATGCCATAGTTTTAATAAAATTAAAGCAGTTTTATTTAATTATCAGGCTTTATACAGAAAAAGGCTCATATTTCACATCGATTATATAATATTTCTGACAGCCTTTAGGGAGGTTGACGCTGATTTCATCGCCAATTTTTTTTCGCAATAATGTGCGCGCTAATGGTGCGTCCATGCTGATCCATCCTTTCTGTGTATCGAACTCGTCCGGACCTACAATTCTGTAACAGTATTCAGTGCCAGTGGCATCCTCGAGCTTGACCCAGGCACCAAAAAATATTTGTTGCTGGTTATCCGGTTTGCGATCAACGATCAGCAGATGATCCAGGCGTTTGCGCAGAAAACGCACACGTCGGTCTATTTCCCTGAGTTGTTTTTTACCATAAATGTATTCTGCATTCTCGGAACGGTCGCCCTGCGCCGCGGCCTCGGATACTGCGCGGGTGACCTCGGGACGTTTGACGCGCCAGAGATAATCCTCCTCATCAGACAGGGCTTGGTGGCCTTCAGGCGTAATGTAGTGAGAGCCTGGTACTTGTGGAGCACGGTATCTACCCATCTTTCATATCATTCAGCAGTAAGATTAATGCAAATAACTTTCCCTGCTTGTTTAATCATTGCTAACAACTGGATTGCAACAAATAGCATAGGCAGTGTGAATCCCCTGAATCATTACCCGCTTTTATAAAAACATGGCATATGGTCAAGCCGGTTTTTTGTTTTCGCAATACTCAATACAAGTTGACTGTTTACAAGAATATCAGGTCATCATGGATTAGAAAGTTTCAATCGCGATCTCTTAACCAACTGACTAAGAACAGTGAAATCCCTATTGATGCAAATACCCAGCTACTGACGGGTAAACCGAGCCAGTACGATGCTGATGAACTCGTGAACGCTAATGTAATAGCAGCGCCGATGATAAAAGCTGCAGCGGCAATGGCAGTCACTACTCTGGTATTATTTTTATTAATATCAACTCGAAGCTTGTCCAGCTCTGCTGATTTGTAGTTAATTTGCAGTTTGCCTTCTACTGCCTTGCTGAGAAAATCATGTGTCAGCGCGGGTATTTCCGGTAATTTTTCCGACCACGCTGGCAAATTACTTCGCATGCGTTTCAGGAATGCGGTCGTTCCTATTTGCTCTTTCATCCAGCGTTCCAGAAACGGTTTCGCTGTCGTCCATAAATCCAGATCCGGGTATAACTGTCGGCCCAGTCCTTCTATATTCAACAATGTTTTTTGTAACAGCACCAGTTGCGGTTGTACTTCCATATTGAAACGTCTTGCTGTTTGAAACAGTCGTAGCAATACCTGGCCGAATGAGATCTCTTTAAGGGGACGATTAAAGTTAGGCTCACAGACAGCACGTATGGCTGATTCAAATTCATCCACGCGTGTATCTGATGGCACCCATCCTGACTGTAAATGTAGCTCGGCCACACGACGATAGTCACGATTAAAAAATGCCAGTAAATTTTCTGCCAGGTAACGTTGATCATCAGATGTCAGCGTGCCTATTATGCCAAAGTCAACGGCGATATATTGTCCTTCATCAGAAACAAAAATATTACCTGGATGCATATCAGCATGGAAAAAGTTGTGACTGAAAACCTGGGTATAAAAAATCTCTACGCCATGTTCCGCCAGTCGTTTCATGTCGATACCCAGTGACCGAAGTTTGTCAACCTCGCCAATGGGAGTACCGTGTATACGTTCCATGACGATGACATTACGTTTAGCATAGGGCCAGTAAATTTCCGGCACATACAACATATCGGACTGTTCAAAATTACGGTGCAGCTGAGTGGCGTTGGCGGCCTCCCTGACCAGATCCAACTCATCGAATATAACTTTTTCGAACTCGTCGACAACTTCAAGTGGACGCAAACGCTTGCCGTCCTGCCAATATTTCTCCGCCAGCCCGGCGATGTAATACAATAAAGCCAGGTCACGACGGATAATTTTTTCTATATCTGGCCTGAGCACCTTGACGACGACCTGGCTGCCATCATGCAAAGTGGCCGTATGCACCTGGGCAATAGATGCTGATGCCAGTGGTTTTACATCAAACTCTGAAAAAACTTCCGTTATACTTTTATTATAGGTTTTTTCAATAATACGAATGGCTTGCTCACCTGGAAAGGGCGGTACCCGGTCCTGTAATTTTGCCAACTCTTCGGCAATGTCATCAGGCAACAAATCGCGACGGGTTGAAAGTATCTGGCCGAATTTAACAAAAATTGGGCCAAGATCTTCCAGTGACTGGCGAATTCTTTGTGCGCGCGGTGCGCGTGTAAATCGAAACCAGTTCCACGGTGCCAGGTAAAACATAAAACGTATGGGACGAAACAGATGTGCTGCAAATATAATTTCATCCAAGCCGTGCCTGACCAACACGCGGTTGATATGCAGCAAGTGAATTAATTGCGCCGGTTTAATCAAGTTTGCTGTTCCGCATTATTTTGTTGAGTGTTTATTATTTTATTATACAATCGTTGCCAGCGTGCCTGCAGCCGTTCTGCATCATTTCTCAATGTATCGATAGCCTGATTGAACGCTTCCACTTCATCGCGTGACGCCACCAGTTGTGTTTCTTCTTGTAAATATTCTGCTGTATCCTGTCGCAATGAGTCTTCGATCTGGTGACCCCATTGCATCAGGCTACGCAAGCCGCGTCCAATCTGATGTGCTATCACATCACCGGTGATATGTGAGAGGTGCTCTTCCCAGTCAATATCCAGCTGCTCAAGTATCTGATTAAATAACTGGCCTGTCTCAGTATCACCTGTGATTTCGACATCGCCGGCAAAAAGCTGTTCTTCGGAATTTTTTCCCAGACCCATTCTCAATAGCGAAAAGGGTGCGCCACGTAAGCGCGTATCGACTTCGCCATCATAATGGGACATGACATGCACGCGTTCAGAACCGGGCATGACAGTCACACTCATCTCCAGTCCTGATAGTTCTATGGCGATGACTTTGCCCTGCAGTCTGGACATTTTTGCCTTGCCATCCGGGTCCAGTTCAATATAGCGATTCAGTGCGGCTTCGAGTGCTGCGGTGATAATAACAGGCAGGTTCACTTTAATGAGTCCTTTGCGACTGATTCAGAATTTATAACCACGATGCAGGGCAACAATACCACCGCTGAGGTTATGGTAATCACATTGTTCAAAACCGGCATTAACCATCATCTCCTTCAGGCTGGCCTGATCCGGATGCATGCGAATGGATTCAGCCAGATAGCGATAGCTGGCCTCATCATTGGCAACCAGTTTACCCATCAGTGGCAATACCTTGAATGAGTACAGGTCATAGAGCGACTTAAGGCCGGGCGCTACGGGTTTGGAAAATTCCAGCACCAGCAGACGGCCACCGGGTTTTAACACGCGGTACATCGAGCGCAACGCCAAATCCTTATCGGTCACATTGCGCAAGCCAAATGCGATGGTAATGCAATCAAAGCTGTTATCAGGAAATGGCAGGTATTGTGCATCGGCCTGCACGTAGTCAACATTACCGAGTATACCCTTGTCGATCAGACGTGAACGCCCGTTGTTCAACATCGATGCATTGA
Organism: uncultured Gammaproteobacteria bacterium; assembly: GCA_963807455.1. Taxonomy (GTDB): domain Bacteria; phylum Pseudomonadota; class Gammaproteobacteria; order JAADHQ01; family JAADHQ01; genus JAADHQ01. The sequence goes on along the minus strand of CAWECS010000015.1, from coordinate 20,568 downwards.
TATCAGAGAGTATGACCTGGCCTTCACGACCAACCAGGGAGGAAAATTTTGCTGTCAGGTCACCCGTGCCACCGGCAATGTCTAAAACTGACTGACCAGTGCGGACACCACTCAACTCAATGGTATAGCGCTTCCACAAACGATGAACACCAAACGACATCAAGTCATTCATGACGTCGTATTGGTCGGCAACCGAATGAAATACATCGGCTACTTTTTTAGCCTTTTCTTCTACCTTGACTTTCTGGTAACCGAAATGCGTTGTTTCATCATCGTGTTGCTTGTTATTCATGGTTTTTTATCCATGGGTTGATTATGTCTGATCGATTCTGGACAACGCCATTGCCACCAGGCAACCGATGTCCACAGTTTGCGATAGATTCATGCCTATTAAAACACGAAGTGTCAGCAATTTCAGTGGCATGAAACAAGCAGTACCAACAATACTATTGTAGTGGCTTGCCCAAATTGCTGCCCGGCATTTTTGTTGGGTCATCATTACGTTGGTGACCGGCTTCTTCCAGGCGCTGCAAGTAATTCTTCCAGTTCTCTTCCATGTTTTTGCCCAGTTTATACAGTGTTTCCCAGGAGTAAATACCGGTGCTGTGGCCATCACTAAATGTCAGCGCAACCGCATAATTGCCTACTTGCTCTATTTTATCGATATTGACGAATTCCTTACCGGTTTGCAGTACTTCTTCACCCGGTCCATGGCCTTGCACCTCGGCGGAAGGTGAGAAACATCGCAGGTATTCGCAACTGTAGTTAAACGTTTCACCAGTATCAAATGCAATTTCCAGTGTTCGTGACTTCTGGTGCAGGTTGATCTCGGTGGGTTTTGGATTACTCATTATCTTGTCTCCAGTTGCTTACAATATGTAGCGACTCAGGTCTTCGTTCTGAGATAACTCGCCTAGATGTTGATTAACATAATCTTTATCAATAGTGATGGTTTCACCACTGTGGTCCGGCGCTTCATAGGAAATAACTTCCAACAGGCGTTCAACCACTGTATGTAGGCGTCGAGCACCAATATTCTCGGTATTTTCGTTGACTTGCCAGGCGATTTCGGCGATACGCTTGATGGCATCGTCAGTATATTCCAGTGTCACACCTTCGGTCTTCATCAAAGCCGTATATTGTTCGGTCAATGAGGCATCCGGCTCGGTCAAAATGCGAACGAAGTCGTCCACACTTAAAGCCTTGAGCTCAACCCGAATCGGCAGACGCCCCTGTAATTCTGGTATCAGATCAGAAGGTTTGGTCAAATGAAAGGCGCCTGAAGCAATAAACAGGATATGGTCAGTCTTCACCATGCCGTACTTGGTGTTCACCGTGCTGCCCTCAACCAGGGGTAACAGGTCGCGCTGCACACCTTCACGCGACACATCGGCACCACCGGTTTCGGAACGCTTGGCGACCTTGTCAATTTCGTCCAGAAACACAATGCCGTTCTGTTCAACCATTTCGAGAGCCGTTAATTTGAGATCGTCTTCATTAATCATTTTGGCGGCTTCTTCATCCACCAGCAGTTTTCTCGCTTCCAGTACTTTCACTTTGCGTTTACTGGTTCGCCCACTGGACATGTTTTGAAACAAGCCTTGCAACTGGCTGGTCATGTCCTCCATACCGGGTGGTGCCATAATTTCCACGCCCACAGGCGTAGCTGACACTTCAATCTCTATTTCTCGTTCATCCAGCTGGCCTTCACGCAATTTTTTACGTAATTTCTGCCTGGTATCAGAATCCGCTTCAGCGGGCTGATCCTCACTAAAACCGAACTCTGCCTTGGGCATGGGCAACAGGGTATCGAGAATTCTCTCCTCAGCGGCATCCTCGGCCCTGTGCTTGACCTTGTCCATCTCAACTTCACGGGTCATTTTTATCGAGAAATCGACAAGATCGCGGATGATCGACTCAACATCCCTACCAACATAGCCTACTTCTGTAAACTTGGTCGCTTCAATCTTGATAAAAGGTGCATTGGCCAGCTTCGCCAGGCGCCGTGCAATCTCGGTCTTGCCGACACCGGTGGGGCCGATCATTAATATATTCTTGGGGGTAATCTCAGCGCGTAATGATGGCTCTACATTCATACGCCGCCAGCGATTTCGCAAGGCAATGGAAACCGCGCGTTTAGCCTCATGTTGGCCAACAATATGCTTATCGAGTTCCTGAACGATTTCTCTGGGCGTCATTTCCGACATGAATAGTTTACTCCTGCTGCAACCACTGTTTTCATGATTCTTCAGTGTAATCCAGTGATTCGATAGTACGGTTATGATTGGTGTAAATGCAGATATCTGCAGCGATACCCAAGCCTTTTTCGACGATCGTGCGTGCATCCAGCGTGGTATTGTCGAGCAAGGCGCGCGCGGCCGACTGTGCAAACGGGCCACCGGAACCGATTGCCATCAGGCTGTCCTCGGGCTCAATGACATCACCATTACCGGAAATAATCAGTGATGCCTTGTCATCCGCCACTGCTAACAGTGCTTCCAGACGTCGCAACGCGCGGTCAGTACGCCAGTCTTTGGCCATTTCCACGGCTGCGCGGGTGAGGTTGCCACTATGGGTTTCCAGCTTGCCTTCAAAACGCTCAAACAGGGTAAATGCATCGGCCGTGCCACCAGCAAAGCCGGCCAGCACCTTGTCATGGTATAAACGACGTACCTTACGGGCATTGCCTTTCATCACGGTATTGCCAAGGCTCACCTGTCCATCACCACCAATGACCACATAGCCATTGCGACGAACAGAAAGAATGGTTGTACCCCGAAATTGTTCCACTGTGCTGTCCTCAAATACCCGGAAGTGCGTGATTGTACACGAATTTTACGGTGAAATTAGCTATAAATTCCACGCAGGATGGTGATTTTCTCGATTGTTGATCACACCAATAGGTAGATATGGGGTTGATCATGCCTTTTTCAAATAGTGAAGACGCTAATATTCCGAGTCTCCAGCGTCAATTTGCCTTGTGCTGGCAGCTGTCAAGCCAGCATCAGGCCGCGACAACCTATTGAACCAGGCCTGACTTTGCATCAAACTGTAGCGCAAGCACGCAGCCCGGGTATCAATAATGACTATAAAGCAGGATCTGGTACAGCACTACCAGTGGTTACGACAATATGGCCTGAATGATTCACATAGTGGCAATGCCTCGGCGCGTGATGGCGAGACCATCTGGGTCACGCCCACTGGCTGCTGTGCGGATACGCTGACAGAATCAGATCTGATCGCCTGCCATATCAATGGCGAGACCGGGGAGGGCGCCTCACTGGATGCGCCCTTGCATATTGCTGTTTATCAAAAAAATTCAACTACACGCGCCGTACTGCATAGTCATGGCCCGTATTGCGTCGCCCTGACCCTGGATGGCAAGGATTTCTCTCCGGTGGATTTTGAGGGCCAGTATTATTTTCCGCATGTGCCGGTTTTAAATATCACCTATCAGGATTATCTGTCCGAGTCTCCAGCCATGGTGGCGCATGCCTTGAGCCATCACAAACTCGCGATCGTTAAAGGCCATGGTATCTATGCTCAGGGTGAAACCATCAATCAGGCCTATAAGTGGAATTGCTCTCTGGAACAGTCCGCCAAAACTGCTTTTCTTGCCATGCAGGCCGGGCGCTTGTGAATGGCGCTGATAATTAAAAAAATCTGCTTCTTGTCTTTGCTGCTAGCATTTCAACTGCCTAGCACTGCTGATATCGCCAGTAACAAGCGCCATGAAATACAATACCTAATGAGTTATGTTCGTGACTCCACCTGTGTAATAGACAGCGAAGGTGAAAAATTAACCGGTCTTTTTGCCAGCGCTCACCTCCAGCAACAATATGCACGTTACCAACGTGACATCAGTACGGCTGAAGATTTTATTGAATACACGGCTGCCAAAAGCAGTGTCATGGGAAAATATTCCATGGTCAGCTGTCCCGGTAAATCATCTGTCAGAACCATTGACTGGCTACAACGCGTGCTTGCTGTGTATCGCATCAAACGACGTTTCTAGTTTGGCTGTTGATAAACATTTATAAAGTCTGTCGAGTACTATAGTCAACTATCAATCAGAAGCAGCTATTCTGCTTTCGAGCAACTCGAGCCTGCTGCCACCCTATAGCAGTCTTTCGATAAAGCTATGTCGAAATTCTGCAGCGTGACAAAGCGGACATTCAGTGAATTAACGTTTACTTAAGCTGACCACGAAAAATTGCAGGGAAAGCTAAAAGATTACAAATTGTTATTGTACCCATATTTTTAAAAGGTGCTACGTCCCATCGGGTCAGCTTTATGTGTTTGTTAGCGATATATTTTACTAACCATCTTAGGAGGTATAGTCTTTCGACTGAAGTGCGACCATCCCAATCACACCTAAAATAAAACCACCATAGCCACCTATGCTATACGCTAATCCATCGGGATAATTAGATGAGAAATGAGTAATTATTGGCATAAGGGCTGAGCCTACTCCCGTCAATATACATAAACGGGTAATTAGCCGTTTTAGCCCGTTCTTATCTTTGACTTTTGATGCTGTCTGCTCATTATAGCCTGCGATTAATTCCAACTTATTTCTAGCACCAATTAAATAGGCAAAAATAAAGAATAAAACTGCTATGCCTTCCATTATCAGTATTTCTATAAATTTTGAGGTCATATTAAATTTACCCTTTCGGTTTTTTCCGGATATTAACAGTATGATAACGAGACCCGGGGTCTCGTTATCATATTTTAGCGTAATTTGTTTTCAATGAGATAGTCAAACTCTTCTAGTAGTTTTATTAATTGTTGGGCTTCTTTATCATTGCTGTGATAATTATATTCTTTCATTGCCATTGAGCCAACCTGGCTATGTTTAGGTAGTGTATTATTATTGGCTGCGTTAATAGCATTAGGGATGAAAATGCATTGCAGCCATAATTCAAAAGATGGAGCATCTAAATATGATCGAATTTCACCTGATATGACTTTCGATGCTAAATTCGGTGGATTATCTAGCCAAAATCCAATGCGATTCATTTCATCTTTTATTCTTTCAAGAATAACTAGAATGCATAAATTATTATTTTCTTTCATCATGTATTTTAAATTATCACATCGCTAACGTCTGAACACACCTGCGAAAGGTGCGTTAGCCCCTTTTGTCAGGTGGAGTGATTTGTTAGATTTCAAGCTATATAAGGTATTTGTCAATATCAAGTGCACCATGAAATACACCTAAAATGACTATCTCATTTTTATGAGTTATTAAATATGTTATTCGCTAATGACCATACAGAAGAATCCTGATGTCCTCTCCTGACTCATGCTCATACTTATAACCAATTTCCGGGAATTCTTTTAAGATTTGAGCCTTGCTATATATTCCATTAACCACATTTGAAGCAGCTACTAGGTTATCTTCAGCGATATAGTCATGTATGTCCTTTAACCATCGTGAAGCTTCACTCGTCCATGTTATTTTTGCCATGATTTGATTCTATGCTCTAGCTCCTCATTACTAATGGTTTTACCCGATTGAAAATCTGCCAGACCTTTATCAACCATGCGTTTAAAAGCCAGCTCACGCAAGAGTTCATCATATGAGCTATCATCAGGTTGATTTTCAAGTACCTGTTTTATCTGATCTTTTGCGGTAGACATCATTTCTCTCCTTAAACTACTGTCTATATTATAGATTCTCTATCCTATAATTGAAATCTAACGACTAAATAACCTACAAATATTTCAATGGGTGGGTTTTGCCCACTGAAATATTTGTCAGGTTGATTTTCTTGTTACATTCATTTTGCTTACGAAACACCCTGCCACCAATTTTTGATAGGCCTTGAATTACACCAAGCTGAATAAGCATAACAAGAATAGTTAAACCAAATGACGAGATAAATGATGGTTTTAATACTAGCCAATACACTACTGATAAAGAAATAAATAATGCAATTAAGCTTATGAAGCCTTTTAACGTGTTAAAAATAACCATAGTCGATAAAATACCTAGAACGACGGCTATTGCGCATGCGCCTATACTTGTATTTGACGCCCCACTAAGCTAGCGCCTAATTTTACTGGTATTGTTGTTACAAGAAGAATTATGATTGGTGCGATTAACCTATTATCTGTTGATAAACTTACTTCCATTTTGTGCCTTTTTTAATTGTAGAATATAACGTCTGGTTAAATGGCGCAGCGTTTTTTTCGAAGTCCGGGCATGGCCGGAACCCGTGTGATTCAAACGACTAGTTATGTGTTGACTAATGTTAAACATCCTACTCGTTTTCAAGTGTTGCTATTTCTTTTTGAAAAAAAAACGAAAGGTATTGCTAACGGTCCAAATACAGCTCCCATAACACCCCAAAATACAGCATTAGTCCCTCTATTTTTGGCGACGAGATGACAGATAACTGCACTGATAATAAATAAACCTATAATAATCCATATGTACATTTAATATTCCCTCATCTTTTAAAGTTTGTCTTTATTTCCGCATATAACAGTATGATAACCACGGCCCATGGGTCTCGTTATCATGATTTATGTGTTTTTTGCATTGAACCTTATTTCTGCTTCTTTATAGGATATTTCCATTAAACTTGGAGGTCCGCCCCCATGCATTTCTGAATATGGGTAATATAATAACCAATATCGTTTATCTTTAGGGTCTTGATATAGTTTTTCCCATGTGGATCTATCAACTCTAACTAATTTTAGTATATCTGATACTAGCCATTCGATTCTTCCACATGCCTCATTAGATGTAATTTGGTCATCTTTAACTATCCACTCACCTTCAAGTAGTGATTCATTTGATGATAATGTTTTCATTCTTTTCATTCTATTTTCATATGACAGTATGATATACGCGTCCCATGGGTCTCGTTATCATGTTGTAATTGAGTCAATTGTAACGGTGTATGCAGACATCCACCAACTATTAGGAGTTTTTCAACAGAATGGACCAATAGCGGTCGTTTGGTTCTTATTTGTAAATCGACAGCTGACCACCTACTGAGAAACGTGGTCTGTCCCCTATTATTTATCTGACTCCACTTTTGATTCTCTTTTACTAAAGTCCTACTTGTTGAAACAGTTTATAAATTTCTGATTCTATGTCATTTTCCCATTTTGACTTATTATCCGAGATAACTTTTTCAAGAAAAGGCTTAATTGGGATCAGTAGTCCATCACAATTTAACTGAGACTCTGGGACTGGGACAGATATTGAAACGTTAGCATTAGAGCCTTTTGTTTTAAATTTTGGTTCAATATAAAGCCTCCCATCTGTTGTAACTCTGGATTTACAAGCAATAGTTATATTTGTGCCCAATAAATTTTGATTTATTTTTCCATTTACAATTAATTGTAATGGTAAAGTAAGAATTAAATGTTTATCGGTACTAGAGAATCTGGCTCCTCCAGCCTTATTTACAGACAAGCTGTATACGCCTATGTCCCAAGGCTTGTTTTTGAGTTTATATAAAACTATCGGTAGTTTTTTGTTTACTATGGTAACTATTAACTTATCAGTCATATTTTCTGCCATAGCTGTATTGGCATAAATGCTTAAAATTAATATCCATATAGCTTTTTTCATTAAGATAATCTTCTCCGTCACGTATCAACTTTAACATGCCATAACGCTAAATAACTGGCAAATTAAAGTGGCGTGGCTATAGGAGCGACGCTTTAATTTGTCCATTTTAATATTCTTGTTAGCATATTACACCTGAAGAACCATCAATTTCGCACAAATAGTTTGAGAACCCAGGACTATCTACGCGCTTAATAAATTCAGAATTATTAAGTGTTCTAGAAAACCATTCGGGCAGTTCACTTTCTTTTTCTTTAAGATAAAAATTGGCTAAAGACGCAACAAGAGAACTATCATTATCTACATCGTATTGTGTTACTGGTCTTATGTTCATATTTCTTCCAAGATACTAACTATCAATTAGACAGAAAATAATCATTTCTGAAAGTTTAAAATCTGTCTATTATTTTATATTTATTTATATACTATAAAATTTCACTGTTCGATCTTCAAGCCTTCTTTAACGGGTAGTAAGATAGAAAAAATCAGGCTTCAACAAATATGGATCAGATAACAATAAACTTTAGCATTAGACACAATTGTTCTCTGTCCACGTTTATTTCGAATGGCTATCTAGTTCTTTTTTCGCCGAAGTCATCACGCGGAGCGCGGAGCGCATCAGCATCACCACCAGGGCGCTGGCGATAATAATATCGGGCCATCCGGAATCCGTGAGCCAGACTGCCAGTGAGGCGAGCAACACAGAGAGGTTGGCCGCAATATCATTTCGTGAACATTCCCATACTGAACTCATGTTGACGTCTTCATGGCGATGACGCCAAAGTAGATACAGGCATAGTGAATTCCCCAGCAATCCGATTAAACTGAAGATACTCATGATTTCGAACACCGGCATGCTCGGCACAAATAATTTATAAATTATATGCCCGATTACTGCGCAGGCGCCAAGAAATATCAATACCCCTTTGAACATGGCAACACGCGCCTTGACTACAGGCCCACGACTGACGGCATACAAGCTGAGCATATAGGTCAGTGCATCACCCAGGTTATCAAGACTGTCGGATAACAGTGCCGACGAATGACCAACGAGTGCTGCGCCGGCAATAATGACAAACATGAACACATTAATCAGCAACACCGCGCGTAAGGTACCGCGTTGGCGTTGATGCAGGTTTTCTATTGAACAATCATCACCGCAGCAACCGCTCATGACAGGTAACCATTCAGGATGAAGTAATAATTAAAATAGGACATTGCATGAATAACAAGTTTTCTCCATTGGGAGCGTGTATCCATTTGTCTAGCTACTGACTCAGGCCTGGCCGGGTTCTTTATACGGTTCCATTTTTGAGCCCCAGCGTCTTTCATAGAAAGGCTTTGTTTCGTTAAAGAAATATTCGGCAATACCCTCGTCACCCTGTTCTATGATCATAAAATCCACAGCTTCATCTTCCTCGGTGGTGTCCCAGGCTACGGCGCCGGCTTCCTGTATCACGGCGTTTAAATCACCTTCGCCCTGCAAACCAATAATCAGGTTGGGTTGCTCATCCTGCCCGGCATCATGAATCAGTCCCAGGTAAGCGGCCTTGATATTATTATGTTTACTAAACAATGTCGTCAATGAATCTACCAAACGCGCGGGATATTGCTCTGGCTCGCCAATCATAACTTCTGTCTGCTCTGGAATCGTTCTTTCGATCGCGTGCTGCCCAAGCCCGCCTGCCAGTAAGGACTCTATCTCTTCCGGTAACAGCTCCTTGCCAAATTTGGAATCGGGATTCAGCATTAATACTGTACCGAGGGTCATTTCAAACAGCGCCTGTGCCGGTATTTCAAGATAGCTTTCATCTGCTTCAATCGATGCTTGCATTGCTTCAAGCGAGGTAAATACCGGGATCACACTGGAGCCATCTTCTTTTTCCCAATGCTGTATCGATAAACTACTGCCTTCCTCGAGGTTTTTCTCACCCTCGAGTTGATCACCTGACTCACCTAACACAATGAGTGGTGACTGCATTAATACTTTACAGAACTCCGGACGATGCGCGGGTTCGGTGGTGGCCAGTCGCAACAGGCTTTCCAGTTTGTTTTCAGGTTCATCTATGATGTTCATCTTTAATCTCCACTACAGGTGCTGTAACGATAGCCAAACTAAACTGCACCTTCAAAACCTTGTTGTCTCCAGGCTTCGAACAATATCACTGATACGGCATTCGACAAGTTCAGACTGCGACTGTCAGCGAGCATGGGAATGCGAATATTATGTTCTGTCTTGAGGCTTTCACGAATAACCTGAGGCAAACCACGGGTTTCCGGTCCAAACAGCATTGTATCACCCGGCTGGTAGCGGATGCTGGAATAATCCTGACTGCCCTTGGTGGTACAGGCATAAATCACCGCCGGCTGCTGGCTTTGCAGGTAGTCCTGATAATGATCATAGACGCGCACACTGGCAAATTCATGATAGTCCAGTCCCGCCCGCCGCAGGCGTTTGTCATCCAGCTCAAAACCCAATGGCTTGATCAAATGCAGGCTACTACCGGTATTCGCACATAAGCGTATGATATTCCCGGTATTAGGGGGAATCTCAGGTTCAAACAGGACAATATTAAACATCAACTCTCCTTGGCGCTGCGATACAGGCTTATGCGAAAATAGGCTGATAACAGATTACACGATAGGCGGTCTCTTGAGTAACCCGAATAATAAACCATTGGCCAGTGAATTTTGCGGTATGTCTTTTAGTACCCCGCTGGTATTGCTGTCCGGCTGCGTCGGCTTCGGCGAGGAATATACCCGCATTCAGGGGTTTAGCAACCGTGACGTAGGCGCCATTTGCCTGAAAGGCACCACCGGCGCAGCCCGTCTGGGCAATGCTCCGCATCGAGTCTATGAAACACCGGAGGGCATGTTGAATGCCATAGGTCTGCAAAATCCGGGGGTTGATCATGTCGTCAATGCCATCTTGCCGGAACTGGACTTTGATGAGACGCGTTTTATCGCCAATGTCTCCGGTTCTACGATTGAAGAATACGTTGAAGTCACGCGCAAGTTTGATGATTCACCCATTGATGCTATCGAAATTAATATCTCCTGCCCCAATGTTAAGGAAGGCGGCGTCGCCTTTGGTAATGACCCAGAAATGTCAGCGCGTGTAGTTGCGGCTTGCCGGCAGGTCACTAACAAACCCTTGATCACCAAACTGTCGCCCAACCAGACTGATATTGCCGATAATGCCCGTCGTTGCATTGAAGCCGGCAGCGATGCGTTCGCGGTGATTAACACGTTAATGGGTATGGCCATTGATGTCGAGGAACGCACCCCCGTTATTGGCAATAACCAGGGTGGCCTGTCCGGTCCGGCCATCAAGCCGGTGGCGTTACTGAAAGTGCATCAGGTTTATCAGGTCTGCCGTGATCATAATATCCCCATCATCGGGCAGGGCGGCATACTCACGGCCACCGACGCCCTGGAATTTATTATTGCCGGCGCCTCCGCTGTCGGCATTGGCACCGCACTGTTCTATGACCCGTTGGTATGCCACAAAATTAATCAAGGCATCATGGAATACATGCGACGTCATGAGATCTCCGAGCTGGCACAACTGATCGGTACGCTAAGATTGAATTCATCCATCAAGGCGTGTGGAAGCTAAGCTGACTATGCATGAAGCACACGTGGACTCGATATTTTGCAGTTAATAATAACATTGTTATTTCACTATTCCTGCCATCCACCACTGAACCTACGAGGATGTGAATAATGAAACCAACATTCAAGCCTGGTGATAATATTGCTATCAAGGTACCCGAGCATGAATACGAAAATACCGTTGCATTCTATCGCGACATTTTGGGCTTCGAACAAATCACACTCAATAACAATGATGATATTGAAGGCGTGACTTTTCAATTCGGCGATAAAAATTTGTGGATCGATAAAATAGCGGGACTCAGCCAGGCTGAAATCTGGCTTGAAGTAGTCACTGATGATATCGATATGGCATCACAATACTTGCATGAACAGCATTGTGTCAGACGTGATGAAATCGAACCACTGCCAGAAGGCTTCAAAGGTTTCTGGGTATCCAGTCCATCCAATATTATTCATTTGATTCATATGACTGATAGTCACTAGGCTTCATTTGTTAATATAGGATTCGCTTGCGGGGATGCTTTATGACTAATTTAAAAAATAAGATTAAGATGCGCCCCTGTTACATAAAAAACCATAGACATTATTGAGAGTTTAGCATGAGTAACCCATTCCAGGATCAATTACTGAAGGCTGGCCTTGTCACCAAGCAGCAAGTGCAGAAAGCACAAAAAGAAAAGCAAAAAAAGAACAAGCAGCAGCGTTCAAAAAAACACCCTGTCGTCGATGAAAGTAAGCTTAAAGCTCAGCAGGCCGCTGAACAAAAAGCCAGGCTTGATCGTGAATTAAACAAGAAAAAACAGGCGCAGGCGCAACAAAAATCCATTTCTGCTGAAATTAATCAACTGATCATGCAGAATCTTGTTAAACGTGATGATAGCTGCGACCTCGCTTATCATTTTGAACATAATAATAAAGTCAAAAATATTTATATTAATGCCGACATGCGGCAACAAATCGCTCAAGGTAAATTAGGCATCGCCCGCATAGAGGGCCGCTATGAACTGGTTCCTCTCGCCATTGCAGAAAAGATTCAGCAACGCAATGAGAAACGCGTGATTTTAATCAAGGACACACAAGCTTCAACGGATGAAGATGATCCCTATGCAGACTATCAAATACCCGATGACCTGACCTGGTAATGCAAATTGTCATTGTCAGTCAGCATGGTCGTGCACTTACTCTGCATGCTAATATTGAAAACCAATATAATAACAAGTTGGCACAACACTGACACGGTGTTTGCATAGATAGCTTCGGTTGACTGAAAACACACTATCTATGCTCGAATCATTGTTGCTGATTATAATAATGCTTTTGTAAACATTGACCCACATTCGTGACTGAAAACTTTATAACCAGTGGCTAATATTGACTGTATGTAGTGAAAGCAGCCAACATTCCACCCTATGATTTATTATTAGCTAGACTAGAATAAGATTTAGATGGGGTGCTGCATAGCAAACTATTACAAACTACAGATGGCTTCAGATACTGATTTCAGCCATAAAACAGACAGGTACGTGACACTAAGCATAATAAGCCTGCACGACTAACCAATTGATTAAATTGACATAATACTAGACCAAGAGTAGCCATTCTTTTCCTCTACTAAAGCCGGTAAGCCACTATAAGGACAATATCTATGTTCGCTAAAAGTTATCTGCAACTGTTTACAGAGCTCGGCTGTGGCATACCATCTACCAGCATGAACCACTATCAAGTTGGCAACCGCTAGATCTTATGCGCATGCATCAAGCTAGAATGAAAAAAGCCGTTAATAATCTTGTAGTTTACTGTTTTTAAATGAAGTTATGTTCTTACACTAGCCCATTTTTTTGAGGTTTGACCATCATGCCTAACCAGTCATTCGCAGCCGATATTCGTCTCGAAGACAAAAAGTCTCGCAATACCCTGAAGTTCCAGATCGGGCTTGTGGTTGGGTTCACGGCTGTCTTGGCATTAATCGTTTTTGTTACGGTTATTGGTGTGACCAATCTTCAATCCTTACAACAGGATTCCAACCGCATTGTTAGCAATCATATGGCCAAGATTGAGTATACCACCACCATGTATTCTGCAGCGCGATTTCGTATTGTTGCGATGCAGAAGATGACTTTATTAGAAGATCCGTTTGATCGCGATGAAGAAGCACAAATATTGAATGAAATGGCATCTCGTTTTGCCGAGGCGCGTCTGGCATTGCTGGAATTACCGCTCACTGATGAAGAACGTAGAATGCTTGATGAACAGGGACAATTCACTGGGAAAGCCCTGCCGGTACAACGTCAAATCTCGCAGCTTGCGTTTGATGAGGAACTTATTGAAGCGCAAAAGCTGCTCATCGAACAAGCGATTCCCGCACAGGATGCTGTGCTGAAATCACTTGACGAGATCTACAAATATCAATTGATAGCCGCCCATCGTGCTGTGGAAGAGGGTCGTCTAAATCAGCAATCAGCACGACAACTAATGATTACGCTATCAACATTGGCGTTACTGCTGGGCATTGCTGTTGCATGGATAGTCATAAGAAAAACCATTCGTGGCACGAGCGAACGGGAAAAGCAGCTCAAGCGGATCGAGCATATTAACCAGGAGCTCATTACTAAAACAGCTGAACTAGAGTCTGCTCAGGAGCACGCGGAACAGGCAAATAATGCGAAAAGTGTCTTCCTCGCTAATATGAGTCATGAGATCCGCACACCTTTAACCGCTATTATTGGATTCTCAGAATCATTGCTAGATAACGACCAAACATTATCTGATCGGGTCGATGCTGTGAATACGGTCATCGATTCTGGAAAACACCTGCTGACTATTATTAATGACATCCTGGATTTATCCAAGGTGGAAGCCAACAAGCTTGAAATTGAACGCTTGCCCATGGGCCTTTTTCCCATGCTTGACAGTATTACATCGATTACGATGCTGCATGCACAGGAAAAAGGTATTGCACTGCGTCTGCAGTATGACTTTCCATTGCCGTCCGACATCATTACTGACCCTGTTCGCATCAAACAGATATTATTAAATTTGGTCAATAACGCCATCAAGTTTACCCATGAGGGCAGTGTCACTATTCGGGTTGGTTATAAACGCGAACAGCAACAAGTTTGCTTTGAAGTCTCTGATACCGGTATTGGCATGAATGAGGAACAGGCAGCCAAGTTATTTCAAGCGTTCTCTCAAGCAGATTCTTCTACTACTCGAAAATATGGTGGCACCGGACTGGGTTTATATTTGTCGAGGCAGCTGGCACTGAAGCTGGGTGGTGATATCATCGTCGATAGCTCACCCAATCGTGGTAGTTGTTTTACTCTGAAAGCAAAAACACCAGTGTCCAAAGATTCGCAGTGGATCAATAGCAACAATGACATACCTACCACTGAAGTCAGCGCATTAACTGAGAATATAGACTTGGTGTGCGGTCGAGTATTATTGGCAGAAGATGTCGAGGCTAACCAGAAATTGATATCTCATCACTTACGTCGTCTAGGCACTCAGGTCGAAATAGCTGAAAATGGTCAGATAGCAGTAGAAAAGGCGCTGTCAAACACATTCGATCTAGTGTTAATGGACATGCAAATGCCGGTCATGGATGGCATGCAAGCCGTAAAATACTTACGTGAACATGATTATAAAGTACCCATCCTGGCACTCACTGCAAATGCCATGACCGATGATCGTGAACGTTATCAGACGGCAGGCTGTAATGGTTTTTTATCCAAACCAATAGATCGGCATGAGTTCAACTCAACGATAAAGACATACCTGACTCAACCTGATGATATTGACAAAGATACTACGCCCATTTATTCGAGTCTGATTGAGGATGATCCTGGACTTGCTGATCTCGTTATTAATTTTCACAAGGACCTGCCTAAAATTGTACAAACTTTACAGGAAGCCTATTCACAGAATGATCAAGTGACATTGAAGGCGAAGTTACATGACCTGAAGGGCCTGGGAGGTGGTTTTGGTTATTTCAAACTATCCGAACTGGCAGAAAAAATAGAACTGGAATTAAATGAACATGATGACAGCGCCATGGCGAATAGTCTTGTGGCACTTGAAAATATGATGGAGCGAATCCTGGCGGCATCACCGGTAAATCAGGCCTAGTGCGCAGATATTTTAATTCCAGATGATAACATCGATCTGGCCCTTGTTTTTCTATGCATTGCCTCTGTTAGACCACTGTTCAATCTGCTTTGCTTAATCGTCCATAAGCGTTATGTACAATCAGCCTTGCTAACATCGCATTTGCGGTTATAGGATGTTTAAATAGATTCATTATTTGCCTGCATAACAACTGGCATAGTCAATGACTTTAAATCATTTATAATCAGGGCAATAATATGAATGAATTCAATTCCTGGTTAGTGGGTGGCGGACTTGTAGCGGGTGCTGTCTTCGCATTCATGCTACAACGCTTTCGATTTTGCCTGGTTGCGGCCATTAGCAATTTAATACTGATCAAGGATTATCGCCAGGCCCTGGCTTTTGCAGCTGCCCTGCTGGTTGCCATTAGTGGCACCCAGTTATTAGAGATACTTGAGGTGGTTGCCATCGCAGATTCAAGTTATCGCAACAGTACCCTGGACTGGTTTGGCGCAGTATTTGGGGGCTTTATTTTTGGTATAGGTGCAACCCTGGCCGGTGGTTGCGCTGCGCGTACACTGGTTAAAACCATGGAAGGCAGTATACATTCGCTCATTGCCCTGTTTGCATTTATCCTTATTGCCAGTATTAGCCAGTTTGGCTTGCTTGAACCGATTCGGATTCAACTGACAGGTTATACCGCTATTGAGTTAATAACGGACGCAGGTATTGCTTCTATATTGTCATTACCACAATGGCTAGTACTACTGATAGTAGCTGCAAGTTTACTATTAATTATCTATAAAAGCTGGCAAAACTGTCGTGATAAAACCATGCTGACTGTTGGTCTCATTATCGGTGCTCTGGTTGTTTTCAGTTGGTATGTAACCGGTTCGCTGGCGCAAGATGACTTTAATCCAGTCAAACCATCAGCTATGTCTCTATCAGGACCTCTAGCACGTATTGGTTATTTTTTTGTCACTGCTCAAAAACCAGTTTTATCTTTTGCGCTTTCATTTGTGCTGGCTACCGCAGTGATGTCTTTTTTGCTCGCGTTACTGTCAGGACAATTTAAAATCACTACTCCGGCAAGGGGCATGGTAAAACTGGCGCTATTGGGAGGCTCATTAATGGGTCTGGGCGCAATTATGGCGTATGGTTGTAATATTGGCCAGGGCTTAAGCGGTATATCCACCCTGTCGATGGAATCTCTACTGGCTATTACCAGTATGGTCATGGGTGTTAGCGTAGTTACCCGGTGGATGGAAAAATATAGCTAAACTAATTAATAAAAACTTCCCTACTGAAATTAATTATAAACCATCGACATGCTGTTTCTCACTTCCAGCATTGTATTTAATAATTAGCATGTGCGCCTCTACATGACGGTTACTTATAATTCCAGTTCCTTGATCTTGCGTGTCAGCGTGTTTCTTCCCCAGCCCAATAGTTTTGCCGCTTCCTGTTTTTTACCACTGGTATGTTTAAGCGCGGTTTCTATCAGTATGCGTTCAAAGTTGGGTGTAGCAACACTGAGCAAATCATTTTCTCCACTGCCTAATGTTCGATCTGCCCAATGTCTTAGCGCGGACTCCCAGTCATCACCTGAACTCATTTCATTGCTTTGAGTAGAGCTTAATTCAGGCGGTAGATCATCAATGTGTATTTCTCGGCCGGAAGCCATGACGGTTAACCAACGACAAGTGTTTTCCAGTTGCCTTACATTGCCAGGCCAGTCGAGCGTCATCAAGTATGTGTAGACTTCGGGCCGTATGACTTTTGGGTCAACTTCGAGCTCCTGCGCCACTTGCTTGAGAAAAAATTCGCTCAACAAAGGTATGTCTTCTCTGCGATTGCGCAACGAGGGAATATGAATACGAATGACATTAAGCCGGTGGAACAGGTCATCACGGAAATCACCGCTCTTGACTCTGTCTTCCAGGTTCTGATGCGTTGCGGCAATTATGCGCACATCGACCTTGATCGGAGTGTGCCCACCAACACGGTAAAATTCTCCGTCTGCCAGTACTCGTAACAAACGGGTTTGTAATTCTGCCGGCATATCACCTATTTCATCAAGAAACAGAGTGCCACCATCGGCCTGTTCAAATCGACCCTTACGCATACTTTGTGCGCCGGTAAAGGCACCTTTTTCATGTCCGAATAATTCAGACTCTAGCAGGTCCCGTGGTATGGCAGCGGTATTGATAGCGATAAAAGGTTTGTTGGCACGTGGACTATGAACATGCAATGCCTTGGCAACCAGCTCCTTGCCGGTACCGGATTCACCATTAATGAGTACAGTAATGTTTGAACTGGACAAACGTCCGATGGCCCTGAAGACTTCCTGCATGGCCGGTGCTTTACCAATGATACCCGGCGTTTCATCATCCAGATCTACAGGCTCGGTTATTTCCTGTTCGTCAAAAAATTGTATTGCGCGCCTGATCAGGTCTACCGCATCATCAATATCAAATGGTTTTGGCAAGTATTCAAATGCGCCGCCCTGATAAGCTGAAAGCGCACTATCCAGATCTGAATGCGCCGTCATTATAATGACCGGTATTTGCGGGTATTTCTGATTAATTTTTTCCAGTAGGCTGATACCATCAATGCCTGGCATGCGAATATCACTAATGATGACCTTGGGTGTGGAAGTTTCCAGCTTCTCCAGAATACGTGAGCCGTCTGCAAAACTGCTGACTTCCATACCGGATTTTTCCAGTGACTTTTCCAGTACCCATCGTATTGAACGATCATCATCTATGATCCAAACTTGATCACCCTTTTGCATGCATTTTCTCCAGCGGAAGTAATATCCGAAATACTGTTTTACCCGGTTTGCTACTACATTCAATTAATCCGTTGTGACGATTGATCATCGATTGAGCGATGGACAAACCCAGACCGGTGCCGTCGGCTCTGCCAGTAATCATTGGCAGAAATATCTGGTCAAGCATTTCTCTCGGGATACCCGGGCCGTTATCAATCACTTCTATCAACGCCACCAGCTTGTAACGTTGATGACCTATCGTAAATTGTCGTTTACTGCGTGTGCGTAATTCCAGTTTGCCGTGATCGCCCATGGCCTGAATCGCATTTCTAACCAGATTCAGTGTTGACTGTATGAGCTGATCCGCATCGGCGTAGACCTCCGGTATACTCGGATCATAATCACGCACAATTTCAATATCCTTGCCAACCTCAACCTTGATCAAGGCATACACCCTTTCCAGCACATGATGAATGTTCACCATGCTTTTGTTTGGCAGTGTCCTTGGCCCAAGCATTTGATCAACCAGCTGCTGTAATCGATCGGCTTCACTAATGATGATTTGCGTATATTCCTTCAGCTCATCACTATCGAGTTCACGTTCGAGTAGTTGTGCAGCACCGCGTAAACCACCCAAGGGGTTTTTAACTTCATGCGCAAGCCCCCTGACCAGTGCCCGTACCGCATGGCTTTGCGAAATCAGGTTTTCCTCGCGGTTGATCTGCAATTGACGCTCCATGTATTGCAATTCGACCAGCAAGCTCGGATCTGAGTTTGGTTCGTATAAAGGTGTCACACTACAATCCACTGTTATGAATCTGTTTCCGTAAACTTCTAGCTGAACCTCGCGCTCGGTGAACGGATGACCCTGCTTGATCACTTCCTGCATGCGCCCGGTCAGCGCCTGGCTGTCAAACACCAGCTGAGTCCAGTATTTTCCACACGCCTTGCGACGACTGATCTCTAACAACATTTCACAGGCTGGATTGATATAAAGCACCATCATCGACTGATCCAGTACCATTATCGAAGTGCTCATGTTCTCCATGATCCTTCTTTGCATCAAATCATGGGGTGTAGATGTGGTAAATGCTTGCATGGAAACCTACTTGCAAAAACTACTCCACAAATCCATATCGGCGTATAATTTTTAAACAAGCCACAGAATATGTAGTAAATAGTGTTAAAAAACAGTTAGATAGAGGATAGACAAAATGATGCTATCGGCGCATGCGGACATGTTAATGCCAGTGCAAAGAGTCTACTGCACTATATTATACACTAATGCACCATAATAGTGCGAAATACTGGAGGGGTGGGTACTACTTTTATTCTATCAATGCCCTTAATTAGCCTTTTTCACAACAGAGGCTTTCTTCATATGAAACTGGGTGGTGGCGACTGCACTGAGGGTTTTACCATCCTCGCCGACGATATAGGACTTGAGAGTATGGGTACCTCTATCGACATTAGTGAAGGCATAATTGGGGCCACTGGCTTTGAATATTTGCCCATCAAGATCAAATACAATCAGGTCACCCTCTTTTAATGCTGGAGTGACGTCGATATTCACCTCGACACGGCCGGTATTGTCCCGAATAGTGGCATCGTTTACCGGGTTGTTGATCTTGAATGAGGTATATTTTTGCGCGCCATTGTTATCATTGTCAGACGTGTTGCTTTGAGATTCTTTGATAGCAGGGCTGCTATAGGACGTAAGACCCGGCAAGTGGACTTCCTCAGCGCCTTTTTGTGGCTGATCGGAATAAATAACGTTACCGGATTCGTCGGTCCAGCGATATATTTCTGCCTGAACACTCAGGCTGCACAGAACCGTCAATAGAATAATGGCTGATAACTTCATGGTAGTGACATGCTCCTGGAAAATTCCCTGTTTATGAAGTATAAGCCATTATAATAAAAAACGCCCCCAATAGGGGGCGTTTTTAGTCACCAGAATTACTTGGTTGATTACAGGCTATAGTACATATCGAACTCAACCGGGTGAGTAGTCATGCGCAGGCGCGTGACTTCTTCCATTTTAAGTTCAATATAACCATCAATCATATCATCAGTGAATACGCCACCTTCGGTCAGGAACTTGCGATCCGCGTCGAGTGCATCCAATGCCTGATCAAAAGAATAGCAAACCTGCGGGATCTTGGCTTCTTCTTCCGCTGGCAAGTCATACAGGTCTTTGTCCATAGCTTCACCCGGGTGAATCTTGTTCTTGATGCCATCAAGGCCGGCCATCAGAAAGGCCGAGAAGCATAAATAAGGATTTGCAGTGGAATCACCAAAGCGGACTTCGATACGGCGGCCTTTTGGATTGCTGACAAAAGGAATACGAATAGAAGCTGAACGATTACGTGCAGAGTAGGCCAGCATAACAGGCGCTTCAAAACCGGGTACCAGACGCTTGTAGCTATTTGTGGAAGCATTGGCAAAGGCATTCAGTGCTTTTGCGTGTTTGATTACACCA
>CAWECS010000014.1:0-247394 GCA_963807455.1 uncultured Gammaproteobacteria bacterium | reverse complement strand
GAAGTCCAGTCGTGGCGGGGTGATCGTGGGAAAGGCATTTTGCTAAGCGCAGCCCAACAGGCCCAGGACCTGACATCCGGATCAGCCTTTGCATTCGACGCTGACATGATCATGGACTACGTGCTCGAAGATCCAGAGCAAGTGATTCAAATGGGCGGCATCGATGAACTTGTCCGACGAATGCAGTCGGGGCAGTAACGATGGTCGCCACGTGTTTTCCTCATCGCCCGGCAGCGGTCCCCGATGGCGGGCGGTATCGAGTAATGTGGTCGGAAATACTAACGGTTGAATGTCGGTCGCAACCTTCCAGCAATTCACAAGCCTCTCATGCCACGTCACCATTTATCAATTCTGCTCCCGTTGTTACTGGCGTTTGTTCCTGCTCTGATCCGCACAGCAGAGGTGCCGGTCAATGTGTTGTTGATCATCACCGACGAGCACAATTTCCGCACGCTTGGCTGCTATCGAGATCTGCTGCCGCGAGACAAGCCGAAATGTGGGGGCGCGGCGTTGTCGTGCCGACTCCGCACTTGGACGCCTGGCAAAAGAGGGTGTGATCTGCACGCGAGCCTACGCCACCGCGCCGGTCTGTTCGCCCTGCCGAGCCGCGATGATCACAGGCCGGTATCCACACGCCACCGGCGTACCGACCAACAACTTGGTCGCTTGATCGCTCGTTCCGACACTCGCCGATCGATTGAACGATGCCGGTTACCGCACGGCTTTCATCGGCAAATGGCATCTTGGTGGCGAGGGCAAGCCCGAGTGGCAGCCGAAGGTTGACGGTGGCTTTCAGTTCAAGAAGTTCATGTTCAATCGAGGACACTGGAAGAAGTTCGTCATCGAAAATGGCATGCCCGCGGTGGGTGCGAGACGCAACGGACAACCGACCTATGATGTCGACGGCGCCGATGACGAAGACGTTTTCCACCGATTGGCTGACCGATCGGGCGATCGACTACATCACCGACGCCGAACGCATCAAACCGTTCTTCACCGTGATCAGCTATCCCGATCCGCACGGTCCGAATACCGTTCGCGCTCCGTACGATCATCGCTTTGACGATCTGCGGTTCGCCGCACCGAGGACTTACGAAACCGGAGTGCCGTCGCCCGAGTGGCTCGGCAGCACGAAGAAGCATCCCGTGTTCCGCGGCGAAGACATGTCGCGATACTTTGGCATGGTCCAGTGCATCGATGACAACATCGGTCGCCTGCTGGACGCGAATGAAAGATGCCGGCCGACTGGACAATACGCTGATCATCATGACCAGCGATCACGGTGACCTTTGCTACGAGCACGATCGACAAAACAAAGGGAACCCGTACGAAGGATCGGCTCGCGTGCCGATGATTCTTCGTCAGCCAAATCGAATCGCCGCGCAGCAGGTCTACAAGCAACCGGTCGGCACCGTCGATCTGACGCCGACCGTGATGGGCTTGCTGAACTTGCCGGCTGACCCCAACGACCAAGGTCGCGACCTGTCGGCGATCACTGGCGGATGTCTCAAAAGCGACACGAAGATGCCAAGCATCCACCGATCGACGTTTCTGCGTAACTCCGGAACAAGGCGCGATGGGTTGCCGCAGTCGATGCCCGATACAAGTTGATCCTGTCGGTCAATGACGTCCCCTGGCTGTTTGATGCCGAACAAGATCCGGATGAATTGCTGAATTTCTACCGACGGCCGGGCACCGAAGGTGTCGCCGAGCGTTTGGGCAAGGCGCTTCGCGAAGTACGGCAGCGAAAACAAAGATCCCTTCGTTGACAACGCCGAAGATTGCCGCGTCACTTGGCTCGCGTGTTGGGCGAGCCGGGAGCATCGGACGAAGACTCACTCGGATACCAATCTGCGTTGGAAAGGATCCCGTCTTTGGATCGGTCCCGATTGGTGGGCCAATCCAATGACCGATTGGATGATGCGTGATGACTCCGTCATCGCTGCAGCAGCCGCCAATCGCACGCTTTGTTTGTTGCCTGCCGACTTGGAAGGTGAAGGCAATTCGTTCGAGATCAGCGTCGAAGTCGAGGCGTTGGGCAGCAGGCGGGAGCCAGAAATGTATGCGGCCGGCTTCCGTATTGGCCGTCGTGGCGGGATCGACGATTACCGGCATCGCCTTGGTTCACGCGACCGACTGGATTGACGCAACGTCCGCGCGGCGGACGCCTCGTGTTGGGCAAGGCGGTGTCGGAAAAAGGGTTTCGCCGCTGACAAAGGCCTGTCACGCTGAAGCTTTCCGGCTCAGCGAGATGGCGACGCCATCAAACTCACCTTCACTGCGACGCGCGGTTCCGAACAGATCAGCACGAACGAATCGTTCGCGGCCAAAGATCTCATCGGTGGCGTATCCCTGCTATCGGATGGTCCTCCGTCGACCGGCGGCGGCAATCGCGAACAGCGTTTTGCGTTTCGTGACTTTAAGATCCGTGGCGACCTCGTCAGCAACATCCACGATCGTTCGTTCGGTCCGATCCTGTGGTCACAATACACGCTCAGCGAAAACCGTTTGCGTCTGCAAGCTCAATTCGCTCCACTCGGACCACGCCAGGATCACAAAGCCGAACTGTGGATCGCCGACGCCGACGGTGACCCGAAGTGGACAAGGATCGCGACCGGCTCCGATGGAGAAGCTAAGTCGCACGGTCACTTTTACCGTTGACGATTGGGATGCAACCGCCAGCAAGCGATATCAAGGTTCGATTTCAGTGGCGAAACAAGCAATACGCTTGGGAGGGACTGGTCCGTCGCGAGCCAACCGAGGACAGCCACTGAAGCTCGGTTGCTTCTCGTGCGACAACGGCTATCTGTTTCCCATTCCGGCGATGGGTCCCAGGTTCTGCGACAGAATCCGGACATGGTGTTTTTTGCTGGCGATCAAATCTACGAAAGTTCCTTCGTGACCAAGCTCATATCATCGGACGCGGCTGGCGCGGATCGTCGCCTGTTGCATATAGCATACATGCATGGACGAAATATATCTGCGCTTTTGATACGACTGACGACATTTATTAGTCAGGTATCGATAAACTCCCAGATCAAAAGGGTCAGACTCGATAGATCACTATGAGATCAAAAGTATTAGACGCGATTTACAGGAAAATGACAAATCAATCGATTCTGACCCTTTTGATTCCCTTTTAATTCAACACAAAGACCTGACAACACACTTTTTGTGCTATCAGTAGTGAGATAGCTTACCAGCAGGACTCCCCTGCCCTGTCGGACCTGATGTCCAGGGCCTTGTCACTGTTGTCATGTTCAGAGGTTTACCTGGCTTGCTTGCATCTTCAACTGCTTTATTCACATCATCAATTTTTGCAACCCAGTCATTCTTCCAGATACTTGACTGCATGCGTACAGTCGCGGTGGCGAGAATCGGTAGCCGGTTTTGATTTAAATATGACAATTTGGTTGGGTCTGTTGTGAACCAACTAGTAACGGTACTTATGATTTTATTGACGAAAGGGACTTTCAACGGATGGCCATACAGGACTTGTACTTTTAACAGGTTCGCATCCTGTATATTGACTCTGCTTTTTCTACCTGTTGCAGTACTGAGCAAATGCAACATTTGATTGGGAATTTTTATAGTGGTATCACCGGGTTCCTGCACACCGAAATCATCAAATGCTTCTTTGGTTGGATTGAGTATCTTAATTTGCGCAAAAGTGGTTACATCTGCTTGCGCTTCGGCGATTGTGCTTAACAGGCCAGCACTATCATTTAAATCCGGTGAAAACAGGGGAGACAGAGATTTTGCAAGGCCGTGGGTAATGGCATTTTTTTTCGCATGGTCTACAGCACCGGCACGAGCTGACATAAAGGTAGCATAATCGAGCGACGATTTGGCTTCATAGATTAACGTGAATTGTAAAACCCCGAGAGTGAGCATAAGAAAGACAGGCATCATAATCAGGGTTTCTGTCATTGAAACACCTTGTATGCGTTTTTTTAGTGTGCTCAGCATCCTTTGCTCTCCTGCATCCTTGCTATGGAATGATTAATTCATTTATTACCTGACACTATCAGCCAGCCTGTCCAGTGACGTTTTTTGTTGTGGCCGATGATTAGAATAATCATTAATGGCTTCAATGAGCTTACCCATGGATTGATTATTAAGGGTATTATTGTGAGCGACATAATAGCTTAGGTGATTTCGGGCCTGATGCAAATGTAGCATAGCAAGATTATGATGTGCTTTTTCATGAGTAGGCTTTAATTTTAGAATGATGGTGTAATATTGCATTGCCTTCCCCCAGTTTTTTTCATGCATACTAATATTGGCTAATTTGAATAGTGCCGCAATATTATCGGGGTGTTGTTGCGTTATTTTTTCATAATGTTGCTTAGCAACAGAGTAGTTTTTTTGTTTGTAGGCCGCTTCACCTTTCATATATTCTTCTGACAAATTAGAATCCTGGCGGATATTATTTGCTGAACATCCACTAATAATGATAAAGATCGCGATAATAGGCATTGCGTTCATAGTAACTTCCTTGTATTAATGTTTTTGACTATACCTTTGTATTTTGGCGGCTGCCTTGGTGTAGTATTGATGATCTCTGGGAGCTTTATTAATAAGCTTATTCCAGTAATCGAGTGAACGATTGATATCGACAGTTTCATAACGATAGCCGGTTAAGTAAAGCTCTTTGATCTCTTCATCCATCAATTTGATAGCCTGTTGAATAGATTCTTTTGGCCTGATGATAATGGAATTTTTCCAATATTGGTAAGCTTTTTCCCATTCTTTATTAACGTAAGCTTCATTACCACTTTGTTCGAATTTGCCGGCAACTTTAAGCTTGATTTCGCTGATATAACTACTGCCTCGATTCGGGAAATATTGTTTGTTTTTAGAGAGTAATTTTTGCCAATTTAGAAAAACTTCATCTTCATTATTATTAGCCAATGCTTGCTTACCTTGCAGATAGTAAGTATTCAATTCCATTATCTGTAGATTTAATTGCCTGGCCTGCGCACGGTATTCTGATGAATGTCTTTTATAGTTGGATATTTCCGTTAGTGCCTTGCTAGCTTTTGCGAAATGACCTGTATGGAATAAATCCATAGCATCAATTATTAGCTGTTTTGATTTTTTATTATCCAATAGCAGTCCATTCTTATTTGGCAATTTATTACTTACTGTACTTGTGTTACTTGAAGACACTGCAGGCATAGTCTGAATTGATATTATTGATGCAATTGTTTTAGGCGCTGACTGCTTAATGGGAACTCATGGGGGCTATGGTTTCCACTTTGCTATCTTGTTCTGAATTCTGACTGGATGTCGCTGTAGTAGCGCCAATAGTCGGCGTACTTTTGTTATCATTTTTTTCATTGTTACTAATTAAAAATACCCGCTTGCCATCGACTTGCTGTTGATAATACTGGTAAGTAACGACTACAGATGACATGAGTAGTGCTGTTAAAAATGTAAAACCTGCCAGCTTACGTTTTTCGTTTATATTTTTACTGGCATTGTAACCGATTTCATTTGCTACCATGACGGTTGTTTTGTTAGATATATTAGACGCTGGTATTGCTTCTATTTGACTGTTTTTCTCATTAGGTGGCGATACCATTGCTACTGCCTTATAAGTTCTTTTAACTACAAAATAATAGGTTTCATCAGCAATATCTATTTCATCACCATCCCTCAGTATTACTTGCTGGACTTTATGTTTGTTGACTTTTATATTGTATTCAATATCTTCATTCACAATTACTAGCGCATTATTCTTCCGTGTGATTGATGCTTGATGATTTGAAACTTTTCTACTCATAATCGTTAGACTGCAATTGGATAGCCTGCCTATGGTGAATGGAAATATATCCAGTTCTATCAGGCAATGTACGGACTTGCCTAACAAATAATATTTCTCGATTAGTATTAGTTTTTTTCCGTCTTTTTCGAAACAAATTGACTCATCAATAGACTTTATGGGCCTGACTCCCATAGGTGGCGTGATGTCGATTTTGTTTTGATTTTGTTTCTGTCTCATGATGATTATCTGCCCGTCTCTATTAGCAGTTGATCGCCCTGTAGTAGTTTTGCTGATGCAATAGTGCCTATAGGCAGCTCCAGCACCGACTGCGTGCCTTTCACAGACCAACAAAATCGAAACGGCCTTATATTACAAGCCATTTTTTTTATACAATTTTGCTTGTCCAGAAAAACCACATCAATTGAAAACTTCATACCCAGAGTATGAATAGACTGACAGGGTCGTAACCACAGGCCTTCACCCTGTTGCATATTGTTATGAGTGAGCAGACCAATTAAACGTTGCCTCCAACTGTCTGCAAAGCATGTATGACTGGAAACTACATTTCTATTACGCTGATTGATAACTACTAGCTGCTGCATTTAACTACACCTTATTTGAAGAAAAAGTCCAATGAGCCTGAATCTCTGGCTTTAATAATGATTGGAAACAAAATAATGATAAATGTAATTGGAAATAAGAGACCGATCAGTGGCCCGAGCATTTTTACAGGTGCTTGATTAGCGAGTTTTTCTGCTCGCAAGAAGCGTTCGGTTCGTCTTTGATGTGCCTGTACACTGAGCACCTCTCCTACTTCGCCACCTGATTCCTCGGCCTGATTGATGGCTGACACAAAATTACAGACTGCAGATATTTGTACCCGCGAAGTCATTTTTGACAAGGCCTCACGTCTGCTAAGTCCGGTGCGAGTATCACGCAACACTTTAGTAAATTCATCCTTAACCGGACCATTCGGCATTCTTTCTACCGAATGGTCCATGGCACTAGAATAATTAAGGCCCGCACGTATGGATAATACTAATAAATCTAGAAAAAATGGAAACATCTTACTAAAATCATGTTGACGATGTTTTATCTGGTCACGTAACCATATATCAGGATAGAAGTATCCAAGTGGGATAACCATACCGACTATAGTAATGACTACGGGGCTGATTAAGTCCAACACAAAATAGACATACAGGAATAATAGTAAACCAATAAATAGGAATACCCATTTGGTGACAATAAATTCCTCAGGTTTAATAGCATAGGTCATACCGGCACTACTCAGACGGTCTTTTAATATACTCAGTTTGTTTTGACTAATAGTTGCCGTCACTTTCTCGGTAAATAAATTAACTATTGGTCTTACCAACCTGAATATCAATGGCGATTTATCTCGCCAGGATTCATCATTGATATGCACTCCATTTCGGATATAGTGCTCTATGATCATGGCGATACATACCATTAAGATAATTATCATGAGTGTGGGCAAATAGGCTTGTGTTTGCATTTTAAATATCTATATTAACTATTTTTCTAATCATCATGATCGCAATAAACATCATTAATATAATTCCAGTCAGCACTAACCAACCTATCGGTTCATTAAACAGTGCATGCATACCTTCCGGCTCCTGTTTTCTCAACATCAGCATAACCGCAACCGGAATAAGTCCTACAACCCAGCCTTGCATTTTACCCATTGCCGTCAATGCTTCTATCTTGCCCTCTATTTGTGCTTTTTCTCGTAGAGTTTTTGCCAATGTTTCCAGTGTTTCAGCAAGATTACCGCCGACACTTCTGGATATAGTTATCGCTGATATCAACAAATTAACCTCCTGTCTGTTGATGCGTTTATGCATATCAGCCAATGACTCATCTAGTTTTCGTCCCATTTTATATTCTGATAAAATAACAGTGAATTCCTGACAGATAGGATGTGGTTGCTGTTCAGCTATTTGCTCCATCGCTCTTGTCAAATTAGTGCCTGCCCGTAATGTTGCTGATAGTGAATTCAGCGCGTCAGGTAATTGATAGATAAACTTATTCACCCTGCGGGTTTTTAACTGCTGTAATAAAAATCCAGGCAAGGCTATCGTCAGTGTGGCGCCAATTATCAATCCCGTGAAATCTGCATACCAGTACCCGAGCAGGCAGCCTGTCATCAAAATCAAGATATGGAATAAAAATAATGTTTCCGGGTCTTTGAATAAAAATATTTTTTTAAGCCCATGGTCCACTTTTTTGATAAAATTGCTACGATAGATTTTTAATCCATTCCCTGCAATGGTATATATCAAAATGAATCCAGCTATACTGAAGATGGTCACCATGACAATTAGGTAATGAAGATCTGTTAGCATATCAATACTCCCAGTTAGGCCTCTGCTCGCCAAGATGTTCACATTCACCGAATAAACTTCTATCAACCTTGATACCAGCATCTTCCAGTTGTTTATAAAAGGTCGGTGCATAGCCACAACCAGTAAACTGACCTGTGATACTGCCATCGACCCACTTTCCTGTTTGTTTGAATTCAAATATTTTCTGTAGCAACACAACTTCACCTTCCATGCCATCCACTTCCACAATACTGGTAATTCTTCGTTTACCATCACTAAATCGTGTTTGTTGCAGTATAATGTCAACTGCTGATGTAATCTGCTCGCGTATAGCCCTTACCGGTAATTCGATCCCTGACATCAATACCATGACCTCCAGTCTTGAAAGGAAATCTCTCGGCGAATTAGCATGGCCGGTCGTTAGGGAACCATCATGCCCAGTATTCATGGCCTGAAGCATATCGATGGCCTCACCGCCACGGCATTCACCCACAACGATTCGGTCTGGCCTCATTCGTAGCGAATTCTTGACAAGATCCCTTATTGAGACATAACCTTTTCCTTCCGCATTAGAAGGACGACTTTCCAGTGTAATTACATGCTCCTGGTTTAGCTGAAGTTCAGCAGCATCCTCTATAGTAACGATACGTTCATTGGACGGTATAAAATTGGACAATATATTTAAGGTGGTCGTCTTGCCAGAACCCGTACCACCTGAAACCATAATATTTTTTTTATTAAGCACACAGACTTCAAGAAAATCGGCCATTTCCTGTGCTAATGTGCCCATCTGAATCAGATCATTAATATTGAATCGGTATTTTGGAAACTTTCGTATGGTGACAACAGGACCAATTAATGACAAGGGCGGGATGATGGCATTCACTCTGGAGCCATCTTTTAAACGCGCATCAACCATTGGTGAACCTTCATCAATTCTTCTACCCAATGGGGTGACGATACGCTCTATAATGCTAATTAATGACTCGCTACTATTAAAATAAGAGTCTGATTTAATGATTTTTCCAGATTTTTCTATATAGATATTGTCAGGTCCGTTGACCATAATTTCGGTAATAGTTTCATTTTCCAATAACGGCTCAAGCGGACCTAGCCCAATCGCCTCTGCAACAATATCATTAATTATTTCTGCCTCTGTTTTTACCTCGGGCATATCGAGATTATGCCGTTTGATGACTTCTCGTGCAGAATTTGCCGCTTCTAACCTCAACTCTTCTGATGACATGCTGTGCATGATAGTGCGTTTATACATATCCAGGTGCTCAAGCACTAACATATGTACTTTCTTCCTGAATTCGAATATTTTATTGTCGTCTTCTCTGGATAAATGAGTAGATGAAAGATCACCAGCTTCTTGACTGATCAAAGATAAATGATCTTTCTCATCCTGATTTTTGTTATGATCTGCATCAAGTAATAATGTAGTAATTTGCAAGTTCCCTATAGAGAATGAATCACCATGCATCAAGGCTGCTTGTTTGTCTATTTTTTGCTCATTAATCCATGTGCCATTAGTGCTGTCTAAATCTTCTATATAAACCCCATTATTACTGATATGTAGCTCTGCATGATATTTTGAAGCATAAGGATCAGACAGAACAATATCCGCTTCCAATGCCTTACCTATACTATGCTTACCTGGTTTCAGTCTGAGCTTCATGGATTGCCCATTCTCTTCCTTGATGTGTAGCTCTATCATGACTATTCCTTAATCCATTAATGTAAATTCAAGATCCTTAATACTCTGTTCTCTTAGTTCTACTGCACGTTTGATCCACTGCTTATTAATTTTATGGGATGGGTCGATAATATGTGGCGTCACAAGAATAACCATTTCCGTTTCATTATTTTTAAACGAACGTGATTTGAACAACTCACCCAGTATTGGTATGCTGCCCAGCCCTGGTATTTTATCTACCGCTTTAGCGGAATCAGTATTCACCAGTCCAGAAATCACCATGGTTTCACCTTGTTTAACATTCATATCGGTCTCGGTCTTACGTGTCAGAAAACCAGGAATATCGAGAACCGTGAGTGAATCATCTACAGTACTTATTTCGACACTGACATGGGTTGAAATGTAACCGTCAGGATCTGATACAGGTTCAATTTTAAGAATAATCCCGTATTGCTTGAAAGTAACACTAACAGATCCATCATTGTTTCGAATAGGAAGCGGTACTTCGCCTCCGGCAAGAAATTCTGCCTTACCTCCGCTACGACAAGTAAGCTGCGGTTCAGCCAGTAATCTGGCATTACCATCATTCGCTAACAGATTAATGATTGATGTCAAATTAGTCGCAATGCCGAAATAGGTATTACTGGAACCTATATCGGTAGGCAGTGGGTTCGGGTTCGAAAAATCAACGTCCGGTACCGGCCTGAATACTGAATTAGTTGTGTAATCATTAAAGATGGCATATTGAGGACCATTAATAATATCCGCCCAATTTATACCAATACGTTTTAATTCGTTCTTTTTTACTTCGACGACTTTAACATCCATATGAATCATACCACGGAGTGTAATACCACCATCTGTAACATAGCTGGTCACATTTTGAAATTGCTTACTAACCGCTTCCACTCTGAGTTGATCAGATTTCCTCAGGCTGGATCCTTCAATCACGATCTGATCACCCACCAGTTTGATAGCAATACCTTCAATATCAGATAAATGCTTTTTAACTTGATCGAGTGCTACTTCTGGTGGCTCTTCGAGGATTCTTAATAAATAGTGCTTTTGTGGCTTATTACGTCTCCATACACGTAGATCTGTTAGACCAACTTTCTTGCCAATAAGTAATAATTGACCGGCATCATGTAATACTTTTACGCTAGCCAGATCACCACTACCAATGGATACTCGTGATACTCCGCTATGTGACAATATTTCTGTTTGCCCAACATAAATTTCCAGTACTTCTTCATAATCTTTTGAAAAAGTAATAGTTGAATAAAAAAGTAATGGTAACAAAAGACATATAATTAATATTTTAACTACAAATCCCTTGTGTATTTTTATATTTACTACATCCATGTTGATTCCTATCCGCCGATTATAATTTCTACTTTTGGTGATTTATTGGTTTTCCTGGGAGTGTCACTAAATAAATTGTGCAAATTAACAGGTGTTATTAACTCATTCACTACCAAACTTTTGCCTTCTTTTTTACCCGAACGTAATACCACAGTTACTTTACCAATATCGCGTGCATGGGTTATTTTTGCTGCATTCAAAGGAATGACTGATATCGTGATTGTTTGATAGGAGCCAGATTCACTTAAACGCCCTTCATCATCAACGATTCCACCAGTTGCAAGAATATTAACATTTTTAAGTAATGGCCTGGTGACACTGTCGCCCTGCTTCAAAGTTACCATTAAATCTATTTTGTCACCCGGCCTTAATAAACCAGACATTGACGATACAACATCAACAGGGAATGTCAGCGCACGCTTTCCTTCTTCAATTAAATTGGAAAACCCACTACCAGTACGCGATGCGAGAAAATTCGACAATAAGGATTCACCAGCATTCAAAGACTGCATAATACGTTTACCAACAACAGTATCTGCATGCTCAGATCTAATCGCTGAAGCATGAATAAAACCGTATGGCATTTCCCTTATTGCCAGGTTTTCATAATCTAACACATCACCAACACGCAAGTTACGCTTGGCGACCACAATTTTTGTCGGCTTATATTGCTTGGACAAGCGTTCCTGTTCGTCCTTAACTACTTTGCTGATATAATTATCTGTAAAGTAAACAGCACCAACACCGCTTAAGATCGCACCTGTTAATAAGATGGCTATCGATTTATTTACCGCCATGTCTGCTACTCCCTTTTACTAAATATTGGGCTGAGAAATTGACCAGGTATATTCTGCCTGATGTGTGCTCAGCCCTTTTTTTACATCATCAACGAAATTCCATGTGATAAATATAGCCGCAGCTATAAGCAAATATTCAACGATGGTATTACCTTGTTGTTTTCGGTGGTTCATCTATTTATCCCTTAATCCAATGGATCATCACCATAGAGTGATGTCCAGGCACTGGACTGCCATCAATAAATATTAACTGACATAATTGCTTGTCTTTCTGATAGATGAGCGTTGAGTTATCAGCTAGCAACTGACTCTGACTAATCCAACCCTTTCTCACTAACAGGGATTGATACCATTGTTTACTGATTGAACTGATTTCATTGGAACTTAATGTCAGGGTTTCTGACCTTGAGCCCACATCAATACTATGGATTCGTGAAATAACCTGTGAATCCGGGTATATAGGGAAATGAGTGGGTTCTTGTTCAAATATTCGGCTTCTTGTGACCACCAGAGTGCCAGTGCTTCCCCCCGATATATCCCGCGCTTGTACCGAATAATTATGGCCATTGTCTTCGTAGCCAATGCTTAATAGTTCACCCACTTGTTGTGTTATTTGCTGTCCATGTCCTTTTAACTTCCAGCGTGATGCATAGTTGCTGATGATTTCCTTTGCACTTTTGTTTGATTTAAAGTTTTGGATTGACATTGGGTGAGCATTGTAAACAATTTTTTCGGCAACCCACTGCGTGCTCATGTCGTGCATTATTTTTATCTTTGGCAAGTTGATACTAGCAAGGTCTTCTGCATAAGCAGGATACCTTGACATACCCAACAGGCTTCCCAGTAAGAAAACAAATATAACCTTCATAATTTATAATCTTCTGGTAAAACAGTTGTTTTTTCACCTGAGGCGACGTTACTCGCAGCTCTACCTTCTTTATATACGGGAAACCGTGATATTAAACTAGCAGGCGCGACGATACATCGGACTGCATCATCGATGGCAAGTTTACCGACACGCTCCTTGTAAATTGCTTCAGTCGGGGCTGTCCATGCATTAGATAAAATGGTACCACTCGAAGTAAAATGAATGGTCTTTTTCTCAGTGCTCGAATTGCTGGTGAGTGGAACCAGATTAGTCATATTGGCTGATACATTGATCGATGCATAGGTTTTTGAACCCAGGTTCATGCCATTATTAAAATCGACCCCAGGAAAATCATGACAGTTTGGGGTATAATTTCCCATACTGGTATTAAATAGACCGGTTATATTCTCAAGCACTCCTCCTGTATCGGGCAACCCATCATACGCCAGGTTGTCAGCGACGTAATTATTAATAGGCGAAAGCGCCTGACCTACGAGAACAGAGATTCGCTGCTTCCCTTTTGACTCCAGGGTCAGCATGGCTTGATGATTTCTATCAACCCATAAATTACTATCAGTTATCTGCTTACTCGCCATGCCCTGTATTTGACTCCCATAAAAGCGGCGATCAACTTCTATTGCGATAGTTTCATCTCCCTTACTATTTTCAACATCATTCCATAATCCATCTTCATCTGACCAAACTGTACGTTCCCAGACAGCATAACGATTAGATTCAATATTCTTTTGCTTAAATGCGATGTATTTACCGATAACAGGAACAGTAATAAATAAGGGCACAAAGAATGCAAGTGATATAAGAAATTCAGTCGTTGCCGAGCCTGTTGATTTCATTATATTTGTATACTTCTGATTTCTAGCAAATTCCATTTGCATTCTACTCCGGTCTTTATAACATTTTTACATAGTCTGGCGCACAAAATATGTTTTTATTAATTGCATAGGAGGCATTTATTTCCACAGCCTGCATAAGATAACTTTTACCCGGCCTTCCCATTTTTTTTAGTAAGTTAATTTTATTACCCGATATACTGGCCTGACAGGTTTCAATCTGATCATAGTCTCGTATAGAGTCATGAAAACTGGTTTTTGTGATCTCACGAGTACAGCTATATCCCAACATTGATGATGAATATGATGATATTTTTTCCAGACCCAATATTTGATGAGCGTATTGATAACTCGTTTTCTGCCAGCCATCCGTTTTCTTTCTGAGTTTACTATCCATCAGTTTACGATTTTCAGCTGATAACTGCTGGCTATAATAACCATAGCCTTTCTCGATAGAACGATTATAGTTAACAGTATAATCTGGCGTAGCAACTCTAATCCGATCGTACTCAAATTTCTTATTCTTTGGGACATACTCGTTCATTTGTTTGGCAATTTTTTCTATTTCCCTCATCGGCACATCTTCACCATTTATTTGCCTGTTTTCTATTGCTTGCATCGCCCTCAACAAATATTCATGATGCCGCGTTTCATCATCGGGATCTATACTGGTATATTTTCCATACAATCGCTCCCAAACATAACCTTTCCATATGATGATCTCCTTTATTTCGTCGCCAACCACATCGACGGGATCACCTGCCTTCAAGTTATTATGCTTGATTAATTCATCTGTGATCTGATATTTCACATAAATAGCGTTCACTTTTTCCGGCATTGTATTACCCGGACATGCTCCAGCATAGGCCCATTGCGAGCCTATGTTTAACATGATAAAAAAACAAATCATAAAGTATTTATAGCTGTGTCTGGCTATAGTCATTATATTTGATTCTTACTCAATCTGACTTGCCAAAACGGATTATAAAGATTTGCATATTCCCCTTTACCTAAATAATCGAAACCATCATGAGGCCTTTTATGAAATATCTCCGCCCTTGATAATGCAGCTAAACGCTGAGCGCCAGGTCTCAGTCCCATTAATTCCATAAAGCGTGTGCTCGATATAGGCAAGGTCGCCAGTGCTGAGATATTTAATATTTGTTCTGATGTATTGTCACGATTCCTTAGGTCATAGTAGCCGGAAACTCCTGCATAATTCGAATCGAATTCTGTAGCACTGGCTTCTCCACTCGCTACTATTCCAGTTTTCCAGCGTCGTAATTTTCTCCATTTATATATCAGTGCATCTGATGCCTGCCAGTCCATTAGACCATCCTCCAATACATGTTTTGTGCTACCGTCCTTGTTCAGTTTGGCTACAAATAAATTAATATCCCATCCCCTGTCACCTAAAATCCAGGGCGCAGAAATATCATAACTACTTTCTATCATTGTTTTCATACGACCTTCATCGTTACTGGCCGTATAAAATTTAACGTATTGCAAAACATTTTTAATATCGGCTATTACCTGTAATGCTGCAGCGCCACCTTGGGTAGCATTTACATCCTTTGTATAATTCACTCGAATATCAGGGTGATATGTTTTGGCAACCTTATCCATTATTTTGACATTTAATAGTGTCGACACAGATAAAACCCCATTCATTGAAGATTGACTCAATTTTTGTGCTTCAAATATTTTTTTATTTAATGCATCGGTAGCGGCTATCAATGCTGGTGCAATTGTTTCAGTACCTTCCTTAACCCAGGTCACAACACTCTCAGCATAGGAGACTGCTGGACCGATATATGGTACAAATCTTGAATAATTATCCAGTTTTGACAATGAATCCTGAACATAGCGAACCCAGGAGACATAACTGACAAAGTGACCAATAGCGACATGATTAGCAATCATGGCCCTGTTGGTATAGGCAAGAAAGTTAAGATTTCTGGCAAAGTACACAGCTCCGCTGTAAGCAGCAGCATCAGCAGCATTTACCAGTCGTGTTTTTTCCGAAGTTGTCTGACCATTGTTATACATTAACACCGCTGTCATAGCGGTAGCCATTACCAGGAACACACTCAAAATAAGAGCCTGTCCTTTCTGGTATTTCAGAAGGTGTGTTTGATTGTTCCCCACAATACGAGCCTTCCCTGCTGCGTATAAAGAATTTGAAAATAACCACCAGCTCGATTCAAGCTGGCGATTACATATCAGGCGAGTTTATTTAGTTGCCAGAGGCAAAGGTCGCCATGGTTTTTCCAGTAGCTGCATTTGCTTCTGCGGCTTGCGCTTGTGTAGCGGCAGTTTGCGTCGCACCACCACCATCACCACCGGATATTTCCATGGCCATGCTGGCCATCTGATTGCTGACTGTATCACCCATAAAACCAACGACACCAATAGCAGCCACAGCTATTAACGCGACGATGATCAGGTATTCTGACATACCCTGACCGCGTTGCTGGATTTTTCCTTGAATTTGATTATTCTTAAGGCGTTTCATATCACTCTCCTGTTATTTCCATGTGATTGTATAAGTGAACGCGATCCTTCTTTATTCTCATCCACTAATCACTTATAGCAAAAGAGTTTTTCCTTGTAAACAAATTTATTTAAGTTTACTCGCTAAACCTGATCAGCTTATGATTTATTCAAGCGTTTATTTTCATTATCAGGATAGTTAAGAAACGTGCCTATTATCCTTTCTACACTATTATTTGCAGACTCTTTAGCAACATTTGGCGCACCTTTTATTGCTTCATTTTTTATAATCCCTCTTGATGTATTCTACTGATACAAAATTAAATCACGTTTTACATGCTGGCTTTTTATTTTCGCTAGTAATATCCGTCTATCTATTTTATGGCATTGGCTCTTATGATAATGATGGTTATTTATTCGATGTGTTATTATTCACTATTGCATTTACTAAGCTTCACTATCTTGGATTTTTGTTGCTGGCTAATCATTCAAGTTTTGCATTATTAAAGCGTGTGAAACGGTTGCTATCAAGCAGATGAACGATCAATACATAACCATCTTCTCTCGCTACTATGGTAGAATACCAGCCGTTAAAACCAAAGCGTTTCTGCATAACTGGACAGGAAGAATGATCACTTTTACCGTCAAGGAAAGATCATGGAACACTTAAACGATTGCGATCCAATTGAGATATCCGCTTTCTTCGATGGTAGCCTTTCAAAACTTTTTCTGGTTAAAGGACAAAATGCTTTAATCGTTAAGAGCCTTAAACCTGAATATTGTGCTGATGAAGATTTAAAATCACGCTTCATGTATGAGGTCGATATTCTGAAGTCGCTGCATCATCAGCGCACACCGCAGTTACTTAAATCCGACTTCAGTCAAGCGCGACCCTATTTTGCCTATGAATATATTAAGGGGATGTCGCTGGAAACCTTGCTAATTAATAATACGGTGACACGTTCACAATGCCTTGATATTACCCGGCAATTACTCACACTGTTGTCTGACTTGCATGACCGGGATCAGCCTGTCATTCATTCTGATATCTCACCTGGCAATATTATTTACTCTAAACATCGTCACGTTCATTTAATTGATTTTGGCTGCGCCAAGCAATTAAGTCACAAAAATGATATGGCGGATACCTGGATAGGAAAACATGCTTACCTGTCCCCCGAACAAGCACAGGGTCGTGAGTGGGGTGTTCGCAGTGATCTCTATCAGGTGGGTTTGTTAGTATTTGAAATGCTGGCTGGAAAACGTAGAAATACAGGTACTAGCATCAGTGAAATGCTGCCTCTGGCTGCGAATCCTGCAGCACTGGAACTGGACAAGATCGATCATCGATATCACCCATTTTTAAACAAGATATTGTCTATCGATATCGATAGTCGCTTTCAATCCTGCGCTGAGGCATTATTAGAATTAAACAAAGTCTAAACGCTATCTACTATTGTAATTAATATATATTAGTATATGCTTTTGTTTTGTTAATTTGAGCATGCATCCCCCCCATGAATCATGCTTTTTATCTCAGATAACATCGAAAAGGAGTTCAACATGCTTGTG
This sequence comes from uncultured Gammaproteobacteria bacterium, assembly GCA_963807455.1. Classification (GTDB taxonomy): domain Bacteria; phylum Pseudomonadota; class Gammaproteobacteria; order JAADHQ01; family JAADHQ01; genus JAADHQ01. The sequence continues at coordinate 229,631 of CAWECS010000014.1, read as the reverse complement.
CTAGAGAGAAAATCTGGCGAATCGATATTAATTTACCCACACGAAGATATTCGACCAGAAATGACGGTTGAGGAGTTATTTTCAAATGGACCTATAAAAGTAGCTGTTAAATGTCGGGATCATTCGGCGATTAAACTGGCTATTGATGCGCCCAATAATATGAAAATATTAAGGAACGAATTACTGGACAAAGTTAAAATAGAACTAAGCAACAAGTAACATCAACAAAAGCGGTTGATAAATTAGGGCGAATGATTCATTCGTATTGTATTTACGCGGGTATTATATTAACTTGTGCTAACAACAAGATAATTGTAGCTTTACATGCAGAAAAGTCCTCGCTCTAATTTTATTGACAGCATGCGCGGTGTCGCGGTTGCGTTAATGGTTATTTACCATTTTTGCTATGATTTGACTTATTTCAAGATTGTTTTCTTTGATTTTTATCAGAATTATTTCTGGCTGGCTTTTCGTAACTTTATTGTCAGTTTGTTTCTTGTGATTGTTGGCGTCAGTCTTTATCTCGCCCATGCAAAAGTACTCCGTTGGAACCAGGCCCTTAAAAGAATCCTGATACTGCTGTCCTGCGCACTATTAATTACCCTGGTTTCGTATTTTATATTTCCTGAGCGGATTATTTATTTCGGTATTATTCACTTCATTACTGTTGCCAGTCTGATCGCTGTTTTTTTTGTTCGTTACCCTGCCTATAGTCTGGTTATTGGTATTCTATTAATAGTGATTGGCAATACAATCAGCCACCCTTTTTTCAATCAGCCTATGCTGCATTGGATAGGCATGATGACATACAAGCCTCGCACTGAAGATTATGCTCCCATGCTGCCCTGGCTGGGTGTGGTGCTATGCGGTGTTAGTATCGGTTATATGCTGAAAAATACCTCACCCGGTCATCGTATTTTAGCATCCAGGTCTATACTGACTGAAATTTCTCTATTGAACTGGGCTGGTCGTCGAAGCTTGTGGATTTACATGCTTCATCAACCTGTTTTATTTGCCTTACTCTGGGGTGTTACCACATTGTTTTAAATGTGGTGCTGACATCTGCACAATAGTCGTTATCCTTTTTCCAGTAACCTGCGAACCGGCGCAAAGGTTTTGCGATGAATCGCTATGGGGCCATGCTCCTCAAGCTCTTGCAGATGTTGACGGGAACCATAGGCTTTATGTTTGTGGAAAGCATACTGCGGGTATTCTTTATGATACTCCACCATCATTCTGTCTCTGTAAACCTTGGCGAGTATGGAAGCCGCACTGATGGATGCGACTCGACTGTCTCCCTTGATCACGGTATCGACTGTTATGCGGATATCAGGGGCTTTGTTACCATCCACCAATACATGTTCAGGCCTGGTCGTTAATGCTTCAATGGCACGCTTCATGGCCAGCAAGCTGGCTTGTAATATATTAATATCATCAATTTCCTCAACACTCGCCTCGCCTATGGCGAAACATATTGCCTGCTCCCTGATCAAAGGATACAAGGCTTCACGCTTTTTTTCGCTGAGCTTCTTTGAGTCTGCCAGACCAGCAATCGGCCTGTCTGGATCCAGTATCACGGCTGCCGCCACGACCGGCCCCGCCAAAGGGCCTCGCCCGACCTCATCTACACCTGCCGTTAACAACGGGTAAATCTTTTCCTCATCATACATGCTTATTGTCCTTGTTCGATCATTTCTGCAATGGCATTAGCCGCTTCAGCGCTGGCACCTTTTTTCAGGCTCAGGTGTATTTCATTATAAGTATTCATTAGTTGTTCATTCTCATCTGCATCATCAAGCAGACGCATAATGGCTGGCGCGAGATTTTCTGCTCTGGCATCTTGCTGGATAAATTCTTCTACGATTTGTTTACCAGCCAGTAGATTGGGCAGTGAATACATTGATATTTTCAGGATTCTGAACGTCTTTAATATCCAGAAAGTAAGGGCAGCGAGTTTATAGCTCACTACCATCGGCCTTTTTATTAACAGTGCTTCAAGTGCTGCTGTTCCAGATGCCAGCAACACTACATCACAAGCCTGCATCACCGACCAGGATTGTCCTGATATTAATTTTATTGTTGCCTGTGGTTGTATTCTATCCATTGCGTGCTGAAAATATTGCATGGTTTTAGCATTGGCAAACGGGGCGATAAATTCAATGTCGGGCGACTGCTGAAAGCATAAGTCTGCTGCTCGAATAAATAGTTCAGACAAACGCTCCAGCTCACTCATTCTACTACCGGGCAATAAAGCCACTACACGACTCTCGGTACTGATAGCCAAGGTTTGGCGAGCTTTTATTTTATCATTTTTCAATGGAATGATGTCGGCTAGCGGATGACCAACAAATTTTGCCTGAATATTATGCTTTGTGTAAAAGTCCACTTCAAATGGAAAAAGCGCTAACATCAGATCCATTGATCTGTACATTTTTTTTACCCGCCATTGGCGCCACGCCCACACCGATGGACTGACATAATGAACGGTTTTTATTCCCTGCGATTTTAATTTTTTTTCCAGTCCCAGATTAAAATCAGGTGCATCGATGCCAATGAATATATCAGGCTTTTTATCAATCAGTGTCTTAAATAATTGCTTTCGTATTTTAATCAGTTCGGGCAGGTGTTTTAGCACCTCAACCAAACCCATCACCGACAAGGGTTCCATCGGATATAAACTATGACATCCCGCCTTAATCATTTGCGGGCCGGCTATGCCAATGAATTCAGCATCAGGGTATTTATTTTTTAAAGCACTGATCAGCGAGGCACCTAGAAGGTCTCCCGATGCTTCTCCTGCGACTAATGCAATGCAAACCATTAGACGGGTTTGATTTCGCCAGAATTTATCTGACTACTCCACGCTGACTATTTTCAAGAAACTGTGAGAATTCCTTCAACTCTTTGCAATCTTCACTCATCTCTTTGATTTTTTCCTTGGCATCAGCAAACAATAATTTCTCTTTATAGAGAATTTTATATGCCTGCTTTATTTTTTGAATCACTTCAGGATCAAAACCATGTCGTTTAAGTCCTTCGATATTTAATCCATGTGGTACTGCCGGTTGCCCGGATGTCATGACATAGGGGGGTATATCTTTAAGCACAATACTATTGATGCCTGTGAAACAATGTTTTCCCAGCACAACAAACTGATGAACCATGGTGAATCCACCGAGTATTACATAATTTTCAACCGTGACATGGCCAGCGAATGTGGTGCCATTGGCAAAAATAGTATGGTCAGCGATAATGCAATCATGGGCGATATGCACATAGGCCATAATCCAGTTATCTGAACCAATACTGGTGACACCACCTCCCTGAACTGTACCGCGGTTTATTGTGCAGGATTCACGAATCAGGTTTCTGTCGCCAATAATCAGCCGGGTTGGCTCCCCTGCGTATTTTTTGTCCTGTGGATCTTCACCGACAGAAGCGAATTGAAAAATTTTATTGTCTTCACCAATAGTACTTGGGCCTTTGATGACAACATGGGGGCCGACAACTGTACCACTTCCTATTTCTACACCAGGGCCAATAACAGTATAAGCGCCGACTTCTACATTATCTGCCAGTTTTGCATCAGCATCGATAATAGCGCTTGGATGAATCAATTATCAATGTCCTTCTCTGCGCACATTAATTCGGCAGATGCGACCACCTTACCTTCGACTTTCGCCACGGCGGAGAATTTCCAGATGGGTCCTTTTTTCTTATCCAGCTTCACTTCCAGCACGAGTTGATCGCCCGGCTCTACCGGTTGTTTAAAACGTGCTTTATCTATACCGACGAAATAATAAAGTGATTTGTCTGTTGGCATGGTTCCATTGGTCTTGAATGCCAGTATCCCGGTTGCTTGTGCTAACGCTTCCAGTATCAATACACCCGGCATGACCGGACGTATGGGGAAATGTCCAACAAAATAATTTTCATTATAGGTTACGTTCTTGTATGCCGTTAAATATTCGCCTTCCTTGTAGTCCAGCACCCTGTCAATTAATAAAAAAGGGTAGCGATGCGGTAGGTGTTTTAATATGGAATGTATATCCATGGTTTTATCTGACGACATAAAATTATCCCACTTAATTTATTTTTTAAATAGTTTTTCGAGTTTGTTTATTTTTTTTGCCATTTCATCCAGTTGACGGAATCGAATAAAGTTACGATGCCAATGCCTGTTCTCCTGTAGCGGCGTGCCGGACGAATACAAACCCGGCTCCTTGATATTTTGTGTCACAGTAGAAGCCGCTGTGATCTGTACATTATCTACGATTTGCAGATGGCCGACAATTGAAACTGCCCCGCCTATAGCACAGTTTTTACCAATACGGGTGCTACCCGCAATCCCGGTACAGCCTGCAATGGCGGTATGTTCGCCAATAGTGACATTATGGGCCACCTGGATCTGATTATCGAGTTTGACACCCTGTTCGAGAATAGTATCTTCCAATGCGCCACGATCAACCGTGGTATTGGCGCCGATTTCCACATCGTCCCCGATAATGACGGATCCCAGCTGCGGGACTTTTATCCACTTTCCCTCATCATTGGCAATACCAAAGCCATCTGCACCAATAACAACACCGGGATGTAAAATGACATTATTACCTATATTAACGTCATGGCATAAACTGACATTAGCGACTAGCCGGGTGTTGTTGCCAATGTTGACATTCTTTTGAATGACACTGCCAGGACCTATACTGCAACCCTCATTGATAACCACGCCTGCCTCGATAACCACATGAGCGGCAACCGATACATTTGCGTGTAGCTGAGCACTTTCAGCAATACTGGCAGTCGGGTCTATAAAAGCACTGGTTTCTTCTGCCGGGTTTAGTAATGTGGCTATGGTGGCGTACGCAAGGTATGGGTTGTTCACTACAATGGCCGCCACCGGACAGGCATGCAGATCTCGCTCCGTGAGTATGACGGCGCCGGCATGTGTTTCGGCTAGATATTTGAAATAGCTACGATTGGATAAGAAGGTAATGCTCTCAGGGCTGGCATTCTGAATCGTTGCGACACTATTGATCAGACAATCGGCTTGCCCACATAATTTACCATTAACAGCTTCAGCAAGGGCTTGCAGGGTATATTCCAACGACGGTATCCCTTTATATTATTAATTCGACTCAAAACCTGGTGTTGCAGAGGGCGCAGTTTGAAACTCATCCTCAAGTACTTTGAGTATATCTTTGGTTATATCAACTCTTGCGGATGAATACAGAACGCCTTCGCCCATGACTATATCGTAATTATTTCTGGCGGCTACTGTCATGATGGCACGCTTGACCCTTTTTTGTAATTTTCGCAATTCTTCATTACGCCTGATATTGAGGTCTTCACGGTAATCTTCCTGTGCCCGACGAATTTCGCGCTTGGTATCGCGAACACTGTTTTCCAGCTCTCTTAGCTGGGCGTCAGTCATTTGTATACCCTGCTTCGCCAGGCGATCTTCATACCCGCGCAATAGCTTACGCATTGCCAGCAGCTCCTGATTACGCGGTGCGAATTCAATTTCCAGTCTTTTGTTAGCGGCGACGGCTTGTGGAGATTCTTCCAGGGCTTTTTCAACATTGACAACAGCCAACCTTGAGCCTTCAGCAAGTACTTCTGAAGAAACCAACAACATGCCAGACAACAAACCGGTAACAAGCAATAATTTCTTAAGCATATTTCTGACTCTATAGTTCTACTGTTAAAGCGTCCCGCCCAATGAGAATTGAAAGGCTTGCGTATCATCAATATTACGATCGTTAACGGGCGCTGCAAAACTGAATATCAATGGACCCACAGGTGACAGCCATGACAATGCCAGACCGGCTGAACCTCGCAATTGTCTTATACTAAAATCATCAATGCTGTTAAATACATAACCTGCATCAAAAAATGCGCTCATCCTGACTGCCTTGCTATCCTCTGCAAACGGTGGTGGAAACAATAACTCCACTGCCCCCACCGTTTTCAGCTTACCGCCTGTGGGCTCACCGGCTATCTGGGTACCGAGACTATTATCACGGTATCCACGCACGCTCCTGACACCACCTGCGTAAAAATTCTCGAAAAATGGCAAGTCATCGTTATCGCCGTAGCCATTACCATAAGCGATTTCGCCGCGCATGAGAAGTGATAAGTTTCTACTCAGCGGGATATAACGATTTTGCCTGTAACTGAGCTTGTAGTACTCAAGATCCAGTCCTGGCAGGGCTATTTCGGCTGAAAGGCTATGAAAAATACCCTGTGTTGGGAAAATAGCTTTATTGCGCGTGTCATGCGAAAGTCCCACACCAAAAGTAAGTGTATCAAATTCATTGCCAAACTTTTTGGTGAAATCATCGGCTGGCGTAAAGCTTGTATCGATGACGGTCAGATCAGTCTGGGCATAGGCGAGACTGAAGTTAACGCGATTATTTTCATTGATGGGTATGCCGTAAGTCGTTGATATTTGATTGACATCAGTAAGGTAATCGGCCAGGTTTGCCTCGGCAGCATCGGTTTTCTGTGACGAAAGTGCAAATCCACGACTGACACCATCAACCGTGTAATAAGGATTGTGGTAGCTGATGCTAAAGCCGGTATTGACGTCACTATTGTTGGCGCTGATGCCCACCCGCTTGCCAGAACCAAGGAAATTCTCCTGGTTGATGCTTCCGGATAAAATCACCCCGCCCGATTGTGAGTAGCCGACACTGGCCAGAAAATTACCGGATGGCCTTTCAGTGACTTTATAATTCACGTCCACCTGGTCAGTGCTACCGGGCACCACCGGGGTTTCGAGATTAACTTCTTCAAAATAACCCAGGCGATCAAGCCTGGTTTTAGAGCGGTTGACTTTCTTGGTGGAGAACCAGCCTCCTTCCATTTGGCGCATTTCACGACGCAGCACTTCATCACTGGTTTTGATGTTACCACTCATGTTAATTCGGCGTACATAAACCCGCTTACCGGGATCGATAAAAAAAGTCAGGCTGACTTCCTTGTTGACTTTATCAATACTGGGTACAGTATTCACATTTGCAAAGGCATAACCTTCATCACCCAGTCGATCTGATAATCGGTTGACAGTTTTTGCAATATTTTTTTGTGAAAAAATCTCACCAGGATAAATGGTAAACTTTTTAATCAATTCATCAGGAACAATCAATTGACCTGCTAATTTAAGGTCTTTAATCCTGTATTGGTCACCTTCATTTACATTAATAGTAATAAAAATGAATTTTTTATCCGCTGAGATCGAAACCTGTGTCGATTTGATTTTAAAGTTCAGGTAACCCTGATTCAAATAATGCGAACGTAGCACTTCAAGGTCTGCTGCCAGCTTTTGCTTGGAATATTGATCGTTACCCGTGTAGGTAGAAAAAGTCGTCGGCGTACTCAAGGTAAACAACTTGTTTAATGTTTTGGCGCTAAATACTTTGTTACCGATGATATTTATTTCTCTTATTTTGGCTATTTTGCCTTCAGAGATTTTCAGAAAAACGGCGACACGATTTCTCTCCAGTGGAGACACTGAGGTTTTAATCTTGACACCATATTTACCATTACTAAAGTATTGTCTTCTTAACTCCTGCTCCACTTTATCCAGCAAGGAACGATTGAACACACGTCCTTCTGCAAGACCCACATTTTTCAGCCCTGCAAGCAATTGATCGGTATCTATATCCTTGTTACCACTGATATCAATCTTGGAGATGGAAGCTCGCTCCACCACTTCAACCACCAATACATCACCTTCACGCTTGAGTTCAACGTTCTTGAAGAAACCGGTTTTAAAAAGTGCTTTGATCGATTGTGATGATTTTTTATTATCGAAAGTTTCATTGACCTTGATGGGAAGATAGCTAAATACCGTTCCAGCTGAAATTCGCTGCAAACCATCAATACGAATATCTTTGATAATAAAACTTTCGAATGCCAGGGCTGAATGACAGATAAAGCCCATCATTATTAGGAAAAACAGTGATCTTTTCATTGTATCGCCATACTGCCTTTTAGCTGATGATGTCTATACGCTACAAGGACGCGACCACTTTCAGTATTGTTCATCATATAGAATAAGTTGTTGTTTTATATAAATAATATTAATATCAATCGGTTATCCGAATAACCGAAGAATATCATTATAAAAAGCCAGAGCCATTAAAGCTACTAATAAGAAAATACCAAATTGTTGCGCCGTGGTCTGAAACTGTTCCGAGACCGGCTTTCCGGTCACCATTTCTATCAAAAAGTAGAATAGGTGACCGCCATCCAGCACTGGAATAGGCAATAAATTCAGTACGCCTAGGCTGATACTAACGATTGCCAAAAAAGATAAAAACGGGATCAGACCCAGGTTGGCAGTATTTCCTGCATATTGGGCTATCGTCAGAGGGCCACTGATATTTTTAAGGGATGACTCTCCCATCACGATGCGCCCAAGCACTCTGAGCATCAGCACAGACATATCCCAGGTTCGAACCACACCGGCCTGGAGCGCTTCAACGACATTATACTCGATTTCGACATCAAGCATTTCCCAGTATTTTTCCGGTAGGGCCACTTGCGCACGGCCAATCACTTCGCCTTTGATTTTCAGCGACTCGATCTCCAGCGTATGGGTATAAGGCGTATTATTCCGACTGACAATCACCTCGACCTTTTTGCCAGGATTTTTTCTCACCACTTGCACCCATTGCATCCAGTTATCGACTGTTTTACCGTCTGCAGATAAAACAATATCGCCTTCCTGCAGCCCTGCCTTCATGGCCGCACCATCTGTAGACAATTTCCCTAATTCAGCCGGTGGTGACCAGAGCTTGAGGCCTATGGTTCCCAGCAAGTCCTTGTCTTCAACCGGGTCAGAGATATTTTCCAGGCTTATCTGGCGCTGCTGCGGGATGCCGTCGTTATCCAGGACATCAACTCGCACTGTTTTTTTATCCAATGCGGCATTCAAGAGAGTCAGTCGCACATTGTTCCAGCTGGGTGTTTCTATATCATCAATATTTAGAATTTGATCGCCATACTGAAATCCGGCGCGCTCGGCATAGGACGCTGGAACCACCTCACCAACAATAGCCTTGATGCCATGAACACCGGTCAGGTACATTCCCCAGAGTACCAGGATGGCAAACAGGAAATTAAATAGTGGACCAGCCAGGACAATAGCAAAGCGTACCCAGACAGATTTGTTATTGAAGGCAAGCGGCCTATCCTGTTCTGCTACCTCGCCCTCACGCTCGTCTAACATTTTTACATAACCGCCGAGTGGCACCGCGGCGAGGACATATTCAGTATCATCGACACTGGACTTACGTTTCCATATTGGCTTGCCAAAACCGATAGAAAACCGCAGTACCTTGACGCCCAGTTTTCTGGCAACCCAGAAATGTCCAAACTCATGCACGGCAATCAGAATAGCAAGGGCAATGATAAATGAGAGTGGGTATATGAGTATTTCCAACATATTAGAAGATTACCATTAATGCTTGCCTGATTGGATTAATTGCCCGGCTTTTTCCCTGGCTAACCGGTCTGCTTGAAGAATTATATCAAGACTGCTTGCTGTATTTATCTCTATTGTTTCAAGTGTCTGTTCTATAATTGAGGCAATTTTTATAAAGGAAAGTTCACCATTCAGAAAACTATCAACAGCGATTTCATTGGCGGCATTAAGAATCGCCGGAGCTGTGCCGCCGCGTTCCATGCTTTCGTATGCAAGCCGTAAACAAGGGAAGCGCTCAAAATCGGGGGCTTCAAAATCCAGTCTGGCAATATCAAAAATATCCAGCGCTTCAACACCAGAGCTGATGCGTTGCGGCCATGCCAATGCATGTGCTATGGGTGTACGCATGTCAGGATTACCGAGCTGTGCCAACACAGAGCCATCGGTATACTGCACCATGGAATGAATCACACTCTGGGGATGTAACACCACCTGAATTTTGTCTGTGGTGGTATTGAACAGCCAACACGCCTCGATGACTTCGAGGCCCTTGTTCATCATGGTCGCTGAGTCTACTGAAATTTTACGACCCATATCCCAGTTAGGATGCGCACAAGCCTGCTCCGGGGTCACCTGCTCAAGTTGATCAATGGCTATTGTGCGAAAGGGCCCGCCGGAGGCTGTCAGTAAAATTCCGGTGACGCCATTTTTCTCAAGCCCTTCATGCCTGTCATGCGGCATGCATTGAAATATAGCATTGTGCTCACTATCTATTGGTAACAGCTCTGCCTGATGGGCACGAACTTCGTCCAGTAAAATATTACCGGACATCACCAGCGATTCCTTGTTGGCGAGCAGGATACGTTTGCCGGCATGTGCAGCGGCTAACGTCGGTAACAAGCCGGCTGCACCTACAATAGCCGCCATGACGTAATCCGCCTCAGGTAGTGCTGCTACCGTTTGCAGGCTTTCAGCTCCTGTTAATAATTCTGTCTTTAAAGCGGAATCTTTCAGTAACGCAGAAAATTCCTTGCAGGCGTGCTCATCCACTAACACGGCAAAATCCGGTTTGAATTGCAGGCATTGCTGGAATAATTTTTTTGCATCGCGATTGGCGGTCAGTGCCACCACGCGATATTGCTGTGGATGTCGCGATAAAACATCCAGCGTACTGATGCCAATACTGCCAGTAGCACCAAGAATGGTAATACCTATCACAGGAATTCGACCTGGGTGGCTATCCACATTGTGACAGGAAATACTGCTGTCATACTGTCAATGCGATCCATTACGCCACCATGGCCTGGTAATAATGTTCCGCTGTCCTTGATTCCACTCTGCCTTTTCATCAGACTTTCAAACAGATCACCGATCACTGATACCGGCACAAGAAACAGGCTGAGAAGGATGACAGGCATCAGGTTATCTTCACTCACAGGTAACCAGTACTGCGCTGTCAACGAATAGATAAGCACCATAACAACAGCACCAGCAACACCTTCCCAGGTTTTCCCAGGACTAACCACTGGCGCCAGTTTATGTTTACCAAACGCCCTGCCGGCAAAATAAGCGCCACTATCGGCGATCCAGATCAGGAACATAAAGTACAGTAACCAACGTGGGCCATGCTCTGCTTGCGCATGTAGATTGACCATGGCGACCCAGGTGACCGCGATAACAAAGACACCTGCGAGTAATTTAATAATAGTATGGAGTACGGATTTTTGTTGTCCAAGCGCCGGGAAAAATATCCATAAAGTTGCCAGCACCCAACCAATGGCCGCGACTTTAGCAAGTACCTGCAGTAGGGATTGATCAGCCATGCTTGACCAGCAATACCACAGCAGCAGAAACAGGGTTACAACATAGGCAACTCGTAAAGGATTGTTTTGCAAACCTGCCAGGCGACTCCATTCCCAGGCTCCCTGTAGCATCAATGCTGCCAGAATGATCGCAATCGCCCAGGTAGGTAAATAGACAATGCCTGCTATCACCAGCGGTATCAGGATCAGCGCCGTTAAGATTCTTTGTTTAAGCATTTTGCTTGTTGCCTTCTACCTGGTCACCGGTCTTGCCAAAGCGTCGCTGTCGACTGGAAAATGCTTCCAGCGCCAGATCGAGTTCACTCTTATCAAAATCAGGCCATAAGGTGTCTGTAAAATACAGTTCCGTATAGGCCAACTGCCATAAAAGAAAGTTGCTGATGCGTTGTTCACCGCCGGTGCGAATAAACAAGTCCGGATCAGGCAGGTCAGACAGGGCCATATAACGGGAGACCAGTTCCTGGCTGATATCATCCTGACTGATTTTACCTTGCATTAAATCCGATGATATATTTTGCATGGCGTGGGTTATGTCCCAACGACCACCATAATTGACCGCAATGCGCAACTCCAGACCAGTGTTGCCTGCCGTTTGTTGTTCTGAATCAGCAATCAACTTCTGTAATTTTTTTGAAAAGGCAGAAAGCTCGCCGATGAAACGCATGCGCACATTATTCTCATGCAAACGAGTAATTTCCTTTTGCAATGAACTGGAAAAAAGATCCATCAATAAACGTACTTCCAGTTTTGGGCGTTTCCAGTTTTCACTGCTGAATGCAAACAAGGTTAACGCCTTAATGCCTAAATCCGAACAAGTCTGGACAATTTCACGAGTGGCGTTCAATCCGGATTTATGACCGGCAAAGCGGGGCAAGAAGCGTTTTTTTGCCCAACGTCCGTTTCCATCCATGACAACTGCAATATGGTTAGGAAAACTGTTCAAGGTGATTCCTTATTCGCATAGGGGGAGTTTTTTTATTTAAAATATTTAAGAATGATGTAACCGTTAAAAAGCTTTATTAAACCTCCATCAGCTCCTGTTCCTTGACTACCAGCAACTTGTCAATTTCTTCGATGTATTTATCAGTAAGCTTCTGGATGATATCCTGACCCCGTCGCTCATCATCTTCTGAGATTTCCTTTTCCTTAAGCAGCTCTTTCAGGTCATTATTGGCATCACGTCTAATATTACGTATGGCTATCTTGCCATTCTCGGCTTCGCCCTTGACGACCTTGACCAGATCCCGCCTTCTTTCTTCCGTCAAGGGAGGCATCGGTACGCGAATAGCCGTGCCAGCAGTCGACGGATTCAAACCAAGATCTGATGTCAAAATGGCCTTCTCCACCACCTTGACCATGTCTTTTTCCCAGGGTGTCACCAGCAAGGTACGGGAATCTTCGGCAATAACATTAGCCACCTGGTTAATAGGAACAGGACTACCATAATATTCAACTGATACCTGATCCAGCAAACTGGCATGTGCCCGGCCTGTACGAATCTTGCCTAGTTCATTTTTAAATGATTCTACACTCTTCCCCATTCGGGTTGATGCATCGGCTTTTATATCGTCAATCATATCTGAACTCACTCCACCACAGTACCAACGGACTCGCCTTTCATCATACGCAGCAAATCTCCGTGATTATTAATACTGAATACACGCAGTGGCATGTTACTGTCTCTGCATAACACGATCGCAGTAGCATCCATGACCATCAGTTTTTTATTCAGCACCTCATCATATGCAAGTCTATCGTAACGCGTTGCATTCGGGTTTTTAACCGGGTCGTCACTGTAAACCCCATCTACCTTGGTTGCCTTGATGACTATATCAGCGCCAATTTCGATGGCACGCAGGCTGGCAGCAGAATCGGTCGTGAAAAAAGGATTTCCGGTACCCGCAGCAAACATCACTACACGCCCTTTTTCAAGATGCCTGATAGCCTTGCGGCGAATGTAATCTTCACAAACCTGATGAATACTCAGTGCAGACATGACACGGGCAGGTACATTTTTCTTCTCCAGAGCATCCTGCATTGCCAGGGCATTCATGACAGTTGCCAGCATGCCCATGTGGTCACCGGTGACCCTGTCCATGCCGCCTTGCGCCAGTCCTGCACCTCTAAAGATGTTACCGCCACCAATGACAACTCCCACTTCCACACCCAGAGCAGCAACATCCTTGATTTCGTCGGCGACACGGCTGATGACTTTCGGATCAATGCCGTAATCTCCTTCGCCCATTAATGCTTCACCGCTCAATTTAAGCAAGATGCGTTTATAAGGGGAACTCTTCTCTGACATGGTGCACACCTTTTCTGGTTTTTTATTTAGTAATCCCTGATGTGGACATGGGTGCCTCTCTAAAGGGGCACCCATGCATCAGGCTGCTGATAAACCGGGAAAATTTATCAACCTTTAACTTGCGCCATTACCTCATCAGCAAAATTTTCAGTTTTCTTTTCTATGCCTTCACCTACTTCCATGCGCACAAAACTGATCACACTGGCACCCTTGGATGAGAGTAATTTTTCTACTGTCATATCCGGGTCTTTGACAAACGCCTGACCTAACAGGGTAATCTCTGCCAGGTATTTTCGCATTCTGCCTTCTATCATTTTTTCGATGATATTATCCGGTTTGCCACTTTCTCTGGCCTGAGCAATGAAAATCTCTTTTTCTTTTTCCAGCACTTCTGCAGGCACATCATCTGCCTTTACGCAAATCGGCCGACTGGCTGCAACATGCATGGCAATATCCTTACCCAGTGCTTCATCTCCGCCACTCAGCTCAACCAAGACGCCGATGCGCTCACCATGCAGGTATGAAACCACCAGATTCTCGCCTGAGATTTTCGCCAGACGACGAACCCGAATATTTTCGCCAATTTTAGCTACCAGAGCCTGACGAGTCTTATCGACAGTTTCTCCGGATTCAACGCTAGCTGCTTGCAATCCTTCTATATCAGTGACGGCATCACTGCTGGCACATTGCATAATGGCGTCAACAAAGCCCTTGAAATCATCTCCCTTGGAAACAAAGTCAGTCTCACTGTTGATTTCTACCATCACACCCTGATGATTGTCAGCTGAAACACGGATGCCGATGACACCCTCGGCAGCAACACGGCCTGATTTCTTGTCAGCTTTGGCAAGACCCGACTTGCGCATAGCATCGATGGCAGCATCGATATCGCCATCTGTTTCAACCAGTGCCTTTTTACACTCCATCATGCCTGCGCCCGTGCGGTCGCGTAACTCTTTTACTAAGGCTGCTGTAATAGCCATAATTGTCTATCCTCTACAAATTTCTAAAGTTCTTGATAACGCATTAAAGCGAGAAAGCATCAGGCTTTTTCAGCACCTGAAACATCAGCAGATTCTGTTTTATCTGCCACTTCAGTCGCTGCTGCTTCCTTAGGAGCGGTTGCTTTATCTGCCACTTCAGTCGCTGCTTCCTTAGGAGCGGCTGCTTCCTTAGGAGTGGCTGCTTTATCTGCTTCTTCAGTCGCTGCTGCTTCCTTAGGAGCGGCTGCCTTTTTCACGGGTGCCTTTTTCGCAGTCGTCTTTTTCTTTGGCGTCTTGCTTTCTTTTTTATCATCTAATTCAATAAATTCGTCTTCTGTATCGGATACTGTCGAAGATGATGCCTTACCTTCCAGAATGGCTTCTGCAATACCATTGGTATACAACTGGATGGCACGAATAGAGTCATCGTTACCGGGAATTATATAATCGACTGAGTCTGGCGCACTGTTAGTATCTACAATGGCAATAACAGGAATATTTAATTTTACTGCTTCCTGTACTGCTATCCTTTCCTGGTCAACATCGATAACAAATAGTGCATCAGGCAGACCTTTCATGTCCTTTATGCCACCCAGGCTCTTTTCCAGTTTTTCCATTTCGCGGGTACGCATTAACGCTTCTTTTTTGCTCAGCCGGGAAAAATTACCCGTTGCTTCCATGGACTCCAGATCTTTCAGGCGTTTGATGGATTGCTTGACAGTTTTGAAATTTGTCAGCATGCCACCTAACCAACGGTGATTAACATAGGGCATACCTGCACGCGCGGCTTCTTCAGCCACGGCATTGCGAGCGGATCGTTTTGTTCCGACGAACATGATTTTGCCGTTTTTAGATGCCAGACTACTAGCGAAGTTAGTCGCATCGTTATACATCGGCAGGGTTTTTTCCAGATTGATGATATGAATCTTGCTTCTTTCACCAAAAATGTAAGATGACATTTTCGGGTTCCAGTAGCGGGTTTGGTGTCCAAAATGCACGCCTGCTTCAAGCATTTGGCGCATAGTTACTTTAGCCATGGTAAAACTCCAATTTTTAAAGGGTTAGGCCTCCATGTACCTCGAACTACAACCCGATTATCTCAGGCACCCAGCAGCTCGTTATAGTACATGTGTGAATTTGCTAAACTTAGCGCGCGCTTTATACCATAATCCCGCTCTGACAACAATGGCCTGCTCTCATTTCAGCAGTGGCAGATCGTGATACTATATGCTCAATTGAGCGCAAAAAAGCACATTTCAGGAACAAAAGAATGGCCGTCACTATAAAAACCGAAGAAGAAATAGAAAAAATGCGGGTCGCAGGTAGACTCGCAGCGAATGTGCTGGAAATGATAGAACCTCATGTTAAACAAGGGGTTACGACCGATGAGCTAGACCGCATTTGTCATGACTTCATTGTTAATGAGCAACAGGCCATTCCTGCACCGCTAAATTACAAGGGTTTTCCAAAATCTATTTGCACCTCGGTTAACCACCAGGTCTGTCATGGTATTCCGGGAACGAAAAAACTGAAAAATGGCGATATCATTAATATTGATATTACTGTCATCAAGGATGGTTATCATGGCGATACCAGCAAAATGTTTTATGTCGGCCCACCCTCTTTGCCCAACAAGCGCCTGATTGAGACCACTTATGAGAGCCTGCGTCGCGCTATCGCCATCGTAAAACCCGGAACCCGACTCGGTGATATTGGTAGTCTGATCCAGAAATATGTGGAATCACGAAACTATTCCGTGGTGCGTGAATATTGCGGACATGGAATCGGCCTCAATTTCCATGAAGACCCTCAGGTGGTGCATTATGGCACTGCCGGTACCGGTGCAGAGCTGGTGGAAGGCATGACATTCACCATTGAGCCGATGGTCAATATGGGCAAGCGGAATGTCAAATTACTGGGTGACCAATGGACTGTCGTCACTAAAGATCACAAAGTTTCGGCTCAATGGGAACACACTATTTTGGTAACCGCCACCGGTTTTGATGTGCTCACACTCAGAGCAGATGAAGATCCCATTATAGCCGCCCAGTAAACATATTAATCAATCTTACGCCCATGCCAAACCAGACAACAAAGCTGTTTGATCAATATGCCTTCGATTCAGATATTGAGTCAGGGAAAGATCTCAAGGATGTTTTCCGTAACACGCTACAGCAAAGCAAACAAACCTTGCTGGAACGCTTCAATCGCAATGAAGATATTGAGGTCATTGTGCATGACAATGCTGAATTGATCGATGAATTATTAAAACGTGCATGGCAACATATTTTTGCTGAGGATGCCGGGCACGCAGCGCTCATTGCTGTTGGTGGTTACGGTCGAAAGGAGCTCCATCCCGGTTCTGACATCGACCTGCTGTTGCTATTCAAAAAAGATGATATCGATAATCATCGTTCCAAAATAGAGTCCTTCCTGACCATGCTATGGGATATTGGCATGGAAGTGGGACAAAGCGTGCGCACCATTGATGACTGCGTGAACGAGTCCGAACAGGATGTGACCGTTATTACCAACCTGATTGAATCCCGCTTTTTAACCGGATCACCTGACTTGTTCGAGCAAATGCTGGAAGCGACGGCTGTCGATAAAATCTGGCCCAGCAATCAATTCTTTGAAGCCAAATGTGAAGAACAAAGAAAGCGTTATCTACGTTTCGATGACACTGCCTATAAACTGGAACCCAATATCAAGGAAAGCCCTGGAGGCTTAAGAGACATCCAGACCATCGGCTGGGTCGCTAAAAGACATTTTGGCGCCAGGGATCTGCATGAACTGGTTACTCATGATTTTTTAAATGAGGAAGAATATGCGGCACTGATGCAAGGTCAAAAGCTTTTATGGAAAATACGCTTTGCATTGCACGCACTAACAAAAAGACGCGAAGATCGCTTGTTATTCGACCATCAAAAGACTCTGGCTTTGAGTTTTGGCTATGATGATGACGGCCATAACCTGGCTGTCGAGCAATTCATGCAACAATACTACCGTACCGTGATGGAACTGGACCGCCTGAATGAAATGTTACTGCAACATTTCCAGGAAGCTATTCTGTATGCAGATGATTCCGCAACACCGGTGGCTATCAATAGCCGTTTTCAATCCACCAAGGGATTTATAGAAGTCACCGGTAACAACACCTTCAAATATTATCCTTATGCATTGCTTGAAATTTTTCTGCTATTACAACTCGACCCCACTCTCAAAGGCGTAAGAGCATCGACCATCAGACTGATTCGCGCGAATTTGCATTTGATTGATGACACGGTCAGAAACGATTTACGAACCAAAAGTATTTTTATGGAAATTCTGCGACAACCGCAAGGCATTACCCATGAGCTACGCCGTATGAATCGTTACGGCATTCTGGCCGCCTACCTGCCTGCTTTCGAGCATATTGTCGGGCGTATGCAATACGATCTTTTTCATAGCTACACGGTGGATGAACATATCCTGTTTGTTGTGCGAAATTTGCGTCGATTTACAGTGCCTGAATATTACAATGAATTCCCACTTTGCAGTGAGATCATACAAAAAATTGCCAAACCAGAGTTACTTTATATGGCCGGACTTTACCATGATATCGCCAAGGGACGCGGGGGTGATCATTCGGAACTGGGTGAAGAAGAAGCCATCAAACTGTGCAAATCCCATGGCTTGATGGATTACGACACCCGCCTGGTCGCCTGGCTGGTCAGAAATCACTTGATCATGTCAACAACGGCCCAGCGCAAGGACATCAGTGACCCTGAAGTGATTCAGGAATTTGCCGATCTGGTCGGCGACCAAACCCATCTGGAATACATTTATTTACTCACCGTGGCCGATATTCGCGCTACCAATCCTGAATTATGGAACTCCTGGAAGGATTCGCTGTTAAAAGAACTCTATCATGCGACTCGCAAGGCTTTGCTGATGAGTGATGACGACCTCCCAAGTCATGAGCACATCATGAACAGCAAGAAAAAAGATGCCATGAACCTGCTACTACAAAAAAGCATTCTCAGGGAGACTGTTGAAGAAATCTGGAGCCACTTCCCACAGGAATACTTTATTCAACATACCCCGGAGGAAATGGTCTGGCATATCGAGTGCATCTCCCGGGACAAGAACCTTCCCTTGCCCCTCATTTTTGTCCGGCACGACAACGCCCAGGGGAGTATTGCTATATTCATTTATGGACCCGATCAGTTACATCAATTTTCAAGCACCACCGCCTGCCTTGAAAAAATCGGTCTCAATGTTGTTGATGCAAGGATCATTACCACCAGCGGCCAGTATACTTTGAATACCTACCTGGTTCTTGAACAAAACAGTAAAACGATTCACGATAACCAAAGATTGAATGAAATAAAACATGCACTACAACAGGCTTTAATTGATAGCGATGTTGATGATTTCACAGTACACCGACGTATGCCCAGGCAACATAAACATTTTGACGTTAATACCGAAATAAGTTTTTCTCTGGATAAAAATAACCAGCGCACCATCATTGAACTGACCACGGCAGATCGTCCCGGTTTGTTATCACGTGTAGGAAAAGCCTTTAGAGAATGCGGAGTCATTTTGCAAAAAGCAAAAATAGCCACTATTGGTATTCGCATTGAAGATGTGTTCTATATTACCAATAAAAACCAACAGCCACTTGATAATGAAGAATTCCTGCAACTCAGGGACAGCCTGTTGGAAAACCTGAAAGAATAAAATCAGTGTTTTATTTTGCCTCGATGATTTCGATGGCATTACCGTCTGGATCACGAAAAAATAATGCGCGCCGGCCTGATTTACTCAGTGTATAACTGCAATTATTTTTCTCCAGATTATTCACTACGCTGTCCAATGACTTAACCAGTAGCGCAACATGCCTGTCACGTCCACCATGCGATGGTCGCTGCGATTGCGCGTCCGGATCAGGCAGCTCAAGTAAATGAATCTGCTGCTCCCCTACTTCCAGCCATGCGCCGGGATAGCCCAGATCCGGCCTTTCTTCATTGACCTTCAAACCCAGAATGGCTTGATAAAAATCCAGAGACCTGCCGGTATCCTGCACAAGGATGCTGCAATGATGAATCGAAACAATATTATCTGTCATGTTGTCTTTTCCGTACGTGCAATCAACCAGGCACTCAGCGCCACGATGCCGCCACCGACCCATTCAAGTGGCGTCATGGTTTCTCCCGCCAGCCAGTAAACTGAAATAGCAGTAACCGGTATTTCAAACAGTAGAATAATGGCCGAGCGATAAACAGGCATATGCGTGACGCCGTATTGAACGGCCAGTGTCATGAAAACAATCGCAAATAGGCCTAGCAACACAGTATAATACCAGACAGACGCCTCAGTATCCGGAATACCCATACCTAACAGGACTATCCATAGGCCTGCTATGACAATACAGCCTATCCAGCTGGCTGTTGTTTTCACATAAATACTGACATCCTGCAATGATCGGATCAACACATTACTCAGCGCGAATGTCGCACCTGAGGACAAGGCCAGCCAATCGGCATGGCTTTGTGGCCAGGGAAAACCGATTTCGGTGTCCCATAACATGATCATGGCACCCAGAAAAGCCAGGCAAAATATAAACAAAGCCTGCAGGCTCAGTTTTTCCTTTAATATAAAATGACCCAGAATCACCGTCCACACCGGTGACAAATAAAACAGCAAAATGACCCTGATAGCATTGCCATCCACCAGGGCCACCAGAAATGCCACATTACACCAGCCTGCGCTCAGGGCGATTAAAGCCAATGTTCGCGGGTGTAATCTGTATTGAGACAGTTGTCGGTGGGTAAGAATCAAGCCAATCAGTAATGCACAACTAAAAGCAGCCAGCGTCACCCACACAGCCGGCATGCCCGCCTGCTCAAATAAGCGTATCGGATACCAGAACAGGCCCCACATGGTGGCGGCATACAGCAAGGCCAGATCGGCCAGGCGATAGGATGGAATAATACGGCTCATTGATATCAGTGCTCTTGGGACAGAATATCCAGTATAATGCAGTAATGATCCAAAATTAACCAAGATTTATACACTATGAACCCGGACCTGAAAAAACTGCAACCCTATCCTTTCGAAAAACTGGCCGAACTCAAGGCCGATTGCCAGCCGCCGGCTGATCTCGATCATATTGCCTTATCGATAGGTGAACCTAAACACGCCACGCCCGACATCATCAGAGACGAGCTGATTAAACATATTGACGGGCTGACGCGCTACCCCGTCACACGTGGAACGGATGAATTGCGACAGACGATCGTCGAACTGGTTGATAAAACGCTTTGCACTGAATGACAACAGTCTGGACAAACATAAGCATGTGCTGCCGGTCAATGGCACTCGTGAAGCCCTGTTTGCATTCGCACAATGCGTGGTCGACAGAAGCCGCGACGCCTGCGTGCTGATGCCGAACCCTTTTTACCAGATATATGAAGGTGCTGCATTGCTTGCTGGTGCAACACCCGTTTTTCTGAATACCCTGGCTGACCATCATTTCATTCCCGACTTTAAAGACGTTAGTGATGAGTGTTGGAAAAAATGCCAGATTCTGTATATTTGCTCACCTGGCAATCCAACCGGTGCGGTGATTGATATTCCGACATTGCAAATGTTAATCACACTGGCAGAAAAACATGATTTTATCATCGCTTCGGATGAATGTTATTCAGAACTCTATGCTGATGAAAGCAATCCGCCCGCAGGCCTATTGCAGGCAGCCGCATTAATGGGCCACCATGATTATTCCCGCTGTATCGTTTTTCATAGCCTCTCCAAACGTTCCAATGCACCCGGCTTACGTTCTGGTTTTGTCGCCGGTGATAGCCACATTATCAAGCAGTTTTTGCTGTACCGAACCTATCATGGTTGCGCGATGCCATTACCAGCACAAATGGCCAGCATTCAAGCCTGGAAGGATGAATCGCACGTGATTGAAAACAGAAGACTCTACCGTGAAAAATTCAAGGCCGTGATTGATATCCTCTCACCCGTATTGCCGGTGGAAGCGCCCGAAGGGGCTTTTTATCTCTGGGTGAAAACACCCATCAGTGATACCGAATTTGCCCGCGACCTGTTCCAGCAACAGAATGTCACGGTATTACCCGGTAGCTTCCTGTCGCGTCAGGCAGATGGAATCAATCCCGGAGAAAATCGAATACGCATGGCCCTGGTAGCCAGCCTGGAAGAATGTATTGAAGCAGCGATGCGAATTAAACAGTATGTATTGTCCCTGTAAATGGCATCAATCAACAGGTCGCACACTATAGAAAGCTGGTTTTAAGCCTCTATCTGGCTTACAATTTCGGCAATATTTTTACAACGCCAGCTATAAACCGGCTTAATTTTGAGAAATGGGTAATAACATGAGTGACTTGCAACAAATTATTGAAGAGGCTTTTGAACGACGCGCAGACATAACGCCACGAAGCGTCGAGCCACAAGTGAAGGAAGCCGTCCTGGAGGCGATCTCCATGCTGGATTCCGGCACCGCTCGTGTTGCCGAAAAAAAGGATGGCGACTGGGTCGTCAACCAATGGCTGAAAAAAGCCGTTCTGCTGTATTTTCGTATTGAAGACAACGTCTTCATGAAAGGTGGCTTCACCAATTACTATGACAAGGTGCCCTCCAAGTTTGCCGATTGCAGCTCACGTGACCTGCGTGAAGGTGGCGTACGTATCGTGCCACCAGCCGCAGCACGCAAGGGCAGCTATATCTCTTCTGGCGTGGTACTGATGCCCTCCTATGTCAACATTGGTGCCTATGTAGATTCAGGCACCATGGTAGACACCTGGGCCACTGTCGGCTCCTGTGCACAAATAGGTAAGAACGTCCATCTATCCGGCGGTGTTGGTATCGGCGGCGTACTCGAACCCGTTCAGGCAGGCCCTACGATTATAGAAGACAACTGTTTTATCGGCGCACGCTCGGAAGTGGTTGAAGGTGTTATTGTTGAAGAAGGCGCGGTGATTTCCATGGGCGTTTATATTGGCCAAAGCACCAAGATCTTCAATCGCATGACCGGTGAAGTCAGCTATGGTCGTATCCCCGCTGGTTCCGTTGTGGTGTCTGGCAACCTGCCTTCAAAAGATGGTACTTACAGTTTGTATTGCGCTGTTATCGTCAAACAGGTGGATGAAAAAACACGTGGTAAAGTCGGTATTAATGAGTTGCTGCGTGACATTTAATGATCGTCTACGGTATTCCGAATTGTGACACGATAAAAAAAGCCCGCCAATGGTTGCAGGCGCATGAACTGGAATACCAGTTTCATGACTATCGTAAAAACGGCGTCGATGCGTCACTGTTACAACAATGGGCTAAACAAGTCGGCTGGGAAAGTTTACTCAATCGGCGTGGCACCACCTGGCGCAAGCTGCCGGAAAAAACCCGTGACAGCATCAACGAAAAAGCGGCTATTAAGATCATGCTGGAGCACCCCGCCATTATCAAACGTCCGGTTCTGGTGAAGGGTAAAAAAATACTTGTAGGCTTCGATGAAGCTGAATATAAAAAACTATTATAAATACACCATGTCAGACACCATCGCACTTGCTAAAGACCTTGTATCACGCCGCTCAGTCACGCCGGAGGATGCTGGTTGCCAGGACACCATGATTGCACGCCTTGAAGCACTGGGTTTCAACATAGAGCGTCTGCGTTTTGATGATGTCGATAATTTCTGGGCGCGTCGTGGCGACCAGGAACCACTACTGGCTTTCGCAGGACATACCGATGTTGTGCCAACAGGCCCACTCGAAGACTGGCACAGCGATCCGTTTCAACCCGAAATCAGAGATGGATTATTGTATGGCCGTGGTACAGCTGACATGAAAGGCAGCCTCGCGGCCATGGTGATTGCCTGTGAGCGTTTCATTGAAGCTCACCCTGATCACAAAGGCTCGATAGGATTTCTGATTACCAGTGATGAAGAAGGCCCGAGCATTAACGGCACAGTCAAAGTCGTTGAACATCTTGAAGCGCGCAATGAAAAAATAAACTGGTGCCTGGTGGGCGAACCATCCAGTAGCCAACAGCTCGGCGATGTCATCAAGAATGGTCGTCGCGGCTCATTGAATGGATACATGACCGTCACTGGCAAACAAGGGCATGTCGCCTATCCTCATCTGGCCAACAATCCCATTCACCAACTCGCCCCGGCACTGGCAGAATTATGCGCCATGCAATGGGACCAGGGAAATGAGTTTTTTCCACCAACCACCTTTCAGGTCTCTAACCTGAATGCGGGCACGGGTGCCGAGAATGTCATTCCAGGCAGTTTGCATATCAAATTCAATTTTCGTTTTTCGACCGAAACAACAGAAGAAAAATTAAGGCAAACCGTCCACAGCATACTTGACAAACATAAGCTCGACTATGAACTGCAATGGCGACTGTCAGGCAACCCCTTTATCACGCCACGCGGCGAACTGGTCAGTGCCGCCACTGAGGCCATTAAAAAAATAACCGGTATTGACACCGAACTATCCACCTCCGGCGGCACATCCGATGGTCGCTTCATTGCACCCACCGGTGCACAGGTACTGGAGCTTGGCCCCTTGAACGCCACTATCCATCAACTCAACGAATGCGTGAGTTGTGATGACCTGGATAACTTATCCTTGATCTATGAAGACATTCTTGCACGCCTGCTGGTTTAAATTGACAGGAAACATTGAATTACCCTGAATTTCTTGTCACTGCGAGCGATCCTAAACGATTCATTCGTAACACCGACAAGTGATCCAGCAGACTGTTCTAGAATATCAATTAGCACTCATAGCGCGGCAATCTCTCCAAACGTACTAATGTGATCTTCCTAAAAAATGGTAATAAATTCTCTGACCTGGGTTTATACGGGTTTATGTTATTTAGTATATTAGAAACAATTGTTCTCTGACCATTGATGGTCACCATGTTCTCTTTGATCAGCATGGTTTGAGCGCCGGCCTCTGCAAAGACATCCAGATCAGCCCACACGACATTGCCTTCGAGCTTCACATCGAAGACTCTCTTTCCAATGCTATAAAGCGGCGCATAAGTTTCTGCGAAATACAGTCTGACGGTGTAATCACCATTCGGTACCGCAAAGCTGTACATTAACTCGGGCGCTGCGCCGAGGTCATAACGATTATTGGCAAACAAGGTCTGGTCATTGGTACCGGTAATCAGTTTGTTCGGCGAACCGACATTACCGGTGTTGAAACCAGTGTCAGCCGACCAGACTTTTGATGCACCATCAGTATAGGCTGCACCTCCGGCATTCACCCGGATTTCTACCGCCGGGCTAGTGGCTAACGTGGTTGCACTAGCTGTACTTGACGGTAATGATTCATTCGCAGGACTGGCCGTATCAAAAGCGGAGACGGTGTAATTGTAAGTCGTGTTGGCTGTTAATCCACTGTCGGTATAACTGGTGCTGTCACCGTCGCAATGGCAGTTGGTTACTGTCCCGGTATATCTTGTACTGCCACCGTGCCACCGCCGACATCCGTTGACGCGACCCGCTCGATTAATTTGTGTGTCACTGCGCGTGCCTTTCCGGGTTTTCTATCGTAGTTTTTTTCGGTCCAGCAGATCAAACATACGCTCATCAGCCTCGCGCAGGCGTCGGCTGACTTCACGGCCCATATTCATCTGGATCATAGTGAACTGTTCGAGGTCGGTTTGATACAGGTCGTAGAGTGCGGTGCGAGGCAACTCGATCGAGCTGCAATCGGTGCACGCACGTACCGTTGCACTTCTTTTCATCAGGTCCATTAACGCGACCTCACCTATGCAGTCACCCTTGTTCAGTTCGCGCAGGTAATACTTCAAATCATCACGTTGTTTGTACAGTTCCGCACTGCCTTCCTCTAGCACAAACAGGGACTCGGCATCGTCACCTTCATGGAAAAAGCATTCACCCTTTTTAACTGTGCATATACTTGAGCGGTCAAGCAAAAATTGCAGTGATTGGGCGTTGATACCGCCAAATATAGGCAGTGCCTGTAATATCTCGATTCGTTTGCTGTTCATTATTTATGGATTTAGGCATATTCCTAGCGATTTCACCTGAAGGCTATATGTCCATGCACCTAATCAGAAAAGTTTGAGATACTTTATCTCTAGCATAGTCACGATACTATGCAAGCTAGCCATGGTTCATTTAGCCGCTGCTCAAGCCGAATGGGGCTCTAACGGTGTGACATTAGTCAGTCTTTAACCTCTCACACAGGTAGTTTATGAATTGTCGAACCCTGGCCGGGACAAATCGCCGCTCAGGGTAAAGAATGATCAATCGAGTCTGACCCACTACTGTCCCATAAACATGGAATAAAAGTACTGAAAATCCAACAATATCAGAAACATTTCAGGAGAATATCCACGCTATTTCTTAGGTGATTTTTTTTTCAGATAATCCTTGATCAGTGATTCAATCAGGCTCTGGATGCTTGTCTCGTTCTCAATGGCAAGTATTTTTAGTGCCTTAAGGGTATGCTTGTCCAGCCGCAATGAAGTATTCTTTTTACTTTTGGCTTTTTCTTCATTTTCTACTTTAGCCGTCTTATTCTCAGACCTGGATTGCTTGGGCTTTCTTGCGACTTTCTTTTTTGTAGTTGTTTTTTTTGTCACGGTGGCTGCCTATATTGGATATAAAGATTATTCATATTTGATAAAAGGAAGCATTATCCAGATAAATCAGGTGATGCTATATACAGCATCACCTGATGAACTATCAAGAAATCAAGATGCTTTCTTGACCGCTTTCTTTAATTTTTTAGCTTTCTTTTGCTGTTTAGCAATTTTTACTTTTGTTGATTTCAGTTGTTTTTTCAATTTTTTAACTTTCTTAGCTTTCTTAGCCATTTTATGGTCCTCATGTTAATTAAAAACTAGGCTTGAAGTAATGACGTCGTGACGTCACTTAAAAAATGATAGGCCATACAACATGAAAATGCAACATGCCATGTATTTGAAATAAATAATAGTTAGTAACAGGCTGGGGCTTTTATAAAAAATAACTGGCTAAAAGGTTTACAAATACACTTGTAATAGAAAAATATAAGACAGAAAAACCCGGGGCAGAGAACAATTGTTTCTAATATACTAAATAACATAAACCCGTATAAACCCAGATCAGAGAGTTTATTATATTTTTTAGGAAGATTACATTAGTACGTTTGGAGAGATTGCCGCGCTATGAGTGCTAATTGATATTCTAGAACAATTTGCTGGATCACTTGTCGATATTACGAATGAATCGTTTAGGATCGCTCGCAATGACTGCGGAGTTGAGTTTATGCAGTTTTTATATTGAAGTTTGCAGGAATAGAAAATTATTGTTTCTTAACTGTATCCCTCTCCGCTGTTTTTTTCCAGGCCACTTCATTTCGCAGATAAACCGGCTGACAATTTTCAGCCGTCACTAATTTATCTTTTGCTATCACATCGAGAGCAAGGTGTGCTATATCCGTGGCATGAGGTAAGCGTGTGCCATCATATGACGATACCCATTCCTGGCTGATACGGTTTAGATCCTGTTCATAGGCTGCCCAGGCGCTACCTGCTCCGTACCAGCCTTGTCGCATGTTGTTGTGGTAACGGTAAGGTCATCCGGTTTGCCCACCACTTCGGCTTGGCTGGTTTGCATAAAGCCTTGTGCATCCAGTTGATAGTGCCCCCAGTAGATTTCCTGCATTCTGGCATCGATGCCGGCGAGTATATTTTTTTGCCGATGTTCTCGACAGGCTCCCTGGGCGATGGCGGCCAGGCTGGATACGGGCGCGACGCGCAGGCCTGCACCGAGTGCAATACCCTGCACTACGCCGGTACCAATACGGATACCGGTAAAACTGCCGGGGCCACAACCAAAGGCCAGGACATCAAATGCTGTTGCACTGTTAAAACCGGCTTCATTCATCAGTGACTCGATCATCGGCAGAATCAGTTCGGTATGCCGTTGTCGTGCAATTTCAAATCGCTCTATGCAATCGCCATCAATCGAGATAGCGGCAGAGCAGGCTTCAGTAGAGGTGTCGATGGCTAGAATTTTCATGGCATTATAACGTTTTGAGAAATGATTTAACGATCTCGGGATCAATCACACGTTTCATTGGTGGCAAGCTTTTCAGAAACACTTTGCCATAGGATTTACCAGTTAAACGCGGATCACATATGACCATCACCCCTTTATCAGAAACATCCCTGATTAATCGCCCTACTCCTTGCTTCAAAGCGATGACAGCGTTGGGTAGCTGGAAATCGAAAAAAGCATTTTGCCCGTTCTTCTTGATTTGTTCTATACGTGCTTGCAACACCGGATCGCCGGGCGAGGCAAAAGGTAGTTTGTCGATAATCACTAATGACAATGCTGAGCCGCGAACATCCACTCCTTCCCAGAAACTACTGGTGCCCAGTAAAACGCCATTGCCTTTTTCACGGAACGATTCCAGTAACAAATCGCGCGGGGTATCACCCTGTACGAATAATGGAAAATCCGTACGACTTTTGAGTAAGGTCTCGGCCTGATGCAGGGCCCTATAACTGGTGAACAATAAAAACGCCCGTCCTTTACTCGCTTCAAGCAGCGGAATCGCGTATTCAATGACACGCTTTGTATATTCTTCACTGTTCGGGTCCGGCATATTTTGAGGCGCTACCAGCATGGCATTTTTAGCATAATCAAACGGGCTGTCGAGACATTGTGTTTCGCTATCTTCGAGACCCAGGCGTCGCGTGAAATGCTTAAAATCATTATCGATGGCCAATGTGGCCGAGGTAAATATCCATGAGCAGGGATGCGTCTGCATTTGTGCCTGGAAGCTGGGGGCAATATCCAGCGGTGTTAAATGAAAAACAAAGGAACGTTTATGTACGTCCAGCCATTGAATGTAATTTTCATCATGCGCACGGGTGACGATGTTTATGCCGGCACTAAAATCCTGACAGCGGCGGTAGCAATTATCCAGGCCTTTGCTGCGGACTGCGGCCTGTTCGAGCCAATCGGTGAGGATTTTTAATTGTTGCAGCATGTCTTCAAGGGCATCGTTAACATTTTTTTTGTCCCTGACCTGTTGCCATGCCAGCCGCCCAAGACTCTGCCCCAGCGCCAGACGAAAATCATTGACGCTTTTTTCCAGTTGATCAGAGGCCAAAGACAAATCGGACATATCACCGGCTGCTGCCAGATGTTCTGTGCGTGTGTCTTTGCATAGCTCAAGTAATTGCCGGCCGCTTAATGATTGCCCGAAAAACTGCGTGGCAACATCGGGCAAGGTGTGCGCTTCATCAATAATAAATGCGTTAGCGCCAGGTAGTAACTCGCCGTAACCGGATTCCTTAAGTGACATGTCGGCAAACATCAGGTGATGATTGATCACCAACAAGTCGGCTTCCTGTGCCTTGCGGCGTGACTCCATGACATAACAACCGTTGTAGGACGGGCAATCGGATCCGAGACAGTTGTCCACTGTTGAGGTGACCATGGGCCAGACCGGGGCATCTTCGGGCACGCCGCGCACTTCGGCGATGTCACCACTCTCGGTTCGACCCGACCATTGCCGGATGGTCTGCAAGTAAGAGACTTGCGTGCGTGAACTTAAACGCCCTTCCATGACGCTGACATCGAGGCGATATTTGCATAGATAATTGGCGCGCCCTTTTAACAAGGCTGTCTTCACCGGTAGCTTGAGTATTTTGCAGACTTCGGGGATGTCACGATGAAACAGCTGGTCCTGTAGATTTTTTGTGCCGGTAGACACAATGACTTTTAGCCCACTGAGTAATGCCGGCACCAGGTAGGCGAAGGTTTTGCCGGTGCCGGTACCTGCTTCTACCACCAGTGTGGATTCATTATGCAGGCTGGTCTGGACGGCGTCGGCCATATCGAGTTGTTGCTGACGCGGAACAAAATGCGCGATATGTTTTTCAAAGGGGCCTTGTGCACCCAGAATTTCAGAGGCCTTGAACATGGTGTTATGGAGAGTATTAATAGTGTTTTTATCTATGATCGGATTTTGGGTTAAGGTTTAACTGTCTAAACCACTGATTAAATAAATTGAGTGATTGCGAGTATAACGGGACATATCTTATATGAAATATTGACGGTCGTAGCGCGACAAACTGTCAGATAGAATCATGGCGTTACAGATTGCTTCGTCATTCCACTACCGCCCATTTATACTTCGATTGAATGGCACTTTGTCCTCGCAATGACACGGTTAATCGGGTTTTGCTAAACATTACCCTGATTATCCAAGACTTCGGCATTTTCAATCACACCTTCTTTACTGTCCCAGACCAGGTGGGCGATATGTTTGAATCGTGACACTGACATGGCGCCACGTTTGTTTCTTTTGCTGTCGCTGGTTTCATCCAGTGAGTCGAGCAAATCACCACGCTCGGCCTCGTAAATTTCTATTGGCTCAAAGTCTTCATTCATCAACACCAGTACCACACTGTCCCATTCCTGGTTGACTTTTAACTGACCGATGCGTTGACCTGATTTGGCATTGTCGAATATTGCCCGGCCTTTGATCTGTATTTTCTTGCCTTCACGCTTGCCTTTGCCAATGGCATCGTAGCCACTGTTGCGGTCTTCACTTAATTCAAGCTCCAGCAGCCGTGCGGCATCGTTTTCAGCAATTTCTCCGGTGACGCCACCCAGGGTTTTACCCGTGGCACGGCGGTAGTCAGCGGCGATTCTGCGCGCTTCGGAGATCAGTTTGTCTACAGCAAATACACTCAAGGTGTTGAATCCAGGGTTCGGCTAATAGTTACATGATAATACTAAATGTACTGGCCTGCAAAGAAAATATGGAAGAAAATCCAATGACTTCAATGAATTAAATATCTTATCGATATCAATTATCTATCGATTATCGAGCTTGTCTGCCTGTTGACGTGCCGCCTTAGCGCCTTTTAGATTACCCGTTTGCTGGCGGGCATTGGCAATCAATAGCCAGTTAGTACGCCGAATATCAGGTGCACGCGCTGCATACTGATTGGAACGCAAGGCCAGGGATTCAGCCTGACGATATTGTTTTTGGGAGAAACGAACCTCGGCCAATTGCTGCCATAGCCTCGGGTTTCGAGGCTGGATACGGATAGCACGCTCAAGTACTGCAGCGGCTTTTGCCGATTCACCGGCGCGATTGAGTTCTGTGGCATCTTTTTGCAGGCCGGCCACAACGATCGGGTTGCTGACAGGGGCAGGCTTAATCGATCCCGAGCTACCTTCACTTCTGTCAACGATATCAACAACAGGCGCATCCTGCCTGGGTACGGTTGAACAACTGGCCAGAAATAACAGCCCAAACCCACATAACGATACTTTAATAACAGACTGCATGTTTAAAACACCCGATTTAGCCAATCCAGGACGCCGGTATTACAGCCCGTTTCCTGTTCAGGTGCTGTACCGGATTTGAAAGGTAATTCTATCGCATTTTCACAGTGTTCTTCAGTTTTATTTCCACTCGCGGGATCAATCCAGGCCATTTCCATATCGTCGATTATATCCAGTTGCAGCGGCTGCACACCGATGGCATTAAACAAGCTGGCCCACACCTGCATGGCACCCGTGCTACCTGTCAATTTCGTCGATTTATCATCATCCTGTCCTAGCCAGACGACCGAGAGGTAATCCTGTGAATAGCCAGCAAACCAGCTATCACGAAGATCATCCGTGGTGCCGGTCTTACCCGCTACTTTCATGCCGGCCGGCAATAATGTATTCAACTGTGCAGCTGTACCCATGTGGGTAATCATATGCAATGCATAATTAATCAACAGGCTATCATGCGTATTAACGACTTGTGAAACCGACAAGGGATAGCGATTCAAGGGTTCACCTTTTATATCGAGGACTGCACGGATGCTGCGTAGCGGCGAATAGAAACCGGCATTGGCGAGGGTTTGATACATTTGTGTGACTTCGAGTGGTGACAAGGCCAGGGTGCCCAGTAAGGTGGATGGATATTGCTTAACGGGTCTATGTACTCCCAGATCGGCCAGCACATCAGTCACTGCCGATAATCCTACCTCCATACCCAAACGTACCGTGGCTACGTTATAGGAATGCGCCAATGCCAGGTAAAAAGGCACTTGCCCATGATAGATTTTGTCATAATTTTGCGGCGCCCATTTTTCATCTTTACCGGGTTGATCCAGCTCTATGAAATCATCATTTATCAAGGAAGCCAATGTATACTTGTTGGTTTTCAATGCAGCCAGATAAACGGCGGGCTTGATTAAAGAACCTATCGCCCGGACGGCATCCAGTGCACGATTAAAGCCGCTAAACCTCACTTGCCTGTCACCCACCACGGCGACGACTTCTGCACTGCTAACATCGGTGACAATGACTGCTCCCTGCAAACGACCCTTGACTAATCGATAGCCTTTTTCGAGGGAATTCAGGCTGGTCGTCAAGGCTTTTTCCGCCTTCAACTGTATATCAGATTTGAGCGTGGTAAATATACGCAAGCCCGCAGAGGATAAATCTTCATCGCGGTAATCGCGGCGCAGTTGCCTTTTGACCAGATCAAGGAAGGCTGGATAGGCAGTCACGCCACTCTTCTGTACCCTGGAAATACCTAATGGTGATTTTTTATATTTATCTCGATCTGACTGATTGATCAATCCACGTTCAAACATCACATCCAGCACCAGGTTACGTCTGTCAGTAGCGCGCTTGGGATGACGTCTGGGATCGTAATAGGAAGGTCCTTTGACCAAACCTATCAGTAATGCTGCTTGCGCAGGCTGTAAATATTTTAGTGATCTGCCAAAATAAAACTGGCTGGCCAAACCGAAGCCATTAATGGATCGTTGCCCATCCTGTCCCAGATAAACTTCATTGAGATAGGATTCAAGGATGTCATCCTTGCTATAATGAATCTCCAGCAGGGCTGACATAATGGCTTCATTGAGTTTTCTGGATAATGCGCGTTCGCTACTGAGAAAATAATTTTTAACCAGTTGCTGGGTCAGGGTACTGCCACCCTGAACCATTTTGCCGGCCTTGATATTGCTATAGAATGCACGCAAGATGGCAACAAAATCGATGCCATGATGCGTGTTGAATTTACGATCTTCCACAGCTATCAAGCTTTCTTGAATCAATGCAGGTACATCTTTTAGCTGCACCAGAATACGATCTTCATTATGGCGTGGATAGATACTGGCAATGTGTGCCGGATCAAGTCGTGCCAGACTGACTGCCTGACCCGTAGCCTGCTCTTTGACTGCCTTTACTCCTGATGAATCAAACAGTATACGCAGGCGCTTTGAAGCCTCGGGGCCGTCCCAGAAGCGAAATGACCGAGTGTTTAATATGACTTCTCCGGATCGGGATTGGTAAGTCGCCGCCTCATCCACGGACGAGACCTTTCTATATTTCAGTCTGGTTAATTCCTGCAGCAACTCCTGCTGTTTAAGCCGAAGCCCGGCGTAGAGTTCGAGAGGACTTGCATACACACGTGCCGGAATTTCCCAACGGTTGCCTTCAAAACGATCCCTGATGACAAAATCCAGATAGATGACATAGCCTAGCAACAGCAGCAATAAAGGTAGCACTAGATAGAGTAATAGTTTGCCGCGTTTTTTCGGCGTTTTACGCTTTCGCTTTCTGGCTTTGCTGCGCTTTACCGGTTTTTTCTTTTTTGTCGCCATAATAATAAATTGAGTTAATAATTATTGAATCTGTTGCATTGTTCTATCCAGGAAGCACAGATCATACATTTGGTCATGGTTGTCTATTGTATCCAATCACCGTGGTCTTCGATAGCAGAATATTTTAAATAAATTGATATTAAAAAAGCCTCTTG
This sequence comes from uncultured Gammaproteobacteria bacterium, assembly GCA_963807455.1. Taxonomy (GTDB): domain Bacteria; phylum Pseudomonadota; class Gammaproteobacteria; order JAADHQ01; family JAADHQ01; genus JAADHQ01. Next base: position 196,254 of record CAWECS010000014.1, on the reverse strand, counting down.
GTAACAAGAGGCAAGCGGGAGGAGCACCCGTTAACAACATAATAAAAATATCGTTATCTATTGTCATCCATCAAACATCGCCTGATTGAACTGGCTGGTTGACAGTGTCCTTTTCAATGGCATAGACGATATAACGTAAATCACCTCCAGCACGCAGGCTATTGAATGGATAACAGGTGACCAGCATTATGCCGCGTTTTGATGACTGTGCCGGTATTTGCACTTGGTCGGCGGCCTTAATAACCATTGTCATGACGCTATATTCACTGATTTCTCCATGACTGTTCTGCACACTGACACTGTCACCTATTTTTAAATGACGTAAAAATGAAAAGTGGGTATCCCGATGTGCACTGATGAGTGAAAAACCCCGATCACCCGGAGCAGCGGTACCTTGCAAATGACCGGGAGCAAAAGCCAGTGAACTCCCGGTTGCGCCTTCCAGAATAATCATGTCGACATCTTGCGCAGCGACAGTCAATCTGGCCAGGGGCCAGGTGTCGGCCCATGACCAGGGCTTGACCTTGACCTGACCTTGCAGGGTTTGCTGCCATGCTGACTGCAATAACTTCTGAGCCAGCATGGCCTTGGCCTGTATATACACTCCTTGTGTAAACCAGACGGTTCCTGAAAGAGTGATGCACAAACCAACCATCAGAAGAATTTTACGTGGCATCAAGGTTCTTCCTTTGAAAATGCAGGCTCAGTAAACAACCCAGTATCATCAACAAGAAGCCCAGCAACATATCCCAAAATGAATTAGTAGCCGTTTGCGGTAGTGATGCAAACACTTTGTTATGCTGCCAACCGGCTGGCAAGTTGACTTTGACTGCCTTGGAGGACAAGTTTTCATTTATCGGTCTACTGGGTGTGACATCAACGGCGACCAGGCTAGTGTATTTGCTGACAAGGTGATGCTCCAGGGCCAGATCAATGATGCCTTTTTTGATAACATCCTGGCTATCGCCTTGTCGCCATCGGTCCATCAGATGGGCAATCTTTTCTCGCGCCCACAATACCGCTACCCCTTTTGATTGATGCTCGGTAAGCAACGGTATACTGACCTGCCATGGTTGCTGTTCGCGTATACCCTTGATGATGACTTTGTCTTGCAGCACAGGCAGTTTGGCTGTCAATATTAACGGCTCGCCTGCATACAGATCCGGTAGTCTTTCAGGCCACATTTCAACCTGTGTGTTATCTGGCCATTGCACTTCCAGTGCGGATAGCATGGGCATCTGGATTTTTTTGAACAGAGCAGACATTTTCTCATCTACTTCCTGTATTTTGCCGATGTAGGTATAACTGCCACGTCCATACTGTGCGGCCTTGTGCATAAAATGACTATTAGGCGCTGAACCAATACCGACAGTGAACAGGCGCGTATTGGCCAGGTTTTTTTTGATGATCGCAAACAAGGCATCTTCATTACCAATACTGCCATCCGTCAAAAATATAACCTGGCGCACCAGTCCTTTATCATCCTTCTGGTCGAGTGCGGCATGCAGGGCGGTCGCCATTTCAGTACCACCCGTAGCTTGTAATGATTGCACATAACTTAGCGCCTGATTGATATGATTTTGATCCGCAGGTACTGAGTGATTAAACAATTGGCTGGTGTAGGAATTGAATTGAATGATATTAAAAAAATCACCGGGCCGCAGATCCTTGACTGCATATTGAAGTGCACGTCGGGCCTGTTTGATGGATGTGCCCCCCATAGAGCCCGAGGTATCGATGACATAAATCACTTCACGACTCAATACCTGTTGCTGAGCGTTTTCTGTGTCAGGTGGCAACACCATTAGCATCAGGTAGTTTTCATTATCCTTACGTTCGCTGAATAATGCCGCGCGTGGAAGATGACCACTCTGCGGCTGCCAGACCAACTCAAAATCACGATCTGCCGGCACGTTTTCCTGTTGCAGGCTTAGCGTCATTTCTGTGTCTGAATGTATTTTTTTGACGATTTGATGATAACTACTATGGATTGATGTCACAGGAAAACCGGCATTCAGGTCAACACGCAAACTGACTGCATTGATTTTACCATTATCAGGATCTGCGACGGGTGGAGTGATGCGACTGGCATCTTTAACCTGGTCAGTATTTTTCGCCCAACCTGATCCACTAAAACCTGCGACCTCTTCCTCAACAGCCTGTGGCATTCCGGGAATATAGCGGGGCGCTACCACCAGCGGGAAACGTAAACGGAATTGGTCTTTATCCAGCTGCAGCGTCTGTTGATATTCAATTTCGATGGATATAATTTCATCAGGGCCTATATTGGCAATCGAATTGGTGAAAATATTGGGGCGCTCCTGTTCAATCAAGCTAGCTTTGCGTCCTTCGCTTTTAGCCTTGGCATAAATCTTTTTTGCTTCCTGCCTTTCTTTTATCTTACCCTCGATGACCCGATCTCCAATGCGCATTCTGAGATGGTCCACTGCGGCCTTGTCCGGCAATGGGAACACGTAAATACCTTCTAGCCATTCCTTACCCGGGTTTTTGAACCGTTGCACGACCCGGGTTCGCACCAGCATGCCATTCACTCGCATATGCACATCGGTTTTCAATATGGGCGCCAGGCGATAGAGCCCTGGCTTTTCAGTGCGTAGTAACACACTGCCACTACTGACTTCACTTTTTTTCACATACTCTGTCGCCGTTTCACCGACCACCTCTCCTGCCTGACTAATGCCAGGCAGTAACATGACTAACAATGCCAGCAGCAAAGAGATAAAAACTCCAGACATGATACTCATCAAAAGGCCGATTAGAAATTCCAGGGAAAAATCCTTGTCATGATGGCTATTCATCACTAACCTCCCGGTCTATCTGAGCATTAGCCGTGTGGATCTTTATGCAAATACTATTATTAAACCAGCCATCCTCGATGCCGCTTTCGATGGGATAACGATAAATTTCCTCAGGATTCCAGTATAAAAAATCCTCTGACAACGGTTGCAATGCATTCATGATCGCTCCTCCGCCTGGCTGAAGGTAATGACAACGCGTCGGTCAAATGACAAGCTATCGTGATCATTGCCCAGATCAAGCAGGTCCTGCTCGCCTTTGGCGGAAACAATGATGGCATCTTCAGCGATGCCTTCTTGCACTAACAGATCCTTGACCGCTTGCACCCTGCGTTGAGCCAGCGTCAGGTTATAGGAAGCTTCACCCCGGGCATCGGCAAAGCCTTGCAAATTGACTTTCAGTGATGGTGATAATTTAACGAGTTGTGTTAATGCCCGACAATGTTTCACCAGATGCTCTTCTATCTGATCACTATCGGTTTTGAAATGGATCGTAAAGGCAATACCTTGCTGTATCAGTTGTTCAAACTGTGGTGCGGCCGACATTGGAGTATTAACCAGGCTGGCTACCTGTAAACCTTGTTTTTCTTTGCTGCTTTCAAGCGTCGCAATGGTATTGTCTTTGTTCTTGATCTGGGACTGCAACTGTTGCAATTGTTCATCGCGTTGCTGGATGCTATTCTGCATACCCTGTTCACGACCATACAGTTTGCCCAGCAAGGCCCCTACCAGAAAACCAGGCGGTCCACCGACGGCAGCACCGGTGACAGCACCCGTGCCCATGCCCCAATGACCTTCCTTATAGTTCACCACCGAACTATCAGCAGGCTCTTCATGCCATTCACTGGCATAGCTGATAGACGATGCACAACAGGCCAGTATCGTTGCAGTTAGTATGGCTTTTTTACCCGGGTTTATTACTTTCATTTGTGACTATCCTCCAGTTGCTTTAACATCACAAAGGCTTGTTTGCCTTTGTCCATGTTGAGTATTTAAGCAAGCGGAGATGGCGTAAACCGGTAGCAAAAATGTCTATCCAGCGATGAATTATGACGAATTATGGCAATCTCATTAAAAGGAACTAGGAACTAGGGACTAGGGGCCAGGTTCAATATTTAAATTCACTATGGTTTCCAGCCACTAGCCACTAGCCACTAGCCACTAGCTACTAGCGACTAGTCCCTTAAAACAAAAAAACATGTTAACCTCTTAATGATAGAAAATTAGTGGATTTCCCGACATGCCCAAAACCATCGCCATCGTAGAAGACGAACCTGCTATCAGAGAAAATTATGCTGATGCCCTGACGCGTCATGGCTACCAGGTACTCACTTATGGCAATCGGGAAAGTGCCAGCCTGGCGTTTAAAAAAGCACTGCCCGACCTGGTATTACTCGACATTGCACTGGAAGATGAAATGGATGCCGGCTTTGATTTATGCCGTGAACTCAGAGAGCAATCCATCACCCTGCCGATTATTTTTCTTACTGCCCGTGACAGCGATGTTGATACTGTATCAGGCCTGCGTTTGGGTGCCGATGATTATCTTACCAAGGACGTCAGTCTGCCGCATCTAACGGCAAGAATATCGGCGCTATTCAGGCGACTGGAGGCCCTTAAAGAATCCAGCAATGCACAGGATAAAAAACTGCAGCGCGCTGATCTCGAACTGGACCTGGATCGGTTTACGGCCAGCTGGCAGCAACAAGCCATCGATTTAACACTCACAGAGTTCTGGATCGTGCATGCGCTGGCCGTACATCCCGGACATGTCAAAAATCGTGAACAGCTGATGCAGGATGCCAGTATTTTTGTCGATGACAGCACTATCACTTCGCATATTAAGCGCATCCGGAAAAAATTCGAATCCGTCGATAGTCAGTTCCAGTCCATCGATACCGTCTATGGCATGGGTTACCGATGGAAAGAATAATGCCTGCTATCAATATTGCCATTCGCATCATCGACTTCAACTGAGCAAGTTTGCGATTATTTTCATGAAAAAATTTCGTTTTAGCCTTAATACCAAACTACTGCTATTTTCTATCAGCATTTTATTTATCCCCTGGATCGGCTATCAATATGTGAGTGGCATGGAGGCCTTTCTCAAGACTTCGGTTGAAGACACTATCAGTAATCGAGCACACTCGATCGCCATTGTCCTGCAGCAACAAACAGATATCATCGAAACACAATCATCGGTCGTTAATATTGATAATAATAGTGAGCACCTCTACCTTCGCTCTCTCGATAAACCGGTGCAACTGGATGGTTATACGGATGACTGGCATTTTAATGACGACCTGTTTCAGGAATACAGTGAACAACATATTTTGAAAAAATCCGACGGGCATCATCCGGGGTCTTTGCATTTCAGTCAGGCGACGGGTAGTTATAATCAACACTTATACGCCGTTTTCAGGGTCAGTGATGACCGTATTATCTATCAAGACCCTAATAACCAGCATATTAACCACTGCGATCATTTACGCATTGCCTTGCAAACAGCCGATGGCGATTTTCAGCGTTATTATATGAGCACCATCGCACCGGGTAGATTAAGTGCGCAACGCATGCCAAATAATCCCGACAACAGTCTGCCGATTGCACCCGAAACACGGATACAGGGGGCATGGCAGGAAACGGCTGATGGATATACCCTGGAAATCCGTATTCCGCTGTCGATGATTGGTAACAAACTCTCCTTTGCTATCAATGATGTCGATGATCCTGAAAATGAAAAAAATGCCCGCCTGATTGGTTCTTCCAGTACTGAACAATTGTCGGCATTATCTACCATTATGGTGCCTTCCAATAATCTGGAAAAACTGCTGCAAACTCTGGGTATGGAATCTTCTCGCATCTGGGTGATTGATAAAAACAAGCGAGTACTGGCGCTATCTGGAAACTTGCGCACGGTCAAAAGTATCGACAATAGTCATCTCAGTTTTCCGGGTATGTTGTTGGCTGCTTTTTATCGACTCATACTGCCACAACCAACCACTGCCTTTGAGGACATCCTTTCCGGCGCCTCCAAACTCAATGGTCGGGAAATAGAATCCGCACTTAAGGGTCAGCCGGTCATCAGCTGGCGAGAAACTGCCGACAATAATGCGACCATCCTCACTGCTACCTATCCGATTAATCATAACAATGAAGTCATTGGTGCAGTGATGCTGGAACAGAACAGTCAGCGTATTTTATTATTGCAAAACCACGCCCTGGAAAAATTAATTAACCTCAGTATCCCGGTATTTATCGGCGGCACCTTACTGATCGTGCTGTTTGCCAGTCGACTGACCACGCGTATCAGCCAGTTGCGTGATCAGACTGAGCAAGCTATCAGTCATGATGGCAAGGTAGTTGCTGCTTACAAGGCATCTGCTGCGAATGACGAAATTGGCGACCTCTCAAGGACCTTCTCGGACCTGTTATCGCGCCTGCATCAGTATAATCGTTACCTGGAAACCATGGCCAGTAAACTTTCTCATGAACTCAGAACGCCTTTATCCGTTGTCAGCTCGTCACTGGATAATCTCGAGCAAACCCGCCCAGAGACAGTGGGTGATACCTATATGTCACGCGCCAAACAGGGTTTACTGCGACTCAATGATATTATTAACCGGCTCAGTGAAGCCACCAGACTTGAGCAAGCCTTGCAACAGGCCGAAAAAGAAGCACTGGATTTGACCCATTTGGTGACTGGGTGTGTTGAAGGTTACCGAGGGGCTTATTCTGACAAGCAATTTGTACTGACGCATGACGGAGAACCTATGATGATATTGGCTGCACCTGATCTGATGGTGCAAATGCTGGACAAATTGATAGCCAATGCAGTGGATTTCTCACTTGAAAATACACCCATCAACATTACACTGTCCTATGATCCTGGCCAGCATATACGTCTGGACATCTCAAACCAGGGGCCGCAACTACCGGCTGACATGCAGGATAAACTGTTTGACTCGATGGTGTCCGTGCGTGAACAAAAAACACCCAGTAGTCATCTTGGACTTGGACTTTTTATTGTCAAACTGATTGTTGACTATCATGAAGCCAAGGTTAACGCAAGCAATCTGGATAACCCGCAGGGAGTAAAATTCTCTTTGATATTCAGCGCTTTATCATTGGCTCAATAAAGGCTCAGTCATGCACCTGGATGACTAGTATGTCACAGATTTGAAATTGACACAGATACCAGTTTTTAATAACATGTGGGCACTTCATTCATGCAGAATAACTGTTGTTATTTTGTACAGCTCAGAATGCGAACACGCGTTCAGGAAAGTGATTATTAATTCGGTTTGACCAGGTTAGGTACATTACCTGGTTGTTAATAAAACGAATAATAAAAAGGCAAACTATGCGATTACCCCGCCCGATTTATGAATCCATCCCGGTCATCTATATTGCTGGTGGTCTGATGAGTTTAATCATCATTGAAGCCCCCTTCTCGGTCATTTCAGCAGCTCTGTTTGGTTGTGCAAGCTGGATGGTATGGAGAATGCGCAAGGACTATCGGAAAAACTAATGTCTTAGTGATAGAGAGTTAATGAAAAAAGCCTGACTCATTCGAGAGTCAGGCTTTTTAGTATATCGCTCCAGCTTAAAGGAATAAGATCAGAACACCTCATCCATCACCGCTATAAAGTGCTCAAACTCGGCTTTTGGCAAATTATTGATACCAGCAGCGGCTTTTCTACCCCCACCTGATGGAAACTGTCGACAAACATCGTCAGCACCTACCTTATTACTCAAAGGGGCCCTGACACTCACCAGATAGGAGCCATCGCTCTTTTCAGAGAGTATCGCATGCGCGCGTCCTTGATGATCCTGTGCCATCTGGTTGGCAAACACACCACTGACCCGCCTTGCCCAGGCCGCATCCGGCAATATAAAGATAGCGAAAGCGTCCTTTTCCAACTCTGGCTTGACCACCGCGGCACTGTCGATATCCTGTAAATACCCTTGCTCAAGAGTGTTGTACTCTGGCGCCTCCTGAATAAAGGCGAACGGGTCCTGGTAGGGTTTAATAGCCATATAGAGATCGGATGGCGTAAAATGTAAGTCTTCCAGCACTGCGCCGTAACCATTATAATTGATATAGGTACCCAGGGCCTTAAGTGACTCCAGCTGAGTATCGTTTAAATTCAATGGCTTGGCTGCCGTCACGGCACTTTCGAACAGATTATCCCCAAATGCCGCCGTTACCGCCCAGGGCAGATACTTGCCATGCAGATACTCATTGACCAACAAACTCGAGCAGGTATCCGCCGAGGTATCAATATGCGTTTCCAGATTGGCATGAGCGGGGATTTCACCCGCAAAATGGTGGTCGAAATAGATGACATTGGCGCCCTGTTCCAATACTGACAACAAGCCCTCCCGGTTCTTGTCCAGGGAAATATCCATGACGTTCACCTGGTCACCCTGCTCTACATTCAAACCATTCAGGAGCTGGATATCACGTTTGACCCCGGTCACCAGCACGCTTTCTGTTGGTGCATTCAATCTGAGCTGATGCAAGGCACAAATACCGTCTGCATCCCCGTTAAAAACATCAAAAACTGTCATCATTCATCCTTATCGTTATATATCTATAATATGATCATACCCCAGGTCTTGATAGGTGGTCGATAGACAAAGTAGCGTTAAAGTATTAAATTAGCATTATTGAATATAATTTATGTCATATAAGGCCCTGAATCTATGAGCAACAAAAGCCAAACGGAAAGCACAAGCGTTAGCGAAAAAGATACAAGCACCAATGTGGTATGGCACCATGCCACGGTAACCAGAAAAAGACGTGAGGCCTTGCATCATCACAAAAGTGCCACTCTCTGGTTTACCGGCCTGTCTGGATCAGGAAAATCGACGCTGGCCCATGCCGTTGAGGAAAAGCTGCACCAAATGAAATGCACAACCTTTGTGCTCGATGGTGACAATGTCCGTCATGGCCTTTGTGGTGACCTGAGCTTTTCCGATGAAGACAGAAAAGAAAACATCCGCCGTATCGGCAACGTCGCCAAGCTTTTTCTGGAATCAGGGGTGATTGTTCTCACAGCGTTTATATCACCATTTCGCTCAGACCGTGAACTGGTCAGAAACATGATGCCGCATGGTGACTTTATCGAGATTTTTTGTAGGGCCGACATTAGCGTATGTGAAGAACGCGACGTGAAAGGACTCTACAAAAAAGCCAGAGAAGGCACAATCAAGGAATTTACCGGCATCTCTTCACCTTATGAAGAACCGGTAAAACCGGAAATACTGGTGAACTCCGGTGTCGATGATCTCGATAGCTGCATTGACCAGGTTATCTCTGCACTCCATAGACGGGGCATTATTAACAATAAAGCCTGATCCTGATCAAGCATGCGATGACGCCCCGGTCCTGGCCAAAATACCGGGGTGTTATTCTCCTTTCGTAGAATAACAATCCTTCCATTCAAATCCTGGCAATGTTTTTCATAAGCATTTATTTATATCACTGACAATAGAAGCTTAAGAATTGTTCTAACAGTCAATGAATTTTGTGTTGAGACTAAAACCTTTATTATTGCCAATCAAACAAATGCTTCAAAGGGTTGAACAATCACAGTTTCTCCTTCCTGTATATCGCCGCTTTCTTCTGGCAACAGTACGAAACAGTTTGCACGACTCATCGATGTGAGAATGCCTGAACCCTGTCTACCGGCTATTCGCACTTCAAATTGTCCTTGCCGGGTTTGACTCAGAATGCCGCGTAGAAATTCAAAGCGACCAGGACGCTTGCGCATTTCTGTTTTACTGGTGGCCTGCAGAGTCAACGGCAGATGTCTTTCGCCATTCGCCAGGTAATGCAGTGCTGGCTGCACAAACTGATAAAAAGTGACCATCACCGCAACCGGGTTGCCCGGAAGACCAAAAAACAAAGCTTCACCCAGATGGCCAAAAGTAAGTGGCCGACCTGGTTTCATAGCGATCTTCCAAAAACTGATTTCGCCTAATTCACTCAGGACTGGTTTTATATAATCCGCATCGCCAACCGAAACGCCTCCCGAAGTTATAACGACATCGGCCATTGCTGAAGCCTCTAGAAAAGCTTCGCGTATGGCAGTGGGTTCATCCCGGATCACACCCAGGTCGAGCACATCCACACCCAGGCGCGTCAACATGCCAAACAGACTATAACGATTGCTATCGTATATATCTCCTTCATCCAGCACCTCACCGATAGATCGTAGTTCGTCTCCGGTTGAAAAAAAAGCAACACGAGGTCGACGGCGAACACTGACCTCAGCAATACCGAGGGAAGCCAGTACTCCAAGATCAGCAGGCATGAGACAACGGCCCGTTTCGAGTACCGCACTACCTTGAGCAATGTCTTCACCTGCCTGGCGTACGTTCTGCCCCACCCGGTGGGCATTGCCGATTTTCACCTTGCCATTACTCAATGGTTCAACTTGCTCTTGCATAATGACTGTGTCCGTACCGAGCGGGATTGTTGCACCTGTCATGATACGAACACATTGACCCGCATGACATTTACCAATGAATGGTTTACCTGCATAAGCGTTGCCGATGACATCAAAATCGCGTACTGAGACCGCTGCAAGATCAATTCCGCTCAGAGCATATCCATCCATTGCAGAATTGTTATGGCCTGGAACATTAAATGGAGATATTACGTCTTCTGCCAGAATCCGTCCTAATGCTGAACGCAAAGCCAACTTTTCGATAGCACTGACTGGCTTGATATCGTCTAGAATACGTCCCCGTGCCTCGTCAACAGTCAAGGATTCCGGGTCACAATCGTCTGCACAACTAATGGTGATATCAAATTTTTCAGTCAACATAATCAGTGCACCTGTGGTTTAATTCAGCATGATGAAGAAGCCTTTGATTGACACAAAAATGTATCAACTATGAACTCGGCAATCTCATTCGGCTTATTCAGATTCAATTGAAGAGGAGCCGGACCACTTTCACCAAGATGGATATCCGTTGCAATAGCAATAATGTTTGAGTCCAGTGGATACATCAGTGGCTTACCTAAACTGGATCGGTACAATTCAATCTTTGGAAAAGCGGCCTGTTTGAAGCCCTCCACCAGCACCAGATCCAACTCATTAACTTGCAGCACTTGCAGAACTTCTTCAAGCTTGGGCTCCTGTCGTAATTCTTTTACCCAGGCCATGCGCTGACGAGAAGCTATCAACATTTGATCCGCACCCGCCTGACGCAATTCATAACTGTCTTTGCCTGGATGATCAATATCAAAACTGTGATGAGCGTGTTTAACGACGCCCACTCGCAGGCCTTGATGCTTCAATATTGGCAATAGCTGTCGAAGCAAGGTCGTTTTGCCAGTGCCACTATAGGCACAAAATCCCAACAATGGCAGAACATATTCAATCATGCCGTGAGCTCTTCTTTCTGTAAATTGTTGTGGTCCTGCGGTGTATTAATATTACGAAAGGTTTCCGATGAATCTGAAAAATCTGCAAGTGCGATGGTATGAAGTGCATACCACTGGTCTATCTTGCGATGGCCGCCTGCAAGGAATGACTCAAGACTCGATAACATATCAGTGCGGATTAATGCATAGACAGGTTGCATTCGATCTCCATCATGGGCAACGGCAATTTCAGCAGCATTTTTATTTAAGGCAGTAGATAGTCGCTTAACCAGATCGTTTGCCAGTAATGGGCCATCACACGGTACCGTGACAATATAAGGCGTAGTGGCGGCCTGCATACCTGAGGCAAAACCGGCAAGCGGTCCTTGGTAACCTTCCAGCGTATCGGCCAGCACCGGGTAACCATAACGTTCATATTCATCTTTATGACGATTGGCATTAATCAGGATGGTTTTCACCTGGGGACGAATGGCATTGATTACATATTCAATAAGCGGATGACCCTGTAATTCAACCTGGCCCTTGTCCTGCCCGCCCATGCGCCGCCCCATTCCTCCTGCAAGAATGACCGCGCTAATCTGATCTTTAGTCACTGTATTCATATCAAGGCATGCTGTGTTTGCTGAATCGAAATAATATTGTTCGCAGCGGGTTCATAATGTCCCTTATTGATTATATGCCCGCGGTTAAGCAGCAACCATTCATCCACCATGGTATAGAAATGATCAGGATCATGGCTGGCCACTAACAGCGCTATGCCTTGCTCTTTCAAGCTACGTAACAGTTGCAGGGTACGTTGTCGCGAATCATGATCCATATTAGCAGTAGGTTCGTCCAGTAATAAAATGCTTGGCTCTCTTAGCCAGGCACGTGTAATCGCAATACGTTGACGTTCGCCGCCTGACAGTGTTCTGGCTGCGTTGCAGGCAACGTCTTCAAGTTTTGCCCAATGCAGGGCCTGCTCTATGCGTTGTTTACGTTCAAACTTGTTCATATTTTTTGGCAAGGCATACGCCAGATTCTGCAAGACACTACCGTCGAACATATAGGGATGTTGATGCAGATATACGGTCTTTTCGTGCAGGATATGGCGGTAGTGTTTCCATTGTTGGCGACCCAGACCAACATCCACATGGCCTTGATCCGGTTTTTCCAGGCCTGCACAGATTCGCAACAGAGTTGATTTGCCTACACCATTAGAACCGGTTATCAGACTGCATTGTCCCCCGCACAGATTCAGCTTTACGCCCATCAGTATCTGACGTTTGCCAAAGTGTTTATAGATATCAAGAAATTTTATTTTCGACATAACATTCACTCATGAAACCAACTGGCCTTTACCCTGGAAATAATGCAGAGAGGCGTTTAGTGAAAAGGCCAACAGAAGCAAAACCAGCCCCAATGCAATACCTTGTGCGAACTGACCTTTGCTGGTCTCCAATGTGATAGCGGTGGGAATATTACGCGTATAATGCAGAATATTTCCGCCCAGCATCATCGATGCACCCACCTCGGCAATAATGCGGCCATAAGCGGCCAGTAGCGCAGCGAGTAATCCGAAACGCACTTCACGCATCACTGTTCTCAAGGCGCGACCTGGACTGGCGCCCAGCGTACGAGCCGTTTCCCAGGCGCGTTTGTCGGCAGACTGAAGTGCAGAATGCCCCATGGAAACCAGTATGGGAAAACACAATGCAATTTGTCCCAGTACCATTGCACTCTGGGTAAAGAGTAGCCTCCAGTCACCCAGTGGACCTTGTCTTGAAAGTAAAACGTAGAGCGTCAAACCCACTACCACCGCAGGTACTGACAACAAGGTGCTGAACACCGAGATCAATAAACGCCGACCGGGAAAATGAAAATAAGAGAGTATAAAAGCAGTTAGCAAGGCAGGTGGTGTTGCAATCAGGATGGCAACAGTCGACACGCGAAATGAAATACCGATAATTCCCCAGAGCTCCGCATCACCGCTAAACAGTAACGCTAGTGCTTCGCCGGTGGTTGTCAGCAGATTATCCATTGCTGCGTTTGTTACTGATACGAGTTACTGACGACACCGGCCCCGTTGGCAGCCGGTGTAAACAGACGAAAGCCTGCGATAGTGAAATCACTAATCAATTTTTGTCCTGGCCTGGATGTCATCCAGTCAATCAGTACCCGGGCACCTTTGTAGTTAACATCCGGGTAGCGTTGTGGATTGACAGCAATGATACCGTATGGATTATGTAAGGCCGGATCACCATGATAAAGTATCTTCAGTATCGACTTGTCCTGGTATGCCAGCCAGGTACCACGATCAGCAAGGGTGTATGCATCCATTTCACCGGCCATCTGAATTACTTTACCCATACCTTGGCCCGCCTTGCGGTACCATTGACCAGTGGGCTTGGTATCACTGGCCTGCCACAAGCCAAGTTCTTTTTTATGGGTTCCTGAATCGTCACCACGCGAAACAAAAATGGCTTGATGATCTGCAATTCGCTTTAGGGCATCCTTCGCACTACCGGCTTTTTTAATACCCGCTGGGTCATTGCCGGGGCCGATGATGACAAAGTCGTTATACATAACCTGATGACGCTTCTCACCATATTTCTTGTCAATGAATTGTGCTTCGGCCGTTGGTGCATGCACCAACACGACATCAACATCCCCATCCCTGCCCATACGCAATGCCTTGCCAGTACCCACAGCAATCACATGGACTGGTATAACCGGTTTGTTCAGTAAAACGTGGCAACAGATAACGCAATAACCCTGAATTTTCAGTACTTGTCGTCGTTGCTAAACGCACTATTTTATTGCCAGTATGATTGTCAGCGAAACAGGTCGAATACCATGAAATCGATAGTGCAATAAACACCATAAGTATATTATTAAATACACGATTAAAGGACATCGACTCTCTCCTTGTGAATGATTTAGAATCTGTGCTATGTTGTTTAGCAAGTGTTATGCCAGTGAAAAGCTGCATTATCTATTTCTTTAGAATTTGCTTGATCTGACGGATTACAGCAAAGGTACTAAGGTCAATTATCCTTTTTTACCTGAAACCAGGCATGTTACTCGTCATGCTGTTTGCTACTATCTCTGTCAGGTGAGTCAAAATGTCTAATTTAGTCAGTTTTAACTGCGATAAAATGTCCCGCTTGAACGCCTCAGGGGCATGGCTGATAATTTTTTGTAGATGATCTGAATCGTTAGTAACATTTTTATCTAACAATGGAAGGTATACAACCATGACTCAAGCAGAACGTGGTGATATTGCTTTTTTAGATGATGAAAAAAGTTGTGTTCAGAAACCTCATATGACCTCGGCACTGATTGTCGACGATGAGCCTGGAATCCGCAGTTTTTTACAAAAAGGATTGAAAAATCAGTTCGGCCTGGTTGAAGTGGCAGCCGACGTTGAAGCGGCTGAAGCCCTCAGAAAACGCTGCCATTTTGATTTGATTATTGCTGACATCCGCTTACCCGGCCGCTCCGGCGTTGAATGGGTGACTGAACTGCGCGAACAGGGAAGTAACACTTCAGTTATTTTTATTACTGCGCATGCTGATCTGCAAACCGCCATCGATGCACTACGAGCCGGTGCCGCGGACTTTATCATGAAACCCTTTCGCATGGAGCAATTGCTCACAGCAGTGCAGCAATGCATGGAGCGTCAGCGCATGCAACGTGAAAACTTTGTATTGCGTCGCCAGATTGATCAATTCTATGACAGCGCTAACATGATAGGTAATTGTAACTTGATTAAAAGCGTTTGCGCTGTGATCAAGCGTGTGGCGCCAATGCCATCTACAGTCATGATTGAAGGTGAATCCGGCACAGGTAAGGAACTGGCTGCACATGCCATGCACAAATTCAGTGGCCGTGCAGGTAGCTTTGTTCCAGTCAACTGCGGTGCGATGAGCGCAGAACTGTTGGAAAGCGAGTTGTTCGGACATGTTAAAGGCGCCTTTACAGGTGCGCACCAGGCACGTGAGGGTCTGTTCACCTATGCTAATGGTGGCACCTTGTTCCTGGACGAAATCGGCGAGATGCCAATGTCCATGCAGACACATCTTCTTCGTGTGCTCGAGGAACGTACCATCCGGCCTGTTGGATCAAACCGTGAAATACCTGTCGACGTCAGGGTTATCGCTGCCACTAACCGCGATCTTGATGAGGAAGTTAAAAAAAGAAATTTCCGCGAAGATTTGTACTATCGACTTAACGTGTTATCAATACGTATGCCGGCGTTGCGTGAACGGCTGGAGGACTTACCTGCCTTAACTCATCATTTCACCAGTTCCCTTGCCGCCGAGATGGGGCTAGCCCCTCTTAATTTCAGTGATGCCGAGATAAAGGTAATGAGTACCTATAACTGGCCGGGCAATGTACGTGAACTGAAAAATATTATTGAGCGTTGCCTACTACTCAACACAACCCCAAGCCAATGTCTCGCAGGTCCGGAAACAATTCAATGCCATCACTCAAAGGCGGAGCCAGAAGGCGATAATATTTTGCTGTCAGCATTAGAGAAACGCCATATCCTCAGGATTCTGGAGATGCAAGATGGTAATAAGTCAGCCGCTGCCAGGAAGTTAGGCATTTCACGCAAAACCCTGGAGCGCAAAGTGCATGCCTGGGAAAGCGGCGGCTAGGATTATACCCATGGGTGCTTTTGACAATATTGCCAGAACCATACGTGGAACCATAAGATACAAACTGCTGGTACTGGTGCTGTTTCCGATATTACTGATAATGCCTATTGTGCTGGCGCTGGCCATCTACTGGGAATCCAACTTCACCTACGATCAGTTATTTATCAAGGTCAATACCGATCTGACTGTTGCCGATGATATTTTTGCACGCTTGCGCCAGGACTATCTCAATCGCCTGGGTCGTCTCGCCGAATCCTATAGCTTCCGCACCTCACTGGAATCACGCAACGCCGATTCAATCCAGCAACAGTTAAGCAAATTGAAGGCAGCAACCGGCCTTAACTATCTGCATATTGTCGACATCAGTGGTAAACGCCTGTATGAAAACGGGCCAAAGGCTTACAGCCGCTCTTCTCTCTCGTTGCTAGCTGCAGCCCAGGGTCAACCCACTACGGGTATCGAAGTTTTCAGTGCAAAAGATCTGGCCAATGAAGATCCATTTCTGGCGCGTAAATATGAACTGACTTTACTAGAGACACCACGCGCTCGCCCCTCACAGCGCACAGTTGAAGATCGCGGAATGATGATCCGCGCTATCTATCCCGTCAAAATCTCGAGTGGAAAGATTATCGCCTTATTGGATGGTGGTGTATTACTCAACAACAACTTTGAATTTGTCGACGCCATTCGCGATCTGGTCTATGGCCCTGGCAGTCTGCTCGAAGGCAGTATCGGTACGGTCACTGTGCTCCTGGATGATGTCAGGATTACTACCAATGTGCCACTCAGACCGAGTGAACGCGCGTTAGGAACACGGGTCTCGAATGAAGTCAGGACACAGGTGCTGGATCATGGTGAAGTCTGGATTGACCGCGCCTTCGTCGTCAATGACTGGTACATATCAGCCTATGAACCCATCATCGACGTCAATGGCAAGCGTGTTGGCATGCTCTATACGGGTTATCTGGAGGCGCCGTATCGTAGTAGCTTATGGCGTGCCCTCGCTGTGTTGGCATTGATGTTTATTGCATTAATGTTTTTGTCGGCAATCGTGGCAATCCGTGGTGCCAAATCCATCTTTAAACCGCTGGAAACCATGACGGCAGTGGTTCATGCAACCCGCTCGGGCAAAGCACAGCGAATCGGAAAAGTTAGCTCCCAGGATGAAATCGGCGAGTTGGCACGAGAATTTGATGCCATGCTGGATCTGTTGCAGGAACGTAGTCAACAAATTCAGGATTGGGCTGAACAGCTGGAAGACAAAGTGACTGAGCGTACTGCTGAACTGGAACGCAAAAATGCCGACCTGAGTCAAACCATCCGTTTACTGAGGCAGACGCGTCAACAACTGGTTGTCGCTGAAAAGCTGGCAGCTTTAGGGGAGCTTACCGCAGGTGTTGCGCATGAAATCAATAATCCTATTCAGGTGATGCTGGGAAATCTGGATATGTTAATGGTCGAACTGGGCCCTGCACTGGAACCGGCACAGGAAGAGATCGATTTAATTATTCAGCAAGTGTATCGCATTCAGGACATCATCAAGAACCTGCTGCAATATGCTCGCCCGAATGAATTCGCAGGTTACATGGCAACTGTCGATATCAATAGCCTGATACAGGATACCCTGAAGCTAATACAACACCTGCGCAAGTCGGTAAACTTTTCCATCGATCTGGATCTGCAGGCCCATCGGCCAGTAGTGATTAATCAACAGGAATTGCAGCAAGTCATGGTGAATCTCATTGTTAATGCTATTCATGCCCTACAAGAACGCGATGGCCATATTCAAATCACCAGTCGTGACTGGGATGATCGAGGTATAGCAATTTGTGTTAAAGATAACGGCATTGGTATGAATGAAGATCAGTTAGGACGAATCTTCAATCCATTCTATAGCACCAAAGGTCAAGGTGAAGGCGCGGGATTGGGTTTATCGGTCAGCTACGGCTTGATGCGTCGTTATGGCGGCAACATTACCGTAAAGTCCACCCTGGGGAAAGGAACGGAATTCACCATCTGGTTACTTTTTGAACCGGAACTCATTGAGGACGAAGAAACCATCACTGAGCAATTACATGCTATTGAGGCAGACGCTGAATTGAGAACAAAAAATACTGCGTTTATCCAGTGATCAGGTAACGTGATTTCAATCCTGAAACTTTTATTCATCACCCCATACCAGCTCACCTGTATTGCTCAGATCATAGCCAGTGAGCTCTTCTGATAATTTCTGACAGGCCTGAGATTTAAGTCGACCGATTAATTCCTGGAATAGACGACGGAACCAGATCGCACGTGGCAGAGCAATATCAAAAGATTCCCAACCAAAAGGGATAAAACCCAGACCGAATTCCGTAGCGATCGCGTGCGCGCCGGGCGCGACATCGGCCTGCTCCATGACTATCGCGGCGGCGGCCTCGCGTTCGGACAAGGCAGTGATCTCACTATTAAGTGCACTGCTATTCAGGCCATGCTGTCCGAGGATTTCCATCAGGAAACGTTGTGCGCCTGCACCGTTTTGACGTAGCACCCAGCGGAATTGAGTATCCAGCAAATCCTGCACATCATGAGCGTAACTCAGTAGTCGCGGGTTAAGCATTAAGCCCTGTTCGCGACGAAACGCGCGAATTAGTACCCAGTTATTATGTTGAGCATATTGCCTGAGGAAGGCGGGATGACGTGTGCCACTCTCGGCGCAGGGTCCCCAATGCATGCCACAGGCATCGAGCCGATGCGCATGTAACAGATCCAGCCCCAGGCGGGTACCGGTGGGTGTATAACTGATCAGCGCACGTGCACCGCTATCCTGTGCTGACTGGAGCACGATACGGTACAACAAAGGATCATCACTACCGCCAATAATAAGCCGGTCGGTCAACAGACCACCATGCGTTGAATCAAGCATCCAGCGGTCCACCAGTTCACGTGGAAACATCCATTTGCCAGTTACCTTGGTGGCAGGGATGTTGCCCTCGTTCACCAGGGCATAGATTTTCTTTTCATTCAGGTTCAAATAATCGGCCACCTGCTTCACACTCATGAAGACATCCAGGTCCGGTTTAAATATCGCTGCCATACTGTTAGCTTCTTGCATGATGAACCTTTACAGCCTGTGTTGGCGTTTTGCCATCAGGGATGGCATCGAAAATCATCAGATCGACACCATTATAAATCATGAAATGACGACCCTTGGCACGTGCAATCAATGTCACGCCGATCTTGCGTGCCAGCTCCAGGCCCATTTGGGTTACACCGGAACGCGAAAGCAGAATGGGGATACCCATTTGTGCTACCTTGATGACCATTTCCGATGTCAGTCGGCCGGTGGTATAGAAGACCTTGTCCTGTCCCGACTGTTCGTTAAACCACATACTACCGGCAATGGCGTCAACCGCATTGTGGCGACCCACATCTTCGACAAAATGGAGAATCTCGGTACCTTGACACAAGGCACAACCATGTACAGCACCGGCACGTTTATAGACCTCGTTATATTCATTCAATGCCTGCAACAACCCGTATATCATCGATTGTTTCACAGGCACTTGCTGTAATTGAATTTTTTCCAGGTCATCCATCAAGTTGCCAAACATGGTACCTTGACCACAACCGGTAGTGACCGTTTTACGACTGAGCTTACTATCCAGCTCTTCAATTCCCTCGAAGGTCGTGACCAGCAGCGGATTCGGTCTCCCAGTCTACCTGGATTGCTTTAATCAGTTCGATACGCGGTATCAAGCGTTGATTTCGTAGCCAGCCAAGCACCAGCCACTCGGGTTGTGTACCTAGCGTCATCAGGGTAATGATTTCACGCTTATCAAGATAAACAGTCAGCGAACGTTCGGCCGCTATATGACCATCACGAGATGCCCCATACTCATCTACCGCTACAACGGGAGCAGAAGCCGCAAGGCCAGCCTGTGTCATGATAGGACGATGTGAAGCGGTGACGTTTAGCATAGCGATGATTCCTGTTTTGGTTAGCCCCCGGTTGTATTCATATGCCGGAATATGACTGGTCTGGAATTGAGATCAAAGTCATGGCCTTCAGGTTTAATCGACATCGCATCAATAATAGCCTGTCGCAATGGCTCATCATCACCGGGATGAGCACGAACAACACGTTTCAGATCAACAGAATGTTCCTGCCCCAGGCATAACAGCAAGCGGCCTTCCGCGGTCAGGCGTACGCGGTTACATTGGCTACAAAAATTATGACTGTGTGGTGAAATAAAACCGATGCGTGAATCACTGTCAGGCATGCGAAAATAGCGTGACGGGCCACCGGTATTTTCAGTCGTGGGCAATAACTCATAGCATCCAAGCAAATCATTGAGAATGGCATCACTGGAGTAATAGGCATAGGCTCGATCATGATCACCAATGATACCGAGCGGCATTTCTTCAATAAAACTGATGTCCAGCCCCTTGTCTCTGGCAAATGCAACCAGATCAATGACTTCATCATGATTTTTATGTTTAAGTACGACCGAATTGAGTTTAATGCTGTCAAAACCCGCACTCAGTGCAGCATCAATACCGGCAAGGACTTTATTTAAATCTCCAACCCTCGTTATCTGTTTGAAGCGTTCCGGTTGCAGGCTATCGAGGCTGATGTTTATGCGTGTAACACCGGCGTCGCGCAAGGCGCCCGCATATTTACTCAGCTGTGTACCATTGGTTGTCAGGGTGAAATCGTTCAGTCCCTTCAACGAGCCCAGTTGATTGAACACCAACATCACATTACTCCGAGTAAGCGGTTCACCGCCGGTAATGCGAATTTTGCTGACGCCCAAATCGACAAACACTCTACCTACCCGGTTAATTTCTTCCAACGTCAGCAACTGTGAGCGAGGAACAAATGTCATATCCTCAGCCATGCAATAGACACAACGTAAATCACATCGGTCTGTCACTGAAATGCGCAAATAGGTAATCTGACGTCCGAAGCTGTCCATTAGTACGGCATCACAAGGCTTGCCTGACCCGGCTCGTGCTTGTTTAAGATTGTTACTGCTTTCAAGTAAAGTCATATTGTTTAGCGCCTGTTGAATCTGTTTATCAGAAGCAAGAAACGTACCTCCAGAATCAACATACAGAATAGCAGCATAATTGACACTATCCGCACCGATGCATTACCAGTAAACAGGACATACACCCATCCGGGATTCTCTGGACATTGACAAACACTTGATAACGCACCTGTTGTAATGTGGCAAATTGACCCACTTCATTTTCCTTAGTTGGTCAATATGACGCGATTGCTATTTCATTCAGTCACTGGCCCGGCCAAACTGACTTGTAAAACATAGTCGCATAGCCACAACAAAGCCGCGAAAAAATCACTGGTATACAACTTGCATCATCGTGCTGACCGATTGAGCATATAGAGATTGCAAAGATAGTGATGACTACAGAACAACCCATCAGAGATCTGCCGACACAATTTCCTGTTGCCGTCATCATGCAACGACGCCCTTCCAGGGTGAGTATCTGGAGCAATTATCAATGGGAAGCCGTCGGTATCGCGGTAACTCAAAACGGAATAACAAACAAGGAGCAGAACCAACTCGTTCATGAAGACGGTGACACCAGGCAATACTTGTTCGGTGGCTTCAACGTCAGATTGCATCTGGATGAATGTGAAAGTTATTATCACAACCTCATGTCCCCGACACCACGGTGTTATGTAGTAGCCTCTCACGAAGACAATGATACACCGATCCCTTTTCTGGTCAGCATGAGCTTCGATGAAGCGCATGCCTATCTGGAAGGTGATGAGGAAGTCTATGATGTAGATATTCCGCCGGAGTTATATTGCTGGACCGAAAGCTTTGTGCTAACCCATTATGCACCCGAAAAACGTGTGAAACGCAAACGTCAGAACTGGAAGAATCAAAAGCAGGAATCAGCGCCATCATGATACCTCCGCAGACAGACAAAAAACTTACAGTGAACACTGGTGAAGATTTTCTTGGCCGATGGTCACGCAGAAAACAACAGGCACTGAGCGAGCAGAAAAACACGGCTAAAGTAACGACAGCAACACCCGTCGGAGATATAGAAAATATTGAAACACACCTGCCTACCGATGCCGACATGCCACCGATTGAAAGTCTCACGGAAGATTCAGATTATAGCGGATTCCTCTCTCCTAAAGTCAGCGAGGCCTTGCGTAAACAGGCCTTGCGTAAACTATTTCAAAGCCCTGTCTTTAATATTTGCGATGGTCTCGATGATTATGATGGCGATTATACGAAATTCGAAAAACTGGGCAACATCGTTACCGCAGACATGAAACATCAGATTGAAATGGAGGCACAACGACACCTGCAAGCTTTAGCTGAAGCAGAGTCGCTGGAAAATAAAGAGGAAACCGAGCTTACCGCCGTGACGACTTTAAACAATGACAATGATGCGTCGGAAGAGGCACAAATCGATTCAGTAATAGAAAGCACAATCGATGATGATAGCGATACAGAGGTTATTATATGAGCACTGTCAGCATCCCTGCACGGGAGCAAAATGCCAACGCCCGCGCAGCAGCACTAAGCGCCGTAAAAAATTTCAGCCCCAAGCCCACCAGTCGGGTGGAATATCGATCCATGGGCCGGGTCGCCTTAATAGGTGGCCAGGAAGCGATTGAATTTGCTCCCCGTTTAAATACTTCGCTGCAAGCACAGGTTATATTGCTGCAGGGTACTGAAGAACCAGGTGTGCCTGTGATTTCAGTGGGCGGACGCCCTGTAAGCATTTCAGGTCACCTGGGGGCCTTCAGCATTATTCTGGGCGTCGAAGGAAAAGCCAATTATCAACGCGTGGACGTTGACCTTATCCTGGACCTGAGCCCAAACCCGCTGTTAAGCATGCCACTGACACCACCAGGCTACATCAGTTCAACAACAGATGAAGCTGATTTTATGCAGGCTGCAGAACAACTCGTTGAGCTCGTGGGTACCTTCGAGAAACCACGTTACTTCGACTATGATGCCTCTATCTGTGCTCATGGCCGCGCCGGCCAAATAGCATGCAACCTCTGCATTGAAGCCTGCCCGGCCGAGGCCATTACCAGCCTGGCGGAATCCATACAGGTTGACCCCTATCTTTGCCAGGGAGGCGGTGCCTGTGCCACAGTGTGTCCGAGTGGAGCCATTCAATACGCCTATCCGCGCGCTGAAGATACCCTGGAAAATATTCGCATCCTGTTACGCGTGTACCGTGAACAGGGTGGCAAGGATGCTGTCATCGCTTTTTTCAGCGAGGCCGATGGCGAGGTAACAAGCAACATACCCGATAATCTGATTCCAGTATTAGTAGAGGAACTGGCCAGTGTGGGACTGGAAGTCTGGCTCTCCACCCTCGCTTATGGGGCCAGCGCAGTATTGCTGGTGGATGCTGGCGCCATGCCGGGCAGCGTTGCAAAAGAAATCGACAAGCAACTCATGACAGCGGCTGAAATTCTGGCAGCGATGGGATATGCCGAGAACAACATCCGCATTGTCAGCCCGGAAGCATTAAAGACAGAATCCCAACCCGGCATGACCGCAATAGAAGCGGCGACGTTTTCAAGCATGGCCGGTAAACGCCAGACTGCTTTCAACGCTATCGACCATCTCTATGCCGAAGCGGCCCATCCAAAGCCGATGACAAATCTAACTGTCGGTGCGCCGTTTGGCACAGCCAATGTGGATGAAACACGTTGCACATTATGCCTGTCCTGTGCCGGTATCTGCCCGGGCCATGCGTTGCAGACAGGTGATGACGTGCCCCAATTGCAATTCATCGAAAGCAATTGCCTGCAGTGTGGCCTGTGTACTAGTGTCTGCCCGGAAGATGCTATCTGGATTAGCCCACGGCTACTGTTTGAGCGCGACAGTCGCAGCAAATCACGGGTGCTGCATGAGGAAACTCCCTTTTGCTGTGTCACTTGCGGCAAACCCTTTGCCACTCAATCTATGATTACCAGGATGACAGGTAAACTGGGTACACACTGGATGTTTCAGGATGAGCGTGCCAAACGTCGTTTAACGATGTGTGAAGACTGTCGAGTAATAGATATTGCACAGGATCCGGTAGCGATGATGCAGGGCTTCGATACCACGCCGAGACAACATTAATGACCGTTGTCCATCTGCCCTGCATGGGTATTTTAAACGCAAATACATGATTTTATGGTAACCCGGCAACAGGTCACTATGGCACAAACGGACAATATGGGAAGTCAGTATGTCCCTGTCGAGCCCAATATTTAGCTGGCAGATAACATTGAACTGATTACCTGCCCGTATTTGTCATTATTTTCATTTCATAACTGGCCTGATAGTTGCCTATATAACAGTCGAGGAATATTAATGACCATTCAGACACAAGAAACGGTACAACATAAAATGAGCTCTGCCGCTGCAATAAATACTCGAGACCAGGCTGAGTCAAATGACGAGAGCTTGACAATGAACAGCTGTTTCGCGCTGGCACCTATGGTCTGCTGGCTGGTCTGTTACGTGCTTCACCCACTCATGCAATCCTCAAGCAAGTGGAAGAACTGGCAGCTATCAGTTCCCGTGAAGATGAGCTATCGCTGGCCATGTCAATGCTGGGGTTGGCTGCGCGCAGCGCTGAACTCGAAAGTATTGATGATGAATACCATGCATTGTTTATTGGTATGGGGCGAGGTGAACTGGTGCCATATGGATCGTGGTATCTGACCGGATTCCTGATGGAAAAACCGCTGGCGCTACTGCGTGATGATCTGTCCGCCCTGGGATTTGAACGTCACAGCGACACACATGAACCTGAAGATCATATAGCAGCGCTGTGCGAAGTGATGGCGATGCTGATTGGCGAGAATCAAAATTTCTCAACCCAGACATCTTTTTTTAAAGCGCATATTGACAGTTGGTCTGGACAGTTTTTTGACGATTTAAGTGCTGCAAAAAATGCTGTATTTTACCGCGCTGTGGGGCGCTTTGGCCTGGCATTTTTCGGTCTCGAACATCAATATTTTTCTATGAACGTGTGATGCAAAACCATTTTCATTCGGAGGATTTAGTATGAAAAAAAATGATAAGCAAACCGACGATAGCCGACGTAAATTTTTGCAGGGCACGTTAGCAAGTGGTGCGGGTGTTGTATTGACTGCAGCGGCACCGGGAATGGCGGTAGCCAGCACGGCAGATATACCAGCTGAAACTGAAAAAAAAGAAAAAGGCTATCGATTGACCCAACACATTGTTGATTACTACAAAACTGCCGCGAGCTGATAGCGCTTGTAACACAAATCGGAGGAGAGAAAATGAAACTAGTCAAGATGTCCGATCAAGTGCTGCCTGAACAAACGTGCACTGAAGAATCGCACGGTGGAATTGAAACCTCGACAGCCAGTAATCATACAAGCAATGCATCTGGTTTGAGTATGGATCGCCGTACCTTCCTGCGCAACTCCGGCATCATGGCCGGCGGTGCTGCACTGAGCACCATGCTGGTGCCCGGCATGATGAAAAAAGCAGAGGCCAAATCAGCAGAAAGTTCATCAAATAGCAAACAGATTCGCTCTATCTGCACACACTGTTCGGTCGGCTGCGGCATTATCGCCGAGGTACAGAATGGCGTCTGGACTGGTCAGGAACCCGCCTTTGATCATCCATTTAACCGCGGTGCGCACTGTGCCAAAGGCGCATCGGTGCGCGAGCATGGTCATGGTGAACGACGTCTGAAATATCCTACCAAACTCGTCAATGGAAAATGGAAAAAGATCTCCTGGGATCAAGCCATCAATGAAATTGGTGATAAATTTCTGGAGATCCGCAAACAGTCCAGTCCGGATTCTGTGTACTGGCTGGGCTCGGCCAAGCACAACAACGAACAAGCCTATCTGTTCCGCAAGTTTGCTGCGATGTGGGGCACCAATAATGTGGACCATCAGGCCCGAATTTGTCATTCCACCACCGTTGCAGGTGTCGCTAACACCTGGGGTTATGGGGCGATGACCAATTCCTACAATGATATCCATAACTCCAAGGCGATACTGATTATTGGCGGCAATCCTGCTGAAGCTCATCCTGTATCCCTGTTGCATGTCATGAAAGCAATGGAGGAGAATAATGCACCGCTGATTGTCATTGATCCACGCTTTACCCGTACAGCTGCCCACGCAAAGCACTACTTGAAAATAAGACCGGGAACCGACGTACCGATTACCTGGGGTATGCTCTGGCACATTTTCAAGAATGGCTGGGAAGACAAGAACTTTATCCGTCAACGAGTTTACGGTATCGAGGAGGTCAAGAAAGAAGTTGCCAAGTGGACACCGGATGAAGTCGAGCGTGTAACCGGTGTACCCGAAGAACAGGTATATGCCGCAGCAAAAACCATGGCCGATCATCGACCTGGCACATTTATCTG
Source organism: uncultured Gammaproteobacteria bacterium (assembly GCA_963807455.1). Lineage (GTDB taxonomy): Bacteria > Pseudomonadota > Gammaproteobacteria > JAADHQ01 > JAADHQ01 > JAADHQ01. The sequence continues at coordinate 169,993 of CAWECS010000014.1, read as the reverse complement.
GTGCATGGGTGGAACCCAGCATCACCACCGGTAACAACAATACCCGTGCTTACTGCATTTTTCAGTTAGCACTAGGCAACATGGGTGTTTCCGGTGGAGGTACTAATATCTTCCGTGGACACGATAATGTTCAAGGTGCCACCGACCTGGGTGTTCTCGCGAATACCTTGCCCGGCTACTACGGTTTGTCCGGAGGCGCCTGGAAACACTGGTCCAAGGTATGGGACCTTGATTATGAATGGGTGAAAGGCCGATTCGACAACGGCAGTTACGAGAAAAAAGGTGACAAGGATATTCCGGTGATGAACACCAAAGGTATCCCCGTGTCGCGCTGGATCGATATTGTACTGGAAGATAAGGCTAACATTGCACAAAAAGATAATGTACGTGCCATGATTTTCTGGGGTCATGCTCCCAACAGCCAGACCCGCGGCGTTGAAATGAAAAAGGCCATGGAAAAGCTCGACATGCTGGTCATCGTCGATCCCTATCCGACCGTGTCGGCGGTCATGCATGATCGTACCGATGGCGTGTATCTGTTACCGGCAGCAACGCAGTTTGAAACCTATGGTTCAGTGACGGCTTCCAATCGTTCACTGCAATGGCGTGACAAGGTGATTGAGCCGTTATTTGAATCACTGCCGGATCACACCATCATGTACAAACTGGCAAAGAAACTCGGTGTTGCCGAACAGATGTTCAAAAACATCAAAGTCACTAACGACGAACCCTTGATCGAAGACATTACCCGTGAGTTTAATCGTGGTATGTGGACCATCGGTTATACCGGTCAGAGTCCGGAACGCCTGAAGTTGCACCAGAAAAACTGGGGCACCTTTGACTTCACCAGCCTCAAGGCTGAAGGCGGTCCCTGCGATAACGACTACTACGGTATGCCATGGCCATGCTGGGGTACGGCAGAGATGAAACATCCCGGTACGCCGAATCTGTATGACACCAGTAAAGCGGTCGCCGATGGTGGTTTGACTTTCCGCGCCCGTTTCGGTGTTGAGCGTAACGGCGTCAATCTGCTGGCCGATGGCTCCTACTCTCGTGGATCAGAAATCAAGGATGGCTATCCGGAATTCAACGATGCCATGCTGAAGAAACTCGGCTGGTGGAATGATTTGACTGCGGATGAAAAGAAACTGGCAGAAGGTAAAAACTGGAAGACCGATCGTTCCGGTGGTATTCAACGTGTCGCGATCAAACATGGCTGTGCACCGTTCGGCAATGCCAAGGCGCGTGCCGTGGTATGGACCTTCCCGGATCCGGTACCGATTCATCGTGAACCCTTATATACCTCACGGCGTGACCTGGTGGAGAAATATCCCACCTATGAAGACCGTAAATCTTTCTGGCGCCTGCCGACCCGCTATGCATCCATACAGGCCAAGGACTATTCCAAGGACTATCCCATCATCCTGACTTCCGGTCGTCTGGTGGAATACGAAGGTGGCGGCGATGAAACCCGTTCCAATCCCTGGCTGGCAGAATTGCAGCAAGACATGTTTGTCGAAGTGCATCCACGTGATGCCAATAACATTGGCGTCAGGGATGGCGACACGGTCTGGGTCGAAGGTCCGGAAGGTGCACGCGTCAAGGTCAAGACACAGGTGACCCGACGCGTGGCTGCGGGTGTGGCCTTCATGCCATTCCATTTCGGTGGTCATTTCCAGGGTAAGGATCTGCGAGCGAAATATCCTGAAGGTGCCGATCCCTATGTCCTGGGTGAAGCCTGTAACACGGCCATGACCTATGGCTACGACTCGGTAACACAGATGCAGGAGACCAAAGCGTCCCTGTGCCGGATCACCAAGGCTTGATAAAGAGGAGAAGACCATGGCACGCATGAAGTTTTATTGTGACGCTGAACGCTGCATCGAGTGTAACGGGTGTGTGACGGCGTGTAAAAACGAAAACGAAGTTCCCTGGGGAGTTAATCGTCGCCGCGTGGTGACCATCAAAGATGGTGAACCGGGTGAACGATCCCTTTCAGTTGCCTGTATGCATTGTTCGGATGCACCTTGTGCCGCCGTCTGTCCTGTCGATTGTTTCTATACCACCGACGATGGCGTGGTATTGCATGACAAGGATATTTGCATTGGCTGTGGTTACTGCTTTTATGCCTGTCCGTTTGGCGCACCGCAATTCCCGTCTGCAGCCGCCTTTGGCAGTCGCGGCAAAATGGATAAATGTACATTCTGCGCAGGAGGACCTGAAGAAAACTTCAGTGCCGAAGAAAGAACCAAGTATGGTTCCAATAGACTGGCGGAAGGCAAGCTACCTCTGTGTGCAGAAATGTGTTCAACCAAAGCCTTGTTGGCCGGTGATGCCGATGTGGTTGCGGATATTTATCGCAAGCGTGTTGTTAATCGCGGCGCCAGTGTTCTGGATTGGGGTGTTGCCTATGACAGGGCAGGATTACGGGTAACCCAGGGTAAGGCAGGTAAGGCCAGCAGTGCGGATTGAATTTATTCCGATGTAGCGTGCAGGATTTGATCTTTTGGCACCTGCACAAAACTTATTGAAGGAACGCCGATGAATGAATCGAGAAAAAGACGCATGAGAGATGCCGGCATTGTTACCCTGCTGCTGGTTCTGATTCTTCCCTTGATCCCGTATGCGATATCGGCAGTGACGGATTCTCGGGCCGCAGGCAATGTGTATGAAACCCAGGTGCAGAATCCTGCCATCGACCTATGGAATAATGTGCGCCAAAGAGACGTTGAAGTTACGGGTCAGACACAGGTAAAGGGTGTCGACACCGGTGTGCTCATTAATAAAAGCGGTGAAGACTGGCGCCTGTATCGAATGCAGAAGCTGGCACCCTATGGCGCCTATTTAATGGGCGGCATTCTTGGATTAATTATTATTTTTTACCTGGTCAGGGGAACGCTGCGGATCCCCGGCGGTTTTTCCGGTAAAAAAATCCTGCGCTTCACAGTGAATGAAAGGATGGTGCATTGGTTTACGGTTGTCATTTTCTGGTTGCTCGGGGTCACCGGACTGATTCTACTCTACGGGCGAATGGTATTGATCCCGTTACTCGGGCCCGAAGGATTCTCGATTACAGCATCAGCCAGCAAAGAGGTTCATAACCTGATCGGACCACTATTCCTGGTCGCCATGCTCGCGCTGATTATTACTTTTATCAAGGATAACTTCTATGCAAGTGGTGACTTGAAATGGTTATTCAAGGCCGGTGGTCTTCTTGGAGGACATGTCAGTGCCGGGCGCTTCAATGCCGGTGAGAAAGTCTGGTACTGGTTAGCCAGCCTTCTGGGTCTTGCGCTGTGTGTGACCGGACTTATCCTCGACTTTGCGATATTAGGACAAAGCAGAGAAATCATGGCTTTGTCACATGTCATTCACACCATCGCAGCCATGGTCATGATTGCCGTTTCCTTCGGCCACATCTACCTGGGTACTGCGGGTATGGAAGGCAGTTTTTCGAGCATGGGTACAGGCTATGTCGATGAAAACTGGGCCAAGGCACATCACGACCGCTGGTATGAAGAAGTGCAAGCTCATTCAGGGAAAGCGCCAAAGCAGGACGCGGTTGCTGGTGGTGTGGCTGCAACGGGGAAAGCGAGCCCGGTTTCAGATAACTAAATGGGTACCTGCTTGAGCATCAATAACACAGAAGGGTAAATGCATGTTTGCGCAATTCGTAGATGGAATATTTTGGGATTTCGCCGTCATCGTTTTTATTGTCGGCGTGATCTGGAGACTGGCTTCAATAGTGCGCGCCGGCATCAAGGCTGACCTGGCGACACCACGAGCATCCGGTTTCGCGGGTTCTATTCGCACCAACATTAGCCGTTTTTTTCCGCATAAAGAAGTAACTCCACGCATCCGCTTAGTGGTAGTCGCAGGTTATATGTTCCATCTGGGATTATTTGTACTACTCGTGTTTGCTGCTCCTCATATTCGCTTTATTGAACAGCATATACTGGGATTCGGCTGGACACCCATGCCCTACTGGGCCTTTATACTAGCTGCAGAAATTGCTTTTGCCGGCTTGTTGTTGTTATTACTGTATCGGCTCACTCATCCAGTGACCCGGCTGATTTCAACTGCTGATGATTATATTGCGACCATCCTGACTTTTGTCGTGATGTTAACAGGGTGCATGGCGCTATTAGAATCGTTTTCCGGCTTACGGGCATTTCACTTGTTTACCGTGGAATTGTTCATGATCTATTTCCCGTTCAGCAGCTTGATGCATGCATTTACCTTTGTTTTCAGTCGCAGTTATACCGGCAGTAAATTAGCCAGACAAGGTATCGATGCATGAGTTGAAGCGAGTGAATAATATTTGTTTGAAATACGAAGCTTGAATTCATTATTGCATAAACCAAATTTTTTCTAATCAGCACCAAGGAGACATATCATGGGAGCCAATCTGGACCTCGCGGTCGAGAAATTTAAAGAACAGATCGATGCCTCTGTGGTTTCCTATTTTTCCAGTTGTATACACTGCGGCATCTGTGCAGAATCGTGCCTGTTTTATACCGAAACCGGCGATGCACGCTATACACCTATCTACAAACTGGAACCCATGCGTAAGATCTGGAAGCAGGAACATACCTTCTGGGGAAAATTTGCCGTTAAACTCGGCTTCAGCAAGCCGCTGACAGAAAATGATCTGGCTGAATGGGAAGATTTGGTTTATGACTCATGCACCCTCTGTGGCCGCTGCACCATGGTATGCCCGGTCGGAAATGATATAACCGGCATGATTCGAAAGGAACGCGAAGGTATGGCCGCAGCTGGCTATGCTCCGAGTGAGATGAAGCATGCTACCCAACGTGCGATTGAGATTGGTAGCCCAATGGGCGTTACCCTGAAAACATTCCAGGCAACAGTACGTGCCTCTGAAAAAGAAATTGGCATGGACATACCCGTGGATATAGAGGGTGCGGACTATATGATGCTGTTATCATCAGCAGAGATCGCACAATTTCATGAAATCATTCCTGCAGTGGCCCGCATATTCAAGCAAGCGGGTGTTTCCTGGACCTTTTGTTCCGAAGCATTCGAAGGTACCAACAGCGGCATTCAGATAGGCTCCAGTAAAGACGCAGCGGTACTTATTGAACGGATTGTCCACGGCGCTGAAAAGCTGAAGGTGAAATATGTCATTAGCCCGGAATGTGGTCATGCCTATACCGCATTACGCTGGGAAGGCCCTAACCTGATAGGACGCCCCTACCCCTTCGAGGTGATCCATATCCTTGAACTACTGGATCAACTGCAAACGGAAGGCCGAATCAAGACCAAAGGATCAGAACAGGAGCGCATGACCTTTCACGACCCCTGTCAACTGGTTCGTCGTGGTGGTGTTATCGAACAACCACGCCGCTTGATGAATCTCGTCGCCAATAATTTCGTTGAAATGGAAGATCATGGGGTCATGAACTGGTGCTGCGGCGGTGGCGGTGGCGTCAGTGCCATTGAACGTGCGGAACCCCTTCGTATGAAGGTCTTTGATCGCAAGAAAAAACAACTCGAAAATATTAATGTATCAACGATTGTTACCGCCTGCTCGAACTGCAGAAACATGCTTGACGATGGGCTGGAATATAATAATATGGATATCAATGTTATTGGTCTTACAGAATTATTGGCCCAACACCTGGAGTAGCAAAAAGTCTGGTATGCAGATATGGCGCGCCTGGTTGTATTCGTGCACGATCCTGATAATAGTGATACTGACACCTGCTGCTGAAGCGGGCGGTCTGGACCTGCACTGGCTTTGGGACGACCGTTGTGTTGAATGCCATGGGCATGCCGGTCATTTTTCCCGACAATTCCTTAGCGTTGCCAATGGTGAATTGCAAGGACGGCATCACGTCCACGATCTTCGCCGGTTTATGCATAACCACTATCTCATCGATAGTGAAGTCGATGCAGTCTATAATATGCTGCTTGCACAGGCGAATACACCAGCAAGATTCAAGGCAGAATGCAGCAGTTGCCATGATAACGCCGCCAGGTTTGTTCGCCAATCGCTGGAACTACGTGACGGACGGCTCTATAGTCGCAAATCCAATCAACCAACCCAGCGCTTCCTTGCTCACCATCGAGCATTGAATCCAGATGACGTCGAATTCTATATAAAACTTTTGACGCGCGTCGCCCACGAGGTTTATCGACCATAAGTGTGACAGTGTGAATATATAGATTACCAGCAAATCTGAGTCATACACCGGCATGCCAATGTGACTCGAGATAATGACCTACGATTAGAAGCTGTGACCAAACTGTGACCAGAAATGCCAAAATAAGGCTATTTCTGGTCACAGCCGGTAAAACAGAAAAACACTAAGTGCTTGTTTTGCATGGGGTCCCCTAGGGGTTTCGAACCCCTGTTGCCGGGATGAAAATCCTCTTTATATTATTGTATTCATTGGATTACCAATGGATGTGACCAAAAGCGTGGCCAGTTAACAATTAGCTCACGATAACTAATGACACATCAGCTACACAAGTAATATCGTAGTATAGGTAATGATTAAGTTCTTACCTGGAACCTGATCATATAATCTTCACATGAGACCTATCCGGTCAGAGGTGACATACCGCCCAGTCTGAGGATCATAATAACGTAAGTAGTTATATCCATATATGGTTGCTATGGTTGACTATATGGTTATGGTGCTCAGGGCGGTTATCCACCATCCCCTTAGCAAAGATAAGACCAGGTGTTGCCGGAATCAGAGCGAGGTTCGGTTTATTATGAGGCCGTGTCCTGATCCCATTTTTTGCTGTTTCTGCTCAGACTTATAAAAGCGATTAATGCTTTAGAGGTTCTACAGTCCTGCCCGATTATTCGAGCCATCATCTACTTAATGATTATCGTTTAAAGTTACTTTATCTTTTTAGATTTCTTAATTGAATTCTGTCGTTTATTTATAAACTTATTGTAATCAGGCCATATTGTTTCCATGCGCTCATGCATCCGTGACTCCAAATGCCTTGCAAATTCTATAAATGCAGTGGCAACCAGTGACAATTCCTTACCCTTAGGGTAAACCAAATACCATTGACGCATAATTGGAAAACCTTCTACATCGAGAATTGCCACCGAGCCATTTGTGCCTTCAAGTGTCAATGTATGCAGGGATAATACTGAAATACCCAGGCCACCAACAATAGTGTGTTTTATCGCTTCGTTACTACCCAATTCCATACGTACACTCGGACGTAGACCCTTTGATTCGAACATACGTAATGTCGCATCACGAACACCTGAGCCAGGTTCGCGTAAAATAAAAGGTTCTTCAGCGATACGTTCTAGGGGAATATTTTTTTTCCCAACCAGCGGATGGTTCTTAGGTGCCATCACCACCAGTGGGTTTGGCGCAATCGGAAAAGCCTCGACCTCGATCTCATCGGTTGGCGCCTGCCCCATGATATACAAGTTATCTTCATTATTACGCATGCGTTCAATAATGCTGTCACGATTAGTGACCTTGAGAGAGACCTCAATACCAGGATAGAGTGCACTGAACTCACCCAACACCTCTGGCGCAAAATACGTGGCATTGGTAATTGCACCCAGGCGCAAACGACCACGCTTCACACCTTTCAAGTCAGAGATTTTCATCTCCAGATTCACCAACGCTTCAAATGTGTTACGGCAGACCTCATACAGTTCCATGCCTGCTTCGGTCGGCTCAACATTCCTGCCCACATGTTCAAACAAGGGTAAACCGATCACACTGGAAAGTTTTTTGATTTGCATGGAAACCGTCGGTTGCGTGAGAAACAGTTCCTCAGCCGCCCGGGTAAAGCTGCCTAGACGTACGATAGTTTCGAAAACCTGTAACTGCCGCAAGGTCATGTGCCGAATCAGATACTCGGGCATTGCACTCGGTGGCGTGAAATTGTGATCGGATTTTCTGGGCATAGCACCCTCTTATCTCACAGTGTACTGGTTGAGTAAGAAGTATGGTCTACTTAATACTTCTACAATAATCGATATAATCTTTATATTATATAGATCATTATATGGGTTGCATAGACTATTTGCTATATCAGATCTCTATTAATCAGGCCAGATACGACATCCAGACTGGTATGAATCGGCTGATGGCGCCTTAACAGGTGCTTTATTTTTTGCTGGCGCCTTGGTCTTGGCAGCCGGCTTAGCCTTGGCTGGCATTTTCTCAGCCGACGCTGATGTTTCGGAAGTGGCTGTAGCAGGGCTTGTTGGCGATTCGGATGCCCCAGTCCCAGCCTTGGTTCTACGCATAGAACTTAATAGTTTTTCCTTCGTTTTATCAGATTTTATACTCATAAACTGTTCACCTCCTCGATGAGTTGTTCTAGTTCTTCTGCCGCATCAGCACCACGCTTGCCCATATCAAAAACACTTTTACCTTCCAGGGCACTACTCCGATAAATAGCACGACGACGTAGTGCCGTCTCGGCGACAGGCAGACCAATTTCAGATGCGGCTTCGCGTACCAGTCGTGACATCACTGTTCGTGACTCCATCTGGTTTATAACCAACAAGGCGCGTAAGCCGGGATTGGTTCCCTTTGCATTCTCAATAGCTTCCTCGATATGAACTGTTGCCCATAAATCGACGGGGGAAGGCTGTACTGGAATCAAGGCGATATCGCAAAAAGACAAAACGGAAGTTGTCTGAGGCGCATGCACCGAAGGCGGGCAGTCAAACAGGACATAGTCAAATTTATCTTGCAATGACTTTGAATGCATATCGAGTTGTTCAGTATGCTGGTAGACAGGAATTGCATTTTCATTATCAGAAAAAGCACGCCACTGCATGGCTGAACCTTGCGGATCTGCATCTATGATGACGATACTATTATTTCTAGCCAGGCAAGCTGAAAGGTTAACAGACATGGTCGTTTTACCGGCTCCACCTTTGTTACCTACGAGGGCAATTACCGGCATCTCTGATCAACTTTTTTCAGCACTGTCACCGACCAATTCATCCAGTTCTTGCGCGAAACGGTATTGACCTTCATTCAGAGTCGTTTCCCCTTCCTCTAGGTGTATTGTAATATTGACATAATCACGACCAAAGCCCATATCAGGATACAAGCCTTCCTGTTCAGAAAGTTCAGCTGCTCTATCAAGAAAATCTCGTAATGTTGAGTATTTCTCGAATTCGTAACGCCGTTCAAGTCTGACCGGACGTTTACGTTCTTGCCATTGAACGCTCATTTCACATCTCCACTAAACATGAGTGCGTGACACGGTAGGTAGATGTCTAATATTTGGGCTGTTGGATTTCCTGCAACCATATTGTTAACTCTGCAGCGTGCTCTTTCTCTTCACCGAGAAGTGCCTCAAAGAATATGCGATTATCATGATCCCTGATTTTCTGACAGTGTTGACTCGCTTTACTGTACAGCCCCACCAGTTCATTTTCAAATGCGTAATCGTGCTCCAGCAGCTCCTGTAAACTCTGCCCAAGCATCACAGGGCGTAATTGCGATGCGTTCGGAGCAACACCCAAGGCTAACATGCGACCAATAATTCGATCCGCATGTGTCATTTCCTCTTTGGCCTCGTCTCTAAACTTTACCGCAACTTCAGTTAATCCCCAGGTATCCACAAGCATTGCCTGAGTACTGTAAAGTTGAACTGCAGACAGTTCAAGACTCAAGGCCCTACCGAGATAACCGAGGATTTGCTGATCTACCTGGATAGAAAGCATAGCTACCAGCTATTCAATGAAAACCTGTTTTTATCCGGGTACCGGACGACTACTATCAGAACCGATAAGTACAGGCTCAACTTCATTGTGTGGACGTGCAATAATGTGAGCAGCTACCAGACCGTCACCAACGCGCTCACAAGCATCTGCGCCTGCGCGAACAGCAGCGTTAACCGCACCTGTTTCGCCACGTACCAATACTGTCACGTAACCACCACCAACAAATTCACGTCCAATCAGACGTACTTCAGCGGCCTTGGTCATGGCATCTGCCGCTTCAATAGCGGGTACTAATCCGCGGGTTTCGATCATACCTAACGCTATGCCGTAATTATTATCGGCCATGGTGTATTCTCCTGTAAATCAGTTATCGACTATTTGTTTACAATTAAGCTGCAGTATTTCCTGCAGGCAAAACAGGTTCAACTTCATTGTGTGGACGTGCAATGATATGAGCTGCTACCAGACCATCACCAACACGTTCACAAGCATCTGCACCTGCACGAACCGCTGCATTAACTGCACCCGTTTCACCGCGTACGAGTACGGTTACATAACCACCACCAACAAATTCACGACCGATCAAACGAACTTCGGCCGCTTTAGTCATGGCATCTGCTGCTTCAATAGCAGGTACTAATCCGCGGGTTTCAATCATCCCCAATGCTATTCCATAGTTATCGCTGGCCATGGTGTATTCTCCTGTAAATCAGTTATCGACTATGTTTTTACAATTAAGCTGCTGGTTTGCCAGCAGGTAAAACAGGTTCAACTTCTTTATGTGGACGTGCAATGATGTGTGCTGCTACCAGACCGTCACCAACGCGTTCACAAGCATCTGCACCAGCGCGAACAGCAGCGTTAACCGCACCTGTTTCACCACGTACCAATACTGTAACGTAACCACCACCCACGAACTCACGTCCGATCAGGCGTACTTCAGCAGCCTTAGTCATCGCATCTGCTGCTTCAATTGCAGGAACCAAGCCACGTGTCTCGATCATGCCGAGTGCAATGCCGTAGTTGTCATTTGCCATTTTAGTTTCTCCTAAGTTAATGTTTTAACACTTTATTGAGTTACTGATAAATAGTTACAAAGCTCTAAGCCGTTGTATCTGTATTCACGGTCTGCTGACTATTGTCAGCCTCCCAGAAATCTATAATTCCGGCGATGGTCAAATCCGTCAGGATCCTGAAATCACCAGCTGCGTAGCGTGCTGCTGAACCACTTGAGGTAAATACCCAGTTACCTGGACGTGTACCGACAGGGTCAACCGCTACTATTTTTTTGCCGTCTGCTGTTCGCAGAACTCGCAAACCAATGTCTCGCAAACCTTCAACGCGACGCGTACAAACTAGTGGCTCTTCAACCTGCATTATTTCCACCTAATACTCCCGCCTACGCCTTGTCTTCAGAATCCTGCTCTGGTTGCCAGTGGTCAATAATACCGACAATGGTCAGATCACTCGGGTATTCCTTGCTGCCAGCCGCCTCACGCGCTGCTGAACTACCCACGCAAATCACCCAGTCTCCAGGAATACAGCCAACTACATCCACGGCAACCGCTAATGTACTGCCATCTTTCACTACCTGCAGGTGCTTATGCTCCATACCCGGTATACGATTTGTTGAAACCAATGGTTTCACTATCTGACAGATCTTCATTAATGGCCTCCTGAAACTTTGGTTTTCACAGAACAATCCAGTATCTCGATTTGTCCTGCACCATTAATATCTCGCACCACTTGCAGCGTATGTAATAATCCACGCTCAGTCAGTTCACGATAGCGAGCATGCAATGCATCCGCTACACGCTGGCAATGTTCCTCTGCACGTTCACGTGCACCTGGAACGTTACCATGATAGTCATAACGTACCACTATCGGCACTGGCAGTCCGTGCGCTACATTCAGGCCAGTAAAAATACTTATGCCGACATCCAGATCGCTAGCCGCTTCCTCAACCGTGTTGAGATATGCGAAGAAGGTCAGGTTACGTAATTGTATCTCTTCAAAACCGATACCTGCTCCAATAAAACGTTCAGCGTGTCCGATGTCACTGTAACAGCCGCCATAGTAGCTACGCACATATTCAACCTGCGACATATTGTTTTTTAACAAGTATGTCATAAAACGCGCCATGCCTTCTGTCAAGGTATTGCCACCTTTCTGGCTGACGTGATCCGCTATCCATTGCTCTGCCTGACTTGCGCTCATGCTTGCTGTCTTATCAAATACCTGCAAGCTATCGACATAATTTTCCAGGTCGATTTTGCCGTTGGCATCAGGCATATGAATGCGTATGCCATCTGTATCTGTATCCATACCGATTAATAAACAATCGATAGATGCGCCACAACAATGTGTGTTCTGTACAGCCTGTTGAAAACCCATCAGGCGATCCATACCACCCTGTGCCGCTTTCTTTGTATCTGAACCATGAGCCGCACAACCTTGATGGTCTGGATCCACAGAACTATGGTGATACACGGCCGCTTTCAAATAACGTGTTGCTGCATCTGCCGTATTAGGCTTACCTTCACGGAAACGCACTAATTCAGTTTTTACCCATTTTTCAAGACTGTCTTCAATGTCGAACATCGCACCTGCGTAGGATCGACGTCGCACTTCTTTATACGGCATACGCAATACATATCGAATGACGTGTGCCAGGCGACCATCAGCACAGGGTGAAACATCCACCATGTGAAAACCGCAGTCCTGGATGAAATCCTGGAAGGCGACATCACTACTGTTATGACCAAGCGGGTCCTGCGTAAATACCTCATCACAAAAACGATGATAGGTTTCAAACACACACCATGCGAACAAGCTCCGCATGTCGAGCTGATCAACCCATGCATTTTCCAGCAATAATTCAGGCAACTCATAACCTAAATGGGTGCGCGCTATCTGCTGCGCCTGCTGTTCAAAATTTGTTTCGTGTTGCAATGCTGAAATCTGCTTCAACGTTGGAACAATCGTATCAAAAGACTCTCTTACATTACTTTCATACGCGTACAGCCGTGTATTTTCACCTGAGTTTGTTAACACATGCGAATTTTTCACCGGCACAGTTGCACTGCTATTACCCTTTGCCCGGGGTTTAGCTGGCATCAAAGCATTCGACGACCTATCACCTGGACGACTACGTGGAGTCGAAATCCGGCTCAAGTTACGTGAACGATTCTGTCTGTTACGTACATTCAACATTGTGACTAGTCTGCGTCAAGATTAATCCCGGGATTAACCGCGAGCACCCCCTGAATATGTAATCAAAGAACCTTTTTCAGTGTTACCACTACCACCTGTTACCTTACTGTTTGGCAAGGCAATTTCTTCATTTCGTTTTTTCGCAATCGCTGCCATTTCTGCCATAGCGTCCATTGAGTTAGTCGCGCGTATTGTTGGATTACGTTTTGTTGATGATAATCCTTCTGTACCGGTAACACCGTTACCACGACCCCAGTCATCGCCCGTAATGTTTAAACCAGAATCCTGGCCTTCACCAGAGATACGGGGTTTCGCGCGACCTTCTATTTCAGTAACAGGCTCGGGGCGCAAAGCAGATGTGTGAACCTTTTCTTTACCAAAGCGAGCATCTTCAGTACCGGTTACTTTACCGGTTGCCATGCCGAAAGGCCCTGTAATAACACCTTGCTCATATTGATTACCCGTCACTCCGGTAGAACCAATAGCAGCCGCTGCACCACCTGAGGGTGTCGTGATACTAAACTGCTGTCCAGGTGCATTACCGCCAATAGGCTGCGGAAAATCAGGACTCGCCGTTGTCGCAGCCGTGGCAGGACATGCATCAGCATACTGGTCTGCACCTATATAAGGTGTACCAGAAACCGGCTCGCAGGCCCCTTTATGTGCACCTGTCATCACACCACCAACACCGGGCTGAAGACCCGTCAGTGGCATCGCAGGCGTACTTCTCAATTCTCTATTGCGCACACTCGCCATCGCTGCGTCTTCAGCCTGGCAAAAATTTACCATTTGTTCCGCACCCGCATAGGGCGTGCCTGTCACTGCCTTGCAGCTGCCAGGCTCATTACCCGTGACTTTACTTTCACGATCAGTCAATGTACCTGTTACCGTCTGGCCTTTATTGGTTGCAGATACGCCAACCTTTCTATCCTTAGGTGCAGGCGTTGCACTACAAAATCCGGTGTATTGCTCATTACCGACATATTCATCACCCGTGACATTGCGGCAACTGCCGGCCTCATCACCCGTCATATTTTCACGACGCCCAACCATTGTTCCACTCACACTACCGCCACGCAGGGTCTTACTGACACCGACCTTGCCGGGTGCTTTGCCAATGTCTGATGGCTTGGTATATTGGGTGCCTGTTAACTCACGCCCCATACCTGGCTCGTCACCCGTCACTCTCTCTGAACGACCGACATTATCACCAGTTACGCTTTTACCTTTCATCGTCTCAGCCAAAGAAACCTTGCGAGGAGATTTTTGTGCAAACTCACCACAATATCCCTGCTGTTGCTCTGCGCTAGTGTATTCATCACCTGTGACGCGTTTACACGTACCTGGCTCATCACCGGTTACATTGCTACCACGACCCATCCGGTTACCACTCACCTGATTGCCATGAGACGTTGACGTTACGCCGACTTTGCCTGGTGCTGAACTAGGTTCTGACTGGCAAAATGTACGAAATATATCAGCGCCCAGATATTCTGTACCGGTAATACCACGGCAAGTGCTGGGTTCGTCACCCGTTACACTCTGACTACGTCCGACCATGGTACCTGTCACCGTCAAGCCTTCTGCTGTTTCACTGGCACCCACTTTCCATGGTTGATCAGCAGCTGCACCCGTTTCAGTTTCCTTCTTTGGGCGGCGGCGACCACAAGGCTCAGATTTTTTCTGGCCAGCTTTTCCCGTCTTGCTACGTAGGTCACGCAACTTTTTCGACATGTCACGACTATTCAGGTCAGGATTACCTGCACGCGCTGTTTGCGCCGCTGTCATACCGTTTTTATTGATACCAGCCTTGCCGCGTGCCGATAGCGCCTCGCGACGCACCAGTGACGCGATACGAGCAACCGAATGATTGATGGCTTGTCTGGCATTATTAATACTTGCCGACGCAGAAATAGGTTTTGCTACCGCTTTCATGCTGGCCTTACACTCGGTACGTTTACCATCACAACCACAACCACAGCCTTTCTTAGGTTCAGCCGTCGTTGAAGTCGCTACCGCAGAAGCTGCAGCAGTGCTACTAGCCTGTTGAACTACTGCACTAGCGTTTCGCGTACGATCCTTACTTTGCGCGCCCGATTTACCGCTTTTAGACATCGCTTCGCGGCGCGCTATTGAAGCGGCGCGCGCTACACTTGTCTCTGTGCTTTTTGGCGCAGCATAAGAATTCACCCGCGCAGCAGGCGTTGATGCCGCCACTCTTGCCGGTGCCGTTCGCTGAACTGTATTAGACTGTAGCGCCGCCTTGCCAGCCGTAGACATAGCTTGGCGCCTTGCTTTTACTAGCTCACGTGTGCTCTGTGTGGTCGCTGGTTGTGCCATCGTTAACCCCATTGCGTCATAATTGTTGCAAACACTGCTGTTGTACTAGCACCCACCAAACGGTGGGTGACAACAGTACATCCGTCGTTTATTAACGTCCTTCAAAAACCACGAAAGCAGAACCTTGTGATTGGGTGTAGCTGTCATAGCCTGTCAGTCGAACGTGATGATCAGGGAAAGCACGGTGACAAGCTTCCAGCTCGTCCAGTACATTAGTTATGTCAGTTTCACCAAAAAACGGCAGCTTCCACATCGTCCAGTAATGGTCGAAAGAATTGCTTGGATGCTCATGTTCGATCGCAGGCGACCAACCATTTGCAATTATGTAAGCAATCTGCGCCTGAATATCGCTCGCATCCATCTTAGGTAGGAAAGAGAAGGTTTCGAGTGTTTGGGTAGTTTGAAAGTTACCCATATCTTTCGTAAGTGCCATTATAAAGTCCTCATAATGTTTAAATCGTTATCAATTGTGTCCGAAGGACGTGTGATTACACGTCCAACTTATCGACAGTTTCGAATTCGAAGACGATTTCTTTCCAGGTCTCCATTGCGATAGCCAACTCAGGGCTAGTGCGTGCAGCTTCAGTAAGAATGTCGCGAGCCTCTTTCTCAATTACGCGACCTTCATTACGTGCCTTAACACTGGCTTCAAGAGCAACACGGTTAGCAGCAGCACCCGCTGCGTTACCCCATGGATGTCCCTGCGTACCACCACCGAACTGCAGTACTGAGTCATCACCGAAGATAGTCACCAGTGCTGGCATGTGCCATACGTGAATACCACCGGACGCTACGGCGAATACGCCAGGCATTGAGCCCCAGTCCTGGTCGAAGAACACGCCACGTGCACGATCTTCTGGTACGAAAGATTCACGTAATTGATCAACAAAACCTAATGTCGAGTTACGGTCACCCTCAAGTTTACCAACAACAGTACCGGTATGCAGATGGTCACCACCTGACAAACGCAAGCACTTGGCTAAAACGCGGAAGTGGATACCATGTTTTGGATGACGGTCGATAACCGCATGCATAGCACGGTGAATGTGCAACAACATACCGTTCTCACGACACCAGTTCGCCAGACCTGTATTCGCTGTAAAACCACCCGTCAAGAAATCATGCATGATGATGGGACAGCCTACTTCTTTTGCAAATTCAGCACGCTTGTACATTTCTTCAGGTGTAGAAGCCGTTACGTTCAGGTAATGACCTTTACGCTCACCTGTTTCACGTTGTGCTTTATCAATCGCTTCAGCAACAAACTCGAAACGATCACGCCAGCGCATGAACGGCTGAGAGTTAACATTCTCGTCGTCTTTGGTCAGATCAAGACCACCACGCAAACATTCGTATACCGCACGGCCGTAGTTTTTAGCAGACAGGCCCAGTTTTGGCTTGATGGTTGCACCCAACATTGGACGGCCATATTTGTTCAGGCGATCACGCTCGACCTGGATACCCGCTGGTGGTCCACCACAAGTCTTGATATAGGCGATTGGGAAACGGATGTCTTCCAGACGCAAGTGCTTGAGAGCCTTGAATCCAAATACGTTACCTACCAGTGAAGTCAGGACGTTAACGACTGAACCTTCTTCAAACAGGTCAATTGGATAAGCTACGAACGCATAAAATGCCTCAGGGTCGCCTGGTACTTCTTCGATGCGATAGGCACGACCTTTATAAAACTCAAGGTCTGTTAACAATTCTGACCAAACGGTACTCCAGGTACCCGTTGAGCTTTCAGCAGCTACCGCAGCAGCAACCTCTTCACGAGGTACATCAGGCTGCCCAGTGACCTTGAAACAGGCCAAAAGGTCAGTATCTAGGGGCACATAATCCGGTGTCCAGTATTTTTCACGGTATTCCTTCACACCCGCTTGATAGGATTTTGAAGCCATATTCGTCTCCTGTTTCGTTGTGTATTCAGTTGATTAGTATGCAATCACTTATTAAAAACTTACTGAATCATAGGCCTAAACCTATAAATGTTCAAATTGATATTTTCTTTAAAATATATAGTTTATTATCTATATGTCTAAATAATAATGCTTCAGCATATTAATAAGTATGCGGAAACCCTATTAAGGCCTGACCGGCAACCCGCTTTGTTCGATGACACTTGAAAATATTCCAAATGAATCAAAATAGCTGATCCGGCTTGACTCCTAATTCTGTCTTTGAGTACGCGAATCCAAACCTGGAAGCTACTCAAAGTTAAATCGCTAAATTCTGAATGGCGAAGAATTCGTTCTTTGCATTAACACTCGAATGAACCCGTGTTATGCATTCCGGCAGAATAAAAAACTGCCCTCTAAATCAAGCGCACATTCCAACACAAAATCAACAACTAGTCCATCTCTCCAGCCATGCTCGTAAAAAAAAATTAGCAAGCTTAAAACTGCATAGCAATCATACTGTTACGCATTTGACGGGTCTTCTCTACCATCCGATAGCTCGAACGATTGTTGTTGTAACGCGATACCTGGTTCAAGCTAATCCACAGCACCTCATGGGATTCATCATTGCCAGGTATGGGCAGACGATCATCTATCTCGACCAGAAAACGGATATCAACGTGTTCATGCCGTGGATCACCCGCCATGGCCGGTATCGAATGAATGTCTACATCAAAAACAGCCGAACCCAGTAACTTGACCTGCGAAATATCGATACCCGTTTCTTCCGAGGTTTCGCGCAGCGCTACACGTAAAATATCGTTATCACCATCTGCGTGACCGCCGGGTTGAAACCACTGGTCATGCTTTTTATGGTGCATCATCAACACCCGACTGCGATCAGGACTGACTACCCAGGCAGATCCCGTGACATGGGCCGGCCAGAGCTCGCGATAAAAACAGTCGCCATGGGCTTCCACAAAACGGATTGCACGACAAATATAACCCGCCTCTTCCATAAATCGCGTTTGATGTTGGCGTAATAATGTAAGTAATTCCTGGCGATGCATGCTTATGTCCAGGCGGGATTTTCAATAGCAGCCAGCGCGGCGGCGGCGGCTTCTTCGACATCCGCTTCGCGACCTGTCAGGGTTAATCGACCATAGGCACCAACGGCGCGTACATCAACAAGGGTAATATTGGCTGCTTTTTCTGCCTGATTAGCGGCATAAACGATATATCCGGCCGGCTGGGTTTCCAGGATAAACATACTCTCACCGGGTAACATCATAGAACCTCCACGATGCTGGCGGTTTATCAAAACCGCATGATCAGCGGTCATGCCATGAATGATTTCCTGCCACTCGATTTCACAATGCTCCCGGTCACTCACGCTAGCGCCGATACTGGTCAATAGTGTATTACCCGCTTCAATCACGTCACTTTGAGTACGATGATGGACGACCATTGACCCGAATGCACGTTCTACAACCTGCTGTGTCAGCTTGACTTGTGAAGCCTTTAAAGCGATGTCGGTCACGCGGTGAACGGCCATACCAGGCGAAACTTCAACCCACAGGCAGGCATCACCCGGCACTGGTGGGAACCCCTGCGAAACGGAAGCCATATATTCCGCTAATTGAGGCTGCATTGAATCGATGTAGACATAAGTCCTGAGTTTTACCATCAGATCGTTTCGCTTAAAATCTTATTATCATAGAAGGAAAACCAAATACCGCGCAACATGAGCATTGCATTCACGAAGATGCATAGAAGTATCCCCAAAATAAGACGGAACATGTTAATAAACACCATAGTTTTATGCAAATTAATAATAACATGATTATCAATAGACAATAATCTATGAGTTAACACCTGATCTTGCTTAATATATTGATGTAAAAAGGCTAGTAGATGGCCACTACTTTTAAGGCAGCTCATCGTTCGGCTTGCTACCGGAACAAGCCTTGTCGCTAGGCCGCGTGCTCCACTTTCCCTTTGGAATATCGTTCTTCCATTATCTTCAACGCGGTTTCCTTGTTAGCAATAATATTCTCCTCACCGATCACCTCTTGCAGGTGAGCTCTCTCCAATGCCTCGCGGACCGGTCGCTTGAGACCCGCAAGCATCAGGGTAACACCGGCCGACTTAAGATCCTGGGTAAGTGCACGTAGTTTTTCCTCACCTGTTGCATCGACATCGTTGATGCCCTGACCAATGACCAGGATCGCCTGGGCATCAGGGAATTCATTCAATGACTTTAAAATAGCATACTCGAAATGGGTTGCGTTTATAAAGACCAGTGAGGCATCGAAGCGCATCACGACATAATTTTCACTGATAGGCGCCAGATCATGTGTGGCCGCGCCAGCCAGAGAGCCATTTGCCATGCGACCCAGTACTTCGCTGCGTGGCTTCATGGTGCTTGCGAGGAACAGCAGGATCGTAAATGCCACGCCCACCAAAACCCCGTCTGCGAGTGCTGGCGCCATGACCAGCGTGGTAATAAAAGTGATCAAGCCGACGATGCCGTCGTTGCGGCGTACCTTCCATGCATGCACCATTGATTTATAGTCGATCAGACCGAAGACAGCACTCATCACAATGGCGGCCAGTACTGCCTTTGGCAGATGATAAAGATATTCCGTCAGAAACAGCATCACCAGCAATACGCCCAGTGCACTCACAACGGCGTAGAAGCCGGTCCTCGCGCCAACACGGGCGGCGACGGCAGATCGTGAAAACGAACCACTCACCACGTAAGACTGGAAGAAACTACCGACAATATTGGCCAGACCCTGTCCTATCAATTCCTGATTAGGATCAAGTTTTTCACGGGTCTTGGCAGCCAGGGCACGTGAAATTGAAGTGGCCTCCATGAAACCGATCATCGCCATAATGAAAGCCACCGCAAACAGGTCAGAAATAATGCCAAGATCCATGGTGGGCACACTGAAGCCCGGCAAGCCACTGGGTATACTGCCCACCACTGCGCCACCACCTGAGAGACTGAACTTGTTTTCGGTATAACCGGACCAGCGCCACACGGTGGTAAATGGACCGGTTTGCTTGGCAAGCTGATAAAGCACCTGTCCGTCGCTCTGTACCTCGGGCACCAGGGCGACCTCATGGGTCTCGACTTGTTTATTGTACAGACTGTGCTTCACGCTGCTCTCTTCACCCTTGAGACGCAACAAATCGGCCTGCATGACATAGGTCCGTTTGTCTTCCTGGTCCAGATTCTGCAACTGATCCCTGATGCTTTTCTGTTTTTCCTTTATACGCTTCAGCTTTGCCTGATCCGTCTTCAGTGATTCAAATTTGGAACGCACCGCCACATCGGCAATTTGCTGCGGCTCAACCACCTGAATCTTTTCGAATTGAGTAACGGCGCTAATCAGTATCCCCAGGATGACAACAATCAATACACCAGGCCATTTTGGAAATCGCGCACGCAACCAGTACAAGGCCACCAGGGCACACAGACCAAACACCAGCGTTGGGCCATGTACAGTGGCCAGCTGCTGAACTACTTGCAACAGATCAGCGAGAAAAATGTCTGACCTTGGCATGGGAACACCCAGAAAACTGTTCAGCAAGGACAAACCGATAATGAGTGCAGCCGCATTGGTAAAACCGAGGATAACCGGATGGGAAGCGAGATTAATCAACACACCCATACGGAATAGACCCAGCGCCAGGCGCAGCACACCTACCAGCAATGCCAATAACAGGGAAAGCTGGATAAACTCATCTGTACCACGACGAGCAAGAGGCTCTATCGCCGCTGCCGACATCAGTGACAACATGGCGACTGGGCCGGTATGCAAAAAACGCGAAGCACCCCACATGGAAGCAACAATGACTGGCAAAAAGGAAGCGTACAGGCCGTACACGACGGGCAGGCCCGCCAAAGATGCATAAGCCATACTCTGTGGCACCAGAATCATTGCGATTGTAATACCCGCAATTAAGTCTGCTCGAAGACTTTCACCTGTAAAGGGAAACCATCTAAGGAAAGGAAAAAATTTTTTTAACACGCAATAACCACATTTTAATGACGACAGAAAGCAGAATGCTCATGCTACACCGGAACTCTCCGGGCAAACATGAGCACGACAGTATACCACTTTCTGCTTTATGCGACGACTACTTCCCCGCTATCATCCGTGGAAGCCGCTTCGCTCTGGACGCCAGCATCCTCTGCAACCGTTGTAACCACCACCACAGGCACGGGAAAAGCATTCTGGGGATACTTGCCTTTTAGGCATCTGCGCCCCAAATAACCGGTATCCCTGCAGGTAAGAAATGCGATTTCCGGGTGTTTACGCAAATAGCGGCCCAAACCAGACACAGGATCACCGCTCAGGGCGACCACCTCCATTTCGACCCCAGTCTCCTCAAGCGTGTGTTGATATTCGCTGAGCAATTCCCGGGTAATGTACTCGGACTGAAAGCTCAAGACAGTGAGTTGGTGTTTCAGACGTGAACAGGTCTCTATCACATAACCCATCACTTCAGGTGGCAGCTCGCTACCCATATAGAGTGCCACTCGACGTGAACTGCTGCCGGAACGAGACAGGGAGGGTTGCAGCTCTTTGAGTGCGGCTTCATTGACTGAATTCGACGACTGGGCCAGGATCTGCGTTTTATCCTTCATACTCATGTGTTCACCGGCATGTTCAAATGCCAGGGCATCTAACATCTGCTTTATAGCGCCCGTTAATTTTTTCATTACTCACTCCAGATCCAATTTAAATTTGAGTATGTTGTTGCACAGAACATGCCAAAATTAAATTTATATATAAAACAACCGTCTATAAAAAATTCCTTTAAATGAGTGTTACATATTGAAACATATCATCCCTCATGAGTTGGTATTGCCTGTAACGGTGTTGTAATATGCAACAACTCAATCCAGGCGAGAGATGCACGATACACATGACCAGTCTGCGCAGCAAGATTCTCACCTCCTATGGACTCTCCAAAGGTGCTCTGCTGATTTTTGTCGCTGTCGTCATCGCTGACCTGCATTACCTGAAAACCCATATTGTCGAAGGTGAAGCCGTCGACGACCTCTATGTGGCCAGCCAGAAAATACGCCGTGACGAAAAAAACCTGTTCCTGTATCACGACCCCGACGATCTGCAACAACTGCAACAGCAGCTCAGTGTGGCGCGAGAGGCGCTGGCCAAAGGAGAACGTGTGTTCGCCGCCATCGCCGGTCCGGCTAAATTGCAACAGCTGGAGCAGGGATTGACCACCTACAACATACAAATTGACGAATACGCCGGTCTTGCACCGGATGCGCGCGCTGCCAAACAGGCAGCGATCCGCAAGACCGGGCACCAGCTTTCAGAACTGATCCAGGGCGTCGCCCAGAGCCAACGAGGCATTCTCACTAAAACCACGGCAGTCGCGGCACAAACATTGATATTTGCTTCTTTCACCGTCATTCTTATCGGCCTTATCAGCGCCATGTATATGGTACGCCGGGTCGTTCGGCCCCTGACACAACTTGAAAAGCAGCTCGACCAACTCGCCGAGGGCAATGCACAGACACTGGTACTGCCTTCGGACGATAAGGAGATTGAGTCCTTTGTGTTTCACTTCAATTCCATGCTGGAACAACTGCGTGAACAGCAGACCCAGCTGCGCCGCCATGAACGCGCCGCCGCACTCGGTGTGCTGGTATCAGGTGTCGCTCATGAATTGAACAACCCGCTGTCTAACATCTCCACCTCGGTGCAATTACTCATGGAAGACGACGGCAACACGCGAGAAGATTTACGCAAGCAGTGGTTAGCCCATATCGATGGTGAGACTGAGCGGGCTCGCCGCATCGTTAAACGCCTGCTCGACACCGTGCGCTTGCCGACACAACAAATGCAATTATTGGGTGCCGCCAGGCTGGTTCAGGGAGCGACACTGCTGATTCATCGCCAGCTTCCGCAGGATGTGTTGCTTCACATTGAGGATGTCGCTGACGGGATGTTGCTGGTGGATCGCGAACGTATGCAACAAGTCTTCATTAATCTCATTAAAAATGCGACGCACGCAGGCGCCAAGAACATCTGGATTATCGGCCAGGAAACCACCTGGGAGGAATCCAAACCTGTTAATAGCAACAACCTGGCAGGTGATACCACCGGCATTGGCCAGTTCAAGCATGTCATGTTGATGTATATCGATGACGATGGACCAGGTATTTCGCCAGAAGACATGCCAAAGATATTCGACCCCTTTTTCACCACCCAATCCAGTGGTGAAGGCACTGGACTAGGCTTGTACCTGGTCGAAGAGATTATCAACGAACACCGGGGTTGTATCGCCGTCGAAAATCGTCCCGAAGGCGGAGTACGATTCTCCATCTGGCTGCCGCTCGAACGGGCATCCAACAGTGAACTGGAGCCATCATGAGTGATAAACCACACATCCTGCTGATTGACGACGAGACTATCGCCCTGTCAAACCTCAGTCATGTCCTTGAGCGTGAGGGTTACGACGTGACCGCGTGCAGGGATGGAAAAAGCGCTCTCACCGAAATGCAGACTACTGAATTCGACCTCGTTCTGACTGATTTGAAGATGCCTGGCATCGACGGCATGGATGTATTGCGCCATATCCGCGAATCCACACCCGATGTCCCGGTCATTATGATCACGGGGCATGCCTCTCTCGATTCCGCCGTTAATGCCATGAAAGCCGGGGCCTTTCACTATATCGCCAAGCCGTTCCGACTCGACGAAGCACGTGAAGTCGTGCGCTCTGCATTGGACCTGCGCAGCATCAAACGCGAGAACAGACAGTTAAAACAGCGTATCGAGGATATTTCAAGTGTCGCCTCGATCATTACACAAGACCTGGGCATGCAACGCTTACTTGAAACCGCCCGCCAGATCGCAGCTACCGCCACCAGTATTGTCATCCATGGCGAATCCGGCACCGGCAAGGAACTCCTGGCCAGATACATCCACCAACACAGTCAACGTGCAGAAGACCCCTTCGTGGCCTTCAACTGTGGCGCATTGCACGAAGAGATCGCTGCCAGTGAACTATTTGGCCACGAGAAAGGCTCATTCACCGGGGCAAGTGCCACCAAGATCGGTCTGTTCGAAGCTGCGCAAAATGGCACCATATTTTTGGACGAAGTCGCCGAAATGCCCCTGCTGATGCAGGTCAAATTGCTACGTGTGCTGCAGGAACGCGAACTGATGCGGGTCGGCTCGAACCAACCCATTGATATCGATGTACGTGTTATCGCAGCCAGCAATCGAGACCTCAAGACTGCCGTTGATGAAGGTCAGATGCGTAACGACCTCTACTTCCGCCTCAATGTCGTCACACTGACCCTTCCCGCCTTGCGCGAGCGACGCGACGATATACCACTGCTGGCTTACTATTTCCTACGCAAGTTTTCGACAATGATGGAGCGCGACTTGCACGAAATAAGCACTGAAGCCATGCAGCGACTGGTCGACTATGACTATCCCGGTAATATACGCGAACTGTCGAATTTCATTGAGCGGGGTGTCGCCCTGACCCATGGAAAGACCCTGGATATCGAACATTTACCACAAAATCTGAGCTCGATCAGTGTGCGCGTATTCAAGCCAGAAATGGCAGCCACCCCGACGACGCTCAAGGAGCAGGAGATGGAGCATATCCTGAATGCCTTGAAAATAGCCGACGGCAACCGAACACAGGCCGCCAAAACTCTCGGCATCGACCGTGTATCATTATGGCGAAAACTCAAGAAGCTGGGGATAGATGCCGACTAGCAGACTCCTGGCATTAAGTCTCTGCGCAGTCCTTATCTGTCTGATATACTCTACGACGCAAACATGACCGATAAGGCGCTAATCTGCACCACAAATCCCTGATTTCTGGTGCCCACAGGCAGGTCGTTTATATAATTGTATTGTGCTCAACAACAATGTGATAGTCATATTGAATTGAAGACTAAAGGAAAAAAGAACTCATGAAGCGACCCAGTACGCCTAAAACATACGCCGGACTAGACAATGATATCAATGGCAGTATGACGATGATCGGTAAAATAATTCGTGATGCCTGGGTATTTGGCATTTTACCTGAATCAGAGACCTGTACAGAATGGGAAATATCTCGTATTGAAGCCATACACCAACAGGTCAATAATGAATGGGATAAATATGGCTGTATGGTTAGTGCACTACCTGATGAGCTGCGTGAACGACACAAAAAAATCTATGACGACGCCATCGCGTACGCCAAAAGCAAAGGCTGGGATCCTGAAGCCTGCACACGTGACGAGCTTTAACGAAACTCGTACCAACTAGTCTGCGGTAAATTGATACCTCACCTGTGTCCAGAGCGCTACCGGAAATCCTGTCATAACAGCGAAACCTTTACAAATCTGCGGATAAAGACAGAAAATGAACCATCCGTCGTTATTCAGTTCGAGTCAAGCGGTACAGTGGATTTTATCAGGTTTACATGAATATTCATGGCAAAACATAAGTTTAAACAAGACTGATAACCGCATAGGGTTCATCAATAAAAATGACAAGGCTGGTATTGATCACATACTATCGATAGTATAAGCAATATTAATAATACAAGGCCTGGTGAGCAGATATACTTACCCCGGTTCACATAATATTAAAAAGGCCGATAGCCTGAAAGGGTTTGAGATAAGAAGATGGAGCAGTTCATCATTGTTGTTGCGGTTCTGCCGCTAATTTCCGCGTTATTGATTCAGTTATTTGCCGGACGCTTCGGTCGTGGCATTGCACGCATCAGTGTGGCGGCTACCATTATCAGTTTTCTTGTTTCCGGCTTACTCCTGTCCTGGGCACTAGGGGGTAACGGTCCACAGGCGATACAGATAGGTAACACTAGCACCATCCTGTTATTTGACCCCCTGAGTTCTTTACTGGCGACCATTATCCTTGGCATTAGCTTAATCGTACATTTGTATTCGATACGCTATATGGCCGAAGAAGCCGCCTACGGCCAATTTTTTGTATTGCTCGATTTGATGACGGCGGCCTTGTTATTCATGGTTATCGCGGGTGACCTGATCACACTGATTATCGCCTGGTATCTGGTCGGGGTGTTTCTATATTTCCTGCTGGGCCAGGACACGCGTAGTCAAACCGCGTACCGCTTTGCCTTCTGGACCCTGATCACGTATCGAATTGGTGATATACCTTTAATCCTGGCTGCCGCCCTACTCTATGGTGCCTATGATACCTGGTCTTTGACTATTATCTTTAACGAGATTATGGCCAACCCATACGCCCATGAATTTATGGGTTTACCGTTAACGGAAGTAGTCGCTGCTCTCATCGGGCTTGCTGCTTTTGCACGTTCAGCCCAGTTTCTATTGCATACCTGGTTACCTTATACCATGGATGGACCGACTCCGGTTTCAGCCTTGATGCATGCCGGAATCGTTAATGCCGGTGGATTTTTAATCAATCGTTTTGCGCCGGTATTTGTTCACAGTGGCGACGTTTTGAACGTCATTTTCATTGTGGGTCTGATTACCGCTGTCTTTGGTTCCATGCTGATGTTGACCCAAAACGATATCAAAAAGGCGCTCGGTTATTCCACAATGGGACAAATGGGCTTCATGATCATGGAATGCGGGATCGGGGCATTCTCATTAGCCATTTATCATTTGTTTGCACACGGTGTTTTCAAAGGCACCATGTTCCTGTCCTCGGGTAGTGTCATCAATAATGCGCGTAAGGACGACGGTATTCCCAAAGATGAACTCTATACCTTTGCGGTGGAAAAACGCCCGAATAAGGAACGCCAACCCTGGATACTCATGGCGGCCATTACCCTGGCCGTGCCGCTGGCGATCCTGATTTTTTCCCACCTGCTTATTGCCCAGGATTATTTTCAGAAACAGGGGGCGATTATACTGTTGTTCTTTGGCTGGGTAACCGGTGCGCAATTGATCTTTGCCACTTACCGGATGCGCACCCAGAATATTTGGCGACTGGTGGGCTTGAGCGTGTTATCACTGGTCATCGTCGTACTGGGCTACGCCGTTATTAGTCATGCCTTTGATCTGTTTTTGTATCCGGATCCGGCATTCCGTGTACAACTATACTCGGCAGCCTCAATCGACTTACTGTACTTTAATGTGCTGATCGTCATTATTGCGTTAATCATTGTCGCCGGTTGGCTCATAACATACTATGCAGAACATAATGGTTATCGACGACGCCAGCAGAGACAACGCCTGTGGTTAAATTTCTATGCACTGATATCAAGGGAATTTTATATCAGTGATATCTATACCCGCTTGACGCGCTCGCTGCTGTCAATCTCCGGTCAATTAAATATCTGGCTAAGGTGGTTATAACATGCCTGATGCATTGATCATTTTGCTTAGCGGTATTTTCCTGCCACTGTTTCCCATGAGCATGGTATTCAACGCCATTCTCGATAACATTAAACTGGCCTGGCTAAGGGTACTGTTACTGATCACCTGGCCGTTAATCGGCTTGTTCATAATACTCAATAGCGATGTGGCCTGGCCTGGCTGGTTATTGCCACTGGCTCTGTTCACATCCGCCCTGTACGCCCTGCGCATTCTGACCTTACGTGAAGTCAATCAATGGAGTGGATTTCTTGCTACTTCTTTTTGGGGCTTATTGTGGCTGCCTGTGATGCAAGGTACTCCGGCAATGTTGTTATTTGCTTATGCACTTAGCATGAGTGTGCCGCTGGTTTTACTGGTATTACTCAGTGCAGGCCTTGAACAACGTTTTGGTGCCGCCTATACCGGTTTATATGGTGGACTTGCACGCACCATTCCGCGTTTTTCCGGTGTACTGGTGATCGTCGTGGTAGCCGCCATCGCGTCACCGCTGTTTCCCACTTTTTTTATTATGCTCGATATGGTCGTCGAGACCGTTGTTGCCACGCCGATGGTGGCGATGGTCCTGTTACTGATCTGGCTGTTCTGGAGTTGGGCCGGTGCCCGCTTAATTCAGGGCTTGATTGTAGGCAGGGCCAGTGATGTCAAAATTACCGACCTGGGTACTGTAGCTATCAGTTTTTACGCCCTGATACTGCTCGCCTTAGCCATCGGCGGTGTTTATCTGAGCGGAGTGATTTTATGAGTTTATCAGTCGGACAAAGACTCAGCATCCGCTCCATGATCTATGTCGCGAGCGAACACATTCCCTATTTCTGGCCGATGCGCACCTTTATACATCATAATCCACTACATGGATTGGAAGACTTGCCTTTCGAACAAGCAGTACAAGAAGGCAAGCGTTTATTTCATGGTCGTGTCTTTTTAAAAAGGCCCATCTATCAACGCTATCTCGAACAAGGCAAGGTAGATAGTCAGGATCTGTTCGCCCAAGTCGCCGCCTATACTGCGAAACGTGAAACCATCAAGGGCATTGATCTGCAACAATGGCTAATGGCCCTGCTCACCCAAACTGAACAAAAAGTGGTATTCAGGCACAACATCGCTACTGACAAGGACGTTCAGGAAGCGGTGAACAACCAGGCATCGCCCCAACAGGAACCGTTTGCGCCAGAGCGTTTGGTGCCCTACCTACGTCATGAGTTACTTGGTGATCGGCCTGTCTACGATGCCGTAGACGCATTATATGGTACCGAAATAACCAAGGAGCTCGATGAACTTGTTATCAAGAGTTGCCTGGATTTTTTTGATGAAGGCCAATCAGTCTGGTCCATGCCAGGACGCAAACGCGGATTCTTCCGGGCCTGGCGTGAAGTGGCCAATCGAAATATCCGACTCTATTTGCGCGGCATGCATATTCAGGACATTCTTTCCGTGGACGACACGCCGGAAGGTGTCATTGCCCATGTAATGAAAACGCTTGGCATCCCCGAGGAGCAATGGGTTCAATACTTTACGCGTGAGTTGGCGCAATTGCATGGTTGGTCAGGTTTCGTTCGCTGGCGTTGGAATGCCAAGAATTATTACTGGAGCAAACGTCATCCTGCTGACCTGATCGATCTGGTTGCAGTCCGTTTGACCTTTGCGCTTGCCTTGCTCAGCGAGCGGCATAATGAACGCGGTCATCGCCATATCGCCACAACGGCACCTGCGATTGAAGACGCCATCGAAAACAAAACCATGGAAACCTTTTTACGCTACGAGCTGTTTGGTAAACGCATACTACCCGCCATGGCAAAACGCGTGGAACAAACCCTGGTACGCGGGAGCGTCGCACAAATTGAAAAAGTCTTTCATCAATATGTTGAATTCAAACGCCGGCATGAAGCCAAAACACAAGCAGACAGACTGTGCACACTGGCCTCCCGGGTCAAACAGGTAGATGACTTGCGATCATTATCGCCAGACCAGTTTAACGATTTACTGCACAGCTTGCGCATGTTTGAATACTGCGAGGGCATGTTTTGGTTACGGGCCTTAGAGGCACAAGCCATCAAAGAATTGCTGGCAGGTGTGAATCTAACGCCACCTGAACCACGCGACAAACGTCCCTTTGTACAGTCATTGTTCTGCATAGATACCCGTTCTGAACGCATTCGTCGACACCTGGAAAGTGTCGGTGATTATCAAACCTATGGTATCGCCGGCTTCTTTGGTGTACCGGTGAGCTTCATGGAGCTGGGCAAGGGTAGTGAAATGCACCTGTCCCCAGTCATTGTCACGCCAAAAAACCTGGTACTGGAAATGACTGTTGCCGATGCCGAAGACGTGCATCCAGTCACCGCGCTTGAGAAGGCTATGCATGAATTGAAGGAATCGGTATTCGGACCTTTTGTCACGGTAGAGGCCATAGGCTTGCTGTTCGGGTTTGATATGGTAGGCAAAACCCTGATGCCGCAAACCTATAATCACTGGCGTAAACGCCTATATAGAAAAAAACGTTCCACTCACCTGCTCATCGATAAACTCGATCGCGAACAAGCAGATTCTATTCTGAGAACGGTACAACGTGCTGTGATTATCATGGCCATAGAGCAAGACTTTGACCTGGAAGCCGAACACATCAGTGATGACATGGTACGTGAGTTACGTGAAACTGCCCTCGGCAGACGCTTCAACACATCTACAGTATTGGCCAATTCCCTGAATTTAACCAAGCAGCAGGAACGCGAATTCATTTTGCGCTTGCGCGATACCTACAGGATCGATGCAGCCTATACCCAACTGCAAATGGAAAGACTGGGCCGCATTGGTTTCAGTCTTGATGAGCAGGTTGGCTTTGTCAGCCAGGCCTTACATTCGATTGGCTTAACCAGGGACTTCTCGCGTTTTATTCTGCTGGTCGGACATGGTAGCACCTCGGAAAACAATCCGTATGAATCGGCACTGGACTGCGGTGCCTGCGGCGGGAATCATGGCCTTGTCAGCGCACGAGTGCTGGCACAGATGGCAAATAAGAAAGAAGTACGCCGTAAATTGCGTGCACAGGGTATTCGTATCGCTGATGATGCCTGGTTTATCGGCGCACTGCACAATACCACCACAGACGAGCTAAAATTATATGACCTAGATCATATCCCTTCTACACATATTTTTTACATCGATCGCTTACGTACGGGTCTGTTAGCGGCCTCACGTCTATGCGCCCAGGAACGCCTGCCCAGTTTACAGCTGAAACCGCATGACCGTGAACCGACGGCAGCCTATCGTGAAATTGAGCGCAATGCTATGGACTGGTCACAAGTACGACCAGAATGGGGCTTATCACGCAATGCCTATATGATTATTGGTCGTCGAAATTTAACTCAGGACATGTCACTGGAAGGTCGTTCATTCCTGCATTCCTACGACTACCGACTGGATCCCAGGCAACGACTCCTGGAAAATATTATTTCCGGCCCTTTGGTGGTTGCACAATGGATCAATATGGAACACTATTTTTCTACCGTTGATAATGAGCGCTTTGGCAGTGGTAGCAAGGTATATCACAATGTTGCCGGACGCTTTGGCGTGATGACCGGTGGACTGAGTGATCTGCGTACAGGCCTGCCCTCGCAGACCGTTCTGGATAAAGGTTTTCCATTTCATGAGCCGTTGCGACTGATTACCGTCATCGAGGCTCCCCTGGAACATGCCAGGCGAGCCGTGGAAAGTGTGGTCGCAATCAAGAACTTGGTATTAAATGACTGGATCCGTTTACTGGTCATCGATCCTGAGAAAAAGATCGTCTATACATACAACAGTGGTCAGTGGGATGTATTAACCCTTTCTGATGCAAACGAACCATCCTTAGCAAAGGAGTCCAGTACACCATGAAAAACCTCAACTTCAGCTCAGTTAAAAAACTCGAAATCATTCTCAGTGGCGAGCATCAGGCCTTTGCCACCGATTTGCTCGATAATGCCGGTGTAACAGGCTATACCATCATCAACAATCTTTCCGGTAAGGGCAGCCACGGTTTTCATGAAGGCCACCTGATGTTCAACGAGGAAGACGTCTTAATTATGGTTATCGCGGCGGTACCCGAACAACTGGTCGCTCCAATTCTTGAGGGTCTGGCACCGTTTTATAGCGAGCATTCCGGCGTGGTGTTTGTACAGGATATCCAGGTAAACCGGCTTGTGAAATTCAGTGGCAGCCAACAATAATTGAGATCAGAGTGAACCTCCCCAGTTTAACGGATACTTTTAATCAGAGACAAAAGTCTCTCAACGGAGTGTCCCATGACAGTAAAACGTAAGCCCTATAATACTTATACGAAAGAGTTTAAACTAGAAACGATACGCATGCTTGAATCTACGCCCACAGAATTTCCACCTATATAGCGGTGTATAGTATCGCTCGATGAATTGTCAACATATCCTTTGAACAATAGTAAATGATAAGAGGGCTTTACCCTTTCTACCAAAAACATGCTCAAAAAGCCTCAAGATCCGCTCTAGCGATGCTTAGAAAAACACCCTAACTCAGACGTAAAATGGACACAAATCTGCCATCTGGATTTATATAGAACTTCCTGAGCCTTATCAGAATTGATGAATGGTAAGCAGTGAATAATAAAAATGAGCGCTAAAAACTGTAACCAAACTGTGACCAAAAATACCAGAATAAGGCTATTTCTGATCACAGCCGGAAAACAGAAAACACTAAGTGCTTGTTTTGTATGGCGTCCCCTAGGGGTTTCGAACCCCTGTTGCCGGGATGAAAACCCGGTGTCCTAGGCCTCTAGACGAAGGGGACAAAGAGAGAGGTGAAATTTACTTGAATGTCAGAGGGCTGTCAAGCATAGATAGACTAATAACTGATTGATTTATTGATTTAATTCAAACCCAAGTTGTGCTAATGGGTATGCAGATTTAGTCCATCAGGCATAGTCCAAAACCCGTCATTTTTGACAGTGAATCATCATCACAATCAGGCTACCTTAATATACTGTGTAATAAAGCCCGGGCCTTGTCGACAATGTCCTCCAGTCTCGCAACCCGCTCTTCCAGACTTAAGTTAGATAAATCAGGATGCGTAGTATAGGAGATGGGCTCTGAGGCATAGCCTCCTGATGAGACTTCATCATCACGACTGAAATGAATCTCTTCATCCAGCTCTTCCACCACGGCCTCTACTGTTTCCAGTGTAATGTCATGTGATTCTTCGGTGAATGCATATAAAAACAGGCGATCACAAAGTGTGTTAATTCTTCTGGGTATGCCATCGGTATATTTGTAGATTTCTGTAAAGGCATCGTTGGCAATATGCGGGTCGCCACGCCAACCGGCTACTTTCAGGCGATGTTCAATATATTTCTGGGTTTCACTTTTGTCCATTGGACCCAAATGATAGGAAGCAATAATTCGTTGTCGAAATTGCTCCTGATTAGGTGCGCGCAAGGTGTCTCTGAATTCAGACTGGCCCAACATGAAGCTTTGTAACAGTGAGCGTTTTTTATGCTGAAAATTAGATAGCATACGCAATTCTTCCAGCGAATGGTGCTGAAGGTTCTGCGCTTCATCCACAATCAATAGAACACGCTTTCCTTCATTGGCTTTCTCATTCAGAAAATTTTCAATCCCTTTTAACAATTCTGATTTTGACAAGCCCTCGTATCGTAATCCAAAGGATCCCGCTACCATTTTAAGGAGATCGTCTGGTTCCAGTTGAGTGGTGACCAGTTGCGCGGCAATGATATCCTCGGTTTTGCCTAACTCTTCAAGCAGGGCACCAATCAGTGTTGTTTTGCCCGCGCCAATATCACCGGAAACCACGATAAATCCTTCGCCCTGATTGATGCCGTAGCGAAGATAGGCCAGCACTCGATTGTGCTCCTTACTACCATAGTAAAAATTCGGGTCCGGACTGAGATTAAATGGCTTTTCAGTCAAATTATAAAAAGTTTCGTACATAGACAGAATCCTGCTCTGAGGTTTAAATTTTCTCGCTTTCCCTGTTCACTGCTAATATGTCCAAGCAGCGGGTGTGAGGCCTATTATTCATTTCAATGGCGCCTGAATTTACCCCAATATAGCTGAAGTGGCTAAAAAATAATATCAGTGAAAATATCACAGACGCTCATGCTTGGCCATTAAGTCATCGATTATGATTGTTTTCTGCCAGCAATATGATTTCAGCCAGCCATTAAGGTCTGCCATGATAACCTTGCTCAGGCCCTTAAATTATACTTATCCAGAAGATTATAAAGCGTGGGTCGGGTCACACCCAATACTTCAGCAGCCTTGCTCAGGTTCCCCTCTACCATGCTGACTGCTCGCATGATGGTTTGTTTATCGACCTCATCCCTGACTTGCTTCAGGTTGAGCGGCATCGTCTGTTCAGCAGCAGCTTCCAGCTCCAGATCATCAACGGTCACCTGGGTACCATCAGCCATGATAATCGCCCGGGAAATCCGGTTTTCCATTTCGCGTACATTACCTGGCCACTGGTAACTTTCAATGGCCAGCAAGGCGTCCTGAGTAAAGCCTTTTACCCGTGTTTTATTCAGTGCTACATGACGCTCAAGAAAAGCCTTCGCCAATAACACCGCATCCCCGGTTCGATTGCGAACGGGAGGTATAGTAATACTGATTTCACTGATTCGATAGAACAGGTCCTCACGGAATTTCTTTTCCGCAATCATATCCTGAAGGTTTTGATGGGTGGCACAAATTACCCTGACATCAAGTGGAATCTCCTGACGGCCGCCTATGCGCTCGATGACTCGCTCCTGTAAAAAGCGTAAAAATTTCGCTTGCAGCGATAAAGGCAAATCACCAATTTCATCGAGAAACAAAGTACCGCCATTGGCAGACTCTAGCTTACCCGGAGTTTGTTTATTGGCGCCGGTAAAGGCACCTTTTTCATAACCAAATAACTCGCTCTCGAGTAACGTTTCAGGAATGGCGGCACAGTTGATGGCCACAAATCGTTCATCACCTCGATCACTCAGGGAATGTAATGCGCGCGCCAACACCTCTTTACCGGTACCGCTTTCACCGAGTAACAATGTGGTGGCCGATGTGGGTGCAACTTTTTCAATGACACGACAAATCTTCAGCATTTCCGGGCTACTGGCGATAACACCATCGAGTGGAGAGACTGTTTGCATCTCTGCCAATAAACGATTCTCTTCCTCGATATCACTGAGATGATAGGCTCGATCAATAATGACTTTAAGTACATCAGGGTCAATAGGTTTCTGATAAAAGTCATAGGCACCTTGCTCAATCGCACGCAAGGCATTGTATCGATCATCATTGCCGGTGACGACAATCACTTTGGTATTTGGCATTAGTTCCTGAATTTCATTCAGTGTGGCAAAACCTTCGCTGACATTGGTCGGGTCCGGAGGTAGACCGAGATCCAGGGTAACAACGGCAGGTGCAAAAAATCGCAAGGCGGCAATTGCTTCATCACGATTACTGGCAATTTGAACGTCATAGTCTTCAAATGACCATTTCAGTTGCTTTTGCAAGCCCAGATCATCTTCGATAATTAATAATGGTCTGGCAGTGTTGTTACTTGCATTCACAATGTTGCCCCCATTTCATTTGTCTGTTCACACATGGCCGGAATGGTCAATTTGAATTCACTACCCAGCCCCGGTCTGCTGCTCACCGCAACCGATCCACCCAGGGATTCTATAAATTCCCGGCACTCATAGACACCAACACCCATACCCGCATTGCCCTTGGTAGTAATAAACGGGGTGAATAATTTTTCCTTAATAAATAGCTCGTCCATACCACAACCATTATCCATTACTTTGATGACTACATGGTTGTCGTCACAATAGACTTCAACTTTAACATAGCCATCGTCATCGGTGGCTTCCTGTGCATTTTTTATTATATGACCCACAATAGACACAAAGCGATCATGATTGACCATTATTTTGACATTTTCCAGCGCAGAATGTAAATGTGGATAGGGCTTATAAACCTGGTGATTACGAATAATCTCTTCCATGGCATCCTGTAGATCAATAATACCGGTTGATTGGTCACTGAAGCGACCCTGTGTCAGTTGTGTCAGCATGCGACCCATTTTCTGGCTGGCATGCTCGACGGTCTCGAAGGCATCATCGACAAATTCCGGATTATGCTTATATTTTTTGGCATTTCGTGTAATTAACTCAAGCTGTGCAATAAGATTTTTTAAATCATGAACGACAAAGGCCGACAAACGGTTAAATACGGCGAATTTCTCCGATTTTGCCAGAGACTGCGATGCATCCTGAAAAGCCAGATAGCTGACGGCCTGCATGCAGGCCGTTTTAAGCAGATCTCGATCTTCCCAATTTATCTCGGACAATATTCGGGACTCAGCCAAAACCAGGAACCCGTAGAGTTCCTCCATGTGGATGAGCGGAATTACCAGCCGCGCATGTGGCAAGTCCTTTAACCATGAAGGAATGACTAAACCCTCATAGAGTTCCGGAGATTGTTTCACCTCCTTTAGATCAATAATCCAGTCTTTTCGAAATAGAAAAGTAGCAAATTCACCCTCAATCGCTTCGGTCTCAGTAACTTCCTCAAAAATCGTATTCGCCACCACATGATAACTAAGATTCCTGTCATCATATAACCAGAGCATTCCGCCACTACTACCAATAATTCTGGCCACAGAATTAATCACTGTTACATACAGGCCGTCCTCTTCATTAGCTTTCGACAGGTCACGGGTAAGATCAGTCCATTCATCCCTATAATCATATTTATAATTGAAGAAATGCTTATTAATAAATACCTTGATTCTTGCGCTCATATCACCCGAATATAAGACAGAAATCAATGTCAATACGGCCACGGATAGAAACAGAATCTGCGCCATACCTCCCCAACTGCCAGCATAAATCCTGATGTAGTAACCGGACATCGCCACTATCAACAAATATAACCCGACACCGATAAATGTGGCCGCATGAAAAACCAGTTGTTTCGAAACAAAGACCTCAAGCGACCAATTAGGGTTTCGCTGTGCGGCTAATGTCAATAAGGGTACTGTCAGGGCAACGATAAAACCTCGACCCAACCAGATTTGTGCGTTTATCTGCCCATATAAGGTGGCATCCATGTACATAAAGAAGTCATAGAAAAAGATCAGACCGAAACCATAGAATAGATATTTAAATCCGTGCCTGCCTTCAGGATGTGTATGTTTGTATAGTCGAACCAGTAAGTTCAGTCCTGCGACCGCCATCAACATATTCGCTGCAAATATTGAAGAATAATCAATTGCAACAACATGGTTGCCGATTGGAATATGATCTTTGACATTAAATGCCGCCAACAGCAACAGGCTTGAAGTCAGATACATGATGGCGGTCAGGATATAATGAAAGACCAACTGGCCCTTCGCTTGATAGAGCGGCTTTAATAAGCCCAGTAAAAAGGCATAAGCGGCTATATTACGCAGTAATTCAAAAAAAACCGAAAAAGGAAAGACAGCATCTACATGGTAACCATTCTTGCCGGTAACAATGGCCCAAACCACGGTCAATATCGCCATCAGCAATAACAGACCACCCTGTAGTCTGCCCCGCCAACTAATAGTCATTAAAACAGCGAAAAATAAAAACAGGCTAGCCGTTATATAATAGCCTAAACTTCCTAAATCCAACCTGACCCCCTCAGCACGCTGTCATTTAGCCAGCTGTTCTGAAACTTTTCTACCTGCCGCCTTTTTCCCATAATACGGCCTGTGCTGTCTGAAATAAAATAAGCGCATCAAACATCAAATTATACCGCTTGATATAATACAAATCATATTGAAGCTTTTCGATTGAATCCTGCTCCGAAGCACAATAGGGATAGGATATCTGGGCCCAACCAGTGATGCCCGGCTTGACAGTATGCCTTAGATTATAAAATGGGATCACTTGTGATAATTGCTCAACAAATTGTGGTCGCTCGGGCCGCGGACCAACAAAACTCATTTCACCCTTGAGTACATTATATAATTGCGGCAGTTCATCAATACGCAGCAACCTGATCACTCGGCCGTTTTTTGTCACCCTGTCATCACCTTCGCTGGCCCACTGCGCAACGCCTTCCTCTTCTGCATCGACCTTCATGCTACGGAACTTAAGTACATTAAAGCGGCTGCCATCAATACCCACTCGTTCCTGCTTGTAAAATATGGAGCCTTTACCGCCAGACTCCAGCCAGATCGACAACATGGTCAGCAGTACGACCGGCAAGGTTAAAATGAGTAAAATACTGCTCGCCAGTATATCAAAGGCTCTTTTACCGAATGAATTCATGACCGCGCGCGTATAACCTTCGGAAAAAATCATCGAACTGGGATGCAGGGAATCCAGCCTGATTTTTTTTGTCTGTCGCTCTATAAAGTCACTCACTTCGGAAACCAGAATGCCATCCATTTTGCATTCGAGTATTTCATTGACCGGAAAACTTTTTCGCCTGTCATCGACAGCGACGACCAATTCATCAATCTGATTGTTTCTCACATAGGACAATAATGATTCATTGATATGGATGATTTTAGCCTCTGTGACCCGGCTATTTTCACCGCCAATATACAAAAAACCCATGACCTTGATACCATAAAGGTCTGACCTTCTGCGCAGCTGCTCAACCAGTTTTGATTTTTTACCCGTACCAATCACCAATACTCTGTTCCTGGAGGCATCATGATCAGATATCCTGAAGTGCAGTAAGCGGATCAGGGCAATCAGTATCAGCGTGACACATAATGTGAAAAACATTTGCGAACGATCAACAGCAAATTTCGGAATGGAATAAAAAACAATAGACAGTAGCATCATGCTTAAACCCAGACTGGCAATAAACCTGATAATGAAATCCAGGCTTTCGCTTTCTTTTCTGTGTCGCCAGTAAAGGCCCATGAAGGTCATACAACTAATGGTAACAAAGGTATAAAGCAGCGATCTTGGCCAAATCCAGTCAAAATTATGCACACCCCTATCCCAAAACCCCAAGGCACGACTGATTTCGACACCGGCAGGCAAAGCTACCAGTAGAATGCATGACTCAACAACCAGCAGAATGACAAATGAACCAGGAACATAATGTCTAAAAATGCGAAACATACAGAATTCTTTCCCATTGACTTCTTAATTTATTCATAAATGTTGGTATTGGACTGGCCTGCAGAATATATGTTTATTATAGGGAATCCATTCACCCATGTAGAATACACCGATCCAGCCGTGAAGAACACATTAAAATCCAGCAAATACAATAGTTAACACTATTATTTTATTGTCCAGATTATAGCGTTGACGCAAATCCATGATTTTTTGAAATAAATAGCCACTCGCCTGAAAACGGTAATCACCAAATAATAATTATACTTCATATTTTTTCAAAGAAATCAGTCAATTTGCACGCATGTATGCCTGGCAGAATGCTTGCGTTTGCAAGACATCATGACAGCGTCATCAACAGGATGATCAGCCACTATTCTCTGCCAATAAAATACATCTGAATACAATCAAGCGATCGATGGTCGATTGAGGTATTAAGTGCCCCGGTAATAATATCTATCCCTTCCCTGCTGAAAAATTAAATAGTCAATCTGACATAAAACCACCCATCCTGAGCGATGACTGTAATATTTAACTGACTTTTCCAGAGTAGGAAACGAGCAAATAAGATTAATAGTGTTGGTTTAAAGATATTCTGCACGGACAATATTTTATGCGCATGAGCCCACGCCTGGCTTGACAGATAACGACAAACAAACTAGATTGATCGCGCTTTCAGGTGTCCCAAAGGAAGATCTTTCCAATGGGGTGAAACGGGAAGCCGGTGCGAGCTGACACAGTCAGTATCAATTCCGGCACTGCCCCCGCAACGGTAAACGAGAAAACGTATAGCTTTAAAGCCACTGTGCATTGCATGGGAAGGTGCTATATCGGGAATACCCACTCGTGAGTCCGGAGACCGGCCTGGAATATTCGAATCTGTCGCGGCGGGCGAAGAGTGGACACGGGGTCCTGTTCTCTTTACACGCTCATTCCTCCCTCGCGATCAAAATTGCTGAGTATGGTGCTAATAGCCGCCAGAGGAATAGTTGCATGAAAATAAAATTTAAAATAACGATAAAACCTGTCATCGTCTCCTTCATTAGCTGCCAATTGGCATTGCAGAGTCATGTTATCGCTGCCGATACCAACATCGCTGAACCGATTATCATCACTGCGACCAGAATTGAGGCGGCAACCAACATCAGTACAACCAACACGACTATTATCAGCAAGGCCCAGATCATTAACAGTACCGCAACCAGCCTGCCGGAACTTCTGGCGCAGGAAGCCGGCATCCAAACGCGGCACCTATATGGCAATAATTCATCGCGTAGTAACATTGATATACGTGGATTCGGCGCCACTGCATCAACAAATGCTCTCATTTTACTGGATGGCAGGCGCTTGAATGACATTGACCTGGCGGCTATCGATCTGAGTTCTATCCCTATGCACAATATCGAACGTATAGAAATCAGCCGTGGCACTGGTTCAGTTCTATATGGGGATGGAGCCGTAGGCGGTACCATCAATATCATCACCAAGAAGCCGGGCAAACAAGGTACCCGTGGCCGCGCCAGCCTGTCAGCAGGTTCCTATGACAGTCATGAAATCAATGCTTCCATGGAAAATATAAATGGGCCTGTCGCCTATAATCTCGCCGCCAGCACCGAGAAATCCGATGGCTACCGTGATAACAATCGCTATCGCCAGGACAAATTTCAGTCCGACATACGTTTCACCCGAGACAATGGCGAAGTGTTTATAAAACTCGGGGCTGATGATCAAAGTCTGGGCTTGCCAGGCGAGCGAACTGTTGACCCGAATATTCCCGTGAATGAACTGCTCGCTGACAGAAAAGGCAGCAGCAACCCGGATGATTATGCCAATCGTAAAGGTTATAATCTGACGCTCGGTGTGACTCACTTTGTTTCCAGCAACACTGAAGTGATTGTCGATCTGGGTTATCGTAATAAAAATGAACAAGCCTTTTTTGATGATTATGACTTTGGCGGCCTGTTTGCATCCTACCTCGACACAGACCTTGCCACG
Organism: uncultured Gammaproteobacteria bacterium; assembly: GCA_963807455.1. GTDB lineage: Bacteria > Pseudomonadota > Gammaproteobacteria > JAADHQ01 > JAADHQ01 > JAADHQ01. The sequence goes on along the minus strand of CAWECS010000014.1, from coordinate 129,347 downwards.
TGGTCATTCACACCTCGATTAAGAAGCAACAATGCCCTGTTTGGGACAAAGGGCAAAACCACGCTTGGCCTGGACTATTATGACTCCGGATATGAATCTGATCGCGCATTGAATCCTGCTACCATCAACCAACCCATTCATCAAGTTGACCTCGACCAGAAAAGTATGGCCGTATACGCCGAACATATTATTTTACCGACTGATAAAATCAGCTACACCTTCGGTGCACGTTTGCAGCATGTGAATACAGCAGCCAAAGATCAATTTAACCCTGCCGCTCCAGGTGCATCTGTATTTGATGCCCAGGCTATGGATAATGAAAACAATGACACAGAACACGGCTTGAAAGCAGGTTTGAACTACCAGCTTGATAAACAGATTAACCTGTACGCTAATATAAATCGATCATTCCGCATGGGCACAGTCGATGAAACCTTTGCCACCTTCCCTGGCAGATTTACTTTTCTCACCCCACAAACCTCGGTTGGACTGGATGCAGGTTTTAAATTGAAAAAAGACAAGCTTAGCCTGCATACCGGCTTCTATGTCATGAAACTTAAAAATGAAATTCATTTTGATCCGGTGACATTCAGCAATATTAATCTGGATCCGACCCGACGCTATGGCGTAGAGCTCTCCAGTCAATATCAGGCTAGCCGCTATCTCAATCTCAATTTTAATCTGGCGTATACCAAAGCAACATTCACTGATGGAGTGTTTGCCGGAAATACTGTGCCGTTAGTAGCTGAAAAAACCGCCACATTGACCGCGCTTTGGAAATTGTCACCAATGACAAACTTCACAGGCACGTTAAATTACGTGGGTGAAAAATGGTTTGATAATGATCAGAATAATCGCTTTGAGAAAATCCCCGCTCATACCACGGTCGATGCAAAGCTTCGCCATCGATTAAAAGACTGGGAACTGGCGGCCCAGGTCAACAATCTGTTTGACAAGCAGTATTTTGAATACGGTGTCAAAAGCACGTTTACTCCCGGACGTTATAATGCTTATCCTTTACCGGAAAGGAACTTCCTGATATCCATCAGCAAAGCATTTGACTAGCTGCAAGCAAGGCGAACTAAAGCGCTCAACAGTTTAGATCAATCGTTGCCCTTGCGCTGCTGCCTGACCTCATCGAGAATAGTGCACATGCGTTTAGCTCCCATGAGGATACGCGGTGTCTGCCTGACAATTTTGTGCGCCTTGATTTCATACAAATAGCCATCTCTCACCGCCGGCAACTGTTTCCATACTTTCCAGGCATTCAACCACTGCCGGGATTGTGGGCCCTGGTCATTAACAATAATAACCTCCGGGCCACGATTGATGACTGCTTCCAGTCCGACGGTGGGGGCGGCAGTTTGCAGCTCGGCGAAAATATTGGTGCCGCCACACAGGCTAATGACATCGCTAATGTAATGCTGGCCGTTAATGGTCATTAGCGGCTTGTCCCAGATTTGCAGAAATACTTTAACCCTGGATCGATGCGCATATTGCTGGCGTAGCTCTTGCAGCAATCGCTGAAAATGGCTGGCCACTTCCTCACCCCGCCAGGACATCCCACTCAGGCTGGCCAATGTGCGCAATAAGGTCGCAATATTCTCCAGCCCCCCGGACGGACTCGCATACACAGGAATGCCCAGGCTTTTGAGTTTTTCCAGACCGGGTTGCGAACCCCCTGCGGGCCATGACAGCACCAGGTCTGGCTTCAATGCCAGGATGGTTTCCAGGTCCAGTGCCTGATGATTGCCCACACGCGGCACTAATCGAGCCCGCTTCGGGTAATCACTATGCTCGACAGTACCCACCAGCCGGTCACCTGCGCCGACGGCGAACAACAACTCGGTGATATGGGGAGCCAGACTGACAATGCGTTGAGCCGGTTGCTGCAGGCTAAAACGGGAACCCTGACTATCGGTGACGGTGATGGCCGCATGCAGGCCTGCGGGCAGCAGCCATGGCAGAATAAGCAGTAAAACTGTTTTTTTTATGTCAAAAGGCACTTTATGGCTTTATTGTGATCTATTTGCATTAATATCTGCGCCAATGATAGACGAATAGCGACAGGCTGTTTATAATCAGAGTGTTTGATAATACACCATAATTATAATAAAAACATAAAGATAGTTAACCCAATACAGGTAAATGCAATGATAAATAAAGCTTCAAAAGGATTTACACTCATCGAGGTGATGGTTGTGGTGGTAATTTTGAGCATACTGGCCGTATTCATCGTTCCCAAGATTATGAGTAAACCCGAGCAAGCCCGCAAAACACAGGCAAGACAAAATATTCGTATCCTGGAAACCTCATTGAATATGTACAAGCTGGATAATTTTCAATACCCCAGTACTGACCAGGGCCTGGAGGCGCTGGTGAGCAAACCATCCGGCACCCCTGAACCCAAAAACTATAGTCCGGATGGCTACATAGAACGTCTGCCAAAAGATCCCTGGGGTAATGAATATCAATTCCTCAGTCCGGGTACCCGTGGCAAACTGGACATATTTTCATTAGGGCCGGATGGCATCGCCAGTGAAGATGACATTGGTAACTGGAACCTGGAATAAGCACCTGGCATGCAAGGAAAGCCATGCACCTTTAGACAGAAATCCTCTCCCGCTTGCAGCACGCTGAAGGATAATACTGGCTTCACCTTGATTGAAATCCTGGTGACCATTGTCATCATCAGTATTGTGCTGGGCATTGCACTGCTGAATATTGATGTCGATAATTTTGATTCCCGACTCAAGCAGGAAGTGGGACGCATGGCGCGCATGATGGAGCTGACCGACCAGCAGGCCATTTACGAGTCACAGGAAATGGGTCTGCTCATCAACGATGATGGCTACGGCTTTTATATTTACAACGATGAAAAAAAGTGGGTGCCTGTGGATGATGCCCTGCTCAAACCAAGGGAAATACCCGAGGACATGGAAATCGTCGTCAGCATTGATGGGCTTGAATCCAGGCTAAGTACCATTGCTACAGAAGATAAAATCCCGCAAATTGTTTTCTCGTCCAGCGGCGAATGGACCACTTTCGAAATTCTGCTGACCCATCGTGACAGGAATGATCTGTCTTACATTTTAACTAATGCCGAAACCGGACAACTGGAGATCGAGCGTGTATCGAACGACGACCGCTAAGGGTTTTACGCTGGTTGAGGTACTGGTGGCACTGGTTTTACTGGCAGTGGCTCTCACGGCCATGATCAAGACGGCCAGTGAAAATACTGTCAATACAGCGACCATACGTAACAAATATCTGGCCAGCATTGTCGCGATGAATAAAATCAGTGAATTACAGATCGCCAAAATCTGGCCATCGACCGGTAATTCCAATGGTAACGCCGAACTCGCCAATCAACGCTGGCACTGGGAGATGAAAGTCGAAACGACACCCGATGCGACACTACGAAAAGTGATAGTGACTATTTCACTGGATGAAGACCAGGAAAAAACTTTCTACACATTGAATAGCTATATCGGGCAGCAATAATGTCATTACGAAAACATCCGCGCACAAACACCAACGGCTTCACCTTGCTGGAAATTCTCGTGGCTATTTCTATTTTTTCCATTATGTCCATTACCGCATTAACGGGTATTGTAGCCATTATGGATGCTCAGGAACTCACGAATAAGGTGGGTGCGCAGATTAAATCTTTACAGAGTATGTTTTTTTATCTTGACCGCGACCTGCGCTATGCCATCGAACGCGGTATCCGTGATGAATTCGGTGACACACAAGCAGCACTCAAGGCGGACAATACCGGCGCTCAGGGTTTGGCGCTCACCCGTATCGGTGCCAGCAACCCTCAAGGGCTGAAACGCAGTAGCCTGGTCAGAGTGCGTTATTGGCTCAAAGATGACACGCTGATTCGCAGTCAATATAAAAGCCTGGACCGTGCCGGTGAAGGTGAAAGCCTGAATCGAAACCTGATCGATCAGATCGAGGAACTGGAGTTTCGCTTCCTCGGGCAAAATAATGAGTGGACTACATTCTGGCCACCTATCAATCCAGCCAGTAACCAGCGCGCATTACCCAAGGCCATAGAAATTACCCTGACACATGAGAAAATGGGAAAAATCATGCGATTGTTTCCATTACCGGGTTATTAATGATGCCTATGCTGAACAATCACATGCATGCAGGCAAACAACGCGGCATCGCCATGTTAACCGCCTTGCTGGTGGTAGCGCTGGCGACCATCATTGCTGTTAATATTACCGAGCGGCAACAATACGACATCCGCCGTCTGGGTAACATTCTCTATAGCCAGCAAGCTTATTATTATGCATTGGCGGGTGAATCCTGGGCCCGCGGCATTCTATATAAAGACGGACAAAGCAGCAGCAATAAAAACACTGACAATCTGTTTGAAGACTGGGCACAACCACTGCCGCTGACCATTATCGAGGGTGGCACCATCAGTGGACAAATTACTGATCTAAGCGGTCTGTTCAATATTAATAATCTGCACATGCAAAACCCAAAAGACCCGCAGCAGGTTACGCGCCAGAAGCAACAGATTGAGATGTTTAACCGCCTATTGCAGGTACTCGAGATCAATGTGCCCCTGGCTCAAGCGATTATTGACTGGATTGATGAGGATGCGGATATCAGCTTCCCGGATGGTGCCGAAGACCAGACCTACCAGCAGAAAACCCCGCCTTACCGCGCTGGTAATCGGCTCATGAGCAGTCCTTCTGAGCTATTATTAGTCGAAGGGGTCACCGCTGAGATTTACGCGAAACTGCAAGCCCTTTGTTACCGCCCTGCCGGAAGCCACCACGGTGAATATCAATACCGCCCCAGCTGAAGTCATCGCTGCCCTGTCGCCACAACTGGACCTGAAAAAAGCCACCGAAATTGTTGAAGACCGTGGCTCAGTATTCAATACCAATAAAGAATTTATCACTCAAACAGAAAGCTATGCTGCCGATAAAAGCAAATATCCAGTGGAAATAGAACCCCTGATTGGTGTAAGTTCACAGTACTTCATGGTGAAGGCACAAGTTCAGATAGATAATATCAGCAGTAATTTGCACAGTATCCTGAAAAGGAATAGCAATGGTAGTATTGAAACCATATCACGTAGTCCCGGGGTTGATTGATGGCTAGTACCGTATTTATCAGGATTCACAAGGATGATTCGCTGGACATGTATCTGGCTGATGGTCAGTCCATCGTGCTATCACAGACAGACTCGTCTCTGGATGAGATTGCCAATGCCTGTCGCGGCAAAAAGCTGGTGGTGTTTATTCCCGCCAGTGATGTGCACCTGGCGATGCAAAATATTCCCATTCGCAACCGGCAGAAAATCCTGCAGGCCATCCCCTATTCTATGGAAGATGATCTGATCGGCGATGTCAGCCAGTTTCACTTTGCCATCCCCGCGCGCCTGCCCGCAGAAGCCATTCCGGTCTGCGCCATTGCCCGCACCAGGCTCGATAATATTATCGCCAATCTGGCAGAGTATCGGCTCCACCCGCAGGTCATTATGGCAGAATCTATTGTGCTGCCATGTCAGCAAGGCCAGTGGAACATTGTCATAGAAGAACAGGAATCCAGCGTGCAAACCGGAGAGTTCAGCGCTTTCAGTGTTGATACCGACAGCCTTGAAGCTTATGTTGAAATGGCGATTGAAGAAGCTGGCGAACAGGCCCCGGAAGCATTGAACATTATCGATGCGCGCGCAGACGATCGCCAGCCAATGCTGGAAAATATGGATGATAGCAGCATGGATATCACGCGTTCATCTCCCCCTGCCAGTCTGCTCGAGTTGTTGGTGAAAAACTATCAGGATGGTGGCGGCATTAATCTGCTGCAAGGCGCCTATACTGCCAGGAAAGTCGCCAGTCAATCCTATAAAAAATGGTACCCGGCTGCGGCCATGTTGGCGATTGTTGTTGTTATTCAGGCGGTCAGCGGTATTGTTAGCTATATATCCCTGAGCAATGAATCCGAACAATTACAACAACAAATTACCCAGATTTTTAAAAAAGCCTTGCCAGATGTTAAAAATATGCGCGATCCGAGAAACCAGATGCAACAACGTCTCAGTACCTTGAAATCCGGCAGCCAGGGCGGTGGGGCGAAATTTTTACAAATCATGTCCAAGTTTTCAAAAGCCATGCAGGCTGAGCGTTCTATCAGATCTGACGGGGGTGAACTTTCGCAATGGCCAGGTGGATATCGAGCTGGCTATTAATGATCTGCAGGCGCTGGAAAAACTCAAGCAAGCGGTCAGCCAGTCCGGCCTGACAGTGGATATTCGCTCGGCTGCTGTACAGGGCAAGGCGGTATCTGCACGACTACGCATTCAGGAGAGCAGCTAATGAAAGCCTGGTATTACTCCAAAGAACCTAATGAAAGGCTGATTATTCTGGTCCTGGCTGCGGTTATTTCTCTGTCCTTGATCTACCTGCTGATCTGGTCACCTATCACCGAGGGTTATGCACAAAAACATACCCGGGTCGATGGCGCAACGCAAACAACTGACATGGGTACAAAACGCAGGTAATGAGATTGCCAGCTTACAAGGATTGTCAGCAGGCAAGGCCGGCTCCAATACTGGCCCCTTGTTGTCGATAGTGGACTCAACCATCAAGCGCTCAGGGCTGGGACGAACCATGAAAAGACTGGAACCCCAGGGTAATAACAAGGTACAAATCTGGTTTGAAAATACCGGTTTTGACTCACTGATTTCGTGGCTGGGAAAGCTTGCCAACGAGCATCAAATCCATATCAACAGTATCAATATCGATCGCCAGGATACGCCCGGAACCGTCAATGCCAGGCTTGAGCTGATAAAAGGCATAAAATGAAAAACCGTATTCTTTTGCTCTCTATTGGCCTGTTATGTTTTCTGCTTTTTATGATGGTCAAACTACCCGCCAGCATTGTCTACCAACTAGCAGGACTTGAAAAACAGGGAGTGCAAATGCGCCAACTGAGCGGCTCTGCGTGGTCTGGTCAGGCCGGCAGTATCAAGATGTTGGGGCAGACTTTTCAAAATGTGCATTGGACATTAAACCCGTTGACTTTACTGCTGGGTGAAATGGCCTTGAATGTTGATATCAAGGATGTTGAATATCCACTCAAGGGTGACATTAATCTTGCCTTTAATGGCGATATTGAAGCACAGGAATTAACCGGCAAGCTGCCTGCTGCGTTGCTTAACCAGATACCGATGCTAGCTTTTATTCAACTATCAGGGAACTTGTCAATTGATATGAAGTCTCTATCGTACATAGACAAGGAACTACAGGAAGCTCAGGGCAAAATACTGCTTGCACAGGGATTTCTACAGCAACCGGTGCAAACCGAACTAGGGAATATAAAAATGAATCTCGACACCCGCCCAGGCGAGATTACAGTGGAGATCAAGGATCAACAGGCACCCATTGGCATAGATGGCCTGTTACGACTGAATCCCGGACATAAATTCAGTTTCAAAGCTTTGTTCAGCCCAACCGTTAAAGCCGATAATTTTATTATTTCCATGCTCAAAAACGCCGGTAAACTCCATTCGGATGGCTCCATGACCATACAGTATGAAGGCGTTTATTGATTCAGCTTGAGATCGTCAAATTTATCCGAGAATAATTGAAATATTAACTAAGTCTTATACTTATTGCCTTGCACAAAGTAGAATGGTAGTTTCAGTATCTTATGTACTGAATAAGGTTTTTTTGCTAAGCTCATGAAGTAAATATATTTTGTTTGCTATTAAGTTTCCAGCTATGAACCCGAAAACATGGAATGGCGGCAAAAAACAAGATGAAAATTCATCAAACAATAACGGACATTAATAATTAATCATAACTTTATGTTTTATATGGAATATATATCATTTCAGCGCTGGTCACGGAAGTGTATCAAGGGATTAATCCTGTTGCTGAGCCTGGGCCTGCCTGTCGTCGTCAGTGCCGAGAATGAAGTCACGCTCAATCTCAAAAATGCTGATATTTCCACCCTGATCAGCACAGTGTCAAAATTGACTGGCAAGAATTTTGTTATCGATCCACGGGTTAAAGGCAAAGTCACCGTGGTCTCGGCCAGCCCGCTTTCCAAAGACGAGATCTACCCTATCTTCCTGTCGATATTGGAAGTGCATGGCTTTGCGACAGTGCCGGTGGGTGATATCACCAAGATTGTTCCCGACAGCAAAGCCAAACAGGGTAGTGTGCCCACCATCCGAGGCTTAGAATCCATTCGAGGAGACCAGGTGGTAACCCGCATCCTGCGCGTCAAGAATGTTACCGCCGCTCAACTGGTTCCGATCCTCAGGCCGCTGATCCCTCAACAAGGGCATCTGGCTGCCTACCCATCGAAGAATGTTTTGATCATTACTGACCGCGCCGATAATGTCGCCAGGATGGCCAAGATTGTTGCCAAGATCGACCAGGTCAGTGACAGCAAAATTGAAATCGTCAGGCTGAGCCATGCGTCGGCCAGCGAAATTGTCAGGGTACTTGAATGGCCTGTCGTCAAAAAAGAAAGCCAACGTCGCCACCCAGGTTACTTTCGCTGCAGACGAACGCACCAACAGCGTTTTACTCAGTGGTGAAGCCAGTGAGCGCTTGAGGTATCGAGTGCTGATCAGTCATCTTGACACACCTTTGGAGTCTGATGGCGGCACACGTGTTATTTATCTGCATTATGCCAAGGCCAAAGATCTGGTGACCGTGCTGACCGGCGTCAGCAAATCCCTGAAAGATCAGAAAGCCAAACCGGGTACACCGAGCCTGGGTGCCAATGTCAGCATACAGGCTGATGAAAGCGCCAATGCGCTGGTGATTACCGCGCCGCCGGACATTTTCCGATCCTTGCAACGCGTCATTAGCCGATTGGACATCCGTCGTGCCCAGGTACTGGTGGAAGCCATCATTGCCGAGGTAACACTGGATAAATCACAGGGAACTGGGTGTGCAATGGGCCATTGATGGCAGCCCCAGCGGCAAAGGTGCCGTCGGTGTAATTAACTTCGGTAGCATAGGCGGTATAGCCACCGACATCGTAGCGGGCAATCCGCCTTCCCTGGGTACCGGGGCTACGATCGGTTTTGGCCGATTTGACAGTTCGACTATCAACTTTGCTGCTATCATCAACGCCCTGTCCGGCGATTCCAAATCTAATATCCTGTCAACCCCGAGCCTGGTAACATTGGATAACCAGGAAGCGGAGATCGTCGTCGGTAAGAATGTCCCCTTTGTCACCGGTGAATTCAGCAGTACCGGCGGCACTGCAGGCGCGGTCAACCCCTTCCGCACCATAGAACGTCAGGACATTGGTCTAACCCTCAGGGTCACTCCGCAAATCAATGAAGGCGATGCCATCAAGCTGGATATCGAGCAGGAGATCAGTGACGTTATACCCAGTAGCGCCGGCGCCAGTGACCTGACCACCAGCAAGCGCTCAATCAAAACCACCGTCATGGTCGAAGATGGACATACTATCGTGCTGGGCGGACTGATAGACGACAAGATAACGCAATCCCATCAATCTGTTCCCCTTCTTGGCGATATTCCGTTGCTTGGACGCCTGTTCAGCTCTGACACAACCTTAAAGACTAAAAGTAATCTAATGGTTTTTCTGCGTCCGGTAATACTGCGTGATGCAGCCACGAACATGCGTGTCACTGAGGGTAAATACTACAATGATACGAAACAAACAACTGGAACAGATAGAAAAAGGCGTTTATCTAATGGATGATTCCGAGATACCGTTACTGCCAGAACAGTTACCCTCTATACCCCCTCCATTTAAACAAAATACAGATACTACAAGCAATCAGCCTCCCGCCGATGAGTAATTGATATGCCCGAGATTCAAGAATCACCTTTAGGTATTGAAGAAGAGGAAGAAGCTGGCTCCCATATTTTGCCGTATAACTTCATTCGCAAACACGGTGTACTGGTCACCCAAATTGAAAATGGTGTTGCTGATGTATTATACAAACCGGGTTGCAAGCTTAGCATTTTCTCAGAATTAAAACGCCACCTGAACTGCAGTCTTAGCCTGCAAAAAATAAATATTGAGGACTTTGAAGTCAAGGTCTCTGAAATGTATGAGGCCGGATCAAGCCAGGCGATGCAGGTCATGGGTGATATCAGTGAAGACATGGATCTACAACATGTCGCCATGGGACTGGGTGAACCTGAAGACTTACTCGATACACAGGATGATGCACCGATTATCCGCCTGATTAATGCATTATTAACCGAGGCCCTTAAGGAAGGTGCCTCTGATATTCATATTGAGCCTTACGAATATAATACCATTGTGCGTTTTCGGGTCGATGGCATTTTACGAGAAATCCTGCAACCGCCCAGAGCCGCTGCTCCGCTGCTGGTATCGCGCATCAAGGTTATGGCTCATCTCGATATTGCCGAGAAACGATTACCACAGGACGGACGCATCTCGCTGAAAATCAGTAATCGCGCTGTCGATGTGCGTGTATCCACATTGCCGTCCAATCATGGCGAACGCGTGGTACTACGTTTGCTTGATAAGCAGGCCGGGCGCATGGACCTGGAAAGCCTTGGCATGGCCACACAAGCGGCGCTCGATCTGAACAAAATCATCCATAAGCCACATGGAATTATCCTGGTGACCGGGCCCACCGGCTCTGGTAAAACCACCACGCTTTATGCAGCCCTCACCAAGTTGAATAACAGAACCCGTAATATTGTCACTGTCGAAGATCCGATAGAATATAACCTTGAGGGTGTCGGACAAACGCAGGTCAATCCCAAGGTCGACATGACTTTTGCTCGCGGTCTTCGCGCCATACTACGACAGGATCCAGATGTTGTCATGATAGGTGAAATTCGCGACCTTGAAACGGCCCAGATTGCGGTTCAGGCGAGCTTGACCGGTCATATGGTTTTATCCACCTTGCATACCAATACCGCCATTGGCGCGGTAACACGGCTTCGTGATATGGGTGTTGAACCTTTTCTGCTCGCCTCGAGTCTGGTAGGCATTCTGGCGCAAAGACTGGTGCGAAAACTTTGCCCGCATTGTCGTGAAGAAACAGTGGCTAACGAGAAAGATTGCGAAATACTGGACATGAGCAAAAATGAAAAACATATTATTTATCGTGCCCGTCAAGATGGTTGCGAGCACTGCCTGAACCTGGGCTATCAGGGCCGTACAGGTATCTACGAGCTGATTGAAATAGATGATCGTATGCGGGCTCTGATCCATGATGGCGCTGATGAAATGGCCATGCTGACCCATGCCAGAAGCAAGACAACTGGCATCCGCCAGGATGGTGTACGCAGAATATTGAAAGGTGATACCAGTATTGAAGAAGTGTTGCGCGTCACCCAGGAAGACTAGCCTGACATGACAACTGGATAATTAAACTTTAAAGAATATGGAATCACTAGATCAAAACATGACTTTATTACACCCCCCTGCCCCGTCAAGCATCGTCTGAAATGAGTGCATTTGAATACAAGGCCCTGGGGCAAGACGGTAAAAATCGCAAGGGTGTTATCGAAGGCGATACTGCTCGACAAATAAGACAGCAATTGCGGGAGATGGGGCTGACACCGCTGTCTGTCGAGGAAATCAAACAGCAGCAGAAAAAAACCTCCGGCGGCGGCCTGTTCCAGCAGCATCTCAGCGTGATGGATCTGGCGCTGCTGACCCGACAAATTTCCACCCTGTTGAGAGCAGGCATGCCCATCGAAGAATGCTTGCGATCAGTCGCCGCGCAAAGTGAAAAGAACAAGGTCAAGCGCGTGCTTTTGTCCATTCGTTCAACCGTCAGGGAAGGACACAGTCTGAGTGCCGGCTTGTCTGAATTTCCATCCGTGTTCCCGGAGTTGTATCGCAAGACCGTGGAAGCGGGAGAAGAATCAGGCCATCTCGATAATGTCCTCGACCGGCTCGCCGATTACACCGAAGCCAGACAACAGATGAAACAAAAAACCATGATGGCACTTTTTTACCCGGTCATGCTGGTATTCATTTCTATTCTTATTGTCATTGGCTTGCTTACTTTTGTCGTGCCTCAGATTGTTCAGGTATTTGAAAACGTGGCGCAGGATTTACCCACCTCGACCCAGATTCTCATTGCCATGAGCGAATTTCTTAAAAGTAATGGCCTGTATTTATTAATTGCAATAATTGCGGCTGTTATCATAACAAAATCTGCCCTGAAAAAACCGGCTGCCAAGCTGGCCTGGCATAAACTATTATTGAAAATGCCCTTTGCCGGTCGTCTGATACGCGGCAGTAACAGTGCACGTTTTGCACGCACACTCAGCATCCTGAGTTCGAGTAACGTGCAAATACTGGAGGCCCTGCGTATATCGGGGCAAGTAGTGACTAACTTACCTATGCGCAAAGCTATTGAAGGGATCACAGAAAAAGTCAAGGAAGGTGCTAACATTCACCAGTCTATGGAACAGTCCGGTTATTTTCCACCAATGACTGTCAGCCTCATCGCCAGCGGTGAATCCAGCGGCAAACTGGAAGATATGCTGGCACGCGCGGCCGACATACAGGAACGTGAGATAGAAGCCATCATGTCAACGACTCTGGGTCTTCTCGGCCCTATCATGATCTTGTTGATGGGGGCGATAGTGCTGTTTATTGTGCTGGCAACCTTGCTACCCATATTCGACTTGAATCAACTGGTGAGTTAACATGCAGCTATAGACTAGGTTCGATATAATGGAAAAACCAATGCAAGTTTTCACCCGACTTCTGATTTCGGCGATAATAATGTCATTGTCTGCCTGCTCCACAACACCGCCCAAAGAGTCTCCCGAGCCTGAAAGTTTCAATCAACTTATTTACAATAAAGCCAAGGCCGCATTTTTATCCGGCGATTATAAAACAGCATCAACATTATTCGAGACCCTGGCTGAAAATGGTAATGCGGAAGCCCAATACTCAATAGGATATATGCACTACTATGGTAAAGGTCTGCCCAAGAACCTGAAACAGGCAATGTACTGGTTTAAACTGTCGGCGCAGCAAGGCCATCAGAATGCAATTGAAGCAATGGCGACGATTGATACTTTACTTAAACAACACCAGCCTGGCAGCAGCCCTGCAACAGAGAATAAACTGCAACAAGCAAATGAAATCGTCGGTGAAAAAAAACCGGATGGACTAATAGACCTGCGCACGTCAAAGCCGCCTGTTACCGTTAGCGCAGCGCCTGTTGCCAGTGAAAATCTGACTAGTGAAAACCTAGCCAAAGAAACAAACGCAAGGGTGAGTAGCGATGAACTTATGCCACCTGAACAAGTTCTGCCATATGAACAATCACCACCAATAGCCGAGCCCGAAGCCGAGACCACTGTCAGCTATATCACACCGAATGACCCTGAAGTAACAGATATCCCCATGTTGCCTCATGAGAAAAAAAGTACTAAATGGATATTAAAGCAACCCTCCAATCACTTTACAATTCAACTGGCCAGTAGTACAAATTACCGCAGAGCTGATAAGTTTGCGAATAGTGTTCCTCTGGATGGCGTTTATTTTTTCAAGTCGAAGACCAAAGGACAATTATGGTATTCTGTTATCCATGGCAGCTTCAGCAGCTATGGTCAGGCCAAAAATAAACTGAAAGTGTTAACCGAGCGTGGTTACAAGGGGACGTGGATAAGAAGCATTAAAGGTATACAGAACATCATCAAAAGTAGCCAGTAGCTACCACCCTACTTCAGGGTCAAGGTCTTGTTTTCGATTTTTCCATTTCTGTCGAGTTGCACTTCCACCTGATCAGATTTAACCAGTTCAGCAATTACTTTCATCGCCTCACGCTGGTCACTCAAAGCTATGCCATTAATGGCAGTGACGATATCTGTCGGTCGTATCCCAAGACGGTTATAAACAGCCCGGTTTTTCTTTGGCAGGATCCTGTAGCCTTTCAGTGTTCTATCTTTACCCGTGAACACAGGAATAATTTTGACATTATCCATAAATGTCTGCTTTTCCGGACTCAGAGCTCGACTAGATACAGGTGCTCTTGTATTTTTTATATTGACACCGGCACTCACCACTTTAGGAAATTTCAGCACCTCGTAATTGGCACCCCTTTTTAACAAAACATGGTCTTTCCTTACCTCAGCGAGCCAGACACCATTATCGACTTTTTCTCCGACAGTATAAAATTTTTGATTACCGGTTTTTTGCCCGATAATGGCCGAGCCTTTTTTGCTATTTTCATCAGTGAAGACACCGAACAACACCAGGTTCAGACGAGTTTCAGGTGCGGTTACCGGTGCTTTATCGACAGCCTGGGTGACATCCTGCTTGCCAAACAGGTGAATATTGGCCAGATTCATGTAGCTATTGTCGACTGATTTTTGTTGCCGACCAGACTGGGCAGCGCTATTTGCTTGTGGACTAAGCTGAGGCTCATCAACTAGTATTCGCTCGAGCAAAGACCAGCTCATGCCGGCTATTTGATAGGCTAGTATAATAACCAGTACAACCATCAACAACAGTGGTAATTTCTGTGATAACCAGGCGCGCATGCCTGGTGACAGAAAATCAAGGGCGATTAACTTTTCCGCATTTATTTCCATTATATTGCAACAAATACTAAGCTCATATTACTACTTATAATACACTAATTTTCATACATTTGTGACCTGGGACGATGTTTTGTCCTGAACCCGGCAAAACTAATTCCCTGTTTGCGCCTAAACCGTTTTTATCGGCTCAGCTTTTAGCTATAATCGCTAAATCAGAATGATCAATAATCAACTCAGGGGATAAATAATGTCAAAAAATTCGATACTCGTCACTGGTGGTGCTGGTTATATTGGCAGTCACGTTGTCCGCCAACTGGGAGAGGCCGGCGAACGTGTTGTGATTGTCGATAATCTGAGCACCGGTTTTTCAGATTCAGTGCTTTACGGAGATCTTATTGAAGGCAATATGGGTGATCAGGATCTGATCAGGCGGGTCATCAAGGAACATAATGTCGATTCAGTGATCCATTTTGCCGCCCACACTATCGTGCCCGAGTCAGTAGAGAATCCCCTCAAGTACTATGGCAACAATACCTGCAACAGTCGCAATTTAATGGAGTGCTGCAGGGATGCCGGCATCAAGCATTTTATTTTCTCTTCGACAGCAGCAGTGTATGGCATTCCAGACACGGATTCTTGTGACGAAGACAGTCCGATCAATCCAATTAACGCCTACGGCACCTCCAAACTAATGACAGAATGGATGTTACGTGATTTATCCGCAGCCACAGATTTGACCCATGTGGCATTACGCTATTTTAATGTAGCTGGCTCAGACCCACAGGGGAAAATCGGACAATCCACAGAAAAGGCAACGCTACTCATTAAAGTCGCCTGTGAGGCTGCTGCGGGTAAACGTGACAAGGTCTACATTTTTGGTACTGATTACCCCACTGCTGACGGTACCGGTGTCAGAGACTATATTCATGTGGAAGATCTTGCCAGCGCTCATTTGAAGGCCCTTGATTACTTGCGTAAGGGCGGTAAATCAACCACATTGAATTGTGGCTATGGACATGGTTACAGTGTCCGTGAGGTTCTGGATATGGTTGAGAAAGTCAATCAGGCTCCATTGAACATTATCGAAGAAGCACCGTCGCGCGGGCGACCCACCAGCGTTGATTGCCAAGGCCGAAAAAATTCGCGAAGTATTGGGCTGGACACCAAAACATGATGATCTTGAATTTATTGTCAAAACATCGCTGGATTGGGAAAAGAAACTTTACCAGCAATCAAAATAGTGAAGGACAATAATCCTCTGATTCGGGTATGATATTTTAAATTAGCTACTTCATCCCTTCGGTTGAATTAAACCCATTAAACTAACAGGCATTTAATATATGATGACGTTGGATCAAGTCAAAATCGGGATCATCGGCCTGGGTTATGTTGGCCTGCCTCTGGCCGTTGAGTTCGGAAAGAAATATTCGACAACCGGTTTTGATATTAATGAGCAACGCATCATGGAGCTTCAAGCGGGTAGTGACAGCACGCTGGAAGTCGAGCCGGATTTACTCACCAGTGCAACGCATCTCGTTTACACTGCTGCACTTGATGATCTGAAAGACTGCAATATCTATATTGTCACGGTACCGACCCCTATTGACAGGCACAAACAACCCATATTGACGCCTTTGATACAGGCCAGCCAGAGTCTTGCCAAGGTGGTTTCAACAGGAGACATCGTTATCTATGAATCTACTGTTTACCCCGGGACGACAGAAGAAATTTGCGCTCCCTATATTGAATCGGGCTCCGGTTTGAAAATTAATGAAGATTTTTTTCTTGGTTACAGCCCCGAGCGCATCAACCCGGGTGATAAGGAACATCGTGTCAGCAACATCATGAAAGTGACATCTGGCTCCACACCCGAAGCCGCCGACCTGGTCGATGCATTATATAAAAGCATCATTACAGCCGGAACCCACAAGGCCAGCACTATACGGGTGGCTGAAGCATCCAAGGTCATTGAGAACACCCAGCGCGATCTGAATATTGCCCTGGTCAATGAGTTGGCTGTGATTTTCAATAAGCTTGGGATAGATACACTTGAAGTACTTGAAGCGGCGGGGACTAAATGGAATTTTCTGCCCTTTCGGCCTGGTCTGGTAGGTGGACATTGTATCGGTGTTGACCCGTATTACCTGACTCACAAAGCACAGGAAACAGGGTATCATCCTGAATTAATTCTCGCGGGAAGACGCATTAATGACCAGATGGGTGAATATATTATTATCCAGGTCACTAAACTAATGACTCAAAGAAAAATTCATGTTGTCGATTCCAATGTCTTGCTACTGGGTTTTAGCTTCAAGGAAAATTGCCCTGATCTTCGCAACACTCGAGTCATCGACATGGTCAATGAACTTAAGGGATTTCATGCCAATATAGATATCTATGATCCTTGGGTCGATCCGACTGAGGCCAGACAGGAACATGGCATTGAACTAGTAACAGAACTCGAACAGGGTAAATATGATGCGGTAATTATTTCAGTCGCACATAATGAATTCAGGGAAATGGGTATCAATAAAATCCGTAAACTATGCAAACCTGAACATATCATCTACGATGTCAAATACCTTTTTGACAAGGATGAAGTCGATGGACGTATTTAATTATTAGTTAAAAGACAAAAGAGTAAAATCTATGAAAGTTTTAATTACAGGAACAGCCGGTTTTATTGGTAATGAATTAGCCATAAAATTATTAGAACGCGGTGATGAAGTCATCGGTATTGATAATATCAATGACTATTATGACGTCAATTTAAAACTTGCGCGTCTGGATAGAATCAAGGATCACCCAGGCTTTACTGAAGCCCGATTTGATATCAAGGAACGTGAACTGGTCGCCGAGCTGTTCAAAAAACATAAACCTCAGCGAGTGGTCAATCTGGCAGCACAAGCTGGAGTCCGCTACTCTATCGAAAATCCACACGCCTACGTTGATTCCAATCTTGTCGGCTTTACCAATATTCTTGAAGGTTGCAGACACAATGATGTTGAGCATCTTGTTTATGCTTCCAGTAGCTCCGTCTACGGCATCAATACCCTCATGCCCTATTCAGAACACCACGCTGTCAATCACCCTGTCAGCCTGTATGCGGCCAGCAAGAAAGCCAATGAGCTAATGGCCCACACTTATAGTCATCTGTATGGCATACCCAGTACCGGGCTACGCTTTTTTACCGTCTATGGTCCCTGGGGTCGTCCCGATATGGCCTTTTTCAAGTTCACTCAAAAAATCCTGGCCGGTGAACCTATTGACGTCTTCAACTATGGTAAACACCGTCGCGATTTCACTTATATCGATGATATCGTCGAGGGTGTGATAAGGGTGCTGGATACAACAGCTCAAACCAACCCCGACTGGGACAGTGACAATCCTGACCCAGCCTCTGCAAAAATAGCACCTTACAAGCTGTACAACATCGGTAACAATGAACCGGTAGAACTCATGCACTATATTGATGTACTGGAAAAATGCATTGGTAAGAAAGCAGAGATGAATATGCTGCCGCTACAACCTGGAGATGTACCCGATACCTTTGCCAATGTTGAAGACCTGGTGAAAGACATGGACTATAAACCGGCCACCACAGTAGAGGAAGGCCTGAGCAAATTCGTTGAATGGTATAGGGAATTTTACCAGGTCAAATAATTTGCTGTTAACCTGACTCTATGCAGGATCTGCTTATGCGACAGTAAGCTCGTGCAAAAAAAGGGGTACGATTCATATCGTACCCCTTTATTTTTTGGTGGAGCTAGGCGGGATCGAACCGCCGACCCCTTGCATGCCATGCAAGTGCTCTCCCAGCTGAGCTATAGCCCCGAAAGTTGGCCAATGTACGCCACTACGGCTTTTCTGTCAAGATTGAAACTCACTATAAGGTCTTCTATTTGCCCCTGACTCTGGGCATTGTAAATAAAGCTATCAATTACCCTTCTGCACCTGATTGGCCGCACGTTCCTTGATAAAGTCAATGGCTTTTTGCATGCGCATCAGGGTTTTCTCGCGGCCAAGCAGAGAAAGTGTTATATCTATCGCTGGTGTTGCCGCCTTACCGGAAATGGCGACGCGTATGGGTTGTGCTACTTTTCCTAGATTGAGATCATATTTAGCAATCACTTCATCAATGACAGCCTGAATGGATGCCGGCTTCCACTCTGCACTGACAAAGCCATCATGAATGGCTTGCATGGCTTCGAGCGCACCGACTTTCAAATGCTTTTTAGCCGCAGCCGGGGCATAGTCGTGCAGGTCCTTGTAAAAATAGGCGATATTTTGTGCCATTTCTGCCAAGGTTCGCGCTCGTTCCTGATGTGGTTTGATGACCTCAATCAAATCAGGGCCCTGGCTCGGATCAATGTCCAGCTGCCCCAGATGCCAACTAAGTTGATGCGCGATATGTTCGGCAGAACTGTTTTTAATATATTCCTGGTTAATCCATAGCAATTTATCGGCATTAAATGTTGAGGCTGCCTTGTTGATATCCTTGGCATCAAACAAGCTAATCATTTCGTCTACGGAGAATATTTCCTGATCACCATAGGACCATCCCAGTCGTACCAGGTAATTCAATACCGCCTCGGGCAAATAACCTTCGGCTCGATATTGCATCACACTGGTCGCCCCATGTCTTTTTGACATTCTTTTGCCATCATCACCCAGAATCATAGGTACATGCGCATATACAGGAGGCTCTGCTCCAAGCGCCTTGAGAATATTAATCTGGCGCGGGGTATTATTAAGGTGATCATCTCCACGAATAACATGATTAATCTCCATGTCGAGATCGTCAATCACGACAGTCAGGTTATAGGTAGGAGAACCATCTGTTCTGGCGATAATCAGGTCATCCAGTTCATTGTTATCAAAAACTACTCTGCCTTTAACCAGATCATCAACGACTACCTGACCTTCCTTGGGATTTTTAAAGCGTATGACATAGGGCTTGCCATCTGTATCAGCGGGTGGGTGTTTAAGGCAGTGGCCATCGTATTTCGGCTTCTGCTTATCCGCCATTTGCTGATTTCGCAAGTTTTCCAGACGTTCTTTGCTGCAATAACAACGGTAAGCCTTGTCTTCCTGTAGCAGTTGCTCAATCACTGCATGGTATCGATCAAACCGGTGAGTCTGGTAAAATGGGCCTTCATCATATTCCAGCCCAAGCCAGGTCATACCTTCGAGAATAGCATTGACTGATTCCGCAGTAGAACGCTCCAGATCCGTGTCTTCAATCCTTAATACAAAGGTACCACCATGTCGGCGTGCATACAGCCATGAGAACAAGGCGGTTCGGGCTCCACCAATATGCAGGTATCCAGTCGGACTGGGTGCAAAACGTGTTTTAATGGCCATGTCAGTTAATCGATATAAATTAAAACACTATTCTAGCAAATTTTTACGTCACTGTAACAAGGTATAAGTATTTTTCAATTTGAGGGTAAATATGAAGGCTATCTGACTGCACGTATGATCTGAATTTAGTTACCTGAACTACTGCCCCGAAGTAAGACTAAGGAGCTTGCCGGGAATAATGTTCAATGCCAGCACAGAATCAACGCCGCCCATCTTCACCGCCTCACCGGGCATACCCCAGACAACGCTGGTTTTTTCATCCTGCGCTATGGTAGGTGAGCCTGTCTCATGCATTTCATACAGACCTTGTGCGCCATCATTTCCCATACCGGTCAGAATAATACCGACTGCATTACGACCGGCACATAGCGCCAAAGAACGAAATAAAACATCGACAGAGGGCCTATGGCGGTTAACAGCCGGACCATCATTCAGCTTGCAAACATACTTTTTTCCAGTACGCTCTACCAGCAAATGACGGTTTCCGGGCGCGATATATACATGGCCAGCAAGAACTTGCTGCCCATCACTCGCTTCACAAACAACCATTTTGCATACCGAGTTCATACGATTAGCAAAAGACAAACTAAATGCTTCTGGAATATGTTGCGTGATGACAATGCCTGGAGTATCAGCAGGTAACTGCATTAGAAGATCTTTTATAGCTTCCGTCCCACCGGTGGATGCGCCTACAGCAATAATCTTCTCGGTTGCTCTGTTATGAATAAACTTTTTTTCCTTGGCGAGGATAGCATCAACGGAAAGCTTCTTTTCGATTTTTATATTATTGATATTGGTTTCTATTAATTTAAGGTTCGCCGTGGCAGCATTTTTAACCTTGCTTACCAGTTCTTCTGTATACTCATGCAGTGTTCCTGCAATATCTTCCTTAGGTTTGGAAACGATATCAACAGCACCCAATTCAAGCGCTTTTAAGCTTACCTCTGCTCCTTGCTCAGTCATCGTTGAAACCATGACCACGGGGATCGGCCTGAGCTTCATCAGTTTTGTCAAAAAAGTTATGCCATCCATTCTTGGCATTTCTATATCCAGCGTCAGTACATCAGGATTCAGCTCCTTGATTTTGTTTCTGGCAATATAGGGATCCTGCGCGCTACCGACGACCTCGATTTGAGGGTCAGTTGACAGGATCTCTGTCAGGAGTTTTCTTACCAGGGCAGAGTCATCAACAATTAGTACACGTATTTTTTGCATATCATCCAGTATCAAAATAACTCAACATCACCAGCAACAGACTCACTCGCAATCTCATGCATGTAACGTTCTTCACGCACTCTGATGGTATCATTATGCAGAGAACGCATTTTTTTGACCTTTACTTTACCACTCAACGGGTGATAGACAACCTTCCTTGGATAAATGTCACCGACATCTTCTGCAAGGACCTGCATACCTTCTGTTTGCAAGTAATCCCTGACAAAGGAAATATTTTTACTGCCAATATTAGTCATATTGGCGATAATCCTGCCACCACCAACAATCTTGACCTCAAGATAATCACGTCGGCCACCATGCTTGAGGATATCATTAATCAGATGCTCCATCGCGTAATTTCCATAACGCGCAGCATCACTCAAATCAATCGGCGTATCATCGCTATCCTGATAGCTCCTGGGTAGCATAAAATGATTCATACCTCCAATACCAGCAACCCTGTCCCTGATACAGGCTGACACACAGGAACCGAGCACCGTGACAATATACTCGTCATCCGTGGTAACATAATACTGCCCTGGTAGAATCTTGGCAGAAATTGCCTCTCGGGATTTATCCCAAAAACGATTGATAGATGTGAATCCTCGCAATGAAGGTTTAGGTATATTAATATATTGTTTATGATCAGAACTCATCATCATTACCTGATCTTGCTGTACACAGTATTACCGACCAGATTAAACCTGTCAGAGACTCTATACAGGTTTTCGGAATGTCCCAGAAAAAGAAAGCCCTCATCGCTGAGCTTATCGGCGTAACGATCCACAAGCACCCGCTGCGTGTCCTTATTGAAATAGATGACGACATTTCTGCAAAATATCAGGTCAAAAGGGCCATCAAATGGCCAGTCCTGATGTAGATTGAGTTGCTTGAAAATGATCAGATCTTGCAACTCGGGAGATACCTTGACCTCTCCTGAATCCCCACTTGAACGCTTAAGGAACCAGCGCTTCAACATTGATTTCGGCAAACCTTCGGTACGCTCAACATTATAAACTCCATTTTTCGCTATCGAGACTACATTCGTATCAAGGTCTGTAGCGAGAATTTTTATATCCCATTTTTCCAGTTCAGGAAAATGCTCCAACAGGGTTATAGCAATGGAATAGGGCTCTTCACCCGTCGAACAACCGGCAGACCATATGCGAAGTCGACGTGTATCACTTCTGGATTTAATCCAGCGTGGAATTAGCGTGCTGACCATAAATTCGAAATGGTGTTTTTCACGGAAAAACGAGGTCAGATTGGTAGTAATAGCATTGATAAAATTGACAAGCTCATGCTCATCACGGTTTTTTAATAAATCACAATAAGACGAAAACTTCTTTAGCGACAAAGATCGCAAACGCCGCGCTAAACGACTATATACCATGGTACGTTTAGCATCCGACAATGATATACCGGCTTCTTCAGCAATCAATTTTTTTATATAATTAAAATCCCTGTCAGTAAATCTGAACTCTTGTTCATTTTCCAAAACTGCATCTCCATAGGACAATAAACAGTGATTGTCATGTTGCTTTACAGATCATACTCGTCCAGGTACAAGTGCTGATACTTTAATGTTGACTAGAACTCCTCCCATTCATCATCGGTATCCATGGATTTTTTACGCGATGCCGGCACGCCGGCGCTTGCTTTTTGTCTGTGGCAATTCTTTGCTGGTAAACTCAGGTTTTCTGATGCTTCTATTTTGTCTTTGCTCTTCACCAGTTTTGAAAAATCCCATTAATTCAATCATACCGGAGGCTTGCTCATCCAGTGATTCACTGGCAGCGGCGGCTTCCTCTACCAGCGCAGCATTCTGTTGTGTCATTTCATCCATCTGCACAACGGCTTTGTTGATTTGTTCAATACCAGAAGATTGTTCCTGACTGGCTGCAGCAATTTCCGCGATAATGTCATTGACCTTTTTCACTGAGGTGACGATTTCTTCCAGTGACTTGCCTGATTCATCGACCAGTTTGGTTCCCTCATCCACCTTGACGACGCTGTCTTTAATTAATGATTTTATTTCTTTTGCTGCAGATGCACTTCGTTGTGCCAGATTACGGACCTCGGCAGCAACAACTGCAAAACCCCTGCCCTGCTCACCTGCACGTGCTGCCTCCACTGCTGCATTTAGAGCCAACAAGTTGGTCTGAAACGCAATTTCGTCAATGACGCCAATAATGTCCGCAATCTCCTTACTGCTGGCATTAATCTCAGCCATCGCCACAATAACTTTACTGGCAACCTCACCACC
Organism: uncultured Gammaproteobacteria bacterium; assembly: GCA_963807455.1. Taxonomy (GTDB): domain Bacteria; phylum Pseudomonadota; class Gammaproteobacteria; order JAADHQ01; family JAADHQ01; genus JAADHQ01. The sequence goes on along the minus strand of CAWECS010000014.1, from coordinate 105,980 downwards.
CATCTCAGCCTCAGTTCGTGCTCGTGCCGCCAACTGATTTGCCTGTCGTGCATTATCGGCATTTTGTTTAACTGTACCTGTTAACTCCTCCATGCTTGATGCTGTTTCTTCCAATGAGGATGCCTGCTCTTCAGTACGTTGACTCAGGTCAGCGTTGCCCTGGGCAATCTCACCAGCAGAAGAAGCAATATTATCCGTGACCTGACAAAATCTCACTAACCATTTGTTTAAGGTTCGTGATTGAATCATTCACTGCACGACTCATCGCATTGAATTCACCCTCGTAATCTTCACTCATACTGTCGGTTAGATTACCGATAGCCAGACCTTCCATTACCTTTTTTATCTCTTTTGCCGGCCTTACTCATTGCATCCATTAACGAATTGACACCATCACCCAGCCCTTTCATGAAACCCTTGTAGTTATTTGTTTGAATACGGCTATCCAGGCGGCCATCGACTGCGTCCTGTATCAAGGTCTGAATTTGCGCTTCCGCATCTTTTTGCTCAGTCAGATCTTTCCACTCAACCATATTGCCCATGTACTCGCCATCCGGACCTGTAATGATGGTGGCATTGAGTTCAAAAGAAAGTTCAGCCATTTTCATTTCAGCCCTGATCGGCATTCTGCTTGCATCACTGAGCAAGGCTCTCTGGTGTTCTGGTCTCTTGTGAAATTGATCAATATTTTGACCGACAAGGTTATGCGCATCCATACCAGGCCATATTTGACGTAACTCGGATTGGCGGTTGGCCAACATGTCAACCACTGAGGGGTTGGCATAGGTGATATTTAAATCAGCATCACATAGCATCAGATTAGCCGTGGCTCCATCCACCGCTGATTGTAGTCGAGCGACTTCTACGGCTTTTTTCCTTGCCTCTGTTACGTTAGACCATTCAAGGGCATTACCAATATAGTTACCTTCTATATCAATAATTGCCGTTACATTTAGTTCAAATTTCAGTGGGCCCACTTGTATATCTGTCTGGTAAGGAAGGTTGTTCGGATCCGCTAACAATTGACGCTGATGGGCCGGGTTCTTGTGAAATGTATCAATATTGACGCCAACAATTTTCTCTGGCAGAAAACCCCGGGAAAGTCTCACGCAAGACAGACTCATTCTCAATCAGTAATTTCTGCGTCGATTCATTGGCATAGGTAATATTAAAATCACGGTCAATCATCATGATGGCCGTCATTGCACCATCCACGGTACCTTGCAAACGACGCGCTTCATTTTCTTTTGCACGTAGACCGGTCACATCGGACCATTCCAGTGAATTGCCGATATAGATGCCAGAGTTGTCATACATGGCAATCACATTGATTCTGAATATCAATGAACCGACCTGTATATCCGTCGAAAATGGCAGATTGTCAGGATTACTCAGCATCTGTCGCTGGTGCGCAGGATTGCTATGAAAAATGTCTATACAGGTGCCGATAAGTTTTGATACAGAAAAACTCGGGTATAGACCCTTGAGCTCCACTTCATGCTTGCTTAATAATGCAATCGTTGACTTGTTTGCATAGGTAATTACCAGATCGCGGTCTATCATCATGATCGCAGTCATGGCATTGTCAACGACACTTTTCAGGATTTCTGAATCATCATAATCACCTGCCTGACTAGCCATTCTAGAGTTTGCGCCCATCTTTTCGTCCCCCGATTTATAAGCTTTCAACATAATTCTTGCCACTTCATTTAATGCTTCTTGCCAGGCAGTTGCCACTTCTTCTGTCCATGCATCACCTGCAATCTCCGACATCACATCAAGCAATGTCTCCGCAACCGCGTCATAATGAGCCATCACGGCGCCATAAGCCTGATGCCGTTCACCCAAACCTGATAAGGCTTTTTTCAGGACCTTTGGCCTTCTCAGGTTATTCACCACCAGCTGTAATGCAGCCAGTAATTTCTTTTGTTGTTGCGCCGCAGTTGTATTTTTGAATAATGGGACTACGCCAGGAAAGCGCTTAAATAATTCCTGATAAAACCTGGCGACCAGTATTTCACCATGTGGCGCCAACATCTTGAAGCTGGACTCAAGAATATCAACATTCAGATTAACTTTTTTCACGCCAGCAGACTTTTGTTTCTGTTTACGCTTTTTTAATTTTATCGCTGCTTTCCCCGGCATATTGTCTTCCGCCCAGGTCTGTGGATTAATACCCATTTTACTTTTGCTAGCCATTTATACCTTCCCCTGAATTTTCATTATCCATTCCACGCAATTCCAGCCAATACATTTTCAGTAATAATCCACCATGTCTTTTGTCTGACCACAGTATATATATTACGCTTTGTTTTCATAACAACAGCGGGCTTTGATACCTGTAATACTCTGGTGTAGTATTTTTTTTCCGGCTTACTCATTACATTGCCTTTGTGTTTATGCGGTTTAAGTCCAAGCATCAATAATATTCAGTCATGATTTCCTGTTACAGGACAATGCTTTACTGATTATCCAGGTCGTGCAATTCCCCTGAGTTTAAAAGCTTGTCTATATCGAGAAGTATCAACATATTTTCATCGATGGTTGCTAATCCATTAACAAAATCCATATCGATTTTGTCACCAAAATCAGGAGACGGTTTCACATTCTCCTCTGGTATTTCATAAGTATCTGAAACACCATCTACCACGATGCCCATGACACGATCACGATTTTCGGCTGATACCTTAACAACAATAACAACGGTCGTAGGGCCATATTCCATGGGCTCCATGTTGAAACGTCTACGCAAATCAATAATGGGAACGATCGTACCTCTTATATTGATAACGCCTTTTATATATTCCGGTGCATTCGGCAATGTAGTCACTGCTTGCCAACACCTGATCTCCTGCACACGTAATATATCGATGGCATATTCCTCGTTTGCCAGGATAAAAGTAAGATACTGATTATCGACATCTGCGCTCATGGTGTATTCATTCTGAAATTCTATTGCCTGATCCATTGTTCAACCCCCTTAAGCGACCTTATTATCTTCTATGCTGATGATTTTGCTACGAGACATGGTAACCAATCCAGGTACGTCAATGATCATGGCTACCGTACCATCACCCAGTATGGTTGCACCTGAAACTCCATCTATACGTTTATAATTGGTTTCCAGACTTTTGATCACTACCTGTTGTTGGCCAAATAGCTCATCGATATAGAGACCAATTTTCCTGCCTTCTCCTTCAACGATAACAAGCAAACCATCATTGATATTATGCGTATCAGGTTGAAGATTAAAAATTTCATATAAACGTACAATATTAATATATTCATCTCGAAGCCTGTAAACCTCGGCATGGTCAACAATAGTTTTGATATTTTCTTCGCGGGCCTGCAGTGATTCAATAATAGAAACCAACGGAATGATATAGGTCTGATTGCCTACTCTGACAAGCTGTCCATCCATAATAGCAAGCGTCAGTGGCAGTCGAATAGTCACCTTCGAACCCTGCCCGGGAGTAGACGCTATGTCCACCGCACCGCCCAACTCCCTGATATTTCTTCGCACTACATCCATACCGACACCTCGACCAGAGACGTCACTCACCGCTTCAGCTGTAGAAAATCCGGGCTGAAAAATCAGATCATATATTTTATCATCACTAAGGGCTTCCTCTGCTGTTATCAGTCCTCTCTGAATGGCATGGTTCCTGATTTTTTCTCTATTAAGACCAGCGCCATCATCGCTGATTTCGATAATAATACTGCCACCTTTATGATAAGCATTAAGATGCAATTCACCGGTTTCAGGCTTGCCGCATGCCTTACGTTGCTCAGGCGTCTCAAGCCCATGATCCATTGAATTCCGGACCAGGTGCACCAACGGATCGCCAATCTTTTCCAGTACTGTTTTATCCAGTTCGGTATTCTCACCAGACATTTTAAGCTCGATTTTCTTGCCCAGCTTATTGCCAAGGTCATGTACCATACGTGGAAAACGATTGAATGAGAAACTGATCGGCAACATGCGAATACGCATGACACTTTCCTGTAATTCCCGAGTGTGCCGTTCCAGTTGAGACAGCCCATCCATCATGCGTTCAATATTGCTGGCATTAAAGTTCTGCCCTAGCTCGCCAATCATCGATTGTGTTATCACCAGCTCACCGACCAGATTGATCAACTCATCTACCTTTTCTGTACTCACTCTGATCGAGCTGCTGTCTACCATGCGTTTTAGAACGCTTCCTGGCCGAAGTAACTTCTGGTAATGCCTCAGCAACGAGCTCATCTGAACCAGTATCTGTAGAAATTTCAGTGGCTGTCAGCGTTTCTTTCAGCGCCTGACTATTTGAATGGCGTTCTATTGAATTTCCGTTTTGCTGTTGCAGGCCGTCGGCCTGAGACATTGGAATGATAGACAAATCACAATCATCCACCACCCAGTCAAATATTTCTCTTATGTAAGCTTCCTCAATGTCGCCAAACAGCTCGATATCCCACGAGAGGTAGCAGCATTCTGCTTCAATTTGCGCAAGCTCAGGCAGCTTATTTATATTCACCTGTACTTCCATAAGACCCAGGGATGATAATTCACGCAGAATTCTGACGGGGTCATTACCTGTCTTGATCATACCCGGATGTGGCGCGAACTTTATGTTCCATCCTTGCACGGAAGCAGTATTTATCTCTTCTTCGAGCGCTACAGTTGCCACCGGGTTTTCATTAGCATTGAGGATACTATCTAATTTTGCGCGCACCGAGTTGACATGATCAGCATCGTATTTTCTTTTATCTTTCTCGGCAAATAACATCTCACGAACGCAATCGACTGATTCCAGCAAGGTATTGATGATGTCCTGGGTTGCTTCCCTGGTTGAGCTTCTGATCTGATCGAGTAAAGTCTCCTGCACATGGGTAAACTCGGCAATTTCCATAAAGCCAAAGGTTCCGCTACCACCCTTGATGGAATGTGCCGCCCTGAAAATGGTATTGATGGTTTCAGGATCCTCATCATTCAGATTCAGATCAAGCAGGCTGGACTCCATAACATCCAGACCTTCCAGACTTTCCTCGAGGAATGTTGCATGAAACTGGGTAAGATCAATGGTCACTCAGCTAACCTATTACTTTTTTGATCGTATTCAGTAATTGATCAGGATTAAAAGGCTTGACCAACCAACCGGTAGCACCGGCTTCTTTTCCCTGTTTCTTTTTGTCAGCACCTGCTTCCGTCGTCAACAACAAGATCGGAGTAAACTTGTAGTTGGTCAATCCTCTGAGTTCCTTGACCAGGGTAATACCATCCATCCTTGGCATATTGACATCAGTGATGATCAGATTAAATCGATTTGACTGCGCCTTCTCAAAGCCTTCAACACCATCTGCTGCTTCAGCAACATCATAACCAGCCTGTGTCAGTGTATACATGACCATTTGTCGCATTGAGGTTGAATCATCTACTGTCAAGATCGTCGCCATATATATTCCTCTATACCCTTCCTGATCACTGCTTTTGATTAGCTTGTGTTATTCAGATTGCAAATGTAATGGTGCCGTCAAACCCAGAACCAGCGCCGCTCGGCAGAGCACATCATTGACATTTATCCAGCTCACACTAATTCCAGCGCTGCTGGCATCACGGAAAAATGCGCATAGCGTTTGCAGAATCGAGGTATCAATTATCTCGATATTCTGACCATCCAGTTCGATCCTAACGGGTTTTTCTTGCATGACTTCGCACAGCATCTGGTGCAATTGCGCTGCCAGTGAAATATCAAAATAATCCGGGCAAATAATACATTTCCCATTTGCTGAATCACTGATTTTTATTGGATTTTCATCCATTTATAGCTCCGCAATAGCCTTATTTCTGTATGCTTTCTTGCTTATCGACATAATGCTTTAAAGCTTTAGTGATTTAGCTGGTATTAAAAAAATAAAAAAAACGCGGTAATCGGCTGGAAAATCTAATAAAAGAGCATGAAAAAATAACTTTTCATTGCACTAGTAAAATCAAACGGTGCAATCGCCGGACCTGCCGGCAGAACAGGCATAGAGTGGCGTAAAATCAGGATTGAAATGCTGGTAAATTATTTAGATTGTCTGTCTAACAACAGGATCTATGGGCTTGGTATTAGACGATTTAACGGCTTTTAAAAAAAGGTTTTGGCAGGGAGCAATGATAAATACCCAAGACTTACAGCTTGAGCGAATGCGTGGTTAATGGAGATAAAAAATATTATTGCAACGGATAGATGCCTAATCGCTGCTCCACACACAAGCATTGTTACTGGCTTTATTAATTAACTCGAGATATTTCGCATGGCTTTCCAGTTCATCAACTGTGGCATTGATGACACGCAGTGCTGGCCTGTTACTATCGATGAGCTTCACCTGCTCATAGCCGATACTGCCTTGCTGTTGGTCTTCATGACTGCCCAGGCTTAGGCTCACCTGGCCGCCTGTCATGGTTAAATAAACATCAGCCAGGATCTCGGAGTCCAGTAATGCTCCATGTTTCTGTCGTTGTGAATTATCGATTTCATAGCGCTTGCACAAGGCATCCAGGCTATTCCTTTGACCAGGATGCATTTCACGTGCCATCACCAGCGTATCCAGAACGGAGCAAATATCTGTCGTCGTCTGGCCGTAGTTTATCAGCGATAACTCATGGTCTATAAAGCCCACATCGAAAGGTGCATTATGAATAATCAACTCAGCACCTTTTATGAAAGTAAGAAAATCCTCGGCAATATTTGCAAAGCGAGGTTTGTCTGACAGAAATTCTCTGGTGATGCCATGCACTTCAATAGCACCTTCATCTATTTCACGATCGGGCTGTATATATTGATGGTAATGATTACCGGTGAGCTTGCGATCAAGCAATTCCACACAACCTATCTCAATAATTCGATGGCCCTGCTTTGGCTCCAAACCTGTGGTTTCTGTATCCAGTACAATTTGTCGCATGGTTTTTCCTGTTATTACACTTGCTTGATCATGATAGCATCTCATCAATCGCCCGATTGGCTAACTGATCTGCCATTTCGTTTTCCGGATGGCCTGAGTGCCCCCGCACCCACTGCCATTGAATATTATGCCTGACAACAGCCTGATCAAGACGTTGCCATAAGTCGGTATTCTTGACTGGCTTTCGCCCAGCCGTTTTCCAATTGCGTTTTTTCCAGCCATCGATCCATTCGGTGATGCCTTTTTTAACATATTGTGAGTCGGTAGTTAAGACAACATCACAAGACCTGGTCAGCGATTCCAGTGCGACTATAGCGGCCATTAACTCCATGCGGTTATTGGTTGTCTCAACCTCTGCACCAAATAATTGCTTTTCAGTACTGTTGAAACGCAATAATGCGCCCCAGCCACCAGGACCTGGATTTCCTCGGCATGCGCCGTCTGTAAATATCTCAACTGTTGACATTTTTTTTACTCAAGCACCATCTCGCATTACAAAATCCGGCTCTCCCCATCGTTTGAAAACGTGCAAACATCTGGCCAGAGGGAGCCATATGAATAATATCTGTCACTGATATGACTCTGACTTTACTGGTCATCATGTATTTCACCTGGCCTTTTGCCTTCTAACGAGAAACTGGTGCCTGTTGTCCTTGATGCGGCATCTGTGAGCCCCTGAACAAGGCTCCGTCGCGGGCGCCAGCGTGGTTTGATAGGCGTCAGTGTCGATACTTTTTTCTTCGCCACTAACAGGTAAGCACCACCGAGGAATGGCCACCACTTCTGGCCCCAGCTTTCGAGAAAACGTAGCTTATCTGACACGGCCTTACGTCCTATGGGTGGGCGGTAAAACCGATAGCGTATGGTGGTTATCTCCAGTCCAAGCAGGGCTAACCAGTCTTTGACACGGGGCACCGATAAAAAGCGGTTACCCCAGGGTGCATCTGCATGGCCGCGACTCAACATGCGTCTCAGTCCCCACAGGCTCCTGGAGTTGAAGCCTAATATTATCAGGTGTCCTTCCGGCACCAGCACACGCTCCGCTTCCCTCAGCACTTGCCTCGGATCCATGGCCAGATCCAGAGAATGATGCAACAAAACTGCATCAATGCAATCAGGCTGTATTGGAAGTTGCTCTGGTATGCCATTGATTTGCGAAGGAAATATCTCATTTTTCTGGTGTCCATCCAGCACCACTTTATGCAGAATACGACTGGCTGATAACAACGAGGTCTCCGATGAGCCTAACTGCAGCAGATGATAGCCAAACAAATCGGGCAGCACCTGATCAAGTTCATCCTGCTCCTCTTCTGCCAGCATTTTTCCTAACGACGAAGCATACCAATCTGCCAATTGCTGGTCACGTTGAAAAAAACAGTGAGCGGAAGAAATTTTATTCATGATTTTAATAGCATACCATATTCATTTCTTACGCATGTTCTAATAAGCTGTTGCCATTTAACACTATTGCAATGCAGGGCTTAACGTCATATTTTGCCGATATATTGACCCGCAAGACAAGAACTGACAGGATACAGTCATGCTCAAAATTAGTTACATACCGGCCTTTTCAGACAACTATATCTGGTTGATTCAGAAGGAAAATAGCCCTTATATTGCGATTGTTGACCCGGGTGACGCAAAGCCGGTCCTGAATGCCATCAGAGAACATGAGTATATACCCGTCGCCATCCTGGTGACCCATCACCACAGCGACCATATTGGTGGTATTAGACAGCTGACACAACAATTCCCGATGCCTGTTTATGGACCTTCCAATGAGGGCATTGCCACGATCACCAATCCGGTCGCAGAAGGTGATAGCGTCAGACTGGAAAAGTTGAACAGCACATTCCAGGTACTTGAGGTGCCAGGCCATACCCGCGGACATATTGCCTATTACAACGACAGGTCCCTGTTTTGCGGTGATACTCTGTTCACGGGTGGATGTGGCCGTCTGTTTGAAGGCTCGCCAGAACAGATGTATGCTTCACTTGAAAAAATCGCGTCATTACCGGACGACACCCTGGTTTACTGTGCACATGAGTACACACTTGATAACCTTAAGTTTGCCAAGGTTGTGGAGCCCGATAGTGAGGCATTACAGGCACGCATCAATGCTACCGTAGCTGCGCGCCAGCAGGGTCAGGCCACTGTGCCAGCGCCTTTATCGCTGGAAAAGACGACCAATCCTTTTTTGCGCTGTCATCTTACAAATGTGACCAGAGCAGCAGAAAATTTCGCATTAAAGCGATTAGAATCAGGTGCCGAAACATTTACTATAGTTCGACATTGGAAGGATACTCTTGATTAATAATAGAATTTGCATGATAAATAAAAAAATATCGTATTTTCTGTGGTTTTCACTGATGGCGCTACTGGCCTTAACCAGCGCATGTAATCATAACCTGTTTAAAGCCGATGCCGATATCGAGGACAAGCCAGCCCAGGTGACTACTATAAGTACAGTGGAACCTGTAAAGCTTACCCATTTATCCGGACAACATACCGCACTATTAATCGAACCAGGCAACGAACCTGAAAACACCTCTGATAGCCAACGAATTGCATTCAATACTGTCGATAATCCGGTCACTAAAATCCCACTATTTGAAACTGCGCAGGAAACCAATGTCTGGCACCGCATCAAAGATGGAATGCAACTTAGCGGTGAAGAAAGCAACCCGCGCGTTGCAGAACACATTAGCTACTATGCCCGTCATCAGGACTACTTAGACAGAGTTACAGAGCGCGCCAGACCCTTCCTGTTTATGATCATGGAACGGATTGATGAGAAGAACATGCCCGCTGAAATTGCACTATTACCTATCGTTGAGAGCGCCTTTCAACCCTTTGCCTATTCCCATGGCCGCGCTGCCGGTATCTGGCAATTTATTCCAGGCACTGGCCGCATGTTTGGCCTGAAACAAAACTGGTGGTATGACGGGCGTCGCGATGTCCGCGCCTCTACAATGGCCGCACTCAAGTATCTTGAGTCTCTGCATAAGCGACTCGGTGGTGACTGGTTACTGGCCCTGGCTGCCTATAATTCAGGCGAAGGCAATGTCAGGCGCGCCATACGAAAGAACAAGAAAAAAGGCCTCCCTACAGATTTCTGGCACCTGGATCTACCTGATGAAACACGCGCCTACGTCCCCAAATTGCTCGCTATTAGCGCCATCGTCGCCAACCCGCAGCAACATAACATTGCTCTCAAACCAGTTCTCAACGAACCTGCTGTGGTTGAAGTAAAAACCTCTGCACAAATTGATCTTGCCCTGGTGGCTAAACTCGCCGATATATCCATTGATGAAGTTTACCGCTTGAACCCGGCATTTAATCATTGGGCTACCGTACCGAATAAACCAGCAAGTCTACTCATTCCAGTTGAAAAGGAATCCATTTACCATGAACGCCTGGCAAAAACCCCAAAAGATCAGTTCATTCAATGGGAACGGCACCAGATCAAAGCAGGTGAAACCCTGAGTCATATAGCTCAACGCTATAACACCACAGTTAAATTACTGACTCAAATCAATCAGATCAAAAGCCAGCAGATACGCGAGGGTAAGCACTTGATGATTCCTGTGGCCAAACAGGAATTAAAAGATTATTCACTCACCAGCAAGCAACGATCCATATCACGTTTGAGTAAAAATAAAAGCGGCCAAAAAAATATTATTATTGTCAAAAACGGCGATACGTTCTGGGACCTGTCCCGGAAATATAAAGTTTCAGTAAGAAGCCTGGCCAAGTGGAATGGTATGGCGCCTGCTGATACATTAAAGCCCGGAAAAAAACTGGTATTGTGGACAAAAACGAAGTCCCTGTCAGGAGCAAGCAATTCACCGGCCAACCGTTCCTTACCTGCAGCAACCATACGCACAATTCATTACACTGTACGACGTGGTGACTCATTGGCTTTAATCTCGGATAAATTCAAGGTAACGATAAAACAGCTACTCGAATGGAACCGTCTGGCTCGAAATGATTACCTGCAACCAGGGCAACGCCTGACATTGTATGTAGACGTCACTCGACAAACGTAAACAATTCTCTTAAAGGGTAATAACCCTGTTTCCCACCCTGTAATTGCCCCAAATCTATTGAAAAAAAACTCAATAATTCTATTATTTAGACGATAACTTACCTGTAGCAAGATAATTTATTAGTCACCTGAAGAATAAATATGACAGACACAACCCTGACTGATGATCAAATAGACAACATCATGCGCGGTATGAGTATACCGGTTCAGCCACAAATCATGGTCGACTTGCAGATGGAACAAGTCATGCCCGATCCTGATATCAATGAAATTGCCCGCTTGATCAGCCGTGATGTCGCTATTTCAGGCAAGGTACTCAAAGCAGTCAACTCGCCTTTCTTTGGCTTGCGTAATAAAATTACTTCGATCCAGAAGGCCGTGGTTTTACTGGGCATCAATAGCGTCGTTAATATCGTCAATGCGATCGCCGTTCATACTGAACTGAGTAACAATGAAAATTTATCTGAAGACGAAATTAAAGACATGAATCACTTCTGGGATACCGCCCAGGATGTTGCTTTGACCGCCGCTACCATTGCCAAACAAATTGGATTTATTTCTCCGGATGAGGCCTACACACTTGGCCTGTTCCACAATGCTGGCATTCCTTTATTAATGTCAAAATTCAGCGACTACAGAGAGACGATGCATGCGTCTTACAACTGCGGCGAAAAAAGACTTATTGATGCTGAAAACAATATAATCAATACCAATCATGCGGTCATCGGCTTTTATATAGCCAAATCATGGAAGCTATCACCTTCAATTTGTGAAGCTATCCAGCAACATCATAACATTATAGAAATATTCGGCCAGACTGGAAGCCAGGGTAGCGATGTGATGAACCTCCTCGCTGTCTTAAAGATGGCAGAGCACATTGTCGGCCTGTACAAAATAATTGGCGAACAGGATACTGATATTGAATGGAACGAGTGCCGCGATATTATTTTTCATTACCTTGGCATTAGTGAAGATGATTTTGAAGAAATTGTTATCATTTGCCATGATCTTGGCATGGGATTAAAAAACAAGGTATCCTGAATCGCCTGCGTTTAATATTAGTTAAAAAAACTATAAAATATTATTAAAAAACGCAACAGAGCCGAATTTAAACTGTAAAAGATTCCAGAATTTTTCAATCTATTCGTATTGGATAGATTAATAATACGCCTTATATTTTGATGCCTTTTAGCATCATATTAACTTTAAAATAATTCAATATCCCCGGGAGTCATTGACTTCTGAGTGACTGTCTTTGTCTCTAACGCACTCGACGAGCGATCGTCAATCGATGTCTTTATCTGTGAAACAATATCAAGTTTTACCTTGCTGGATTTATCTTCATTATCAAAGTTATCGATCAAATATCTGAGATCCAAAAAGCTTTCATTGAGATGCGTGGCCTCGAGTTTGATATGATCAAGCAACTGGGAAGTTATATCTTCGAATTGCAATGAACAAATCACCGCTCTCAAATTCTGCTCAATATCACAAGAGCTGGTGTTAATGGCATCGACGTCAGAAGCAAACAGCTCATTCAAGCTTGATATTTGCGCCAGCATTGTATCGACATCTTGTTTTGATTGAATAACCAGACTCATATCCCTGGAGGAGATATTTAGAATTTTATCTTTGCTGTCATTGATATGGCCACGCGCATTGTTGACAGTATCGTTTATCTTGTTGCTGACATCAGTGTAGCGCGTCGATAACTCTCTGACTTCATCAACAAGCACTGCAAACCCTCGACCAGCCTCGCCAGCGCGAGCAACTTCTTCTACGGCACTCAGTGACAGTAAATTCGTCTGATCAGCGATTGATTTCACGTCAACCAGCAAATCACCTACCCGATCCATATCCTCTGCTGTATCGTGAATCATTTGCGCCATAGCGTCATTTTCATGGCTTAAGCTAGCAATCTGCTCATGCATGAAATTGAGTGTCTTAGCAGTTTCATCAGCAAATTCCACGTAACTTATCTGCTTCTCACCATCAGCTATACACATAGCATTGATTCTTTCGTTCAATCTATGTATATCGCTGCCTTGAAGACTGGATTGTTTATGAATATTTGAGAAGCTGGCTAGCAAAGTAGCAATAGCATCATTCAACATTGTCTTAACTCGATTTACATCCGCATGAATGGCTTCGATCTGGGATTTAATATCATCAGCCGATGATATGAGCGCTTGTTTTAATAGTGCCACTTCATCCATATGCCCTTTATCAACAGATTCAGTGACCACCGTGTTACGCGTCAAAAATATCCATGCAGCCATAGCAAAGACCATCGCAGGGGTTTGCACCCACCAATGCGCCGACATAAACGAGGACAAGACCGCCATCAAACTTAACAAAATGGCAAGCCAATAGCGCCCCAAATAGCTGTTCATCACATTAATTCCATCAAGTATCCTAGCCAATATTATCGGTTCTAGAGCAAATTACTTAAGCCCTGGAAAACCTTATGTTAATTGCTGATGAGAGAGTGCGGTAAAAGTGACCCTTGGTGACGAGTGCGGAAGAGGATCCAATAAGTTTCTATTCCGACTTATATGTGCAAATACTTTATAAAAATCATTACGTTTTAAATGGAACTATATTTTTATAATAGCAGGCATTATACCGCGGGTACCTGGTCTTTTGTGACTTGTTGTACAGGCAACCATAGCGTAAATGTGGTGCCCTTGCCCACAACACTATCAACATCGATACGACCACCATGCTTCTCAATGATCCCATACGATAAAGACAAGCCCAGCCCGGTGCCTTTACCAATCTCTTTGGTTGTATAAAAGGGCTCAAATATCCGTGCCTTTACTTCTTCCGGCATACCCTTTCCTGTATCACTAATAGCCACAACAACACCTTCATTCTCTTGATAAGTTCTTACGGTAATCGTGCCGCGCTCCTCTATAGCATGTGCAGCGTTGACTAATAAATTCATAAAAACCTGATTGATCTGCGAGGCCATGCATTCAATTTGCGGGATATCACCATATTCTTTCACTACCTCTGCCTTATATTTGATCTCGTTCTGAGCGACATTCAGCGTGCTATCCAGACCTTTTTGCAAATCTGCCCATTGCCACTCCGACTCATCAACATGAGAAAAATCCTTAAGATCCTGGACAATTTGTTTAACGCGTAACACACCCTCCTGGGACTCACCTATGAGATCCAGGATGTCTGCTTTCAAATATTCAAGCTCCACCTCTTCCTTGACAGCTTTAACATGGGCCAAATCGTCATTATCCTGCGTATTGATCGCCAGCTGTTCATAGGCATCGATGACCTTAAATAAATCATGCAGATATTGTTCTAAAGTAGTAATATTAGAGTTGATATAACCCACTGGGTTGTTGATTTCATGTGCTACACCTGCCGCCAATTGACCAATAGAGGCCATCTTCTCTGACTGCAGTAACTGGCTTTGAGCTGCTTTCAGATTTTTATTAGCGCTCTTTAGATCCTCATAACGCTTGTTCAATTCTTGCCGGGCTTGTTTGCGCTCGGTAATGTCTCTCACCATGCCGGTGAATTTTCGACGGCCTTCAAGGTAAAGCTCGGATACTGTCAACTCCATAGGAAAAATTGTTTTATCCTTACGAGCTCCCTCTACCTCACGCCCCGCGCTACCAATAATGCTCCCCTTGCCTGTATGACGATAATTCTCAAGATAGCTGTCATGGTGACTATAAAATGGCTCCGGCATGAGTATTTTTACATTTGAGCCGATAACCTCCGTGGCCTTATAACCAAAAATATGCTCGGCTGCCGGGTTAAATAACTCGATCAATCCATGCTCATCAATGCTTATAATACCATCAGCTGCAGTCTCAACGATTGATCTGATGTGCGCCTCTTTCTCTGCCAAGGCAGAAGTCTTCTCCTTTATTCTATGTTCCAGCTCAGACGTTTGCATAATAATTTTACCCGCCAGCGGCCGAAGCAAAAACAGCATTCCAATGACGCCGGCGATAATCAAAACAAAAATCCACACGGCCGTTATATACAACTGTCGTTTAATGGACTCATAAAGTTCATCTTCATCCATTTTGACAGCAATTCCCCAATCACTGTTTTTTATAGGACCGTAGGCAATGACATAATTATCTCCATCCTCTCTGCCGGCCTTAAAGAGACCACTTTTTTTCCCGATGGCCAGCTTGAGTGAATTTGTCAGATCAGAATTCTTAGCTAGCGGAGCCTGCTGAAGAGATTTACTTTTCCTTGTCGGGGTTAGCGAATGAACCTGTTCACCCTTGAGGATACCGATAACTGTTTCTCCTGTGTCCCCCAAGCCACTATAATCTTCAACAATACGTCGTAACTTGGATAGCTCAAAAAGAACAATATCGGTTCCAACCCGTTTAGATTTTTTAGCCAGAATGGGTGCTCCAATAACAAGATACGAACTACCATCAAGTTCAACGGGCCCTTCAACTAACACCTCTTTTGAATCACTCGCCGGTATTGGCCAGATACTTTCTGGAATATCAACACCCAATTGAATGACGCGCTGAGCTTTGCCATCCAATCGAGTGATACCCAGAACTTCCTCCGAACCGGACAGTGCATCACCCAATCCTTTTCTGGTAAACGGTAATAAACCCTCCAGGCTAATCTTGCCGGCATTATAAGCTTCAAGTTTTTGACGTATTTTAGTTCGGCTGGTGATTTGGGTGGCGATATCCTTGGATCTTGTCAGGAATTCTTCAATCGCCATGGTTTTGGTCGTTGATGCGAACACCAGATTTTTTTCCTGTTCGCTAATTAATTGCTGATAAAGAGGAATGATGCTAACCGCAGCAACAATAAGGCTGATAATAAAAATACCTGCCGCAGAAAAAAGGATAATTTTCTTTTGAAGCTTATCTGAACTTGATTTACTGGGCATTACTTTCCTTGAGAATTAACACATTCATTAAATATATAATCATTTTAAAACTTGTACTTATAGCGATAAGTAGCAAGATCCAGTATTAAGTTTGATGGTTAATAAGATAATGATGATTCAATGCTGGCCCTGGAACAGCCCCTGATTAAAAGACCACGGGCTAAAAACTTTGCTAACCAATAAATTAACCCCTTATAGAGTAGTAAATCGGCTATCTTTATATAATCTTGAGTGATTTGACAAAGTAGATTGCCTTCCTATTGCAGGGAACATCTGGTGTTTGTGAAGGGCTGAGCAGATAGGTGGGTAGTTGATGTTTTACTTATGGAAAGGAGGTTTTACCGTGGTCGGGTATTGGGTTCTTGGTGTCTTCCACTAAATGATGTTCCAGCTACCTGTGCACTGTCGGAACATCGTTACCGGAAGGCGATATTTCAGCAACCCTGGAAAAAAGGCCGACACAAATGCCGACCTTTATCGCCAGGTTTAAATTCCCGTTACTTATAATGCGACATCGCAGCCTCGACTGCCTGCCCACTATTAATATTGGCTCCCATGGAAGTCATAACGGCATCCAGTGCGCCAAGGCAGAAAAGGACATTGGTCTGATTACTGGCATAACCCATCAGACCGATACGCCAGACTTTTCCTGCCAGATCGCCAAGGCCGGCACCGATTTCAAGATTGTAGTGATTTAATAACTGACTACGAACAGCCGCATCATCAACACCGTCAGGAATAGTCACCGCATTTAGCTGTGGCAAGCGATCCTGCTCATTAACAATAAATTGCAGTCCCATGGCTTCGATACCCGCGCGCAGCGCCAGATGGTTTTTTTGATGTCGCTGCCATGCGTTCTTCAGGCCTTCTTCCTGCAGAATAACCAACGACTCATGCAAAGCATACAGTGCGTTAATAGGTGCAGTGTGATGGTAGGCACGCTTGGCACCCGAACCCCAATAGCCCATCACCAGATTCATATCCAGGAACCAGCTTTGTACTTTGTGTTGACGATTAGTGATTTTCTTTTGTGCAGCTTCACTGAAGCTGACCGGTGAAATGCCCGGGGTGCAAGACAGGCATTTTTGTGTGCCGGAATAAATAGCATCAATGTTCCATTCATCGACTTTTAATGGTGAGCCACCCAGTGAGGTGACGGCATCCACAATGCTCAGGCAATCGTATTGATGCGCCAGCTCTACCAGGGTTTTAGCATCAGACAATGCCCCGGTGGAAGTTTCAGCATGCACAAAGGCAACCACGCTGGCATCGGGATTGGCTTTGAGCGCCTCCTCCAGTTTATTCGGATCGACAGCGCTACCCCAGGCATCCTGAACCATAATGGCGGTAGCACCACAGCGCTCGACATTCTCTTTCATGCGCCCGCCGAAGACACCATTCTGGCAGACGATAACTTTGTCACCCGGTTCGACTAGATTGACAAAACAACTTTCCATACCCGCAGAGCCAGGGGCAGAAACCGGCATGGTCAGCGCATTCTTGGTTTGAAAGGCGTACTGCAGCATTTCTTTCACTTCTTCCATCATCTGTACGAATACTGGATCTAGGTGACCAATAGTAGGCCGTGACATCGCTTCAAGTATGCGCGGGTTAACGTCAGAAGGACCTGGCCCCATCAGGGTACGCTTTGGGGGATGGAAGGATGAAATGCTCATGGGCAACCTCTTATTGTCGAAATTCGGAAAATAACTACTTAAAACAGCGCCATATCCTATCAAATAACTGGGTTTTTATAAATATGAATTTAGCACTGATTTAGTGCAAAAAATCAGACATTTACCAGAATACTACATTGATTATAAAAAAAAGGGCCTAGCTAACTGAGTATTCAAATTTTTCAGGTCGCTGGTCTGGATTATTGAGTTAGTTAACATCAAGCCTGTGCTACTTATGACGGATACAGAAAACAACGCGTCGTGTGCTCTTCTCCACTAATGGCCGGATATTTTTCACGACACACCGGCATGGCTTCGGGACAACGGGGATGGAAATGGCAACCCGAGGGAGGGTTTATGGGTGAGGGGATATCGCCTTCCAGGCGGATGACATCCGTGTGCTTGTCAGGATCCAGCCTCGGTACCGCAGACAGTAGTGCTCGTGTGTAAGGATGGCGAGGTTGATTCAACACCATTTCAACCGGACCTTTTTCAACTATTCGCCCCAGATACATAACCGCCACCTCATGTGCCAGGTAAGCCACCACAGACAGATCATGTGTAATAAACAGATAGGACAGTTGCAAGCGCTGTTGCAAATCTTTTAGCAGGTTTAGAATCTGTGCCTGCACAGACACATCCAGCGCACTGGTAGGCTCATCACAGACAATCAGCTTGGGATTGACGGCCAATGCCCTGGCGATACAAATACGCTGGCGCTGACCACCTGAAAACTCGTGTGGGTAACGGTCTTTCATATCCGGGAGCAGTCCCACCTGTTGCATCAGCTCCTCCACTCGTTGTTGACGTCGTGAGGGATCTGTCTCGATTTTCTGTGCCCGTATGCCCTCCTCGATAATATCTCGTACGCGCATACGAGGATTCATGGATGAATAGGGATCCTGGAATATAATTTGCACATCGGATCGACGTTTTCTCAACAATTCACCTTTGAGCTCGGTGAGTGATTGACCCTCAAAAATAACTTCTCCGGAAGTATACTGACGCAATAATTGCAGTATGCCTTTGCCGACCGTGGTCTTGCCACAACCGGATTCACCCACTAGGGCCAATGTTTTTGATTGGTCTAATGTCAGACTAATGTCATCGACAGCATGTACATGGCCAACGGTCTTTTTAAACAAACCACGCTGCACCGGAAAATACACTTTCAGATTTTTAACGCTCAGCAAGGATTGCTGTACAGGTTCATGTGCGGTCACAGCAGTAGACAAACTATCAGGCTGACGATCGACTAATTGGCCGAGTCGATGGCAGCGAGCACCATGTTGTTCGCTGAGAGATTCCCAGGGTGGTTCGCTGTTTTCACAGAGTTCTATACGATGATCGCAACGTGGGGCAAAACGGCAACCTGTAAATTGTTGCGACAAAGAAGGCACGGTACCTTCAATCATGTCCAGTGTGCCAGAGCGTTTATCCATGTCCGGCAATGCACGAAATAATTTACGACTGTAAGGATGCCCGGGTTCTTTAAAGAAACTGCGTCGATCTGCCATTTCCACCATTTGCCCGGCATACATGACTCCGATATGATCGGCCATTTGCGCGGCCACGCCCAGATCATGCGTGATCAGCAATATGGCCATGCCGGTTTCCTGTTGCAGTTTTTTCAGTAAGCTTAAGACCTGTAACTGTATGGTAACGTCCAGCGCAGTGGTAGGCTCATCTGCGATGAGTAGCTCTGGCTCACCGGCCAGCGCCATGGCGATCATCACGCGTTGTTTCATGCCACCGGACATCTGGTGCGGGTATTCCATGATGCGCTGTGCAGGGTCAGGTATACCCACGGCATCCAGTAGTTCAAGCACACGCTGACGTTCCGACTCACCTTTAAGACCCATATGAACCCGCAGGACTTCACCGATTTGCTCTCCAATATTTAATACCGGATTCAGTGAAGTCATCGGTTCCTGAAAAATCATGCCGATACGATTACCTCGTACAGTACGCATGGCGACTTCGGAATAACTACTGATGACTTCGCCGTTAAGCTGTACGCTGCCCGCGACTATGCGTCCGCCGGGTGCGGGCAGTAAACCCATAATCGCCAGAGCCGTCATCGACTTGCCACATCCGGATTCCCCCAACAAGGCAAAGGTCTCGCCTTTGTTGATATTTAAACTAACGCCATCAACAGCACGCACAGGGTATTGCCCGCCTTCGATCCAGGCCTTAAGGTTATCCAGTTGTAACAGGGTGCTTTGCATTAATCAGTCTCTTCAATTTCTTCAATTTCTTCAATTTCTTCAATTTCTTCAAGGTCGTTTTTCTGTTGCTCCGCAGACAATTCATCAATCACTTTTTTCAGCACAATACGCTGCTGTGTTGGTAACTTCATCCACGACAAGGCGACTTCAAATGCCTCCTTGTCAAGACGCGGACCAGTGCGCGCCACCTCCTCCTGCTTCTTACGCACTGCATATTCCATCTGATCGCTTTTGCGGGGGTATTTTGAGCCAACGCCGGACAATAACCAGTTGGAGCGCACATCAAGAAACTGCGACACCTTGACCAGCTGTGAGGTCTTGGGGAAATCCTCTCCCTTGAGCCAGCGGCCTACAACCTGTGATGATAATTTTAATTCCTTTGCCAGAGCTGATTGGCGTCCATGCCCCATTGGCGGGTAATTCATATCATCCAGTCCTTCGTTTAGTCTTTGTGCAAACTTTTCTTTTTCTCTCGACATATCCTTATTCTCCTGTAAAGCACATGAATATCTTATTATTTTCGTTGTATACGGGGGTCAAACGCATCTCTGACCGCATCTGAAAAAAGATTGGCCGCCAACACCAGCATAAACATAAAAGTGAATGCTGCGATCAGCGACCACCACACCATTGGCTCTCTGGCCATTTCCAGGCGTGCACTGTTGATCATGTTGCCCCAACTATTTGTGGTCGGGTCAACGCCAACACCGACATAGGATAACACTGCTTCAGCCAACACCAGACCACTGAAGTCCAATACGACTGTAATCAACACGATATGCATGACATTCGGCAAAATATGCCGACTAATCACACGCAGATGGCTAACACCAAAGGCTGTCGCCGCCTGTATATATTCAACCTGACTGATTTTCATGGCTTCACCACGCAACAATCGGCATAAGCTGGTCCAGCTGGTCACGCCCAGAATCATGCACAGGAACAACAAGCGCGCGTCCGCGCGACTAATGACATCGCCAAACTGATCCGGATGATTACTCATATATACTTGCAGCATTAATACAGCCGCAGCAATCAGCAACACGCCCGGGATCGAACTCAACGTGGTATATAGATATTGAATGACATCATCCACCCAGCCACGAAAATAACCGGCCATAATGCCAAGACCGATGGCAAAAGGCAGCATAAACAAGGTCGTCAGCGTACCAATCACCAGGCCGGTTCGAATACTCTTGAATGATTGATATAGCACATCCTCGCCCACCTTGTCTGTGCCAAACAGGTGGTAATGTGGTGATAATTTTAGTACCAGCAACAATACCAACAACATTAATCCGATAGTGATAAATATCACCTTCCAGGGAAGACTTTCCTGCCCATGCCATAGTCGCGTGCACATCGCCTGCCATGATTGTTGCTTTCTTCGAGACAACCACACTACCATGAGACTGACCAGGATTAACCAGCATAATAAGCCAGTCGCAATAGCTGCAAGCGCACGCTGGAGAATATCATTCCATTTATCTTTATGTGGATCCTGCAATAGTGCACCGCCGTATTTCAGGCGCGGATAGTCCCTGACTTGGGTACCATCAGCCAGCTGAATCATTTCCTTTGAAAACAGATGGGTTGCAAAGGGTGCCGAATAACTTTTTTCAACGCGCGTGCGCAGGCCGCCGACCAGATCATCAAACAGACTGATGACTTCTGTGTCATCAGCTTTTTTGTAATGAATGGAATCCAGCAAACCAATACAGACATAGCACATTAATACCAGGAAGGCTGCCATACCCAGTCGACGCTGAAATACTATTTTCCATGGCGAACGCAAATGCTCATGCCTGACTGTGTAGACAACAAATGCTGAGATGGCGATAACCAATACAAATATCAAAATGTCAGTCCATAAAAACACCGGTGTGATATCTAGCATTGCCTACTCCAGCCTTATGCGTGGATCAACCAGCGTGTAGGAAATATCAGTCAGGATCAGACCAACAATGTAAAGCACGGATCCGAGAAACACCATGGCCCGGACAATGGAAAAGTCCTGATGATTAATAGCATCAATGGTGTAACTACCCAGACCCGGAATACCAAAGAAAGCCTCGGTCACCAGGCTACCGATAAACAATAACGGTATCACGACAACAACGCCTGTCAGTATTGGGATCATGGCATTTTTTAATACGTGTTTGAATAACACTTTGAGCTCTGATAAACCCTTGGCTCTGGAGGTACGCACATAGTCACGATTAATTTCTTCCAGAAAAATGGTGCGATACCAACGCGTGCCACTACCAATGCCACCAATCACGCCGATGATGACAGGCAGCAGTAAAAATTTGTAGGCATCAAAGCCGGTATCGTATCCGGAAATCGGCACCAAATGCCAGAGCTTGCTCATCAGGTACTGGCCGCCGATGATATAAAAGAGTGACGATATCGACATCATAATCACGCCGAGCACCACGCCGCTGATATCAATGTACGTTGCCCGAAAAAAAGCCAATAACATTGCCAGCGTGATATTGATCAGCAAGCCGACCAACAAGGCCGGCAAGGCTATTGCCAGACTTGGCCACATACGCTGACTGATATCATGACCAATGTCGCGGCCATCATCAGACTGACCAAAATCAAACACAAACAACTTGACTGATTTTTCAAAAAAAATAGTCTCGGTCAGGCTGTCAATACCCTCTGCTTCACTATTGTAGACCAGGGGTTTATTATAGCCACGTTCCTGCTTCCATTTTGTCACCGCTTCTTCAGTGACGCGTTTACCACCCAGATGCATGTAGGCCATATCGTCCGGTGTGTTAACGAAAAAAAACAAGGTGAATGTAATCAGGTTAACGCCAATCAGGATAGGTATGGCATAGAAAACACGTCGTATGATATAAGCCATCATTTGATTGCACCCCGGTTAGCCACATGATGCTCCTTACGGATGTAGGTTAAAATACCCGGCAGAATCATTAACACCATGACTGCAAAGATGATCAATATCGGTAGAAAATTGGGCTGATTCCACTCATGCCTTTTTTGTTCACGTAATTCTGGCTCTATACGTTTGTATTTGAGTGTGTTGTTAGCCATCAGGTTTGGTTTTACATTTTTGTACCATGCATGGTACAAACTAAAACCAACGGGATGATAACCAAATAACCACGGGCTATCGCGTCTCAGTACTTGCAGCATTTTATCAATGATCGCCTGTCGCTCAGGACTATTTTCCATGGCATTCATTTGTTCAAACAGCCGATTGAAAGCGGCGCTGTCATAGTTTGAAGCATTTTCACCATTGTTATCTGTTTTTTTATTTGGCCCATATAATAAAAACAGAAAATTCTCCGGATCAGGATAATCTGCATTCCAGCCCCAGCGATATATTTGCGCGGTGCCTTTGCGCATTTTTTCCTGAAAGCGATTGAAATCCGTGTTTCGAATCACCAACTGGATATTGATCTTCTGGAACTGTTTGCGCAACCAGTTCAAATAAGCCTTGGCATCAGGCCCGGGCATCGCCGCATCAAAATATAACAATAAAGGCTTGCCGGTTTTTTCATCCCGACCATTGGCATAACCTGCCTCAGCAAGCAGGCGTTTGGCTTCAGCGATAGATTTCCGCTGTGGCCGGCCATCGACCCAGTCATAGACAATGGAATTGATACCTGCTTCACCTTCAACATGGCCGAAGATGCCCGGTGGTAACGGGCTTTGCGCCGGAATACCCCTGCCATTAGCAAAAATCGAAATCATTTCTTCGAAATCCACAGTAATGGCAATTGCCTGGCGCAGTTTACGCGCACGCTCACTGTCACCACCGATGAGCTTGTCTTGCATATTAAAACCAATATAGGAAACTGATGCGGTGACTGCGGTCATCAGGCTGATACCTTTTGCTTTCATGTCATCAGTCAGAGTAGCCTCACCTTTGCCAACAAATTGAACTGCCTGATCAAAACTATCTGAGCTAATAGCAGAAGTATCATAATAACCCTGCAAGAACTTGTTCCAATAAGGGATGGTTTCCTTTTCAAGGTTGTATACCACTTTGTCGATAAATGGCATGTTGTTAGCAGCATCATTCAGTAAACCGGCCTGACGATCTCCTTTGTCACCCTGCAATGGGTACTTCTCGCCATGAAAATTAGGGTTACGCTGCATGACCATTTTCAGGTTAGGATTATTTTCTGTCAGCATGTAGGGGCCGGTACCCACGGGATACCAATCGAGAGTAATGTTTTTCTCCACCAACCCGGCCTGAGTGTAGAAACGTTCAGCCTCTGCAGGCATCGGTGCAAAGAACGGCATCGCCAGCCAGTAGACAAACTGGGGATACTTGCCCTTGATAATGATCTGATAGCGATACTTGTCCAGGACCTTGACTCCTGACAATTCATAATCATGCAAATTAATATAGATTTTCTGGTCTTTATTAGTGCTTTTTTGCTGATCATTGAGTTTTTTCAAGGTCCTGGAAAATTCTTCCAGGCCAACGATGTACTCGGCCATGACACCGAAGATAGGTGAATGCAAACGCGGATGGGCCAGACGTTTAATTTGATAGACATAATCCTCTGCTACCAGTTCGCGGCTATCAGTATGAGCAAAGTCTGCCAGCGTGTAGATATCTTCCAGTTGTTCATCACTGAGTGAGTGATAGCGGTAACGACCATGCTCATCCCTGGCAAAGGCAGGATGTGGTTGATACATAATGCCGGGTTGAATTTCTATCTCATAGACACTGTAGGCGATCTCATCCACATCGGCATCATCAGCCAGGGCTTGCTTATTCTCATCCAGATATTGGGGCTGAGGTACAGCCGTTCCAACCAGGGTAGTAATCTGGTAAGGGCGTTTAAGATAATGGTATTGCACCACGGGCTCATAGATCTGTGCAATAATTTCATATTCATTGGAGACGTAGGAACGTATTGGATCAAGATGTTTAGGGCGCTCACTAAATTCGGCATACAGGATATTCTTGCCGTCATCGCTGGCAGAATAAGGATTATTCCATGGACGGCCATCGCAGGCTGCCATGAAGTAAAGCAAAGCCAGCAGAACCACTGCGTTAAGCGTACGAATAATGATACTCCCTGACATCAAGTTATTATTGTATCCTTGCCAAGCTATTTCAGTGTTTGATTATACTCTGTTAAAAGTCAATCATATGTACTACTTTACCGTAAAATAACAGAAAATCCATTACTGACGAATGAATTCTGGTTTGTTACAATCCACAGCATTCAAATAATGAATCAGCATAAAGCGAGATATCGACTATGGGAATATTAACCGGCAAAAATGCACTGATTGTGGGACTGGCCAGCAACCGCTCTATTGCCTGGGGCATAGCGCAAGCACTTCACAGGGAAGGTGCTGACCTGGCCTTTACCTATCAGAATGAAAAATTGCAATCCCGGGTAGAGAAACTGGCTGGGCAATGTGACTCCGAGGTCACGCTGCCTTGTGATGTTAGCGATGACGCGCAAATTAATGCTGTTTTTGAACACCTGGATGATTATTGGGATCATCTGGATATTATTATCCATTCTGTTGCCTTTGCCCCACGTGAAACCCTCGAAGGTGACTACCTTGACAGTGTCACCCGTGAAGGCTTCTCCATCGCGCACGATATCAGCTCCTACAGCTTTGCAGCACTGGCCAAAGCAGGTCGTAATATGATGCAGGGCCGCAATGGCGCCTTGATTACGCTGAGTTATCTGGGCGCTGAAAAAGCCATCAGAAATTACAATGTAATGGGGCTGGCCAAGGCCAGTCTGGAGGCTAATGTACGCTACATGGCACAGGCACTCGGCCCGGAAGGTATCCGTGTCAATGCCGTATCTGCCGGGCCAATTCGCACCCTGGCTGCTGCCGGCATCGCTAATTTCCGTAAAATGCTCGACCATACTGAAAGCATTGCTCCATTGCGCCGCAATGTCACCATCGATGAAGTCGGTAATGTCGCTGCTTTTCTATGCTCCGATCTGGCTTCCGGTATTACCGGCGAGATTACGCATGTGGATGCTGGCTATAACACGGTAGGCATGACACTGGCTGAACAAACCAAGGAATAAATAATAGCTTAACCGGCTCTTCTTATTCGACCGCTGAAAATATTACTAATGAAAGTTAGCCTAGCGACTCGCCAGGCGCTCTTCGTTTTCATCAACCAGAATCCCTTCTTCGCCCTGTAATTTAGCGATCACTACCGCACCGCAGGAATCACTGAAAACATTGGTCGCTGTCCGGAACATATCAAGGATTCGATCCACCGCCATGATCATCGCAATACCATCAGCAGGGAGACCAATAGCCGCCAATATGACCGTGATTGCCACCAGACTGGCTGAAGGAATAGCCGCGACGCCAATGGATGTCATCAGGGCTATCAGCACCACTGTAAACTGCACAGTGAAAGGTAGATCCAGACCATAGGCCTGAGCAATAAACATGGCGGCAACACACTCATACAGAGCGGTACCATCCATGTTCACGGTAGCGCCCAAAGGTAATACAAAGCTGGTGGTGCGGTTGGACACGCCGGCATTCTTTTCTACACATTCCATCGTCAACGGCAAGGTCGAGGCAGAGGACGAAGTGGAAAAGGCAGTTAACAAGGCAGGTGCCATGGCCTTGTAATGTCGTAGCGGGTTAACGCCGGCGATAAATCGCAGCATGAGCGGCAAGGTAACCAACAGGTGAAAGGCCAATGCCGCCACCACGGTGAGAAAAAACACGCCAACGGTTTGTGCGAGTTCATCCAGCCTGGAGGTATCGGTGTCTGCGATCACCTTGGCGACCAGGCCGAAAACACCGATCGGGGCAAACTTGATAATCAGGTCGGTAATCTTCATCATGACCTGGTTCAAACCTGACCAGAAACCAAACAGGGACTCGGCATAGGGTTCCTCAATGCGAGTCATAAAGTATCCCATCAATAATGAGAATACGATCAACCCCAGTAGTTGACCATTACTACTGGCGGCTTCGATAATATTGGGCGGAAACAATTGCAGGAAAATACCGGCGAGATCGCCAGCACCCTTGCCTTCCACTCGCGACAAGACATCCTTAACGGTTTCATCATCCAGCTGACCGATGACTTCACGCGCAGGTTGGCCATCAATAATACCCGGCGTAAACAGATTAACCATTAGCAGGCCAACTATAATCGCCAGCAGGCTGGTACTGAGATAATACAACAGGGTTTTACCGCCCAGCCGCCCCAGCTCACCGGATGAGCCAATACCGGCGATACCGATAATAACGGACGATACTACCAACGGAACTATAATCATTTTCAGTGCATTCAGGAACAAGGCACCGATAAAAGCAAACATGGCATAAAAGGAAATACCAAAAATAGCCGCATCCTTACCACTGATAATACCGGCTATTACAGCCAGAACCAGTGCTATCATAATTTGCCAATGTAGCTTGAGTTTCATGTGTTTTGTTTATTTACACAGAGCAAAATCAGGAATCATTATCGCCCAGCCTGCTTTCAAATATATTAATATCTGCCTGGGACTTGAGTTCGGCTATAAAAGCAGCCAATTCAGCGGTACTCTGGCTACGTTGCATAAACTGATTCATGAAATTACGCATTGGATCGTCTTTTTTAACTTCGCCCTTCTGTGCGCCTTTTATAGCGATAATAACGCCCTCACCCTTTTTTGTGTAAGCCGTGGTGAAACTGATTTTTCCATCTTCAGGGCTGGGCGCCTTGAAAGCCGCAGATAACATGCCCGCATCATAACCCTGCTCAACACGCCCCAGCCAACCGGCTGGCTTATAGAGCAGGTCTTTTTCCTTTCCAAGCTGTTCGATATCAGTGCCGTCTTTTAGTAATTTGACCCAGCCCTGCATATCAGCATCCATATTCTTTTTGGCCTGCTTGTTAATCAGGGTATCCTTTATTTCAGCTTTCACCTTCTCCAATGCCTGTGGTGTGCTGGCCTGGTAATCTGAAAGTCGAACGACAACGACACGAGCAGCGCCGTCACTGGCTTTTGACTTGAGCTCGATGAGTTTACTATTCAGCGATCGTGCCGGATTTCCTTGAGCAAATACATCATCGGAAAAAGCAGCTTCCTGAACTTTGGGATCAGCAGCAATATCATCTCCCTTGAGGCCACCACGACTGAACCAGTCGGTCGTCTGAATGTTCATTCCCATCTGAGTTGCTGCCACCTCCAGACTATCCGGGTTTTCATAGGTCTTGTTATAGAGCTCTTCCTTGCGATCCAGAAACATGGTCTCAGCCTGTTGCCTGGCTATCATTTTCTGCACATCTGCCTTTGCATCTGCAAAAGATTTATTGCTGCCGGGCTTAAGGTCAAGAAGTTTTATGATGTGATAACCTAATGAAGTCTTGACGGGCTTGCTATACTCACCTTTGCCGAGAACGGCAGCAGCCTCTTCGAATGCCTTGTCAAGCACGCCAGCTTCCAATATGCCAATATCACCACCCTGAGAAGCTGAGCCGGCGTCATCTGAATACTCGCTGGCCAGTTTGGCAAAATCACCACCCTGCTGTAGCTTGCTATAGACTTCGTTAATGCGTGTCTGTGCCGCTGTTGCTTCGGCCTCTTTTGCAGTTGATGGAATTTCCACAAGAATGTGTGCAACCTGCTTTTGTTCCGGCGTAATAAAGCTGTCCTGATTGTCCTGGTAGAACTCTTTGAGTTGGTCATCAGTGAATTTAAGTTCTTTTTCAATATCCTGACTACTCAGAATCAGGTAATCGAGCTTGATTTTTTCCGCTGTAACGAAATTTTGTTTATGCTCCTGATAATATTGACTGATCTGTTCTTCAGTTACTTCTACCGCATCCTTATAGCGACTCAATGGTAGCTGCAGGTAGGCGATATCCAGCTTGCGTCCTTGTAACTCCAGTAATTGGTCAATTTCTGCCGGAGTAACAAAAGCGGATTTAAGAATACCACCGACAAATTGCTGAATCATCAAATCGCGTCCGAGCCCAGCCTGGTAAGTGGATGGATTCAGATTATTATAATCAAGTAGTTCCTCATAACGCTGCTGATCAAATTGACCATCTACCTGAAAGGCACTATTGGCACGAATTTGCTCAACAATAGCCACTTCATGGATACGTAAACCACGTTCCATGGCAGCCTGAAATAATAATTCTTCCTGAATCATCTGATCCAGCACATTACGTCGAAATGCGGCCAGTGCAGCGCCTTCCGGTCTATCTTTTCTTCCACGCAGGTCGCGGTCAACCTGTGCATTTAATGCATTACGTGAGATTTCGGTATCGTTAATGCTGGCAACATTGATGGCAGAACCACCGCCAAGGTATTCCTGTATTCCCCAAAGGGCGAATGGAACGATCAGCAAGACCACGATAACCCATGCAAATACGCCGGTGGCTTTGTCCCGGATTGACTGTAACATATTGACTTCCTGTTAAATTATCATTTTTTTATATATACGTGCTGCCCATGTCAGGCACCATCAGGTATATGATACCTGAAATAAAAAAAGGGCGCTTCCTGTAATGGAAGCGCCCTTTGGTGTTGGCGGAGCGGACGGGACTCGAACCCGCGACCCCCGGCGTGACAGGCCGGTATTCTAACCAACTGAACTACCGCTCCATTGATTGGTGGGTGCTGAGGGGATCGAACCCCCGACCCTCGCCTTGTAAGGGCGATGCTCTCCCAGCTGAGCTAAGCACCCGATCAAGAGCGCGCTAGTTTACGGCATCTTTAAGCGCTTTTCCAGCCTTAAATCCAGGAACTTTTGCAGCCGCAATTTGAATGGCTTCACCGGTGCGTGGATTTCTGCCGGTTCTGGCTGCACGGTCACGGACCAGGAAGCTGCCGAAGCCCACCAAAGTAACCTGATCGCCATTTTTAAGTGAATTAGTGATGGCTTCTATAACACTATCAACTGCCTTTGTGGCATCAGACTTGGATAAATCGGCTGCATCCGAAACGGCTTCAATTAATTCTGCTTTATTCATGAGACTCTCCTAATAGGTGCTTATTAATATTTTTTTTGAAGTCCTTATAAACTACTCGGCAGCAATGTTTTTTATGCGGGCAACCCAGTCCATTCAATCTGACAACAAAAGTATAGAAACGGCTTTATACCAAGCACGCTTAGGGGGTGTCAAATTGAAAAACCGGTATTTGCCTAGGAACATCGATACTGTCATACGCAATAGACGACTTCATTCATGGTATTTCACTACCGCCAAACACAGCGATTTCAGGTTTTAATTGAACTGACTGAAATAAGCTATTGTTTTATTGGTAGCAATCATCTTTGACCAGAAAATACAAAACACCAGAGATAGGCCAGACTGACCTATCCCGGGTGCTATATAACCATCAGATCATTGATAGTTCACTTGGATCAGTGCGGCCTGACATCTCCTTTCTTCCCTGTTTTGGGCTTTTTAACGCTGGCAACCGGCTCACCCGGTTTGGCGGGCAAGGCCACTGGCATATGCTGCAAAGCCACTTCAAGCACATCATCAATCCACTGTACCGGCTTGATATCGAGCTGCTCCTGAATGTTCTCGGGTATATCAGTCAGATCACGTCGGTTTTCTTCAGGAATCAATACCGTTTTGATTCCACCTCGATGAGCGGCCAACAACTTTTCTTTCAATCCACCGATAGGCAACACTTCACCACGCAGGGTTATCTCGCCGGTCATGGCAACGGTCGCCCTGACAGGGATTTGAGTTAAGGCGGATACCAATGCCGTGCACATTCCTACACCTGCGCTGGGGCCATCCTTCGGCGTAGCACCTTCCGGCACATGGATATGAATATCGTTGTTTTGATAAAACTCTGCTTCGATACCCAGGCTGGCAGCACGACTGCGCACAATCGTCATAGCCGCCTGAATAGATTCCTGCATGACATCACCGAGTTGTCCGGTATGGATTAATTTACCTTTACCCGGAACCAGGGCCGCCTCGATGGTCAGCAACTCACCACCGACTTCGGTCCATGCCAGACCAGTTACCTGGCCTACCTGATCCTGCTCTTCTGCCAGTCCAAAGCGGAAGCGTTTAACACCCAGATATTTGTCGAGGTTCTCTGCTGTGACTTCGATCTTGCCGATCTCCGGTTTCAGTAAAATTTCCTTAACCACCTTTCGGCATACCTTCGACACTTCACGTTCCATGTTACGAACACCTGACTCACGTGTGTAGTAACGCACCATGTCAAAAATAGCATCTTTGGAAATAGTTAACTCATTTTCTTTCAGGCCATTATTTTCCAATTGCTTCGGCAATAGATATTTGATGGCGATATTTACTTTTTCATCTTCGGTATAACCCGGAATTCGAATCACTTCCATACGATCAAGCAGCGGTGCTGGAATATTCAGCGAATTCGCTGTCGCCACAAACAT
The DNA here is from genome assembly GCA_963807455.1 of uncultured Gammaproteobacteria bacterium. Classification (GTDB taxonomy): domain Bacteria; phylum Pseudomonadota; class Gammaproteobacteria; order JAADHQ01; family JAADHQ01; genus JAADHQ01. Next base: position 74,822 of record CAWECS010000014.1, on the reverse strand, counting down.
CACATCCGACAAATCATAATCCACTTCCAGATAATGATCGGCAAATGTATTGTTCTGTTCTGGATCGAGAACCTCCAGCAAGGCTGATGAAGGATCACCACGGAAGTCTGTCGACATTTTGTCGATCTCGTCCAGCAGGAACAATGGATTGCGTACACCAATCTTGGACAGGTTTTGAATAATCTTGCCTGGCATTGAACCTATATATGTGCGTCGATGACCACGAATCTCGGCTTCGTCACGGACGCCACCCAGTGACATGCGTGAGAACTTGCGATTGGTAGCGCGAGCGATTGAACGACCCAGGGAAGTTTTACCCACACCCGGTGGCCCAACAAGACAAAGGATCGGACCTTTAAGTTTTTTCACCCGTTGCTGCACGGCCAGGTATTCAAGAATACGTTCCTTGACCTTTTCCAGACCGTAGTGATCAGCATCCAGCACTTCCTGCGCTTCGTTCAGATCATGATGCACCTTGGTTTTCTTTTTCCATGGCAGATTGGCTAGCCAATCAATATAGTTTCTGACCACGGTCGCTTCTGCCGACATCGGTGACATTTGTTTTAGTTTATTCAGCTCAGCGACTGCCTTGTCCTTGGCCTCTTTAGGCATACGTGCTTTCTCGATTTTCTTGCCAAGATCTTCCATTTCATTGGGCACGTCATCCATATCACCCAGTTCTTTCTGGATGGCTTTCATCTGTTCGTTCAGGTAGTACTCGCGCTGACTCTTTTCCATTTGATGCTTGATGCGCGAACGGATACGTTTTTCAACCTGCAGGATATCGATTTCTTCTTCAATCAACACCAGCAAATGTTCAAGCCGTTCCTGAAGACTGATCATTTCGAGGATCTTTTGCTTCTCATCCAGCTTCAGGGACATATGCGCGGCAATGGTATCGACCAGACGGCCCGGGATCATCAATGCCAGATAATGAAGTTAATATTTCAGGGGGTACTTTTTTATTCAGCTTCACATATTGATCAAATTGCGTCATCAGTGATCGTGTCAGTACTTCAACTTCACGTTCGCCAGATTCATCTTGATCCAGTAATGTGATCTGCGCCGAAAAATGTTCATCGTTAGCGACATAGCTAAGCACCTGTGCACGCTCGGCACCTTCAACCAGCACCTTGACGGTACCATCAGGCAGTTTTAATAATTGCAGTATGGTGGATAGTGTACCGACACGATGTATATCTTCAGCAGACGGGTCATCTACATCGGCACTCTTCTGTGAGACCAACAGAATTTTTTTATCGGTTTCCATCGCACCTTCCAGTGCCTTGATGGACTTTTCACGTCCGACAAACAAGGGTATCACCATGTGTGGATATACCACTACATCACGCAATGGCAAAACCGGGATAACCAATGTCTGGCCATCAATTACTTTAGATGTTTTATCTTCATGCTCCATTGTTATTCCCTCTCATGGAATAAGGTCTCTTATGGACTTATAGTTTTAGGTATGTTCATAAAACTATATATGGCCTTTTACAGCGATTTCAATATGGCAGGTAATAAATATGTGTGTCAATGGTCATCCCTGACCAATGGTAATGAACGAAAAGTGATTAAAAAATAGACAGCCAGTTTAGTCAGAAGCAACACGCTGCTTATCGTTGCCATTAAATATCATGTAAGGCTTAGCCTCACCTTTAATAACCGCTTCATCAATAACTACCTTGCTAACATCTTCCATCGATGGAAGATCGTACATGGTATCGAGCAGGACATGCTCGAGAATGGTTCTTAATCCTCGCGCACCGGTTTTTCTTTCCATCGCCTTGTGTGCGATTGAACTCAAGCCATCTTCGCGGAACTCCAGTTCGGAACCTTCCATTTCAAACATTTTCGCATATTGTTTGATCAATGCATTTTTAGGTTCAGTGAGTATTCTGACCAGGGCTTCTTCATCCAGTTCTTCCAGGGTCGCGACCACTGGCAAGCGACCGACGAATTCAGGAATAAGACCGTATTTAACCAGATCTTCAGGTTCGACATCGTGGAGCGTTTCGCCAACGCTGAGTTCCTCATCCTTGCTTTTCACCTCGGCTGAAAATCCTATGCCGCCTTGCTCAGATCGACCACGGATGATTTTTTCCAGTCCGGCAAATGCACCACCAACGATAAATAAAATGTTCGAAGTATCCACTTGCAAAAATTCCTGCTGCGGATGTTTACGACCACCCTGAGGAGGAACAGAAGCGACAGTTCCTTCAATCAGTTTCAATAACGCTTGCTGTACACCTTCACCGGAAACGTCACGTGTGATGGACGGGTTTTCTGACTTACGTGAAATCTTGTCGATTTCGTCTATGTAAACAATACCTGTTTGCGCCTTTTCTACATCATAGTCACATTTCTGCAACAACTTCTGAATGATATTCTCAACGTCTTCGCCTACATACCCGGCTTCTGTCAACGTGGTTGCATCAGCGATAGTGAAAGGAACATTGAGCAAGCGCGCCAAAGTTTCTGCCAGCAATGTTTTACCGCAGCCAGTCGGGCCAATCAGTAAAATGTTACTCTTGGATATTTCCACGTCATTTTGTGATTGCGCAATTTCCAGTCGCTTGTAATGATTGTAGACAGCGACTGAAAGAATTTTTTTCGCGCGTGCCTGGCCGATGACATATTCATTGAGTACATCGTTTATTTCACTTGGCTTAGGCAACTGACTATCTTCAGTCGTTGATTTTTCCTGCATTTCCTCACGGATAATGTCGTTACATAACTCAACGCATTCGTCGCAGACAAATACAGAAGGACCTGCAATCAGTTTCCTTACTTCGTGCTGACTCTTGCCGCAAAAGGAGCAGTACAGCAATTTACCGCTGTCATCACCCTTGTTGTGTTTATCGTCACTCATATTCAACCTCAGACCATCAATATGGTTATCTGTTACTACATTGCATCATCTTGCAATATAATTCAAGTCAGCTGCAATTCCTGTGCCACAAATTTCTATTCGATCCACAACCGGGTTGATAATAACCACGTTAAACTTGCATTTATTCCGTGGTACTGGCCTGACGACTGGAAAGTACTTCATCTATCAGACCGTATTCAACCGCTTGTGCTCCACTCATAAAGTTATCACGATCTGTGTCTATCTTTATGGTATCCATAGGCTGACCTGTATGATCAGCCAGAATCTTGTTCAGTCTTTCGCGCACATGCAGTATTTCCTTTGCATGTATTTCAAAGTCTACTGCCTGCCCCTGAAAACCACCCATGGGTTGATGAATCATCACCCTGGAGTGAGGTAGACAATAACGTTTACCCTTTTCTCCACCTGCCAGTAGCACTGCGCCCATACTGGCGGCCTGCCCTATACACATGGTGCTCACATGCGGTTTAACGAACTGCATGGTGTCATAAATTGACAAACCTGCCGTCACTGAACCACCGGGCGAATTGATGTACATGTGAATATCCTTGTCCGGATTCTCCGACTCGAGGAACAGTAACTGCGCAACAATCAGGTTAGCCATGTAATCCTCTACTTGCCCAACAACGAATATCACGCGCTCTTTCAGCAATCGTGAGTAGATATCGTAGGAACGCTCTCCTCTAGGAGTTTGCTCTACAACAATGGGAACCAGCCCCACTGCTCTTGGATCCATTCCGCCCTTATGCAAAATATCGGTCATTATTATGTTTCCTTTAGTGAACCTATAGACTATTTATGACGCATTTTCATTCATGATGTCATCAAAAGCCATGGTTTTTTCTTTAATTTCCAACTGCTTGCTCAATAATTCCACAACCAGGTCCTCTAATACAAGTCCTTCCAGACTTTGCATCAGTTTTGGATTCTGACTGTAAGCCTTGATGACCTCAGAGGGTTGCTCATAGGTACTGGATATTTCTTCCAGTTTACTCATGACATTTCCCTTATCGGCCTGCAGGTTATTTTGTTGAATAACCTCTCCCACTAGCAAACCCAAGGCGACACGCTTGGTTGCCTGCTCCTGGAATAATTCTTTGGGCAAATTGACATCTTTCAAGGCATCAGGGCGATCACCCATCGCTTGCTTGATTAAATTCTGTATTTCATCATCGATCAAGGCCTGAGGCACTTCCACTTCATTGGCTTCCAGCAGAGCATCCATAACATTATTTTTCATCTGGTTTTTGAGGCGGGTGGACAATTCACGCTCCATATTATTACGGACTTCCTGACGAAACGCCTCCAGGCCATCAGCAATACCGAAACTTTTGGCAAATTCATCATTTAATTCCGGCAATACGGGTTTATTCACTTTGAGCACGTCAATTTCGAATTGAGCCTTTTTACCTGCGACTTCTTTACTCTGATAATCTTCAGGGAAGGTAACCTCGATAGTTTTCTGCTCACCTTGTTTGACACCGATCAACTGATCTTCGAAACCGGGGATCATGCTGTTTGAACCTAATACCAAGGGCACATTTTCGGCTTTACCACCTTCGAAAGCGACATCATCAATACGTCCGACAAAATTAATAATAACCTGGTCGGCTTCTTCAGCAGCACGCTCAACATTTTCCCATTCGACGCGCTGTGTTTGCAGCTTTTCAAACATTTTGTCGACATCTGCATCTTCAGCACTGGAGACGATTTTTTCTACTGCTTTACCTTCGAGTGATGTCAGCGTTATTTCCGGGTAGACTTCAAATGTCGCACTGTATTCCATTGCCTGACCGGGCTCCATGTTGACATTTTCAACTTTGGGGCCTTCAGCCGGTTTCAGCTTTTCCTGGCTAATCGCTTCATACAATGTAGATTGCAATACCTCGCCCATGACTTCCTGACGAACCTGGCCACTGTACTTTTGTTTGACTACTTTTAATGGCACTTTGCCCGGACGAAAGCCATCCAGTCTGACCGAGCGGCTCAAATCCTTGAGCTTTTTGTCAACGGCGTCGTCAATCTGTTCTGATGGCACCTGGACGGTGATCTTACGACCCAGGGTTCCGGTAGATTCAACTGAAACTTGCATGGTATTACCTCAAATCCTTAAATAACGACCCAATGATTAATTGTGATCATGAAAAAACAGGCAATCATCATTGCCCGTAAAAGTATGGTGCGAAAGGAGAGACTCGAACTCTCACGGGTTACCCCACAGGAACCTAAATCCAGCGCGTCTACCAATTCCGCCACTCTCGCAAAAACTTAAACACGAAAGAATCATTCAATCTGGAATGATTTTCGAAACCTATACCCTAAGAATCGCTAAAACTCGCAAATTGCTCGTTAATCGCTTCTAAGTACCAATTCCGCCACTCTCGCAAAAACTTAAACACGAAAGAATCATTCAATCTGGAATGATTTTCGAAACCTATACCCTAAGAATCGCTAAAACTCGCAAATTGCTCGTTAATCGCTTCTAAGTACCAATTCCGCCACTCTCGCCTATTGCTTTTTATGACTGACATAACAACACCAGGTGAATAATGCGTCCACCAGATCAAAACAAGTATTTCAATTGGAAACGAACCTGGCTACCCGAACAGAAAGATACGTATGTTTTGTCAATCAAAAATGGATTATACCGTATCTAATAGTGATTTTGCACGATCGCTTTTGATAACAGCGTGACACAGGGCTAAAATGAATTTAATTATTTAATAATCAATATGTTAATTGCGATACCGATGAGGAATTATGAACAAAAAAACAGCACAAAGGAGCCTGCAATGGGGCCGGGACAGTTCAGGAAATATTACTCATATCGAGATCATGTCCATTCAGGTCATGTATATGGCAAATATTCTTGCCGAGGTTTTTCGCCGCTCTCATGGCCCTGTCAGCACCGGTCATGAGCTCTTTCAAAGCCAGTTCTGAAGAGTTCGGCATATCTGCATCTAATGTTGCCAGGCCGATATGCAACTGTACTGAATCAAAAAGATCAATGTTCTTACCCGCTTCCAACAATGCCAGCTTGATGCGCTCGGCAAACTCTATAGCCGCGCCTGCATCGCTTTCCGGTAGTGATACTATAAATTGGTCACCACGCAAATGGGCTAATATGTCCGCTTCACGCACCAGTATTTTCAGCATATCGGCGAGCGCTTGCAGGCGCTGATCTTCTGCCAGTAAGCCGTCTTGCTCGGAGAAAATGCCGATGTGTTTAATCTCGATAATACAACAACTGAATGCACGCTGATAGCGCGTAGCCCTGGATAAGGCTGTTTGTGATTGATCACAAAAAAATCGCCGATTAGGTAAGCCGGTCTGTTCATCTACAAGTGACAGGTCCCTGAAATCACGCTGTAATTTTCTCGCCACTTTTAAGGCGTCTTCCAACTGTTCCGTTCGCTCTTTTACCTGCTCCTTAAGATCATGGGTATAACGGAAATTCAATAAAATCTGCACGAAGAATTTAGCGAACAAGGAAAAGAAATGCACATGTGTTGTATTAAAATACTCACTTTTGCAGTGATGCAAACACAGTATTCCATACTCCCTCTCATCGCTGAACAATGGTACGCACATCATGGAACTCGTTTGCACCCTGCCGCCGACAACATCATTTTGATCAATCGCGTCTTCATGCAACTGTATAAAGAAACCAGGCAGATGCTCACATTGTTGAGATAAAATTTTCCTGGAAGCGACGGCTTCACCTATAGGGCCATGTTCAAAGGCCATGTCATACTTATCCCATTCTGCCTTTCGTTGACGCGTTATAATGCTGGTACTACCCCATGCACCAGTAGCCTGCAACTTTAACTTGCCCTTTTCTTTTAAGAACAAAGCGCAGTGTTCTATGTCCTGATTTTCCAGCAACACCTTGAGGACTTTCGTGTGAAATTCAGCTTCATTACCGACATGAGTGAGTTCAGTCAACGCAGTCAAAACCGACAATGAATCAATCAGATTGACAGTACCTCGATTGACAGACTGAAACAGGCTGGCCAGTGACTTGGAATTCATTGACTACTCCCTTGCCAACACGGTGGCGAGATCTTCCACGTCATGATGTATTGCCGGTATTTTTTCCAGCAGTTTGGCAAGTTGTTGCGATTCCAGTCCCAACTTTGCTGCCGCTGCCAGAATGTCGGCATTCTCTAGCAACACGTTTAAATCTTCTTCATCTGCGATGAGCTTACACAAACTGATCAGCTGCAGCAGTTGCTTGTGTGTGCCAGCATAGTCAGCATCATTAGCGTGCTCAAAGACTATTAGCAGGCTCTCAGGTAAATGCCATTTTTTAGCCAGAATGGTACTGGCTTCCTGACTGGTAATACCAATGATCTCCTCTTGTAACATCGCTATATCAACTTCACTTTGCCCTGCATGACGCATATAGACATCATTCATTTCAGAAGGAAACAAATGCACCAGCACCAGTTCACCCAGGTTATTCAGCATCCCGGCCAGATAGGCCTGGTCGAGAAAATCTTTTTCGGTCTGCTCTATTCTTCTCCCCAACCAGCGCGCCGTCATGGCGATAAACATTGAGCGCAACCAGTATTGCTTCATGTCGAAGCCGTGGCATAAGGAATGTTTGAATGGCTCGTTGAGGACAATACCCAATGCCAGGCTTTTGACAACACTGAGCCCCAGTACACGAACAATCGCACGATTGATCGTATAGATTTTGTCCGGACAACCATAGTATGCAGAATTGGCCACACCAATGATCCTGCTGAAAACAGCCGGATCCTGTTCAATGGTTTTGGAAAGACGCGGGATATCGACTTGCTCACTCGTTACCTGGCTCATGATCTGTTGACCGATCACGGGGAAAGGCGGCAAGTCAGGCAAGCTCCGTACCCTGCTTCTTTTTTCATTCAGAATGAGTTGATACATACCAGTAAAATAATTACCCAATAAATGACCGCTGCGCGTAAGGGTCAACAATATATACATTTGCAACATATAACGGCCAGCCAGGCCCGTTCTTTAGTCAGCTGCATGGGGAACTATTGACAATAATTGCATGAAAACAATTATTTTTATTGGTTTTTTGCAAAGGTGAAATACCAGGCCCCGTGGTATAAATACTCAGGCCTGATAATCTCTACTGGCTCTGTCAGGCGACAATATTGGCTGTGCTTGCTTCTGCTGCAGGGACATGCTCAAGCTCAAGAGAAACGGCCTCGACCAGCTTTTTAGCCAGCAATGACTGGATCTGTCTGGATACTGTCGATTTCAACTGCAACTCATGTAAATCAAAGCGGGTCAGACGCCCGGACAATGATCCTCGGGCAAATACATAAAATTTGCGTTGCTTAATTTGCTCACGAAAAAAATGGTAAAAGCTTTGTGGCCGATGATTAAACAATACCGTTGGTGTATGCCAGCATCGCTCTTCGCGGTCAAACCGACTAGTCACCAGCTCACCGACGGCAGGGCCGAGACCCTCAATATTATCTCGCAGAAAACGCATCGGTTGCTCGTTTGTTCTTCTGAAGGTGCCATCATCCATTTCTTCAAAAATCGCAATCTGATGCATCCCGCCCAGATCAAAATAGATGGGTATCTTGACCATAGTTATAACCCCGCTTTATTAATATTTTCAATCATTTACATGTCCATGCTCTAAATCCTGAATTCCCGCAAATTCCAGGATTGACATGCAATAACAAAATTGTTAGTTATAATTTAACATATAGGGACAAAAAAACAACCTGGTTTTGTATATCAGGCTTGAATAAATGTCTGCTTGTTAAGCTATATTAATTTATATCGGGCGAAACTAGACAAAGTTTAGCCGGAAAGAGATATTATTTTTACAGTTGATGGATATTCATACAGGTGGAAGCGTGAAATTTATCATCTGCCAGTATTATCAAAATCAATAAAAGCAAAGACGATAAGAATTGGTGGGCCATGAGTGACTCGAACACTCGACCAAGAGATTAAGAGTCTCCTGCTCTACCAACTGAGCTAATGGCCCGAATATGGGGTGGACGATGGGGATTGAACCCACGACCGCCGGAATCACAATCCGGAGCTCTACCAACTGAGCTACGCCCACCATAAACTTGGTACGCCCGGCAGGACTCGAACCTGCTACCCTCGGCTTAGAAGGCCGATGCTCTATCCAGATGAGCTACGGGCGCATATCTCGCCTGCCTGAACAAGAAATGACCAACAATAGATTGTTCGGGCATTGCCTCTTTTACTGCACTGGTTAATACCAGCTATACAGGCTTTGCCTTTTTACTAAACTGACAAATGCCTGTTTTACGACTGGCTATCGCCAGATCGGGGGCCATCGCCGCGCTGCGTCGATGTTAGTCGCACTTTCCAGTGCTCCTTTCGAACTGCCTGATTGATACGTCGGGAGTTCGAACCTCTCTACCCTGGGCACCATTTCGCCCAGATTTCTATATTTGGTCGGGGTAGAGAGATTATTCGGGCTTTGCACCGCCAATATATTTCCATTGGATTGGCACTACGCCCTCACCCCTTCGGGGTCGTTGTCGCTTCGCGCCAACGCTCTTCGCAGCTATCGCAGCTCGTCGAACTGCCTGATATATACGTCGGGAGTTCGAACCTCTCTACCCTGGACACCATTTCGCCCAGATCTTCAATATTTGGTCGGGGTAGAGAGATTCGAACTCCCGACATCCTGCTCCCAAAGCAGGCGCGCTACCAGACTGCGCTATACCCCGATACATGCCGTTGCCGACAAGGACACGGATAATACGACTTGGCTTCGTTCAGGTCAAATATTCAGGCGATTTTTGTAGTCAAAATCAGTATTTTTCCAGATTTATAATAATAACAACCCATTGATACTAAGAAGCCTGCTGGACAGGGTTTATTATTCTCTTTCTCTCAATGGTCAAGCATGCGAAAATACGCCTGATTTTTACAGGAAATACAGACTTCATGAGTGCAAATATAATCGATGGCAAAAAAATCGCACTGGATTTGAGAACCGAGGTTGGCAAGAAAATCTCCCTGTTGGCTCAGTCACAGCCATTCAAGCCTGGCCTGGCAGTCATCATGGTAGGCACTGATCCTGCTTCGCAGGTTTATGTGCGCAATAAGCGTAATGCCTGTGAGGAAGTCGGTATTATGTCAAAAGCCTACGACCTGCCCGCATCCACCTCTGAACAAACATTGCTTTCACTGATTGACCAACTCAACGAAGATAATGACATTGATGGTATTCTGGTTCAATTTCCACTCCCGCAACAGATTGACACCGAGACGGTCATTGAAAGAATAAGACCCGATAAAGATGTCGACGGTTTCCATCCCTATAATATTGGTCGGCTCGCCGTCAGAAAGCCTACTTTGCGTTCCTGTACACCCTTCGGTGTGATGAAGTTACTGGAACATATTGGTGAGGAGTTTTATGGACGCGAAGCACTGGTAGTAGGTGCATCCAATCATGTTGGACGACCGATGGGACTTGAATTACTGCTGGCCGGCGCTACGGTAACCACCTGCCATCGATTCACGCGAGACCTGAAACAATGGGTTGAACGCGCAGAAATTCTCGTCGTCGCCGCAGGTAAGCAGGGACTGGTTAAGGGCGAATGGATTAGACCGGGTGCCACCGTCATTGATATCGGCATACACCGTACCAGTGATGGCAAACTGACTGGCGATGTTGATTTTGACAGCGCGCGCCAAAGAGCTGCGTGGATTACTCCCGTACCCGGCGGAGTTGGACCGATGACTGTCGCCACCTTGATGCTCAACACAATACAAGCAGCCTGTACTCGACGGAATATACCGACTGATCAAGTGCCACAATCTGTCAGGAAAAGTCCTAAGAATGCTTGATCACAATACCCTGTCCCGCGGGTATCTCTAGTACCATGTGTTCACGCTGAGCCATAAACTTCAACTCGGCAATCATCTGGTTCTGGTTATCCATCCAGCCAAAATCATCGAATACAATAATACCACCGGGAGTCACTTTGTCTAAAAGATACTCAAGCGCCATGATTTCCGCCATTTCTGAATTCATATCAATATGCAAAAAAGCAATTTTTTCAGGAGCAACTTTATCGAATACGAAGGGAACAGTGCCAGCCACTACATGTACGTTCGGATACGATGAAAACGCATCACATACTTCCTTATACAACTCATCGTAACTATAGCTTGAATAATCCCAATCCTTGCGTTCCTTTTCTGTTGAGGTTTCAACTGGGAGACCGGAGAAAGTATCGTATAGAAAGTAATTTTTTCCGACTAGTCGAACTGCAGATATTTGCATATAACCTTACTGCTGAAGCCCCGCAGCCCATGCCAGGGTATGTAAGCACTATACCAGGCTTTGTTCCTGCTCGGTTTCTGCAAATTTTGAAAAACACTCAGTGAAATGAGAATCCAACATGAAAGAGCGGTTACGTGAAATAGTGATCAACATATCAGCACCATAGACGCCAGGAAAGAGCTCTTTTATGGTGTTACAGGCTTGCCTGAAAGCCTCGTGCTTTTCTTCCGGAATTCCGTAAAACATAGGGTGATGCCTGCGCTGTTTTATGTTATTTGTGGTTATGTATAACATAATGATCAAGCTGAGGAAAGCATGCCTGGCAAGATGCTGGAAATGTCTTTTTATTTGAAAATAGACAGACTGATTTGTGAAAATTACACCATGCTCACGAATCTAGCATCACCAGTTAAATTCGTGAATGCAATAAAACACTCGGCCCATGATTTATTGTGGTTTAATATATTTACCGACATGCATTTGCAGGCCTTTGAAACAGGCCTTGTATACAGGCGATTTCAACATCTGGCGTGAATCGTAATCAGTTGCGGCCATATCTTCCTCAAACAAGCGCAGCTCATGCTGCTGACCTCCAAACTCACCTTTGCAGTATTCATAAATAACATCCTTGCTGACATCGAACTGCCGATAAGCATGCAACCCGCCATTGTAATTATGCAGGTTAATCAGGGTCTGTACCGGCGCATTACGTGCACCAGGAAGGTAGGACGCACTGTAATCTCTGATAACTCTGCCTTTATTATCGCGCACAAACACTTCAATACTGTGCACGACTTCAGGCGAATCTTTTTCCCACTGAATAATACTCAATACTTTTCCTGTGGCCTTATCGGTATAAGTAACCTCGTTATAGAAATCCGGATTTGAAGCATAACCACCACTCACCTGTGTTTGTTTGATCTGCTTGCCGGCAATCTGTCGTATGTGCAGCTCCAGGATCTGGTCTGAAAACTGGTTCCATGTGCTGACATGCTCATTATCGATTTTCATACGGTCTTCACTTTGCAGCAGACGATACCATGGTACTGACCGGCACTAGCAGCATGAAAAATAGCATTTGCAAGAGTGTTCGCGACATAATTTTTTCTCCCGATTACTTTACAGGTTATTATAATATATTAATTAAACAGAAATGAACCTGATACCAGCATTATGACACCATGCTATAAGCTGAGTTCAAGCTATTTTTTTGTATATCAAAAACGCACTAACCAATAACACTCCTGATGCACTGCCAGCCTTGTTGCACGCAAGATGATCTCAGGATGTTCTGCTGAATAAATAATTCACCTTCATCCTGGTGCAGACTATACAGTTTACGTCCCAATAATCGTATATCTTCATCGAGGCTGTTATCAGCACCCATGCAAGCATTCCATTTCTGGCTCCATTGTTTTAAGCCTATGTTCTCAGGCCACCCCAGAGACTTCCCAAACAGTTTCATAGCCTGATGAACCTGCTGAGCTGTTTCAGCTTTTCTCAGTTGCTTTCTGCCTTGATACAATATTCTCAATTGCTGGTAGACATGAAAACAGGGGACGGAAATTATCTTCAGCAAGTAAGCGGCTAGCAGCAGCACGCCAATCATGATTAGCCACTGTATATAGCGATTTAAAGAAAGCATTTTGTCTTCAATGTATTGTCGGGAAATCAGGCGTCTTTGCAGCGAGTCAAAATATTGCAAACGGATGGCTGGCATGGAGAAATAGCCATTCTTTTTCAGTGTGAACGGTATACTATACTGGACCTGCTGAATCACGGTATCGTGATGCTTTTCGGTTTGTCTGGTAATTTCTGCGGGCAAAAAATCAATGTTCAAATTACTGCTTATTTGCTGAGTTATCTCAGGCATGGCCTGTAGGCTGGCATTCTTTGCTTTTAAAGTAATATTCCAGAAATACACGCGGCCCGTATCCAGTGGGTCATACCAGGACGAATGCTCGGACATACTCGATATGATCTGCGTGTCCTGCAGGGCAATATAGGGTGGCAGGTAAGGTGGTAAGGCTTTGACCTGTATTCTTTGATTGGCAAAATGAAAACGGTAGGTATCACGACCACCTTCGCTGTACACCAGTACTGGCACCTTGAAAGAATAATCCCCACTTCGAGTATTATTATAGAGAACCTTAAGCTCATAACGATAACGTCTGTCCGCCGTGCGCGGTAATTCCTGCTTGCGGGTTCTTAAAACAATGTATTCCTCTCCTTTTTTAATTTCATTCTCGATGCGTAAACTGATGAATGCATCGTTCGTTTCCAGACGATAGTTCAAGGTCAACATTTCACCCGCAAATACTGATTGTGTAGACAAGTTGTATTGAATAGCCAGGTCTTTGTTATGCACCCAGACATCGGCTTGACTAACCTCTACACTTTGACTGCTTGTTGTTACAAGCTTTCTGGCATCACTGGCTGATAATGGCATTGATGCCATCAATAGATAAAACATAAACAACATAATGCGTATAATTACCATGGCAAGACACCGGACTCGACCACGGGTCGCTCCAAAGGTGCGGGAAAACCCTCTTCATCCTCGAAAAGCGACTTCCACAATACCGACTGATCGCGCTTACTTTTCAACACTAGCCTGCGCGCCTCAAATAAACGGCCAACGCTGACAGGTCCGATGACAGATGCATCCTGCTCGACAATACTTTCATCGGCCACCTGTACACGACCTTCACCACTGGCAATAACATCAAGCAAGCCGGGGTCCTGATCTGTACCAGCACTCCGTGATGTTTCTTTTTTGGTTTCCTCATCATCCAGACTAAAGTCACCACTACCGCGGGTATTTTCATCCGCCTTTAGACTCCGAGGCCCTCTGCCTGCACGCTTTGCTCTGGCCAGTTTTGAGAAGGGATCTTTAGCCATTGAGTCAATCACTGCCTGGACAAATTCAAGATTAGCCTGTGCTGCTTGATGTTGTGAATTGTAACGCAACACATCTTCAAAGCTTGTTAATGCTGAATCGTATTTTTCCACCTGGAAGAAACTATTTGCCAGATTATAAAGCGCGTTGGCTCGCTCATTGTCATCGTTTGCAATCAGAAAGGCCTGGGTGAACTGGGTAATTGAGCGGGCATAATCTTTAAGTTGGTAGGCACTGGACCCTTCTCCCATTCTGGCAAGATAGCCAGTATGGATCGAATAGATTTCCATGGCTGCCTGATAATTCTTTTCTGAATAGGCGGCAAAAGCCTGTTGATGCTGGCCGGGATCCAGCGTTTCTGCATGCACATGATCAACTGGCACCAGGTTACTTAGCACCAGGACCATGGTGATCATCAACAACTTTTGCCGATGAAGCCTGAATGACCATTTGACAGACATTAAAAATAATATCAACAGGGCGGGCAACAACACCCAGGCATAAAGCTCTACCCATGATTGATCCAAACTGGCTTCTTTCTCCGGTTTGTCACTCAATCGCCCAGTCTGTTGGTACAGCTTACCCAGCATTCCTGACTCATCCGTCACTTTTACATAACGCCCACCACTGGCACTGGCAAGTTTCTGCAATGATGCCTGCTGAAGCCTGGAGCGTACCGCACTGTTGTTATGCATGATCCAGCCGCCATCATCAGCAGGAATAGAAATACCTGTCTCACTGCCCATACCCATAATGTATAAAGGTGTTTGCGTCAACTCATCTGACAGGGTTGTCTCATTTTGTGTCTCGCCATCACTTAACACCATAATGGCGGCACGCTCACTACCTTGTAAATATTGATTGGCCAGCCTAATGGCTTCGACGAGATTGCTGCCTTCAGTGGGTAACAAATTCGACTGGATACCTTCAATATAGAAATGCAATGCTTTTCGATCCCAGGTCAATGGAGTCAACAAATGTGCATGACCTGCAAACAGAATAATACCAATACGATCCGTACTGTTCTGTTGTAACAGCTGAAATAATTCGGTTTTAGCCCGTTTTAACCGGCTTGGCCTGATATCTGTGGCTGACATGGATCGAGAAACATCCATAACAACCATAATATCAGCTGCATTGGCACGATCAGGAAGCGGCAGTGGGTCCGGGTAGCGCGGTCCAGCCATCGATAAAGCCAGCAGCAGCCAACATAGCTGCATCGCCAGATAATATAGTGTTGTATGTTTATTTTCATAGTGTTCAGCACTGACTTCAACCCAGGGCATGAGTTCAGGATCAGCATAGGCCCGACTTTGACGACGGTACTGGAATGAAATCAGCAGTGATATCAATAAGGGTTGCAAGGCCAGTAACAACCACCATGGCTCTCTGAACTCAATGATGCTCCAGGCAAAACCGGTCATAATTGAGCCTTTTGGCGTAAATTCAAAAATTGCAACATACTGAAAATAATCAAGGCCAGTAATAATGGCCACTGGTAAAGAG
This sequence comes from uncultured Gammaproteobacteria bacterium, assembly GCA_963807455.1. Classification (GTDB taxonomy): domain Bacteria; phylum Pseudomonadota; class Gammaproteobacteria; order JAADHQ01; family JAADHQ01; genus JAADHQ01. The sequence continues at coordinate 59,234 of CAWECS010000014.1, read as the reverse complement.
GCTGGCGCAAAATCTGCACTTGCGGCTTGTCCTTGCGACTCTCTGCTTGTTCGATATCTTTGATGGCGGTGCCAAGAGTTCGGGTATCGCCCGCCCAATAAAATTTACCGCCACTGTGCCTGGCGATGGCTTCAAGTTTACGTATATCCGCAGGATCATATATCAGGCCTGCCAGTTGTTTTTCTGAAGCCTCGTCAGTACGCGCACCAATAGCCACCGTATAGATACGTAAACCTGCCTGTCGTGCCATTTCGGTGGCGACATCCACTTCGACTTCACCGGTCAAGCGGGTCGCATCGGTAAACAAAACCAATACACGTTGCTGATTAGCGGATTGTTGTGCCTCATAAACGGCCTGGGCCAGGGCATTTCCTAATGCCGAGGTCCTCCCGGCGAGGCCGGTATTGATTCGCGCCAACATGGTTTTGGCCAGCTCATGATCACGAGTCAGAGGCACCAGTGTGTATACAGCATCCGCATAGACAACAATGGAGACATTATCACCACGCAGTTGAGTGATAAACCTGGACAGAACACCCTTCAACAATGTCATGCGGTCTACGCGTTCACCATCAAGAAGATAATCTCTTTGCGTCATGCTGACTGATGTATCGACAACAAAAACAATATCGCGGTATTGATCAGGCTGCTGCCATTGCTGACGAATCCATTCGGGGCGCGCAAGGGCGATACAACAGAGAATAATAAAGAGCCAAACCAGTATCATCCGCATGTGTTTGAAATATCCCTGCTCAGAAGCGATTCTGCTATCGGTTATATTTTTGAGTAACTCATAAGCTGGATGATAATAAGGCCGGTTTAAACTGACCAATGCATCAGGGAGCTGCCATTGTATTCGGCCGGATCCCAGCCATTTTATTAAAAAAAATGCCAGTAGTAATAACAACGGTAGCCACAACCAGTACCACTGGGCAAACTGAAATTGCCATGTTTGTTCAGCCAGATTCATGCTGATGGCCACAGCAATGTTCGCGTCTGCTCCATGACACGTTGTAGCGTTTCAGGCTGATGTTGTCTGCCAGAGAAGCGTAAACAATTACAATCATCCAGTAATTGTTGCCATGACTGTTGCAACAGGCTATTTTCATTAAATGCATTTGCTTGAGCAGCAAGCTGACAATAACGCAAAATATTGTTCAGGCAATCTCCACAGTGTGCTGCACTCCAGCTTTCGCTATGTCGCTTGAGTTGACGAAATAGTCGTCGTGCTTTTGACATGGGCTGACGACGATACCTGATATAAAAGTAAATTAATAAAAAAAACCCGCCGCTAGCAAGACACGCCATTAGCCAAATTGAATAGTCGGCTTGCACAGGTGCCATGGGCGCTATAATTTCCCGCAAACCATCAAGCCTGCCAACTGAGTCAGCCATGCATCAACCTCTCTGCGACATCATCAAAAGATTCATTCGTATACAATTTGCTCATCGGAATTCTGTTTTGCTCGAACAATGACACTATCAGAGCCTGCTTTTCCTGCACGGCAATATGATAGTTATGATGTAAGTTGGCATCATTAGCGTTGATTTTAACTGGCTTGGTATCAGTATACCCATCAATCAGCCAGACACCGCCAGGTAATGTTTCCTCGACAGGATCAAGAACCTGAATAGCTTGCAGTTGATATCGTGCAGCCAACTGTGCCAATACGGTTCTGTCAGATTCTTCCAGGTCGTGGAAATCGCTGACCAGAATCAAGCGACTGCCAGCCGTTGCGCTGTATCGCAGATGCGACAGAATGGCCGACAGCTTGACTTCATCACTGACGGCATTCAATGGCGGGCAGGCACTCGCTGCGCTGGCCAGACAATCGCGAATGCGGCTTTGCGCACGCTGAGAAGGTAAGCGTCGGATTTCTGGTTGTAATAAAGTGACGCCTACAGAATACCCTCGTGCCAATGATAAGCCCGCCAGATAGCAGGCGATTTCCACGGCACGCGTCACTTTCAATCGTTCACGTGTACCAAAACGCATAGGAGCACGACGATCAATAATCAGCATGACACTGGATTCGCGCTCTTCCTGAAAAACCTTTGTATACAAATGTGAGCTTCTTGCCATCAAGCGCCAGTTGATATTTCTTAGTTCATCACCTGGTTGATAGGCACGACTGTCATCGTAGTCCAGCCCACTGCCACGAAAAAAAGAAGTATGAGTGCCGCTCCTGGACTGGGCACTCTGACGATTGACGGTACCCGACAGCGAAACCGATGACAATCCTCTGTTAAAACAATAAAGAACCTCCTCACTACTCAAAACAGGTTCGAGTAAGGGGTTGCTTTGTCGTCCCGGTCGCTTATTCGGCTTCATAGGAAATCAGGGCATGGGTACCCTGTCAATGATGGTCTGTATAATACGATTTTTATCCACACCCTGCGCCTGTGCGGCAAACGATAATATAATGCGATGACGCAATACATCCGGCAGTATTTCAATCACATCATCCGGAATAACATAGTCGCGGCCTTGCAGGTAAGCCATGGCACTGGCTGCCCTGAGTGAAGCCAGAGAAGCTCGTGGTGATGCACCCACTTCAATAAAGTCCTGCCATTCGGGTACAAGCTTACCCAGTTGACGCGTGCTCCCCACCAATTGAACGATGTAGCGTTCAATGCCCTCCTCAACATGAATGGCAGCTACTGTCTTCCTTGCCTGGAGTACAGTTTCCGGCGTAATGCTTGTTTCCAGTTTGCTGGCTTCTCCCTGTAATTGCATTCTTTTATCGCGCTGAAGTATCTCCAGTTCTTCTTCGGCACTAGGGTAATCCAGCTCCACATGCAAAAGAAAGCGATCCAGCTGTGCTTCCGGCAATGGATAGGTACCCGATTGCTCCAGTGGATTCTGGGTGGCCATAACAATAAACAACTCAGGCAACGGGCGTGTGACGCCATTGACTGTGACCTGGTGTTCCTGCATGGCCTCAAGCAAGGCTGACTGCACTTTGGGTGGAGCACGATTAATTTCATCGGCCAGCACAATTTCATGAAACACCGGCCCCGGAACAAAACGGAATTCACCTTTACTGGCATCAAAAATTTCGGTGCCGGTAAGATCACCCGGCATCAGATCAGGTGTAAATTGTATACGCTGCGCACTGGCATGCACGCCACTGGCGAGTGTATTCACTGCGGTTGTTTTGGCCAGCCCTGGCGCACCTTCGAGAAGAATGTGGCCGCCAGTCAATAATCCAATCAGCAATCTGTCCAGCAAAGCCGACTGGCCAACAATAATACTTTCGAGATGTGAACGTAACTGTTTGAATGATGACTGAGTACTTATATCGGTTCCTGACATGTTTTGACTCATTATTTTATTTATATTACAGACGAGTATATCGTCTTTTCCAGATATTTGTCATACGTCGTCACGTTAACAAAAAAACTATCGATAAAATAAACGCTTCCATGGGATGTTTTATTCCCGTATTTGGTATGCCCGTATTTGGTATTCTCGGATATATTTTTCAATATAACAGACATAAAAAAGCCGCAGATAACTGCGGCTTCTTTATGTCGTGTAAGCGCCTTCTACATATCTTCACGCTCCAGTTTGCTCGCGGTCAGTGCTCCATTATTATCATAGTAATGGATTTCGACATAATCACCTTGTGACAAGGATTGCAGATTAAATTTCTGATCTGGAACAAAGCCGTCATCACGGCTGTCTTTCATTATGGTCGCACTTGTGATCAGGATAACAGTGCCATTCTGTAGCGTGACTGACCCTGTATTGGTCGCGGTCGCATCAATAGTTGAGACAATACCAGAAACCTCATTACTGGATTCATGCTCAACTTCGATTTCTTCTGCAGTGAATTCACCATTCAGGTAATAACCTTCAACTTTCACCATGACATCAACGACTAAACCGGACCTGGAGATATCCTCATACTCAGTATTATCATTCACGATGATAACTTGTCCATCAACTGCAAAACTGTTTCCGTCGATTGCAGTGGTAACCAGCCCCTTGATTTCCATCTCTTCATTATCATCCCCCTCATGACCCATATCACCATGACTTTCGAGCTCAACCTTGCTCGCTATTAACTCACCGGTACCACTATCGATACCGGTAGTGCTTTTAACCTCTACGTACAAGGTATCAAAGTTACCTGTCGGCATGTCATCCAGAATCGCAGCTGAATAATCGACGGTAATACCACCCAGATCAAATTTATTAGTATTCTGATCATGGTTTGCGATTACGCCTTTAACCTCGATTCCTTCGGGGTGAGTAGCAAGGTATGTAGCCAGATCAGATGCTTTGACTTCAATTCGCGTAGCCTGGATGAAACCCATGCCCGAAGAGTGGCCACTGACTTCCACAATCATGTCTTGAGTAATCAAATCAGGTGTTGCCACGCCTTCAATAATAGTTGATGTACTGACACTGACCGTTTGACCCATGATATTCATGTCGCCTGTCTTCTGACCGGCTGGAATACTATTACTGATCACAATACCTTCAAGCTCATCACGAAAGGTGATGGCTGTCGCTGTTCCGGTCGTTCCACCGGGATCCACACTACCAACGACAGTGACCTGCATACCTACCTTCAGGTCATCTTCCAAACCACTGGCATCATCTATCGAAATAGTAGAACTCTGCGTTTCAAATTCAATTCCATTCACAAACACGCTGCCAAAACCGGTAATCGTGCCTGAATAGGTGCTAGTGCCAGTCGCTGAACTTCCACCGCCACCGCCGCCGCACGCAGACATGAACAGAACGACCAGTGCTAACATGCCTGTCGCTATTCCCGGGTCTGTAAATTTTCTTGCTCCTGACTTATTGATTAATAATTTCGATTGTTCCATCTAATCCCATTCCTCACAGTATTAAATATCAAAATATACCTCTCCTGGTCATCTCGTCCTATATGATTGGGATTATTTTCCCATTTTAGATAAATTGCAAGTTATTTAGAATGTTTTTCCCAAATTTTACGTGATGTCAGTGACGCTGAAATTAAAGCCTCTATATACCATATTATTGATCCACGGTATTGTGGTTTGATCAATTTAGAGTAATGGAATCAGTTGTTGAGGATGCAGGAAAGTGCTGCTATTCACGCCGCCAGGTCGTTTCCTTGGCGCTGTCTTCCACCACGATGCCCTCTTGTTTAAACAGGTCACGAATTCGGTCTGATTCGGCCCAGTTCTTCGCTGTCCGGGCATCATTTCGTTGCGCTATCAAGGCATTGATTTCCTCATCACTCAAGCCTCCCTCGCCATGAGGATTGCCCCCCTGCTTGAGGAAATGATCAGCGTCTTCCTGCAAAATACCCAGCAATCCGGCTAGTGCTATCAGTATGCCGCCCAGGTGGTTGGCCTTTTCTATATCCGCTGCCTTCGTCTGGTTGATGTCTTTACGTAATTCAGCCAACACCGCGATGGCGCCTGCCGTGTTAAAGTCATCATCCATAGCTGCATAAAACCGTTGGCCGTACTCACCCGTATCATCCACTGAACTAATTGTCAGGCCGCGTAAGGCCGTATAGAAACCTTCCAAGGCCGCCTGCGCACTATCAAGCTGTGCATCTGAATAATTGAGTGGACTACGGTATTGGCTGTTCAGAATAAAATAACGGATCACTTCTGCGCGGTACTGCTGTAAAATTTCACGCACGGTAAAAAAGTTGCCCAATGACTTTGACATTTTTTCATCATCAATGCGCACAAAACCATTATGCATCCATACATTGACAAATTTTTCACCGGTCGCACCCTCGGACTGCGCGATCTCATTCTCATGATGCGGGAATTGCAGATCCATACCGCCACCATGTATATCAAAATGGTTGCCAAGACAATGCGTCGACATAGCTGAGCATTCAATGTGCCAGCCTGGCCGACCCTTTCCCCAGGGTGAATCCCAATGGGGTTCATCCGGCTTGGCGGCTTTCCATAATACAAAATCCAGCGGATCGTGCTTGGCTTCGTCCACAGCGACACGCGAACCTGCCCGTAAATCCTCGAGTTTTTTTCCTGATAGTTGCCCATAGTGACTGAATTCGCTGACGTCGTAGTAAACATCACCATTCTCGGCAGCATAGGCAAAACCTTTGTTGATCAGTGCCTGTATCATGCTGATTATTTCCGGCATATGTGTTGTCGCGCGCGGCTCCTGATTGGGTGACAACACATTCAATGCCTTCGAGTCGGCATGCATTTCCTCGATAAAGCGCTCGGTCAGCTCACTGAACACCTCGCCATTTTCATTGGCGCGATGAATAATCTTGTCGTCAATATCGGTAATATTACGCACATAATTCACCTGCTCTTTTCCATAAATATGGCACAAATAACGATACACCACATCAAACACCACCAGCACACGGGCGTGTCCAAGGTGACAGAGATCGTAGACTGTCATGCCACAGACGTATATCCCTACGTTTTCGGGATTGATGGGTGTAAATGGCTCTTTTTTTCGACTCAGATTGTTATAAATCTCTAACATTTGGCATTCCAGCGGGTTTTTCCCGATTTTGCTTCGCGTCTCTGGCCCGCTAGTCTATCAGTATGCTGGCTATGCGGAAATACCCTGCCAGATTTTTCAATCACGGTTTTGTAGCCAATGCAAAAAAGCATTATCATACAGCCTGGAAAAATGGAGGTAATGATCAATGTCCCGTTATATCAGCCTGGCCATCGTAATAATATTGGTCATTTTCGCAATTTTCGCGACACAAAAGCAGATAGAACCCACCGAAAAACCCAAACAAGTAGTAAAACAACAACCAAAACCAACAGGAAGCAATACCATGAATATATCCGTGAAGACTAACCATGGCACCATTAAGCTGGAACTCTATGCAGACAAAGCCCCTATTACTGTGAAAAACTTCATTGACTATATAGAATCCGGCCATTTCAATGGCACCATATTCCACCGTGTCATCCCTGGCTTCATGATTCAAGGGGGTGGTTTTATTCCTGGCATGACCCAGAAAGACACCAATGCCAACATTAAAAATGAAGCAGACAATGGTCTTACAAACGATACTGGCACTATCGCCATGGCACGTACACCCGATCCTGATTCCGCCAGTTCTCAATTCTTCATTAACCTGAAAGATAATGCATTCCTGAACTACAGTGCGCCCACACCACAAGGTTGGGGTTACTGTGTTTTCGGTAAAGTGACTGAAGGTATGGACGTTGTGCAAGCGATTGAAAAAGTCGCGACCGGTTCTGCAGGCATGCATCAGGATGTGCCCGTTGAAGATGTCATTATCGAAGAGGTAAACGTTATCGAAGCAGCTAGCGAATAATGCAGGGAGAAACCCTGTTCATTTCGGATTTGCACATGGATTCAGAACATCCGGAAATCCAGCGGCAGTTTTTCGAGTTTTTACAGCGGGATGCAAAGGGCAGTGATGCCCTTTACATTCTCGGCGATCTGTTCGAGGTCTGGCTCGGTGACGATGATGATAATAGCGATCACCTGAAAACCATCGAGGCGCTCAAAGAACTCAGCCATTCAGGTACGCCTATTTATATTCAACATGGCAATCGAGATTTTCTCATCGGTAAAGACTTTGAAAAAAATGCCGGCTGCACTTTGCTCTCTGATCCACACTTGCTCGATCTGTATGGAGAGAATGTCCTGATCATGCATGGCGACCTGCTCTGCACCGGCGATGTAGAATACCAGGCCTTACGTCAGCAGGTGCGCGATCCCCAGTGGCAAAAAGAAATACTGCAATCACCATTACAGGTGCGCAAACAATTTGCAAAAGATTTACGCCAGCAAAGCCAGCTGAAAACGCAGGCCAAATCAGAAGAAATTATGGATGTATCACAAGCCACTGTTGATCTGTATATGCAGGAATATGGCATAAAGACTTTAATACATGGCCACACACATCGACCTGGCAAGCATCAATGGAACAGGGATAACACTCAATTTCAAAGGATTGTACTCGGCGACTGGTATGCACAAGGAAGCGTGTTGAGATGCCATGACCAGCAATATCATCTGGAAACCCTTGCCAGGCATTAAATCAGTCCTGAAAATATTCCAGCTACTTTATTTATTCCAGGGTGCGCCCATTCTATTTCTCATGGCAGGCGTGATATCAGCGACTTGCAGTTTATATTCGCCTTGTTGGCGATCAGCAAAATAACGTTTTAAGGTTTCTTTCACAACCGGAAAAGCCAGTTGCTCCCAGGGTATCTCCGCTTCTGAAAACAGTTCAACTTCCAGACTCTCGGGGGTTGGGCCAAAGCTCATGTCATGCATGCGTGCACGAAACATTAAATAGACCTGACTGATATGAGGAATATTAAAAAGTGCGTACAAGCTCATGATTTCAACCTCGAGGCGTGTCTCCTCGCGTGTCTCTCTGGCGGCCCCCTGTGCCGTCGTCTCATGGTTTTCCATAAAGCCTGCAGGTAATGTCCACAAACCATAGCGTGGCTCTATGGCCCGCCTGCATAGTAAAATCTTATCTTGCCACTCGGGGATGCAGCCAGTCACAATTTTTGGATTCTGATAATGAATGGTGTCACAGACTCTGCAGACATAGCGAGGAAGATGATCACCTTCCGGTATAGCTAATATGACAGATTCCCCACAATCACTACAAAATTTCATTGACCCAGATACTCCAATAATATTTTTTTGCTCAAACAAGAAACGGGGTTGTGCAAGGAAATTTATTGCCCGGGTATCAGCCAAGACTAATTCCAGCGTAAAAATAACATCCTGTCTGCTTTAATTTCCTGCTGAAGCTGGGTGACGGTACCTGCACTAAACGACAATACATCAGGACAAAATGCCAGCACCTCATCTGCAAACAGCGGCAGACTTTCAGGCAGCCGGTCTAATTTAAGATTCAACCAGTTATATCCCGCACCGATAATACTAAGGCCATATTGCTTGTCCCAATGCTTGAGTTTTGTGATTATTTTTTCGGTACTCAAGTTATCTGTATAGGCATGAGTTTTTCTGATCCGGAGGATATCGTACATATTGCTACTCTTTATGATCGCCAGGCGATCCCTGGTATAGCCATAGCCACGCTCCTGCCTGAATAACTGATAACCCAGGGCTTGTATTTTATTGCTGTACTTTTGCATAAACTTCGATGATTGATGTTCAGTAGCGACAAATGACAACCCACTGACAATAATTTCATTGCCTGACTGATTAATACCGGTGAGTGCTTCGATACGATGACCCGATTGTTTGATTATTTCGAGAATATTACGGTCAAACGATATTTTTTCTGCCAACAAGCTTTCATCTTCTGAAAGCAAAGGGCTGGCTGACACACTCAACGCCAACATAATATTAATCAGTGCAATGATGGTTTTTTGTATGCGTCGGATCATTATATGCTGGTCATTTTTTGATGTTTATAAATCTTCTATGCTTAAAATTAATTGCTGGCCATTATGAGGCAATATCAAGAGATGCTCCTGACATATCGGTCATGCGGTAGTCAGGAGGTAATTTAAATAAATCCGGTGATGCCTTATAGTCACGCTTATAATCCAACAGAAGACGTGTCGCGCCATTGGCGTCCTTCTGTAAAATGGGGAAGCCGAATTGCATGCTACGCGATGGATACTTGACTTCATGGGCGAGGAAACACTCATCCAGCATTTCTGCCGGTGTATTGTTGATATTCCCCAGATGGATACTGGCCAGTATGCGCTTGAATTCAGACATGGCTGTATTTACTTCCTCGTTAAAATCCTTGATGACATAGACATCAGAACAAACATGACCATTAACCTGTAACTGATAATGCACAGGCCGTTTACCCTCAATACTTGGCAGCTCTTTATCATCGAGTTTATTAGCATCCATTTCCAGACGATGAGTCACTGTATTTTCTGTCTTTACAGGTTTGACCTGCATAATCCTTTTCTGCTCATGCGCAACGGTATAAATAATATTTTTTTCCCGATCAAACAAGGTGAAATTACTCTGATCACTGCCTTCGTCGAGACGTAAAAATTGTTCAGTAAGCAGTACACGGGTGGAATAGGGATCAATGCCTGGTTCAGACTCCTGATACAACAGCATTAAATCCGTTGATTTTTGTACCGCTTCCTCGGAGGTACAGGAGAGTAAAAAACTCATACTGAAGATACTGACAATACTAATAATTGATAATCTATTCATGGTAACCTGCTTGCTGTTTTAACATATTAAGTTCAACTTCTGAAAAACCGGCCTCACGACGACCCTGTTCATAAAACGGGCCCTTCACGTGTCCTTTCATATACGTTTGCAATAGATCCGCAAAAGTTTGATCTGCATTAATATTACGCTGCTGACACAGATACTGGAACCATTGCGTACCAATAGCCACATGCCCGACTTCGTCGCGTAAAATAATCTCTAATAATGCCACCGTACGCAAGTCACCTGCACTGCGCAGCCGCTGAATCATACCTGGTGTCACATCCAGCCCTCTGGCCTCGAGCACCCTTGGCACCAGCGCCATACGAACCATAACATCATGGTCAGTCTTGCACGCCATTTCCCATAATCCATTGTGGGCATTGAAATCACCATAATCGCAGTCCATTTGCTGCAAGCGTTCTCGTAATAGGGAAAAATGGTAGGCCTCTTCATATGCCACTTGCATCCAGTCGCTATAATAGTCGCGCGGCATATCACGAAAGCGATAGACAGCATCCAGCGCCAGATTAATAGCATTAAATTCTATGTGGCAAATAGCATGAATCAAAGCCTGACGGCCTTGCAGGGTATTGATGCTTCTTTTGGCCAGCTTGGCCGGAGAAACCAATGCAGGTAATGGTGGCCTGCCAGCATCGGCAATAGACTCGACTGAATCGGTTTCTGTAAGATCAAGCAAGCCATCGCGCCACTGGCGGGCAATAAACTGGGTCAGGCGTACCTTTTCATTGATATCGCTACAATACAGACAATGTTTGACTGCTGCATACAATGAGATAGATGAGGACATTTCAGGCATTGGCACATGTTAACGTAAACGCCATCGCATTTAAATCAATCCCAGCTGGATTGGAGAATAACAGCCCCAAAAGAAGTCAACTTTTTCTGTAGGCGACCAGGCCTTTACGAAAAACTACAAACCCCTGGCAAGATCATTTTTAATATCCCTGATATCTTCAAGGCCAACAGCCACCCGAATGAGGCCGTCACTGATACCCGCCTGCTCGCGCTCTTCAGGTGTGAGCCTGCCATGCGTGGTAGTACCAGGGTGTGTGATTGTGGTCTTGGTATCACCCAAATTGGCGGTAATCGACAGCATTTGCGTCGCATCAATCACACGCCAGGCGGCTTCCTTACCCCCTTTGACCTGAAAAGAAACGATACCGCCATAACCCTGCATTTGCTCACTGGCCAGTTGGTGCTGTGGATGTGATTTTAGACCAGGGTAGTAAACACGCTCAACATTTTCCTGCTGCTCCAACCAACTGGCTATTGCCTGTGCACTCTGACAATGTCGTTCCATCCGCAAACCCAGCGTTTCCAGGCCCTTGAGAAACACCCAGGCATTGAACGGACTCATGGTAGGGCCGGCGGTGCGTAAAAATCCGTAAACATCGGTACCGACCACCTGCTCAGTACCTACCACTGCACCACCCACGCAACGACCCTGTCCATCTATATATTTGGTCGCCGAATGAATGACGATATCAGCACCCAGATCCAGCGGGCGCTGCAAGGCAGGCGTACAAAAACAATTATCAACGACGAGCAAGCAATCGTGATCATGCGCCAGCTTTGCCAATAAACCAATGTCCGCTATTTCAGTCAGCGGGTTAGACGGGGTTTCCAGAAACAATAAACGCGTATTAGGCTTGAATGCATCTGACCATGACTGCATGTCAGTCTGATCAACATAACTGGTTTCAATGCCGAATTTTGCCAGATAATTATTAAACAGGATGACGGTGCTACCAAAGATACTACGCGACGATATAATATGGTCGCCCTGGCGTAAAATTCCGGCACAAGTTGCATAGATAGCGGCCATGCCCGAGGCAGTCGCGACACAACGCTCACCACCTTCCATCGCCGCAAGCCTTTGCTCAAAAGTACGCACGGTAGGATTGGTGAAGCGTGAATAAATATTTCCCGGCTGTTCACCCGAGAAACGCGCGGCAGCGGCCGCAGCACTATCGAACACATAACTGGATGTAGGAAAGATAGGTTCGGCATGTTCTCCCTCTGCCGTGCGTACCTGCCCTGCCCTGACCGCCAGGGTATCCAGATAATAGTCGTTGTGATCATCAGACATGATGGTATTCCTCACTCATTGAACATTGAGCGGATACAAAAAAACCCGCATTAGCTATGCTAAAGCAGGTCGGACACGCTTTAGCTGAATTTATTAAGCGCCCGCAAGCTGAAGCTCAAATCGGCGCTGTATATCAAGATTAGAAAATAGTTGAAGCTTTGTCAACCAGTTAATGTAAAGACTAGCGAGAATTATGCATATCAATCAAGGCAGATCCCATGCCATCTACCGCATCGTTGATATCAGCATCATCATCATTTTTTGCGCTGTCATTACGCTTCTGCTCCAGCACGTCCAGGTATTCCTGAGTGACATCGCCGGTAATATACTGATTGTTAAACACTGACGCGTCGAATTGTTTGATGCCTGGATTACCCCGCCGCACTGATTCTTCCAGGGCATCCAGGTCCTGGAAAATCAACCAGTCTGAACCGATCAGTTCATTCACTTGTTCGACCGTTTTGCCATGAGCGACCAGTTCACTCGCCGAAGGCATGTCAATGCCATAGACATTAGGGAACTGCACCATCGGTGCTGCTGAAGCGAAATAGACCTTGTTAGCACCGGCCTCGCGCGCCATCTGGATGATTTGCTGTGAAGTAGTTCCCCTGACAATTGAATCATCTACCAGCAAAACATTTTTTCCCCTGAACTCCAGATCAATAGCATTCAATTTTTGCCTGACTGATTTCTTGCGCTGCTTCTGGCCCGGCATAATAAAAGTTCGGCCAATATATCGGTTTTTTATGAAACCTTCGCGATATTTGATGCCCAGAGAATTAGCCAGCTGCAAGGCTGATGTACGACTGGTATCAGGAATCGGAATAACGACATCGATATCATGATCGGGGAATTCACGCAGGATTTTATCCGCCAGCATCTCCCCCATACGCAAGCGTGCCTTATAGACCGATATATTATCGATAATGGAATCCGGTCTGGCCAGATAGACATATTCAAATAAACAAGGCGCATTAACCGGATTATCAGAACATTGCTGGGTAAACAACTGGCCTTCCTTGTTAATATAAACAGCTTCTCCTGGAGCAATGTCCCTGATCAGTTCAAACCCGATCGCATCTAGAGCAACGCTCTCGGAAGCAATCATGTATTCAACGCCATTGTCGGTTTCACGTTTACCAAATACCACCGGACGTATTCCATTTGGATCACGAAAACCAACGATACCGTGACCGGTAATCATCGCGACAACCGCATATCCACCAATACACCGTCGATGCACCGATTTCACGGCATCAAATATATCGTTTTCATTAATGAGATGTTTGCCATGATGTAACTCATGAGCAAAGATATTCACCAGGATTTCAGAATCAGAATCGGTATTAATATGACGAAGATCCTCACGAAACAAACTCTCTTTCAAAGATTTTGCATTCGTCAGGTTGCCATTATGGGCCAATGAAATTCCATACGGCGAATTAACATAAAATGGCTGGGCTTCTGCTGAACTGGAACAACCGGCAGTAGGATAACGTACATGGCCTATCCCCATTTTACCGGTTAACTTAAGCATATGACGGGTATGAAATACGTCGCTGACCAGGCCATTATCTTTACGCAGATGTAAGCGATTATTTTCATCACTGGTCATGATTCCTGCCGCGTCCTGGCCACGATGTTGTAACACAGTCAGCGCATCGTAAATATCCTGATTGACTGGTCTTTTAGAAACTATACCAACGATCCCGCACATAGTTACACCTTAATTCTACCTGGTTGATCAATCCGAGATTGCCAGCGTCCTTACCCGCAACACTTATTTAAAAACAAAGTTTTTCGCCATATCGGGCGGCAGAAAGTCGCGCATCCAGATGGCCATATCCTGAAAATGTTTAATTAACATGGATTCCTGCCACCAGACTTCCTCGAACAATGGCGGGATACCTCCCAACAAGACCAGAACGCCGACAATCACAATACCACGACCAATACCGAAAATAATGCCCAGCATTCGATCGGTTCCTCCCATGCCGGTCTTTTGAACCAGTTGACCGATAAGATAGTTAACCAGAGCGCCGGCTATCAGTGTTATCAGGAATAAAGACGCAAAGGCAACCGTTAATCGTATTGTGGGTGATTCAATCATGCTTTCGAATAAGGGCGCCATTTTATCAGAAAAACTGATAGCCACCCAAAACGCCAATACCCAGGTAGCCAAAGAAACTGCTTCACGCACAAAACCACGAAACAGGCTGATAACAGCGGACAAGGAAATAATAATTAGTATAGCAACATCAATCCAGTTCATCTGTGCAATAACCTCTGAATCATTGATTATGAAATGTTGCGCATTTTAACAGACTCACCATGGTACTGAAATCAAATCCAGTAATAACGAGGTAAATATTTTAAGAATGCATGATTTTGTCGCATGTCTAGCATAATTAAATATTAAAATCATATAGATAGAGTTTCTTTGTTACTTTCATGGATGCCGGGTAACAAAACCCTCAATGCCATCTCGCTTCAATTTCGCTGACAGACCATCAGCCTTGTCCCTGCTTGGCAATGGGCCCACCCTGACTCGGTACAGGCTTTGCCCACTACGACCACTGATTTTTTCAATAAACGCCTTATGCTTTTTTTTACGTAACTTATCGCGGAACTGGAAAGCTTTTTTTGCATCGGTAAAACTACCCACCTGGACTACCCAAACACCATCTTGAGAGCGGCGAATGGTGCTTTTTTCTGTCACGGGTGGAATCGGTTTTGTCGTAATAGTTGGTTTTTTTGCTAACTCTTTTGCTGCTTTTTTCGGCGGCTCTTTAATTGCTACAGTCGCCACTGCTTTGTCTGTGGTGGATTTCGCTTTAGCGGGCTCTGGTTTATCGGACTGTTTGTTTTTCAGCGTAGGCACTGGAACTGCCTTGCTTGCTGTGGTATCGGGCTTCGACTTTTCTTTCTTGTCAAGCGCGCTTTCACTTTCAATATCAGGCAAGGTCAACACGATTCTGGCAGTATTTTTATTCCCTGAGCCTGATATTTTTTCCTCAGCAACCATGCCTGGTCTGGAAGTGTATGTTGGCGAGGGTGCATCAGGCATTTTTCTTAACTGCCGCTCACCAGCACCATTCAGTAGTACAGGGATAACAATGACTCCCACAGCGATGATAACTGCAGCTCCAACCAGTCGTTGTTTCAATGCTTGTTCCACCAAAAATTCACCTCTTCTTTATTGCATTATTCTACATGAATAAACGCTTGCACACCTGTAAAAATATCAGTCAATAAAAAAACAATGTTAATTCCTGCAACAGACATCATTAGCCCCGACTTTAATAGCCTTTTACTCGCTGTTGGCGCAAGACTTCAGCAACACTATAGAAAGATCCGCAAACCAGGATGCAATCACCCGCCCTGGCATCGGCTCTGGCCTTATCAAAAGCACTGCTAATATCATGATTTAGGTGATATTTCTTTACTCCTACAGACTCGAGAATAGGCGCCAGCTGCTCAGCATCCAGACCACGTGCCGCGTTGATGCTCGCCAGATACCATTGATCCACTTTTGCTGTGAGTAGCTTGACCACGCCAGCGACATCCTTATCCTCGAGCATACCAAAAACAGCCAGAACACGCCCCGAACAGGCAAATGCCTGGAGATTGTCGACCAGCACCTCGATTGCTTGTGGATTATGCGCAACATCAAGTATGACAGGCGGATCACCCGCCAATACCTGAAAACGACCCGGCAAACTCACCTCTCGTAAGCCTTGACGAAGATGGGACTGGCTCACCGGCATACGCGCAGCCAGCGTTTCAATGACCATGATAACTGCTGCGGCGTTTTCAATTTGCTTATTACCGCGTAAGGATGGCATGGGTAAACCATAACGTGATTGCTTATCGGGCCCATGCCATGACCAGGATCCTTCTATTACATCAATACGATACGCCTGGCCGAATACCAGGCAATTAGCATCTATTTCCCTGGCGTAGACCAGCACACTTTCAGGTGGGCTTATCTCTGCACAAATGGCAGGTCGGGCAGTTCTGAAAATACCCGCTTTTTCCAGGCCAATCGATTCGCGCTCATGCCCGAGCCAGTCTTGATGATCCAGACCGACTGAGGTCAATAATGCCACATCAGCATCTATGATATTCACCGCATCCAGTCGTCCGCCCAGGCCCACTTCGAGAATCACCGCGTCCAGATCAGCTTGCGCAAATAGCCATAATGCCGCCAGGGTACCGAATTCAAAATAAGTAATGGAGACATCTGCGCGGGCCTGATCAACCGCTTCAAAGGCTGCACACAAGGCAGCATCATCGACAGCATCACCGTCGATCTGGATACGTTCGTTATAGTGGATGAGATGCGGAGAAGAATAACAACCGACACGATAACCGGCATGGCGATAAACAGATTCGAGCATGGCACTGCAGGAGCCTTTGCCATTGGTCCCTGCTACGGTAATTACCAGTGGTTTGAATTCTGCAGGATAAAGCCTGTTCCAGACTTCACGCACTCGCTGCAGACCCATATCTATCGTACTGGGATGCAGGCTTTCCTGCCAACTGAGCCAATCCTGAAGGTGGTGAAAACGCATCAGTATTGCTTAATTATATGACGGTAATAGCCTGAACAGGGCAGCTTACTCCAACAAAGAAATTTCATCCTGGAACTATTATCTAGGCAGGTTGTTTTTGCATGATAGCCAGCAGCTTGGCAATCCTGTCGCGCATATCCTTACGCTCTATAATCATATCAATGGCGCCATGCTCGAGCAGGAACTCACTGCGTTGAAATCCTTCTGGCAATGTTTCACGTACAGTTTGTTCAATAACACGAGGACCGGCAAAACCAATCAAGGCATTGGGTTCAGCTGCATTGATATCCCCGAGCATCGCCAGACTGGCAGACACCCCACCCATGGTAGGATCAGTCATGACCGAAATAAAAGGAATGCCAAGCTCAGACATGCGTGCCAGTACCGCACTGGTTTTTGACATTTGCATGAGCGAAGTCAGTGCCTCCTGCATGCGCGCGCCACCACTGGCTGAAAAACACACCAAAGGAATATTCTCGTCGATACAGACATTTGCCGCGCGCACGAAACGCTCGCCGACAACCGAACCCATGGAACCACCCATATAGCCGAACTCAAAGCAAGCGACTACCACGGGACGGAGTTTGAGACTGCCTTTAATGGCCACCAGCGCATCTTTTTCTCCGGTTTTTTTCTGTGCCTGAGTAATACGGTCTTTATATTTTTTACTGTCACGAAATTTGAGAATATCGACAGGTTCTATCTCTGCAGCAATTTCTTCACGTCCCTCGGTATCGAGAAATATATCCAGCCTGCGGCGGGCACTGATTCTCATATGATGATCGCATTTCGGACAGACATCGAGATTACGTTCCAGTTCTGCTCGATAAAGTATCGCATCGCATATTTCACACTTGGTCCATAAACCTTCAGGTACAGTGCGTTTTTCTGCACTGACTTCCTTGCTGATGCGGGAGGGCATAATTTTTGTAAACCAGCTCATAGCGTAACCACTTTTATCAATTGAATTTTATTATTTGCATAAATATTTTATTCTATTTATCCATCCCCTGACGCATGGATTGTAATAAACTGACGACTTCCTCGGTCATATTGCCGGCATTATCAATATTTGCCGCCATACGTTTAATAATAGCACTACCTACAACGACTGCATCAGCACAGGCGGATACCTTGGCAGCGCTTTCAGCGTCACTGATGCCAAACCCAGCACCAATAGGCAAGTCGGTGAAGCCACGTATCTGATCAATTTTTTCTTCAACTGATTTGATATCCAGATTGGCGGCGCCGGTAACGCCCTTCAAGGACACATAATAAACAAAACCACTGGCACTAGCACAAATCATCTTGATTCTTTCCACAGTACTGGTAGGCGAAACCAGAAAAATCGGATCCAGTTCATGGTTTTGCATAGCCTGAATCAAGTCACCGGATTCTTCCGGCGGAATATCCACTGTCAATACGCCATCTACACCGGCGGCGGCGGCCGATGATGCAAATATTTCATAACCCATCACCTCTATCGGGTTCAGGTAACCCATCAATACAACAGGAGTATCTTTATCCTGTTGACGAAACTCGCTGACCATATCGAGGACATTATGCATACCGACGTGATGTTTTAGTGCGCGTTCACTGGCGGCCTGAATCACCGGACCATCAGCCATTGGATCAGAGAAAGGCACACCCAATTCCAATAGATCAGCACCCGCAGCCACCATGGCATGCATCAAGGGAACTGTCACCGAAGGATCTGGATCGCCTGCGGTAACATAGGGTATCAGTGCGGTTCGTTTATTCTGTTTAAGTTGACTGAAGCAGGATTTGATTCGACTCATACAGTGATCCCTTCGAGGGTAGCCACAGTCTGAATATCCTTATCACCACGACCAGACAGATTAATCACTATGATCTGATCTTTGCTCATAGTCGGCGCCAGCTTAGTCACATAGGCCAGTGCATGGCTTGACTCCAGCGCAGGCATTATGCCTTCTGTTCGGGTTAGCGTATGAAACGCATCGAGTGCTTCGTCATCAGTTACGGCGACATATTGGGCACGCCCTGTATCTTTTAACCAGCTATGCTCCGGGCCCACTCCGGGATAATCAAGTCCGGCAGAAATAGAATGGGTTTCGATTATCTGCCCATCCAGATCTTCCATCAGATAGGTACGATTACCATGTAATACGCCCGGCTTACCCGCACATAAGGGTGCCGCATGCTGGCCGGTTTCGAGTCCATCACCGGCCGCCTCGACACCGATGATCTGCACGCTACTGTCTTGCAGGAATGGATGAAACAATCCAATAGCATTGGAACCACCGCCGACACAGGCTACCAGCGTATCTGGCAACCGCCCTTCCATCTCGAGTATCTGCTCGCGTGTTTCCCGGCCGATAATCGATTGAAAATCGCGAACCATCGCTGGATAAGGATGCGGTCCGGCCACTGTACCGATAATATAGAAAGTATCATCAACATTGGTAACCCAATCTCGCATCGCCTCATTCAATGCATCTTTCAATGTCTTCGAACCAGATTCGACTGACACCACTTCGGCTCCCAGCAAGCGCATGCGAAAAACGTTGACTGCTTGCCGTTTGATATCTTCAGAACCCATGTAAACAACACATTCCATGTTCAGGCGAGCAGCAATCGTTGCCGTTGCCACGCCATGCTGACCAGCACCGGTTTCAGCAATGACTCGTTTTTTACCCATACGTTTGGCGAGCAGCGCTTGTCCAACCGTATTATTTATTTTGTGTGCACCGGTGTGGTTAAGGTCTTCGCGTTTAAGATAGATACGTGCACCGCCGAGTTTTTCAGTCCAGGCTTTGGCAAAGTACAATGGCGAAGGACGGCCAACAAAATGCTTCAGGTCATAATCCAGTTCTGCGATAAAATCAGGGTCATGCCTGTACTTTTCATAGGCTTCGCGTAATTCCTGCAAAGGTGCCATCAGTGTTTCCGCAACGAACATGCCACCATACTTTCCGAAATGACCGCGTTCGTCGGGCATATTGGAAAAATTTTCCGCTGAATCAAACGATTCATTTACTTTAGACACTGTCTACACCTCTCATGAAAGACACGATTTTATTTTCATCTTTTAAACCTTTATCACGCTCAACACCACTGCTAACGTCAACCGCATAGGGATGCACTGTACGAATAGCAGCAGCGATATTGCCAGCATTCAGCCCACCAGCAAGTATCACCGGTCTGGTTAAAGCGGATGGAATACGTTCCCAGTCAAACACCTCACCAGTCCCCCCTGGAATCCCAGGTCTGAAACTATCCAGCAATATGGCCGATGCTTGTGCATATTGACCACAAAGGGCTGGCAGATCGATATGCTCACGCATACTGACTGCCTTGATATAACGCTTATTGTAGCGTTCGCATTGCTGCGGTGATTCATCACCATGAAACTGTAGCAAATCAATATTAACCTGCTGCAGAACCTGCTTGATATAGTCTGATTCGGCATTAACAAATAAGGCCACTGTACTAACAAACGCCGGCAAGCCAGCAACAATTTGCCGCGCTTGATCGATAGAGACGGCACGTGGACTTTTGGCATAAAAAACCAGGCCGAGCGCATCAGCACCATGTTTAATCACTAGCGCAGCATCTTCTGCCGATGTTATCCCGCATATTTTAACACGCGTTCGCAATCTTTGACCCCTCAGTGACAGGATTGTTTAAATAATTCAGTTGAGTAGAACAAACGACTCATGCCGGCTCGATGGCAAACCCGACCCATTAACTGCGTTATTGACCCTTTTCTTTGTATGCTTATAATCCGATAATGACCTGATCTAACAGCATTTTTAGCAAATACTACATATTACAGCAGTTCCGCGTGCAGGCAAAGTCGAGGCTTATTCAGCAGGTTTAAAGCATGCATGTCCTGGACGAAAAATTAGCCATCTTCAGACTCTCTTCCCGAACGATGAGACAACTGATTATGGAAATTTCACTATTATGATTGCCTGACCCTGGGGGAATTTGTTAATGTTCTGACTGTCAAAATTAATGTCATTTAGAGTCATCATGAATAATTCAGATATGCGTCCACAACATAAACCACAACCTTTTATTGATTTACTCATCAGTATTGTCATTCCATCATTCATATTGATGAAATTAAGCGCTGATGAACAGCTGGGAGCAGCGGGCGCATTGCTACTGGCACTGGCCTTCCCGATTGGATGGGGATTGATGGAGCTCATCAAATATAGAAAATTTAATTTCATTGCCCTGTTAGGACTCATTAGTGTGTTATTAACAGGTGGTATAGGCTTGTTAAAACTGGATACCGAATGGCTGGCCGTCAAGGAAGCCGCCATTCCCGGTCTGATCGCTATTGTCGTGCTGATTTCAACGCGAACCCGTTACCCCATGATCAGAACATTACTCTACAATCCGCGCATACTAAATGTTGAAAAAATCCATCATACCCTGGAGAACAAAGGTCATACCACACTATTTGACACACGCCTGCTGAATGCCAATTATCTCCTCAGTGGCACATTTATTTTTTCCTCAGTAGTGAATTATGGCTTGGCAAAATGGATTGTCACCAGTCCAGCGGGCACTGCCGCTTTCAACGAGGAATTAGGCAGAATGACATTACTCAGCTATCCGGTCATCGCACTACCCTCAACCCTGATGATGATGGCGATATTTTATTATTTATGGAAAACCATTCATGGTCTTACAGGTCTTGAACTGGAACAGATTATTGTTACCGGCAATTCTCAGGAAAACACATAGCCAATCATCAGCACTACATCTATGGTCGTTCTGTCCGGATAGACAAACTAAAAAATGATAATTAATCAGAGGTTCCTTAAATTTTTATGCCGTCAGATTGGTGTGGGCCATCATACGAGTTGAAATAAGATTTTCTCCGTGACTCTCCGTGGTTAGCCACCAAAGAGCTAAAACTGAACCACGGAGAGCACGGAGGTAAAAATACTGCCATCTAACAGCATGGATATGGATATTCATGAATGACACTTCGTTCTCGCAGTGCTAGTTAGCCGATTCTTGACCGGGCGGGGTCTTTGCTACAACCGGCCTGATCCTGAAAATTTTTCCACTGTCCGTAGACAAATAGATCCAACCACGTGGGCATTCTGCCAGCGCGCGTATGCGTTCATGCAGCCCTGTCAACAAACGCTCTTCGAATACCGCTTCTGCCTTGTTATTGACGATAACCCTGTTGAGATGCTGTAACTTCAAGGCTCCGGCAAACAAGTTACCCTTCCATGCCGCAAATGCCTTACCTGAATAGTGAATCAGACTACCCGGTGCAATCGATGGCGTATACTGCTTTACCGGCTGCTGCATGCCTTCTTTATGGGTGCTTTCCCCTACTGCCACCGGGCCCCAATATTCCTTACCATAGGAAATCACCGGCCAGCCATAATTTCGTCCTGGTAACACGTGATTGATTTCATCGCCTCCGCGTGGGCCATGCTCAATGACCCAGAGACGCTGATACTCGGCGTCATAACTGATACCCTGCGGATTACGATGTCCGTAACTCCATATCTCGGCAAGTGCACTGGGTTGATTAACAAAGGGATTGTCCGCTGGTATTGTGCCGTCTTGTTTCAGACGGATAACGGTGGCGGAGTGATTGGATAAATTCTGACCATTCGGTCTTACACCACGATCACCAATCGTGAAAAACACATGCCCCATTGTGTCAAAAGCAATGCGGCTACCAAAATGATAATCTGTATCAGTGGCAGACTTTGTTACCAACAAGTCCTGCCAGTCAATTAATTCCTGAGCTTTAAGCCGGGCACGCGCCAACACAGTCACTCCCTGTCCGCCCTGCTCGCGTACAAATGTAAAATAAATCCAGTCGCCGGGCTTATAACCAGGTCTGACGGCAACATCCAACATGCCGCCCTGACCTTCAGCATAGACAGCAGGTGCGCCCTTTAGCTGTTGCTTTTGCGCAGAGACCATATTGAGTAAATTGATTGTGCCGCTGCGTTCAGTGAAAATCATTTCATCCGCGGATAAAAAAGCCATACCCCAGGGCACACCGAGACCATCTTTAAGCTTTTCCAGGATAAACGCTACATCTCGCGACTGCATCACTTCAGTCGCATATCCATTGAAAGGGAGCAAGCATAGCAGGCAGCAGATAAAATAAGATCTGATAAGCATGAATATCCTTATAGCGATTCTTGCTACATAAACAGCCAACATTGAAAACAGATTCTTACTATTGACCGCTATCCGTCTCTAGAGAAAATCAGGTGTCAAAAAACTCCGCATCATGACGAATATCGTTGGCCATTTTATCGACTTTATTGGCCATTTTTTCCAGCTTATCCACCAGTGCCGCATCCAGGCCTGCTTCGATTAATAAGGATAATTCACTATAGTGGCTATCTGCCAGGCTATCTCCTGCTTCTTCAACCATTTGACGGAAACGTCGGGTTATTTCTTCGGCATGACTGCTGTGTTTCATTATTTTTTACCCTTATCTTTCATTGGTGCTTTACTGAGTATATTTTCGCCTTTTTCATAAATATTCTTAGCAGACCCGACTATTAACGGGTCAGGAGGAACAGCTACTTTTGCGTTCTTTGAAGGATAATTCAGGTTCGACAGAACATGACGCATGGCATTGACACGAGCGCGCTTCTTACAGTCTGATTTAACCACTGTCCAGGGCGAATCAGCAGTATCGGTGTAAAAAAACATAGCTTCTTTGGCTTCTGTATAATCTTCCCACTTGTCCAGTGAAGCCATGTCTATCGGGCTAAGCTTCCACTGTTTGAGGGGATCATGCCGGCGTTGCTGAAAACGACGAAACTGCTCATTTCGGCTGACCGAGAACCATAACTTGAATAGTGTAATACCACTTCTAACTAACATGCGCTCCAGCTCCGGAGCCTGACGCATAAATTCAAGATAATCACTCGCGGAACAAAAATTCATGACTCGCTCTACGCCGGCTCGGTTATACCAGGAGCGGTCAAACATTACGATTTCACCCTTACCAGGCAAATGTCGAACATAACGCTGGAAGTACCATTGACCCAGCTCATCTTCGCCGGGTTTCTCCAATGCCACCACACGTGCTCCACGTGGATTCATATGTTCCATCATGCGCTTTATAGTGCCGCCTTTACCTGCAGCATCTCGACCTTCAAACAATATGAGTATGCGCTGCCCCGTGTCCTTGACCCAGTTTTGCATTTTTAATAACTCAATTTGCAAATCCTGCTTTATGTTTTCGTACTCTCGCCGATCCATTTTTTCTTTATAAGGATAGTTGGCATTAGAAAATATTTTTTTCTTATCCAGTTCTACCACTTTTTTGGGCTTACCCAAATCCTGATCCTTTCTGGATTCGCCTACTTTCGGCATGGTGAAATTAATGTCTTTCTTCACAGGAAACCCCTAACAATTAGTTCATAACTGTATAAGTATAGTAAATTAATTTTAGAATATATTGACCTGGATCAAAGGCGAATAGTCTGTCTGGATTTAATTCTGCAGCCAGGCAGAATAATAAGACTCTTCAGTAAAATTATTGAACCGATTTTTGCGCTCGTTTGAAAAAAACCTTCATTTCCTTTGCTGCCTGCAAATCCCCACTCGATTCAGCCACTGCTATACCTTTTGCAAATATCTCCATGGCCTCATCATGACGCTCTTCCTGAGCAAGGGCTTTACCCAACAATTTCCACGAAGATGAATGTTTCGGGTCAAATTCCAGTGCTTTTTGCAAATGAGTAATTGCCTCACTCGAATTGCCGTTATTCAACAGTGACTGCCCCAATCCAAAGCGCAGCAGGAAATTATCCGGGCCCTGTTGCAGCATTTTTTTCAGATGTTCTATATTCATAACATTATTATGTAGCCAGAGTTAAAAATAACAAGCCGCTTTATTAATAATAATCTGATTGGCGTGGTTACTGCTGAGCAATGGACGACAATTTAAAACCAGGTGAAGTTATTGGCAATTAGCAATTTTGCATGCAGCAGAGCGGCATTTAATTTATCTCTATCCAGTACTTCAGGATAAACTGCAGCATGCTGACTTAAGACGAGTGGTTGTTCGCAGGCCGCGTTCTCCAGCCATTGTCGATCTGTCGTGGATATTGATTGTAATTGCAGTAAGGCCGGTGCCAGCCATTGCAGATAACAATCGAGCAATTGCCTGTTTCCATCACTCAAACCATTTCAGAGTAATTATTGTCAGATTGAATTCAGAAATACAACAGTAAAAAAACAGGTGAACAAACAACATAGATAATGCAAATATTTAAATCAGCTTAATATTTAAGAATAATGAGATTGATGGCAGTAAAAATGAAATATCCGCGCTAAATAAAACAGGGAATGATACCAGTCTCTGGTAATGAATATTTTTCCGGATAACGAACAGATAACAGATACAATCCCTGCGCAGGCGCTGTTATACCGGCGACTGAGCGATCCCTGGCATCGAGTAAGGTTTGCACCCAGGACGGCTCTTGATCGCCTTCACCGATGGCCAACAAAGTGCCGACAATGTTACGTACCATGTGATGCAAAAAGGCATTAGCCTGTATATCAATGAGGATATAATCACCTTGCCTGCTGATGTCTAATTGTTGAATATGGCGCACGGCATGCTTCGCCTGACAGGCCAGCGCCCTGAACGAAGTAAAATCATGCTCGCCGAGAAAATACTTTGCTGCTGCAGCCATACGCGATACCTGCAGGGGCTGATGGTGCCAGCAAACCCGGTTCTGCATTATTGCAGAACGTGTCAGACGATTCATAATGACATAACGATAGTGGCGCGATAATGCAGCAAAACGTGCATGAAATTCATCGTCAGCTTCTCTGGCCCAACTGATGTTAACATCTCTGGGAAGATTGGAATTACATCCAAGCACCCATGAGCGCTCAGTTCGCTGTACCTGGGTATCAAAATGGATGACCTGGCCATAGGCATGTACACCTGAGTCTGTACGGCCAGCGCAAGTTACCTTAATCGATTCGTCTGCCACATAGGAGATTGCTTTTTCAACTTCGTCCTGCACAGTCCGGCTACCTTCCTGTGATTGCCAGCCACAGAAATCAGTACCATCGTATTCCACCCCAAGAATCACTCGCATATGAATAACCTGAATTTTATTATCAGGGATTATAGAGTCTTTTAATCAATAATAGTCATCCTGAATCAAGCTGTCGCAAAAAAAAACCGCCGTTAGGCGGTTTTTTAAACAATGGCTGTTACTGAGCGCTAAATTTGTTCAATCAAACGTTCTGCATCATTTTTCTGGGTTTCATTACCCTCTTCAATCACTTCTTCGAGGATACTACGAGCGCCTTCAGGATCTCCCATGTCGATATAGGCACGGGCCAGATCCAGCTTGGTGCCGACTTCATCGATATCAGCCAGTGCTTCATCGTCCATATCCAGGTCATCATCCAAAGGCAGTGTCATATCACCCATGCCGCCATCGAGATCAGGGATATCGAGTTCCTGAGTGATTTCAGGATTAAGCGCAGTAATATTGGATTCGATCTCCTGCGTAATCTCATCATCTTCAGTAGTATCAATATCCTTAGTGATATCTTCTTCAACTGCAGGCATCTCATCCATCTTGGAATCAAATTCTGTTTTTTTGGTTATCTCGACCGTTCGCTCAAGTTTTTCCTCTTCATCTTCGGATTCATCTACTAGCTCGTTAAGATCCAGGTCCAGTCCATCATCTACCTGTTCGGGCATTGGTATACTACTATCCGCTTCAACGCCCAGTTCATCAATCTGATCTTCAAATTCACTGAGATCAAAATCCATGGCTTCTGTATCTTCATCATTGCCGGCGACTGCTTCATCTGACTGTTCGAATAGCGATTCAGATGATAATGCGGATGCTACAGCGGCAGAAGAAGCTGCAAACAAGGCATTCTCGGGACAAAGGTCCTCACCCATTTCAGCAACCTTATCCCAGGTTTCAGAGTCTGGATTGCTTTCCAGATCGCCATGCAATGCTTGAGCTTGCTGCTCAAAGGCATCCTTGTTTTTGGAAGAGTAATAAATTTCCAGCAGCTTTAATTTTAAATCATTACGCGCAGGTTCCTTCTCGATGGCACCTTTGATCATATTCTCGGCGGGGCCAAAACGACCGTATGCAAGAAATACATCCGCTTCGGTCAATGGATCAGACTCAGCACCTTCTCCCTGCATATCGCTCATATCACTGAGCACCATATCACTGAGGAAAGATGTATCAGTAATAGCTGATTTATCTGCTTCTATGTCTTCGTCAGCATTAACTGTTTCGAATAAGCTGTCACTTGTATCAGTCTGTGTTAGCGCAGCTGTTTCCTCCAGTGCACTGGTCTCATCAAATGATTGCTCTTGTAATATACTTTCTTCAAACTGCTCATCACTACCACGACGCCTGGCAAACATTAAACCAAAAATCACTACCAGAAAGGCGCCTGCGCCCGCCAGAATCCACTTGATAAGCGGGTTTTGTTTAAAATAGGCAATGGCCTGATCGATAATACCAGTGGTTTCCTCAGCGCCAACCTCAGGAGCACCACCGGTTTTGAATGGCTCTGCAGGTAGTTCTGTTTTTGGTAGTTTATTCAGGTCAACCGGCTCGAACCCGGTGACGATATGCTGATTAATTGGCGTGCCTGGTTTAGCTGTAACCGCTTCAACGACGGGGGTTGCCGGAGTGGCAGGTTGTTCTGGCTCTTCAGTGGGTGCTTCTTCAGCAGGGGCCTCTTGTTGGGCTGTCTCGGTAGCAGCAGTGGCTGCCTCTTCTTCAACCGCTGTGACATCAGTTTCTGTGACTGTTGCAGGCTCGGTTGGTGTCACTGCTTTTGCGGCATTAATTTCAGCCAGCTTTTTTTCAAGCGCTGCCAGTTGATCTGCTTTAAGCTGGGTCAAGTGCTTGGCGTTATTGATCTGTTCTTCGAGTTCGGATACCCGTAGTCTGAGCTCAGCATTTTCCTGTCTTTGTGCTTCGGTTGCTTCGCGTTCCAGCATGACCTCTCGATTAAGCTCAGCCTGGGTACTGCCGGCAGTTCCACTGGCTTGCTCCTGACCAGTGGCTTCAGTCTGCGGAGGAAGCACTTCAAGACGACCTTTAGGGGCTGCTGCTGTTTGCGTACGATTTCGGTTTTGCCACACACGAGTTTGTTGGCGCACTTCTGCCAGCGCATCAGCATGTGATTGACTGAGCATGCTGTCGCGATCGGGGATGTCTAATACATAACCCGCTTTCAGGCGATTTATGTTTTGCCGAATGAAAGCATTCGGATTGGCCCTTAACAAGGCCATCATGGATTGCTCAACACTAACAGAACCATCTGGCCTGACGTCACTAGCGATTTGCCAGGCAGTATCATTACGCCTGGTTGTGTATGTATCGCCGATAATGCCACTGCTACTGGTGGTTTCAGCAACACGACGACTAACGGGCTCATCCGGCGCACCGAACAGTGGAGGCTGTACCGCTTGCTGTGCACGTGACTGACCAGCGGAAGATGAAGTCATGCTTGATGCAGGCGCCCGCGACTGTGCCGGACTTGATCTTAACAGTGTAGGCGGATCAACCAGCTCGGAGTATTCACGTTGAATACGTCCATTGGCCCAGTTCACTTCCAACAGGAAATTAAGAAAAGGTTCTCGATACCCCTTTCTGGTGGTCACCTGAATGTACTGCTTACCATTAGTTTTTTTGGTGATAGTAAATTTCAGCTGGCGGAGATTATTGCTGAATTCCAGTCCGGCACGCTCAAATGCTTCGGGTGATGCAAGCTTCACTTGTATCCCGTCAGATTCTCCCTTGGTGAAGGAAATAATTTCAATTTGCGCGTCTAGCGGCTGATTCAAAAAGGAATTCAGCTGAATTTCGCCTAATCCAAGTGCATGCACCCAGGTTGGTGAAATCGCGGCCAGCGATAACATAACAAAGGCCAGTTTACGAACCATGCTTGCTCCCTTTAGAGGTCACTCTTAATATTATATTTAATTGTGATTACATAACCTTGTAAACACTATTCTAGAATAATCTTTAATAAGATGCACTAAACTGACATCAAACTATAGATTAGCTATACCCTTTTACCAAAAATTAGTCGATTTGAATACTATTTATTGATAATTCATTTACTTGAAGCATATCGACCGGGAAAAATTTTTCTATACCTTTAGTGATGATTTTTTTTAAATTCGCTGAAAATTAAATCTGATCCAGGCTTCAGTGAGTTTTCAGCTATTCGCGGCCAAGGCATTTAATGTTCATCCAGGTCTAGAATTAATCGGTATTTAACATGCTATAACGCAGCAAGTAGTGCGATTTTAATCTACTATCTTTATTTAAGTGCCTGTTTTTTATACCCTATTACGACTCAAGCAATAAACGTAACATGCGCCGTAAGGGTTCAGCTGCACCCCATAATAGTTGATCACCGACGGTAAAAGCATTCAGGTAATCGTCACCAATAGACATCTTTCTTAATCTTCCCACCGGTACCGTCAAAGTGCCAGTCACTTGTGCCGGCGTCAATTCCCGCATGCTTATCTCACGTTCATTGGGAATAAGCTTCGACCAGTCATTGGCCTGTTCGAGTATATCGTGAATTTCATCCAGTGGTATATTGCGTTTCAGCTTGATGGTCAAGGCCTGGCTATGACAACGCATGGAACCAATACGCACACAAGTGCCGTCAACCGGCACCGGATTATCGCTTCTGGCTAATATCTTGTTGGTTTCAGCCTGGGCCTTCCATTCCTCTTTACTCTGTCCATTCTCCATTTGCACGTCTATCCAGGGGATCAGACTGCCTGCCAGGGGCACACCAAAATGCTCATGCGGATAAGCTTCGCTACGAATATGCTCTGCCACCTGCTGATCGAGCTCAAGAATGGCACTGGCAGGGTCATCGAGCAAGCCGGAAACCGCATCACGAATACTGCCCATTTGCTGCACCAGTTCACGCATATTTCTGGCGCCGGCGCCGGAAGCTGCCTGATAGGTCATCGCAGTCAGCCATTCCACTTCATCCTGCTGGAACAGACCACCCAATGCCATCAACATCAAACTGACTGTACAGTTACCGCCAACGAAGGTTTTGCCACCATTGTGCAAAGCATCCTTGATCACCGACAGATTGACCGGATCGAGTATGATGGTGCTGTGATCAGCCATACGTAAAGTGGATGCTGCATCAATCCAGTAGCCTTGCCAGCCCGCACTTCTCAATGGCGAATAAACCTTGTTGGTATAGTCTCCGCCCTGGCAGGTAATAATAATATCCATGTGTTTGAGCTCATCCAGATCCATCGCATCTTTGAGGCTCGGTATGTCTTTGCCGATATTTGGCCCCGGCTGTCCTGCCTGTGAGGTGGTAAACAGTACCGGCTCAATCAAATCGAAATCTTTTTCGGCTTGCATGCGTTGCATCAAAACAGAACCGACCATGCCGCGCCATCCGATGAGTCCAACTCTTTTCATTTTTTACACCTTCAAATCACACTGTTTGTTTTACAGATTTTCTACCATGACAGGGTCAATAGCTAGTTGCGAGTAGCGAGGTCAAAACTGAAATAACATACATATCCTAGCCACTCGCTACTCGATCCTAGCTACTCGCCCGAAGGGCGGCCACCACTGCATCACCCATCTCGGATGTGCCGACTTCTCGTGCACCAGCTGAGATAATATCGGCAGTACGTAATCCTTGATCAAGCACGCTGTTGACAGCCTGTTCAATTCTGTCAGCCATATCAGCCTGATTAAGGCTGTAACGTAGCATCATCGCTACAGACAGGATGGTCGCCAGAGGATTGGCGACACCTTTACCTGCAATATCAGGTGCAGAACCATGAATGGGCTCATACATGCCCTTGCTGTTAATGTCGAGTGAGGCAGACGGCAACATACCAATAGAACCAGTTAACATGGCAGCCGCATCCGACAAAATATCACCAAACATATTCGTCGTCACCATGACATCAAACTGCTTGGGAGCCCGGACCAGCTGCATGGCGGCATTATCGACATACATATGCGACAATTCTACTTCGGGATAATCTTTTGCCAGTGCTATCATGACTTCACGCCATAACTCGGTACATTCGAGCACGTTGGCTTTATCGACAGAACACAGACGTTTGTCACGTTTCATGGCGGTCTCAAAGGCAACACGACCAATACGCTCTATTTCGGTTTCGCTATAAACGAGTGTATTGAATCCCTGGCGTTCACCGTTTTCCAATGTGCGCACACCACGGGGCTGACCAAAATAAATACCCCCGGTTAATTCACGCACAATCATAATATTCAGGCCGGAAACCACTTCCGGCTTCAGTGTCGAGGCCTCGGCGAGCTGCGGATAAAGAATAGCAGGCCGCAGGTTGGCGAACAATTCCAGTCCCGCGCGGATACCCAGCAAACCTTTTTCGGGTCGCACTGCTATGTCCAGTGTTTCCCATTGGGTGCCACCAACTGCTCCTAGCAAAATAGCATCGGCTTGTTTCGCCAAAGTCATCGTCTCATCCGGCAAAGGAGTACCATGCACGTCATAGGCACTGCCACCGATCAAGCCCTGCTCCAGTTCGATATTCAAGCCATACTCTGCACGCAGATGTTCCAGCACCTTGACAGCCTCTGCGACAATTTCCAAACCAATGCCATCACCTGGTAGAACTAAAATTTTATTGCTCATGTTTTTTCCACTTAATTTAGAAACTTTAATATTCTTGATCCTGCTAACAAGTAGCGAGTAGCGAGTGACTGGTAGCGAGGTAAAAAAGAATTACCTAGCAACTAGCTACCAGCCACTAGCTACTCAAACAGCCACGGCGCCGTTTGTCTGCGTTTCTGCTCGTAAGCTTTCACTTCGTCAGTATGTTGCAGCGTCAAGCCGATATCATCAAGTCCGTTTAACAGGCAATGCTTGCGAAAACTGTCTACATCGAATGCTATTGTTTGCCCTGAGGGTGTGGTAATGGTTTGCTGCTGCAGATCGACCGTCAACTGATAACCTTCTTCAGCGGCCAATTCCTTAAACAACTGCTCCACCTGTTGTTCTGACAACACAATGGGTAATAAGCCATTCTTGAATGAGTTATTAAAAAATATTTCTGCATAGCTAGGCGCTATAATCACACGGATACCATAATCTTCCAGTGCCCAGGGGGCATGCTCTCTGGAAGAACCACAACCGAAATTCTTTCGCGTCAGCAATATGGAAGCGCCTTGGTAACGTGGAAAATTGAGCACAAAATCAGGGTTCAAAGGACGCCCGGAATTATCCCTGCCCGGCTCGCCATGATCCAGATAGCGCCATTCATCAAACAGATTGGGTCCAAAGCCTGAGCGTTTGATGGACTTCAGGAATTGTTTGGGAATAATCGCATCCGTATCGACATTGGCTCGATCCAGCGGCACCACAATGCCTGAGAATGTTTTAAACGCTTTCATTTTCAAATCCTCTTTTCCTGCCCCCTGAGTAACAGCAGGGCGAAACAATACATTAAAAATCTCTGATATCCACAAAATGCCCGCTCACTGCTGCCGCAGCTGCCATGGCCGGGCTCACCAGATGAGTGCGTCCGCCCTGTCCTTGTCGGCCTTCAAAGTTTCGGTTTGAAGTCGAGGCACAGCGTTCGCCCGGCTCCAGGCGGTCGGCATTCATCGCCAGGCACATGGAGCACCCCGGTTGACGCCATTCAAAGCCGGCTGCAATAAAGATTTTATCCAGACCTTCCTCCTCAGCCTGTTTCTTTACCAGACCGGAGCCAGGTACCACCATCGCCAGCTTGATGCTATCCGCGACATGACGACCTTTGGCAACCTCCGCTGCCGCACGCAGGTCTTCTATTCGTGAATTGGTGCAGGAGCCGATAAAGACTTTATCAGGCCGGATGTCGGTTATCGGTGTATTCGCTGCCAGCCCCATATATGCCAACGCACGCTGCATGCCCTCTTGTTTGACCGGGTCAGACTCTTTATCCGGATCAGGTACACGCTCTGCAATGGCCACCACCATTTCGGGCGATGTCCCCCAGGTCACTTGCGGTTGAATATCGGCTGCGTCCATTTCAACAATCAGGTCAAAACTGGCATCCTTGTCTGAATGCAAGGTCTTCCAGTAAGCCACTGCCTGATCCCAATGCTCAGCTTTAGGGGAATACGGGCGGCCTTTGACATATTCAATAGTCTTGTCATCAACGGCCACCATACCCGCACGTGCCCCCGCTTCTATGGCCATGTTGCACAGGCTCATACGTCCTTCGAGCGATAATTCCTGAATCGCCTGACCGCCAAATTCGATGGCATAGCCGGTACCGCCCGCGGTCCCTATCCTGCCAATAATAGCGAGCACGATATCCTTGCCGGTGATACCAGCCGGTATGCTGCCATTCACTCTGACCAACATATTTTTGGATTTTTTCTGAATCAGGCATTGGGTGGCTAATACGTGTTCTACTTCCGAGGTACCAATACCAAACGCCAAGGCACCAAAGGCACCATGCGTCGAGGTATGTGAATCACCGCATACCACCGTCATACCAGGCAAGGTAGCCCCTTCCTCCGGACCGATCACATGCACAATACCCTGGCGGATATCATTCATTTTGAATTCTGTAATGCCAAAATCAACACAATTCTGATCCAGGGTTTCGACCTGTAATCTGGACACATCATCCTCGATACCCTGGCTGCGATCAGTTGTGGGTACATTGTGATCAGGGGTAGCCAGTACCGAGCTGCTACGCCAGGGTTGACGGCCTGCCAGACGCAGGCCCTCGAAGGCTTGTGGTGAAGTCACTTCATGAACCAGATGACGGTCGATATAAATCAAGGCAGTGCCATCGTCATCCTGCCTGACAACGTGATCATCCCAGAGTTTGTCATAGAGTGTTTTTGCTGCCATTGAAGTCACCTTGCGTCTTTGTCATTTAGTTCTTGATTGTGATGGGCCAATAGTAGGTCATGACTATATATTACACAAATTCATTATTTTCATATAAACTATTCCTATTAGTTATATATTGGAGTGTATTCATGGAGCTGGATAATCTCAGGGCCTTTATCAGTGTCGCCGAGCAGGGTTCATTTTCGCGCGCTGCCGAACGCTTGTTTATTACCCAGCCTGCGGTAAGCAAGCGTATAGCCTCGCTTGAATCCGAGCTGGACACAGGTCTTTTTGATCGTATCGGCCACAATATTACATTGACGGAAGCAGGCAAGGCATTACTACCACGGGCTCGTCGAATTATTATAGAGGTCGAAGATAGTAAACGTGCAGTGGCCAACCTGACAGGGGAAATCACCGGACCTTTGCAGATTGGCACCAGCCATCATATTGGCCTGCATCGCCTGCCTCCGGTGTTACGTCGTTTTACCCACGAACATCCGCAGGTTCTGCTTAATATTCAATTCATGGATTCTGAAGAAGTTTGCCATGCCGTGGTTCATGGCGAACTGGAATTGGGTATAGTCACGCTGCCGCTTTCACCTGACAGTCACCTGCAATTGATACCGGTCTGGCATGATCCTCTGGTGATCGTCGCCAATAGTGAGCATCCTCTTGTGTCTGAAAAAAAAGTGACTGCCATAGAGTTGTCTCAACACAGCGCCATTCTGCCGGCAACTGGCACCTTTACCCGCG
The DNA here is from genome assembly GCA_963807455.1 of uncultured Gammaproteobacteria bacterium. Classification (GTDB taxonomy): domain Bacteria; phylum Pseudomonadota; class Gammaproteobacteria; order JAADHQ01; family JAADHQ01; genus JAADHQ01. The sequence goes on along the minus strand of CAWECS010000014.1, from coordinate 24,745 downwards.
AAGTGCTGGAACGAACATTGAAACCGCTAGCGATTGACTTGAATGTAGGCATGTCGACGAATTACCTGGAAACGATCAAAATGCTGGTATCCGTTGGCCTGGGCTGGAGTGTGCTGCCTCAGTCCATGCTCGATGATGAAGTTCGCATGGTGGCCGTCAGTGACCTGAGCATGGAGCGCACCCTGGGCATCGTGTACCACATTGAGCGCACGCTATCGAATCCGGCGCGTGCCTTGATCTCTGCATTTCCACAACATACCACTTCAACATAACAGACTGTTCATGTGCTTACATGAATAGCCCGCCAGCTGACCAGTAATGCCGTCAGACTGAACAATGCCGCAATCATGAAAACCCATACAGGCCCGAGACCTTCCCAGATAAAACCACTGTACAAACTGCCGACTGCGCCGCCGGCACCAAAACTTAGACTACTATACAAGGCCTGCCCTTTGCCCTGATTCTGACCGGTGAAAAAGCGGTGGATCAAATGAATGGCGACTGCATGCACAATACCAAAACTGGCGGCATGCAATAATTGAATCAAAATCAACATTAAAAGACTGTCAACAAATAATGCCAGCAACATCCAGCGTAATGTCGTCAGCATAAAGGCAAGCAATAACAGGTTTCGCGATCCCATCTTCGGCAGCAAGCGAGCCATAAACAGGAACATAACAATCTCTGCTATCACACCCAGTGCCCATAATTCCCCGATTAATACCGAAGCATAACCTGACTCTTCCAGATAAATACTAAAGAAGGTGTAATAGGGGCCATGACTGACCTGCACCAGAAAACAACTTAACAATAAAGCCTTCACTTCACGTCGCGCCAGCACGTCCCGGAATGGTTGTGCCTGTTGTAACAAATGCGGTGCAGAATGCTCCGGCACGATCAGACTGGACAGCCAGATAAAAATAAATAATACAAACAGACTGATCGGCACAATGAACAGACCCTGCCAGTCAATCAAATAACCCAGGCCAACAGAGAACAGGATAAATCCAATCGAACCCCATAGTCGGATAGTATTGTAGGCATGGGTTTCGGTTCCGAGGTGGTTCATGGTAGTCGCTTCAAATTGTGGCAATGATGCATTCCAGAAAAAACTGAAACTCACCATCACCACGATCAACCAGCCATAACTGGAACTGATGAAAACACCCGCGAAACAAATCACACTTAACAATGATGCCAGGCGAACAATCGCCAATCGTTTGCCAGATCGATCCGCTATCCAACCCCACAGGTTAGGCGCAATGATTTTAGTACCCATGACAATGGCCATCAACAGGCCAATTTGCACACTACTGAACCCGAGACTTTTCAGGTACGGATTCCAATAGGGTAACAAGGCACCCAGACTGGCAAAATAAAAGAAATAAAAACCGGAGAGACGCCAGTAAGGTGTCGCCTGAGGATTAGGATTCATAGTTTTGTCTCATACAAGAGTGGCATGATATAGGCATGTTTAAACAGGATCAAATAACTCTTAAGGAAGCGCAGAGTCATGATGAATATTATGCTGCGAACTGGTTTTGGCCACTTTTTTCGCACCCATGTGGCCCTGTATAAGACTTTAGGCTGCAATTATGCAAGAATCTGTTGTATGCGTTATTCATTTCAAAAAAGGACCTTCATGAAAGCATTCACTGCCATCATTGCACTGTTATTATCATCTTCGGCTATTGCAGACTGGTGGTTTTTTTCCTCCAGCGAGATCAAGGATGACGAACAAGTCATCTTCTTCCCATCGGAGGCCTATCAGAAAGCGGAGAGCAATGAATGGATCATTCGCGTTCATGGGTGGATATTTGAGCCTGAAACGCTGGGAGAAATCAACTCCCTGGTGCGCAAGGCACTGGATATACCCGCTGAAGATGACAATGAAAATGATAGCTTGTTACAACAAAGGCTACACTGGTTCAAAGTGGACAATGAACGCGGTAAACGACTCAGCATTGAGCTCGGCAAACACACATTCAAATTGAATCAATCGTCGGCCAATGGACATTTTAATGCAGAGATGTCGCTAACAGATGCAAGCTTACAAAGCCTACTGCAAGCAAACAGTGATCGATTGATTCATTTTAAGGCGGTCACCAGCAAAGGTGACAAGCGACTCTTTGCCGGTGAGGTACATCCTGTCGCAGCAACCGGGCTCAGTATCATTTCTGATCTCGATGACACCATCAAAATCAGTAACGTGACCAACAAGCAGGAATTAATCAAAAATACCTTCATGCGACCTTTTAAAGCTGTACCCGGCATGGCAGAGCTATACCGGCAATGGCAGCAAAATCATACATGCCATTTTTCATTATGTTTCTGCCAGTCCATGGCAACTCTATCCTGAACTGTCCACCTTCATGCAGGCAAGCCTGTTTCCGCAGGGATTATTTTACATGAAGTCATTTCGTTTCAAGGACAGCAGCTTTATGAACCTGTTTTCTGATCCCATTGAATACAAAAAAGGCATTATTGAATCCATATTCACACGTTACCCGCAACGTGACTTTATACTCGTGGGTGATTCCGGTGAAAAAGATCCTGAAGTCTACGCTATGATGGCACGTCAGTTTCCAGGCCGTGTGCAGCGTATCCTCATCCGCAAGGTGGGAGAAAATAATAGTCTAACGCGTTTCACCAATGCTTTTACTGGATTACAGCCGGATTTATGGCAGACCTTTGATGACACTGGGGAAATTAATCAAACGGCTACCGCAATAGCCGTCGTGCCAGCTTCTGAACACTGAATTTAAAGTGGATAAATAATCAGGCTTTTTGCTAATCGGGGCTGGATGGAATAATCGGCGTGGTTGATTTCACGTCCATATTCTGTGCACGATGACGTAGCATATGATCCATCAGTACAATCGCCAACATGGCCTCGGCAATCGGTGTAGCGCGGATACCCACACAGGGATCATGCCGGCCTTTGGTCACCACTTCAACTGGTTCGCCGTTTACATTGACGCTCCTGCCGGCCAGTCGCATGCTGGAGGTGGGTTTCAATGCGATCGAAACCAGAATATCCTGACCACTGGAAATCCCGCCCAACACACCACCGGCATGATTGGAAAGAAATCCCTCGGGCGTGATCTCATCACGATGCTCGGTACCTTTTTGTTCTATGCAGGCAAAACCGGCACCGATCTCAACACCTTTGACGGCATTGATCGACATCATCGCATGAGCAATATCCGCATCCAGGCGATCAAAAATCGGTTCGCCCCAACCCGGTGGCACCCCGGTGGCGACGACATTGACACGCGCACCAATGGAATTACCTTCCTTGCGCAAGGCATCCATGTAGGCTTCCAGCTCGGGCACCTTACTGGCATCCGGACAAAAGAAAGGGTTGGTTTCTACGATATCCCAGTCGATACTATCTATCGAGATAGGTCCAATCTGGGATAAATAACCACGCACGGCAATACCATATCTAAGCTGCAGGTATTTTTTGGCAATAGCCCCTGCTGCAACACGCATGGCGGTTTCGCGTGCCGACGAACGACCGCCACCACGATAATCTCTAAAACCATACTTTTGTTGATAGGTATAATCGGCATGTCCGGGACGAAAACGATCCATGATTTCGGAATAATCTTTAGATCGCTGATCAGTATTTTCGATCAGCAGACCAATCGGCGTGCCGGTGGTCTTGCCCTCAAAAACGCCGGACAGTATTTTCACCTGATCACCCTCACGACGTTGGGTGGTATGGCGGGATTGGCCCGGTTTACGTCGATCCAGGTCACCCTGAAGGTCGGCCTCCGATAATTCCAGTCCTGGTGGGCAGCCATCGACGATACAGCCCAGTGCCGGGCCATGGCTTTCACCGAATCCGCTAATGCTGAATATTTTTCCGAATGTATTTCCTGACATGGCAGTATTGTAACGATATCCTGGCGATAAATCCTCAAAAATTTTGGGCTCTAATAGCCTGAAAATGAACTCTAACTGTCCGCTCTGGTCTCAATTGTTGATCGCTCTGTGTTTTTTCACTGTGACTATGTGTTGTTGTTCATGTTCTGGACTGACATGTTAAAGATCAGAGGGTAACGGCCGCTATAAAATTAAGGCCCTGTTAAATACAGAGAAGCATTAACCGAATAATTTTTCGCATGAGGACACAGCTTGTGAAACGCAAAATATATGGCCCAGTCATTGGCTCTCATTTGGGCAGAGAGATCTTCGAAACTGTAGAGGCGGATAGCCAAAAATTCGTATTTGATCGCATCGCTGAAGGCGATGATGATGGTTACCCACTGAATCAGCTAAAGAAGGATGAAGTGCTGTTTGAACCCGGCCTGATTTACCGTCAAGCCAGCTAATTCATTGTTAATATCTATGGGCATGACTACTGCCATCCCGGCTGTAGAGCCCTTGGGCTCTTGAATACCTCCAGGCTCGCAGTCTTTGCGGGTTAATAATATCCTGATGGTAAGACATTTGGAAAAGCAGGTGTGAAATTCCCTGAATAGCGTTAATCTCCCCGATTTAAATGTCCCCCCAAAATTGACACCACCTGACTCCCTCCAGGCACCATGCAGAAAATCTTCACACCTGGATATAACAATAAACAGATACGCTCAGTTGGTATGTGAAAAAAGTCACCTGTCATTGGTGATAAATTCACCTTTTTTGGATTTAATGGCAACAGTACTGAATAGAGTGCTTGCAACACAAGCACAAAAGATTAAATAACGCGAGAAAATTGTTGTTGTGTCGACTTCCTTAGATAACTATCAAACACCATACAGATATTTCGAATCAATAGCCTGCCAGCGGGGCTAACTTGCAAATGATGCGCGTCGAGACTTAATAAACCATCGGCTTGCATGGACAACAATTCTGGCCACTCTATTGAAAAATAGTCTTGCACTTGAAGTGCATAGGTTTTTTCTATCTGCTGCCAATCCACTGCGAAATCACACATCAATCGATTAATAATATGACGACGCAGCTGATCATCCGCTGTTAATTCAACGCCACGAAAAACCGGCAAATGCCCCGCGTCGATCAATTGATAGTATTCATCCAGTGTTTTTACATTCTGACTGTAGCTATTATCAACCTGACCCAGGCCGGTGACACCCATCGCCACCAGGTCACAATCAGCGTGCGTTGAATAACCCTGAAAGTTACGGTACAAACTGCCTGCTTGTTGGGCAATGGCCAGCTCATCATCAGGTCTCGCAAAATGATCCATACCAATATAAACATAACCGGCATCGGTCAGACGCGTGATAATGTATTGCAGAATTTCCAGTTTCACTGCCGCAGTGGGCAATTCCTCAACATGAATACGACGCTGGGGTTTGAACATTTCGGGCAGATGGGCGTAATTAAACACAGACAGGCGATCAGGTTCCATCGTGATGATCTTGTTCAGTGTTTCATTAAAACTGTCGACACTTTGTTTTGGCAGGCCATAGATAAGATCCAGACTGATCGACTTGAAACCTTCAGCTCTGGCGGCATCCATCACCGCCTGTGTCTCTTGCTCAGACTGTATACGATTGACCGCTTTTTGTACCTGTGGATCAAAATCCTGCACGCCCAGACTCAAGCGATTAAATCCCAGTTGTCGCAGCAAAGCTATTGTCTCTGCGCTGGCTTCACGTGGGTCAATCTCAATTGAATATTCACCACTGTCATCATCATGCAGTTTAAAATGGCGGCGCGTGTTCTGCATCAATGCAGACATCTCTTCATGACTGATAAAAGTAGGAGTCCCACCACCCCAGTGCAACTGATCTACAGGTCGATCGGAATTAAAAAGCGCAGCCTGCATGCTGATTTCACGATAAACATGCTCCAGGTAGTTTTTCGCTTTGCTACGGTCCTTGGTGACCACCTTATTGCAACCACAGTAAAAACAAACGGTGTCACAGAACGGAATATGAAAGTATAAAGACAAAGGTCCTTGAGGATTGTGTAGATTACTCTGCTGCGCGCATTGCCGATATTCTGATTCAGCGAAACCCGTATGGAATTTATTCGCGGTCGGGTATGAGGTATAGCGGGGCCCGGCCCTGTCATAGCTTTGGATTAAATCGGCATTGAATTCTACCTGCATGTAACCTGACCCTGTATATCTTGATAAAAGTTAGTCGATACAATAACCCGATAAAGTCTATCGGTTACTGATCTGGATCAATCTTCTATTTCCAGACCATAACGATGGGTTTCATTAATACGACGCAACATAAATTTGAACGGCAGCATTTTTTCATTTTCTTTCTCGACAATAGGCATAAATGCCAGGTCCTTGTTTTCAAAATGATAGCTGCCGTCATTCATAGAGGATAACAATTGCTTCAGGGTTTTATTCATGTCATCAACAAAATTGGCAGTAGAACCCATGCTTTCCATGTCAAATTCCGCTGCCATGTAAAGTTCCTCAACCTCGAATACAGCTTGTTGTACCATATCCACATATTCCTCAACGGATTGTGCCCGTACGATGGCCATGCGCATACTCCTGAAATAAATAATGGTGAAAATTCCCGTCATCGGGAATTAAGTGAACTGTTTTATTATAACCAATATAGAAAATGCGGGCTAGATATTGTCAATGGCCTCACTAAGACGATGCACCGGGATGATTTCCATGCCTTCTATGCTGTCTTTCAGATTAACATTGGCCGCCGGCACAATGGCTTTTTTAAAGCCATGTTTGGCGGCCTCGCGAATACGCTCCTGACCATGGGGTACCGGGCGAATTTCCCCTGCCAGACCGACTTCGCCGAAACAGACCATATCCTGTGGCAGATTACGATCACGAAAACTGGATAATATGGCCAGCAGCACAGGCAGGTCGGAAGCGGTCTCACTCACCCTGACTCCACCGACGACATTGGCAAACACATCCTGATCATACATGGCGATACCACCATGGCGATGTAACACGGCCAGCAACATGGACAGGCGATTTTGCTCCAGACCCAAAGTGACCCTGCGGGGATTGGAGGCATGACTCTCATCCACCAGGGCCTGCACCTCAACCATTAAGGGTCGACTGCCTTCCCAGGTTACCAGGATGACACTACCGGGCACAGGCTGCTCATGCCGGGAAAGAAATATCGCAGAAGGATTACTGACTTCGCGCAGGCCTTTTTCACTCATCGCGAAAACACCCAACTCATTAACGGCACCAAATCGATTTTTGATCGCTCGAATAACGCGATAACGACTGCTGGATTCTCCTTCAAAATACAATACCGTATCGACCATGTGCTCGAGCACCCGTGGACCCGCCAGTGTGCCTTCCTTGGTCACATGACCAATCAGAAACAGGGAAGTATTGGTTTGTTTGGCATAGCGAACCAGTTGAGCAGCACTTTCGCGCACCTGCGCAACTGAACCGGGCGCAGACTGCAACATATCTGTAAAAACGGTTTGTATCGAATCAACTGCGAGAATTTTTGGTTTTGCCTTGGCGGCAATCGCCAGCATGCGTTCAACCGATGTTTCGGTTAGTAATTGCAGCTCATCACCCTGCAGGCCCAGGCGCTGGGCACGCATACTCACTTGTTGCTTGGATTCTTCACCGGTGACATACAGCGTCGGCATGCGTGAAGATAAAACAGCAAGACTCTGCAATAACAAAGTAGATTTACCAATACCGGGATCACCACCAATCAGTGTCACTGATCCTGGCACCAGGCCACCGCCGAGCACACGATCCAGCTCATGTATTCCCGAACTGATGCGCTCCTGCTCGGCACAGACGATTTCGGATAAACGTTCCAACGGAGTACCTGCAGTATCGCCGGCATAACTGCTAAATCGAGGATGGGTGCTGACTTTGCTGGTGACAATTTCAGTCATTGAATTCCAGGCACCACAATCACCGCATTGTCCTGCCCATTTGGGTGATTGCGCGCCGCATTGTTTACAGGTATATGTCGTTTTTTCGCGCGCCATGGAGCCGCCCTAAAGACTATGATGACAACAGTTTATCATAGATAGCGCACTTGACCTTAGCTGAATTTATTATGCTAGTCGTATTTTATCTGCACTGTCAGTACTAGTCCGCTGGCGGGAGTATTCGATTTTCAGCCGCTTATTCAGCAATAAGCATAACGTTCTACAAGACCATCGCTGATACCGCCCATAATTATGCTCTCACACAAACTATCAAAGCGATGCAGGTAGTCATGCATTTTTGCATAGGCCTCATCTATAACAGCATATTCCATCGCCTCACTAAGCTCGGTAAGTTGAGGAAAACCATAGCCGCCACCGATGGACTTCATGTTGTGAAGCAAATGCGACAGCTCAGTCATGTCCTGAGATTGCACGGCTGCATGTATTTGAGCCACCATGCCGGGTAATTTTTCCAGGAAGTTGGCGACCAGGTCACCCACGTCTGACTCTTGTTGTAATAAAGTCGAATAGATCGGATTCACTTCCTCGACTGCCGGCTGAAGAAAACAAGCCAGGACTGCGGTAAAATGTGCATGATTAACCGGAGTGGATAAGAAAGCAGAACATCCGGCCAGACGACATTGCTGTTTGTCTTCCGCTGTCGCATTATCGGCCAGAGCGACGATGGGTGTCATACATCCGCCTTGCAATAATAATCGGGTGGTTTCCAAGCCATTGAACGAGGACATATTAATATCAAGCAGGATCAAATCATAAATAGCCCGCTGGCACTGCTCAATGGCTTCACTACCGTTGTTGACCATCGTCACCTGAACACCATGTTGCGCTAAAAGCTCACCAATCAATGCTTGATTGTCGAGATTGGGTTCCGCCAGTAGAATATGTCCGCTAAATTTTTTAGTGTTTTCTGCATACATCATAATAACCACCTGACTTTACCTTGCGTTATTTGCGCATAGCTGCCAGCCATCAAAACAACTGAGCAATAGGGAAAGATAGACAGATGCCCTATGACAAATAGCTACAAGGATTGTTAAGCATTAGTTAATAGATGTAATCGGCTGGATGCAACTTTGAAAGTGTGAACCTGGTCACATTTTAGTGGCTATTTATTGAAAACAAAGCAAGGTTTGTAATTAACAAATCATTAACATACTGTTTATTATATATATTTTTTAAGTATAGATATATTTGACACGCTTGGTGAGCTTGCACAGCAATTCGTAGGCGATCGTATCGGCATACTGAGCCACTTCCTCGACAGGCAGCCCATCGCCCCATAATACCGCCTCATCGCCCACAGTGGCATCAGCACATTGACTCAGGTCGACACAAATCATATCCATCGATACCCTGCCAATCAGGGGTACCCTGTTGCCATTGATCAGCACCGGTGTACCCGATCGGGCATGTCGCGGGTAGCCGTCACCATAGCCTATGGAAACAATGCCTACCGGCATATCGCCTGGACATACCCAGGTGCCGCCATAACCGATAGCATCACCACGACTGCGCTGCTGAATTGATAACAGTGTTGAGGACAATGTCATCACAGGCTGTAAAGATAAGTCACTTGCTGTACCACCCAGCAGAGGATTGACGCCATAGAGCATGATACCTGGCCTGACCCAGTCGAGATGGCTAGCCTCAGGGCCACAGATCCCGGCTGAATTGGCTATACTTCTTTCCACTGCAAAATCTTTAGTAGCATCAAGGAAGAGCTGCAATTGTCTCGCAGTCAGCTCATCTGCAGCGTCATCGGCATTGGCGAAATGGCTCATCAAGCGTATGTTCAGTTCGTTACCACTTTGCTGGCAACGTCGATAGATCGCTTGAGTATGTTCAGGCAGAAAACCCAGCCGATGCATGCCGGTATCAATTTTTATCCATACATTCACTGGCCTTGGCAGGTCAACGGATTCCAGCAAGGCCACTTGTTGTTGATGATGCAGGACAAGACTAAGACCTTCCTCAGCCGCCTGTAATAATTCTTTTTTAGTGCTGACGCCTTGCAGCACCATAATATTCCTGGTATTGCCTGCCTGCCGAAGCGTCATAGCCTCGTCTATCGTCGCGACCGCAAAGGTATCTGTTTTATTTAACGCAGAGGCTACTTGCAACATACCATGCCCATAGGCATTGGCCTTGATAACCGGGATGACACGCGAGCGTGGTGCCAACTCTACCAACTCGCCTGAGATTATATCTTATGGCATTCAGATTAATTTGAGCGCGAGCTGGCATAAAAAATTTATAGGATCGTGATTGAGCAACTATCAGCAGACGAATGATGCATCAATCCATACCATCATGGCTGTAGAAATCGGGAGTGAAATTTTCGAAACGCGTATATTGACCAAGAAAGGTTAATCGTGTGGTGCCAATAGGGCCATTACGTTGTTTACCGATGATGATTTCGGCAATGCCTTTTTCCGTCGTTTCAGGATTATAGACTTCGTCACGATATATAAAAGCGATGACATCGGCATCTTGCTCTATGGCGCCGGACTCGCGTAGATCGGACATCACCGGGCGTTTATTCGGCCGTTGCTCGAGGCTACGATTCAACTGTGACAAGGCGACCACCGGCACTTTCAACTCCTTGGCCAAACTTTTAAGGGAACGGGAAATTTCCGAGATTTCGGCGGTCCTGTTTTCCTTGCCTCCAGTCTGCATGAGCTGTAAATAGTCGATCACTATCATACCCAGACCATGCTCTCTGGCCATTCTTCTGGCGCGTGCGCGTAATTCTGTCGGACTTAAGGCCGGAGTATCATCAATAAACAACGGCGCATCGGCGAGAATGCCCATGGATGATGTCAGCCGATGCCAATCATCGTCATCGAGCTTACCTGTTCTGATTTTGCTTTGATCGATACGCCCCAGAGAAGCCATCAAACGCATCGCCAACTGTTCACCAGACATTTCCATACTGAAAACCGCTACCGGCTTTTGGTGTTTGATGGCAGCATTTTCGGCAATATTCATGGCAAAAGTTGTTTTGCCCATGGAAGGACGGCCAGCAACAATGATCAGGTCTGATGCCTGCAAGCCAGAGGTTTGCTCATCAAAATCAACAAAACCGGTCGGTACTCCGGTAATCGGATCATCCTGTTGATACAAGGCATCAATACGATCCACAGCATCGGCCAGCAGTGATTTAATACTTTGCATGCCGGTTTTACCACGTGTGCCCTGCTCTGCGATCCTGAAGACTTCGGATTCCGCATGATCCAGTAATTCCTTACTTTCACGTCCTTCCGGGTTAAAGGCATTGGCGGTCATGCGTGTGCCGACTTCAATCAACTGACGCAAGATCGAACGTTCGCGTACTATCTCGCCGTAGGCCTTGATATTGGCAGCACTGGGCGTATCACGCACCAGTTGCCCGAGGTAGGCCAGTCCTCCAGCATCGTCGAGTTCATCGCTATTTTGTAGCCACTGGGAAACAGTCACTGCATCAAAGGGCTTACTGGCTTCTGACAAGGCAATGATCGCGCTCAGAATAAGACGATGATCATGTCGATAAAAATCTTCGGTGGCAACAATATCCGCTATGCGGTCCCAGCCGTTGTTATCCAGCATGAGCCCACCCAGGACAGCTTGCTCCGCCTCAATCGAATGTGGCGGGACTTTTAATCTTGCCGTTTCACTATCAGTGACGGTCGAATTGCTAAATGGATCTGGCATATTAATTTATGATTCTTGAGAACGGGGGTTAAACATTGTTGTTCGACTACAGGACTATAATGCACTGCGCAGTCAACAGACTCAATAGCCTGATATGATTTTTATAACCGTCGTTGCCAAGCTGTTGTATTAAGGGAAGCGCTACTGTGCAATAACGAGTCTATTAATACTCATTAACACAGTATTTCTGAATATACTTGTATACCTTTAAGTGATTGTTTCAGCATGACTGGCTTTAATTATGCTGCAAAATCAAAGGCTAATCGAATGCAGAAATACTCAGGAAATACTAACGAAAAATGCCGGAAAACTAACCGGCATTTTTCTTAAGCGCATGATGTTAACTATTTACTATTGAATACAGCACTATTCCGCTTCAATAGTGACTTTCAAGCTTGTGTTGACATCTGAATGCAAGTGAATGCCGACTTCAAATTCGCCTATCGCACGAAGTGGCCCTTCAGGCATACGCACTTCTTTTTTCTCAAGGACAACGCCTGCTGCAGTCACCGCATCTGCAATATCAGCAGGCCCGATGGATCCGAACAATTTACCTTCATCACCGGCCTTGGCCTTGATGACGACGCTGACTGCCTGCAACTCTGTTTCTCTGAGTTCAGCTGCACCACGGGCATCTGCCGCATTTTTTTCAAGCTCGGCTCGACGTGTTTCAAAAGCAGCAATATTTTCTTTCGTCGCAGCTGTCGCCTTTCCACCGGGAATCAGGAAATTACGTCCATAACCTGGCTTTACATTTACTTTGTCACCCAGGTTACCCAGATTCTCAACTTTTTCCAGTAATATTACTTCCATCACGTCCACCCTATCTCACTTAAATAAATTCAAAATATTTGATTGCGACTATTCCGTGCTCTAAAAAAACAGAACGCGGCATTCAGCCCATTTTATTCTCAAACCGGGCACGATAATTTACCCAGATATCACTGATGGCCAGCACTATCAATAGTGGCGCCACCACCTTGTTTAAAAGAACCAGCAACACGTATACACCTGCCAACCAAATGCTAGAACTTTGACTGCTGGCAATAACACCATGCACCACAGCTAGCCCAAAAATCACATAGACCAAAACAATAATGACATTGATATTGACCAGTACCAGACCCAATGGCTGTCCAAGCTGGCTGGAAAATATTAGTGCCAAAATTGCAACAATGGCCACCAGCCCCTCATTACGACTCAGTCGCAAGTTCCGGAACTCTTGCTGCCAGCCACCTGGCTTGAACATTCTGGCTTGCCATGAACGTGCGATAAATAAACTAATAATGACACCAAGGGCTGTAAACGCAACCACGCTGCCTGCCAGTCTGGTTGCCGCCCATCGCAACGCATCGTTGACTTGCTGAGGGGTCATAGCGGAATCAGGACCACTCAACAACGGCCGCATCGGTTCCATTAAACGCAAACCAAATTCAATGGGCTCATCGACCATTGCGAAAAAAAACATAATCGGTATCACAGATACCAATCCGATTATTTCCAGCGCCAACGCTAACGAACGAGTGGAATATAATACACACGCCGCCAACCAGGCTAACGCCCATAAATAAATAGCATTCCACAGATCCAGCCGCGCCAGATCATTGATCTGCAATACTTCAGCTACTACCAATGCCGCAATAACCGCTGTGAGTAGTATGCTTAAACCTTTTTTCGCCCCCAGATGCAAGCTCACCAGGGCAACAACAATCGCACTAAAATAAATCAGTATCAGCTTCAGTAAAAAGGGCGCATTAATACTGAGCACTGCCGGGATAGCTGCAGAGAGACTAGCTTGCAGCGGCCCTTTCAGGATATAAGATGCAAGGATACGCATCCTGATACCTTGAATGCTTAATCCGAGTTACAGATTAATGCTGATCCGTATAAGGCAGCAAAGCTATGTAACGAGCGCGCTTAACGGCTGTTGATAACTGGCGCTGGTATTTTGCCTTGGTTCCTGTAATGCGACTGGGAACAATCTTGCCAGTCTCAGTAATATAGTTTCGCAATGTGGCCAGATCCTTATAATCAATATAAGTAATGCCTTCTGCTGTAAATTTACAAAATCTTTTACGTCTGAAATAACGAGCCATGATTTTTTCCTCTTAATCCTGATGCTTCAATTCTTTAATATGTTGTGCGTGTAATACCAGCCTGGTTTCGATCTTTTCCCGGCTTTCGTAACTCAAAAAACCCTGCACTTCAAGCTGCTTACCTTTGCCAATGTTTTGCTGAAAGCCATCGCCGCAGGCGACTACTACTATTCTGCAATCTACTTTCTTGTCATTGCCCGCCTCCAGCTGGATCGATTGATGCTCCAGTGTAAAGCGTGTAATGAGAATGCCGGCGGGGGATGTTCGTGTTTTCGGCGCCGAGATCACCTCACCCGATAGCGTTAGTCGATTGACACCATTGACAGAATCATTCACTCCAATAACTTAGGCATCCGCAGGTTCTGATACTTCATTGGTATCATCAAGATCTGGTAGTGCTTCGGCAATCACTTCTGTTTTGTCTTCTACAACATCTACCACAGCGCCGCTATCAGACTTAGAATCCTCGCGATAACTACTGCGACTGTCTTTCTCTTCACGTGCTTTGGCCATTAATGAAGGTTCGGTAACCGCTTCTTTCATCTTTACAACCATATTGCGTAGAACGGCGTCATTAAAACGGAACGCACTGGTAAGTTCTTCCAGTGTGCTGGCATCACACTCGATGTTCATGAGTATGTAATGCGCTTTATGCAGTTTTTGGATAGGATAGGCTAGCTGACGTCGACCCCAGTCTTCCAGACGATGGATACTTCCACCATTGGATTCGATGGTTCCACGATAACGTTCCAGCATTGCAGGCACTTGCTCGCTCTGGTCCGGATGAACCAGAAATATAATTTCGTAGTGTCTCATTGTATCTCCCTACGGGTTCAAGTCTTCCCGTGTAACAAAGCGGCTACCGGGTAAGACAAGGAGTTAGTTGAAAGCCCAACACAGGCTTATCAAGACCGGGTATTCTACTGAAGAAGAAATATTAATGCAATCATTGCATTAGGATAATAGCGCCAGATATACCAGCCCTACAAAACAGAAGCAAGAATATGAAAAATTACTTATAGAATACAATAATTTATCAAAATTTTCTATCGAGATACCACTAGCCACTAGCCACTAGCCACTAGCCACTAGCCACTAGCCACTAGCCACTAGCCACTAGCCTCTGCCTGACAACCTCAAACAGACAGACACCAGTGGCCACTGATACATTCAGGCTCTCAACGGTGCCTGCCATCGGAATATTCACCAGAAAATCACAGTGCTCTTTTGTCAGCCGTCTCATGCCATCACCTTCCGCGCCCATGACAATGGCCAGCGGGCCTTTAAGATCACAATCATACAGACTGTCTGTCGCTTCACCCGCCAACCCTACCAGCCATACTCCACGATCTTTCAGTTCTCGCAGGGTTCTGGCCAGATTGGTGACCTGGATCAAGGGCACCGTTTCTGCTGCGCCACTAGCCACTTTTCTGACGGTTGCGGTCAGGCCTGCGGCGCGATCACGAGGAACAATCACCGCATTAACACCGGTGGCGTCAGCACTGCGCAGACAGGCTCCCAGGTTATGTGGATCCTGTACACCATCGAGTACAAGCAGAAGGGGTTGGCTGGCTTTTGCCAGAATGTGCTCAAGATCAGCCTCAGTTCCTGCTTGTCCCGGTGTCACACTGGCCACCACTCCCTGGTGGCGCATACTTCCGTAATGTTCCTGCAGGTATTCGCGCGTTACCTGATGCACTTTAACCGCATGATTTTTTGCCAACCGGGTAATTTTATTAATGCGCTCATCGCGGCGATGACTATCCAGCCAGATCTCCTGAACATCATTCGCCTGGTGCTTAAGCGCTGCTTCCAGTGCATGCAAGCCAAATATCAGTTCAGACTCCGGCTTCATGACTTATTTTTTCTTTTTAGTCGTCATCTTTTTAATGGCACCAGTCATTCTTTTAACCAGTGATTTCTTTTTCGGGCTGGCTTTCGCTGCTACCTTACTCTTTTTTACCCCGGCTGCTTTCTTTTTAGGTACGGCTGCCTTGTTTTTTACAGCGGTCTTTTTCCTGCTGTTAGGACTGGCCTTTGTTCCGGCTTTAGCCACTTTCTTTTTCTTGCGCGCTTCACCGCTGGCCTGGTTTCTGTTAGTTGTCTTTTTCTTCGTAGTCTTCTTCCCGGTTGAAACTTTTTCAGACGTTTGCTTTCTGTCTTTATTCTTTGCGGATGAAGCTGATTTTCTGGAACCGGATTTTTTCCTGCCGGTTTTCTTTTTACCCTTGCTTGAGCTAGTTTCCGGCTTGTATTCTGTTTTTGCTGACTCGTGTTCAAGCAATGTAAAATCTATTTTACGCTCATCCAGATCAACCCTGACCACCTTGATGCGGACCGGATCACCCAGGCGGAAAATATGTGCCGTACGTTCACCGACCAGGCGATGTCCCTTAGCCTCGAAATGATAATAATCATTATCCAGCTCACTAACATGCACCAGTCCTTCTACAAATATTTCATTGAGCTCAATAAACAATCCAAACGAAGTCACTGATGAAATCACTCCATTGAATTCATCCCCGACCTTGTCACGCATGAATTCACATTTCAACCAATTGACAACATCACGAGTGACTTCATCGGCACGCCGATCTGTCATTGAACAATGCTCGCCCATAAGCACCATGTCTTCATTATTGTAGGCGAATTTTTTTGCAGACCGGGTTGTCAGAACATGCCGGATAGCGCGATGCACCAACAGATCAGGATAGCGTCTGATGGGTGATGTAAAGTGGGCATAGGCATCCAGCGCCAGACCAAAGTGACCAAAATTTTCCGGCTGATATCGTGCCTGTTTCAAAGAACGCAACATCACGGTTTGAATCAGGTGATAATCAATATGGCCCTTCACCTGTTCCAGTAACTCAGCATAATGTTTGGCATCAGGCAGTTCGCCACCTTTCAGTTGGAAACCGAATTCACCAAGAAATTCACGTAACCCGCGACACTTTCTCACTATCGGGTTTGTCATGCACCCGGTACAGACCCGGGATCTTGTTTTTTGTCAGGAAGCGCGCAGAACAGACGTTAGCAGCAATCATGCATTCTTCAATCAGCATGTGCGCATCATTGCGATAGACCGGAACGACTTCTTCTATCTTGCGGGTTTCACCAAATACAATGCGGGTTTCCGTGGTATCGAAGTCGATAGCACCACGCTCGGTACGCGCCTGACGCATGACTTTATACATGGCATGCAAATTCTCCAGGTGCGGTAGCACTGCAGCATATTGTGCTCTCAGCTCTTTATCTTTATCGATAAGCATTGACGCTACTTTGTTATAGGTCAGGCGCGCCTGTGAGCACATCACTGCTTCATGAAACTGATAGTCTTTTATCTCACCTGATTGATCGATGGTCATTTCACAGACCATACAGAGTCGGTCTACCTCTGGATTTAGCGAACATAATCCATTCGATAAAATCTCTGGCAACATCGGGATAACACGCTCAGGAAAGTAAACTGAATTACCGCGCTCTTGCGCTTCAATATCAAGTGCTGCTTTTGGCGAGACGTAATGAGAAACATCGGCAATCGCGACAAACAGTCGCCAGCCCCGGCCTTTGGGTTCGCAATACACGGCATCATCAAAATCCCGGGCATCCTCACCATCAATAGTGACGAGTGGCATTTCACGCAAATCAAGACGTCCCTGCTTGGCTTCTTCCGCTACTTCAGGTTTAAGCCCACTGATCTCGTCCAGCACAGCTTCCGGCCAGTCAGAGGGTAAGCCATAGGAACGAATAGCAACATCAATCTCCATACCGGGCGCCATGTGATCACCGAGTATTTCAGTTACTTCACCAATAGCCTGACGCTTCTTGCCCGGATATTGGGTGATGTTGACCACCGCAAACTGGCCATTTTGCGCTGACAGGGATTTATCACAGGGAATGATAATATCCTGACTGATACGTTTGTTATCAGCGACTAAAAAACAAGCCCCATGCTCAGAGAAAAAACGACCCACAACTTGTTTGTGCGCATGCTCCAGCACCTCGACAATGGCCGCCTCAGCCTTGCCGCGGCTGTTGAAACCCACAATATGGGCAACCACTCGATCGCCATGCATCACCGTCGACATTTGGCGTGCTGACAAAAACAGGTCATCACCGCCCTCATCGGGATGCAGGAAGCCGAAACCATCTGCATGACCGATTATCCGCCCTCTGATCAGATCCAGTTTATTAACCGGTGCAAATCCTCGTCGGGTATAGATGATCTGGCCATCACGCTCCATCGCCCGTAAACGTCTTCGCAGACCTTCCACCCTGTCCGGATCATCATTTAGATCAAAAATATCGCCAAGCTGCTCTCGATTGAGCAACTTTCCCTGCTCTTCCAGGCACTGCAGGATATACTCTCGACTGGGGACGGGATTGTCGTATTTACCGGCTTCAATTTCAGCCTGGGGATCGGTTTGATATTGCTTTGATTTTTTTGTCATCTCTGTATTTTACACGACTCAAGCCGCATACACATAATTAATTGACATTTTTAGCTGTAAAAGGTAAATTTCGGCACTCTTGAGATCCCGGTATCTCAAGGAAACCACTCAAAGCCGAGGTGGTGAAATTGGTAGACACGCTAGCTTCAGGTGCTAGTGGGGGCAACCCCGTGGAGGTTCAAGTCCTCTCCTCGGCACCATCTCTCATACGACATTCAATATATCAACAGGCAGCACAAAGCCCTGCAAATATGCTACTCTGTACCTATCTACACCCAGGTATACTTAATTTACATACGCCTTTTCACAGTATTAAATCGGATCTTATGTGCTGTTACCGGGTAACACCCATTAAAAGCCAGACTTAAGATTATCAACGACACTGAATAGATAATCCTTGCCACAGTCGAACTCATTAGGATTACACCTGAACATCCTGATTATCCATTAGCAGCACAGAGGAATAAACAAGGGGCGCAAATGCGCCCCTATAGGGTTAACCTGGAATCAAGCCTGGGGAAATTGTCAGACCTTGAACGTACCGACAATCTTCTGCAGGCGTTCTGATAGCTGCTCCAAATCTGTGCTGGAGGTGGCGATCTGCTCCGCTCTCTCTGTCGCTTGCACGGCCAGGTCGCTAATGGCAACGACATTGCTATTGATATTATCAGCCACGGTGGATTGCTGTTCTGCAGCTGTAGCAATCTGGGTATTCATATCGGCAATCTGCGATACAGCTTTGGTAATACTGGACAATGAGTTACCCGCCTGATTTGCCTTATCGACACTGGCTGAGGCCATATTCTGGCCACGTTCCATTGCCTTGACGGCGTCCTTGGTACCACTTTGCAGGCGCTCAATCATTTCCTGGATTTCCTGAGTGGATTGCTGGGTACGACTGGCCAGTGTGCGTACTTCATCGGCCACCACCGCGAAGCCACGCCCTTGCTCACCTGCACGAGCCGCCTCGATGGCCGCATTCAAAGCCAGCAAATTGGTTTGTTCGGCAATACCCTTGATGACATCCAGCACACTACCTATTTGTTCACTGTCACCATTGAGGTTGTGAATAGTGTCGGAGGTCGATACCACTTCATTTGCCAGTTCGTTAATAGATCGAATGACATCTTGTACCTCGGTATTACCCGTATTAGCCTCACCGTCTGCGTCTTTTGCCGCAGATGAGGCCTCTTCAGCATTACGGGCTACTTCTTGCACCGTCGCGGTCATTTCATTCATGGCCGCAGCTACTTGTTCAATTTCACCTTGCTGTTGAACAAAACTGTCCATGGTCGAGCCACTGACTTCAGTCATTTGCTGGGAAGCACTGGCCAACTGGCCGATGGAATCCGAGACCTGGCGAACCAGATCCTGAATTTTCTCGACAAAATGATTGAAAGCCCTGGACACCTGACCGACTTCGTCATGGCTACTTTCATCCATACGTCGGGTAAGATCACCTTCACCACTAGCGATATCATTCAACGATGTCACTACCTGGTTGAAGGCCTTGCGAATACCCTGCACAATGAAGAAGGCAATGATTGCGCCGATCAAAACTGCGGCAATGGCAATTAACAAACTATTACGCAAAGTGTCATCTTTCGAGACCAGCATTTCAGCTCGCAGAGCCTGGGCCGCTTTGACTTCGGCATTGTACAGATCTTGAGTAGCGATACGCACCTTTCGCCAATTGGGATGTTCCTGGGTAGTCAAGACCTCAATGGCTTCATCACGTTTGCCATTTTTCATCAAATCCAATACCTGTAATTTGGCGGCACGAGATTTTTGCCAGTACTGATCAATCTCTTTCAGGCGGGACTTGATCTTGTCACCATCAGCAGCGAGTACCACCGCTTGTTTATATGCCTTGTCAAATCGCTCAATAGCTGCAGGCGTGACTTTATAGGGCTTTTTCAATTGCGGTTTGAGCACCAGATTACGCAAGGCCACACCTGACAATAAACCGTCGGCAAACATCTGTTGATACGCGGTCTGGCGAGCATAGGATTGCTCAAAGAAATGATCGAACTTGTCTCCCACACTCATCATGCCGGATAAGGCCGTACCAAGTGCAATAAACATCAGCACAAAAACAACAACATAGGAAACAGCCACCTTAGCCCGAATAGTTAATTGCCGAAGCATATTCTAACCCTCAATTAATGAGTCAACATCTCAGTCAACGTTATGGATTCGCCAATGGGCAAATATGACCGTTGTATCGGCATTTAACTGAAAACATTTACCTGAACGAGGAGGATTAATGACTATAAATAATTTATGGTTTTAGTGGGAGGATAAAGTTCGGCCTATTTGATGGCCAGGGAGTCCGAATCTTGCAGGTTTTGACTTTCCTAGCCACTAGCCACTTGCCACCAGCTACTAAAAATATGGCGCGCCCGGAGAGATGATTCGCTGACGCTCACCCCTACGGGTCGCCGTCGTTCCTCCGGCGCTCTTCGCAGCTACCGCTGCTCGTTGCCGTAGCGGAGCGTAGGTACACCGAATGAAACCCGTAGGGGTTCTCGGTGCGAACTCAATCTGAATTGATACGTCGGGAGTTCGAATATTGTGCTTTTGAGATTCCTAGCGACTAGCAACTAGCCACCAGCTACTAAAATATGGCGCGCCCGGAGAGATTCGAACTCCCGACCCACAGGTTCGAAGCCTGTTGCTCTATCCAGCTGAGCTACGGGCGCATATAGAGAAATCTGAATTCTAACACCCATAGACTTTTTTACAAATATATATGTGTTTTAATTAATGACTGGCCGATATAAAAAGAGCTAGGAATAAACCATCTCGAAACTCTTTAAGATAAAATTTCACGGATGGCCTCGTAAAGGCATCGCTCATCTAAGCTTCTGTAGCTATAAAAATATCACACATCCCTGAAATCTTTTTGATGCTCAAGAAACCATTGATAAGTATTCTGCAAGCCCTCTTTAAGAGGTGTCTTGGCTATCCATCCAAGTTCATTCAATTTAGTCACATCCAGCAATTTTCTTGGAGTACCATCCGGTTTGGTACTATCAAACACCAAATCACCTTCAAAGCCAACGACACTCTTTAATCATTTCAGCTACATCCTTGATGCTGATATCTTCACCAACACCAATGTTTACAGCTTCCTCATCAGAATAATTTTCCATTAAAAATAAAACAGCATCGGCCAGGTCATCGACATGTAAAAACTCACGCCGCGGACTACCAGTACCCCAAACTGTCACATTATCATCTTTATTAACTTTGGCATCATGAAACCGCCTCATTAATGCAGGCAAAACATGTGAGTTTTCAAGACCAAAATTATCACCCGGACCATACAAATTAGTCGGCATAACTGAAATCGCATCAAATCCATACTGTCTTCTGTATGCTGCACACATTTTCAAACCTGCAATTTTTGCAATGGCATACCATTCATTGGTCGGCTCCAGTGGGCCTGTTAGCAGGTACTCTTCTTTGATCGGCTGTGGTGCCATTTTGGGGTAAATACAGGTAGAACCCAGAAAAAGTAATTTTTGACAGTCATTTCGATAAGCTGCATCGATGACATTGGTTTGAATCTGTAAATTGTCACGAATGAAATCGGCAGGATAAGTATCATTAGCATGAATACCTCCCACTTTGGCAGCCGCAAGAAAAACATAATCCGGTTTGTATTCAGCAAAAAAATCATTGACTGCCTGCTGATTTTTCAAATCCAGTTCAGAACTGGTTCTGGTTAGAATATTATTATAACCCCGCTTTTCCAGCGCTCTGACAATCGCACTCCCAACCATACCTCGATGACCGGCGACGTAACATTTCGCATCTTTATTCATGGTAGTTAAAGGTCTTGAATCCTTCACGTTTACATAGCTCATCTCGCTCTGCATCCTTTAGGTCTTCACGTACCATTTCCGACACCAATTCTTGCAAAGTGATTTTTGGTTCCCATCCCAATTTTTCTTTTGCTTTGGACGGATCACCCAATAAAGTTTCAACTTCTGTAGGACGGAAATATCGAGAATCAACTGCGACAATACATTGACCACTTTTTTCATCATATCCTTTCTCATCCACACCTTCACCTTCCCAGCGAATTGATATACCCAGTTCCTTTGCAGCAAAATTAACAAAATCCCGTACAGAATACTGCACACCGGTTGCAATACAAAATCTTCAGGCTCATCCTGCTGCAACATTAACCACTGCATTTCCACATAATCTTTTGCATGCCCCCAGTCACGTTTTGCATCCAGATTACCAAGATATAAACAATCCTGAAGTTGAAGCTTAATTCTTGCCATCGCACGAGTAATCTTACGGGTAACAAAGGTTTCACCACGAACTGGTGATTCATGATTGAATAAAATACCATTGCAAGCATACATGCCATAAGCTTCACGATAATTTACCGTAATCCAGTAGGCATATAATTTTGCTACTGCATAAGGTGAACGCGGATAAAATGGTGTTGTTTCTTTTTGTGGTATTTCCTGTACCTTGCCATATAGTTCAGAAGTAGATGCCTGATAATATTTTGTCTTTTTTGCTAAACCTGAAATACGAATTGCCTCAAGAATACGTAATGCACCCATACCAACTGAATCAGCAGTATACTCAGGCGTTTCAAATGAAACAGCAACATGACTTTGCGCAGCCAAATTATAAATTTCATCTGGCTGCACTTCCTGAATAATACGAATCAAACTGGTTGAATCAGTCAAATCACCATAGTGAAGAATAAAATTTCGATTTGATACATGTGGATCCTGATATAAATGATCTATACGATCAGTATTAAATGAAGATGCATCGTCGTTTAATACCATGTACCTCATAGCCCTTCTTCAATAAGAACTCAGCAAGATATGCGCCATCCTGCCCTGTTATACCTGTTATTAGGGCTATTTTATTTGTCATTCGAATTACCATAATTAGAATAAACATCAATATATGCCATATAACTTGATTCTACACAAGTACGAGTCAATAACAACTTAACGTCAAGTATACAATGATATCGTTACTGAATTAATGAATTCTTTTTTCTTCAGCGAGATTAATGCTTAAGCGCAACTAGCTTCTTTTCTGGAATACCCATAATCAACAATATCTTTCTCTGGCGTATATCCATTAACTTGTACTCAATAATAGATCCCTTATTGCCATTATATTATGATTTTTTATTAAAGATTTAAAATTTGCAATACTTTCATCCATAGCCTCATATGACAAAGAAACCTCTTCAGCCCTCATGATTTTAGGATGCGATGTCCCAGATACATTTTCGCCAATCAATAATTCTTCATAAAGCTTTTCACCTGGCCTCAAGCCAACAACCTCAATTTCTATATCACCATCCGGGTGCTCATCATCCTTGACTTCCAAACCCATCAAATGAATCATTGATTTGGCCAGATTTACAATCTTAACCGGCTTACCCATATCCAGCACAAAAACATCTCCACCGGTAGACATCGCTCCCGCCTGAATAACAAGCTGCGCAGCCTCAGGTATTGTCATGAAATATCTTGTTATATCTTCATGTGTCACAGTTACTGGTCCACCATTTGAAATCTGCTTTCTAAACAGCGGGACAACTGAACCCGATGAACCCAGGACGTTTCCAAAGCGAACCATGCAAAAATTTGTCGATGATTCAAGCTTAGCCAGTCCTTGCAAAACCAGTTCAGCAAAACGCTTCGATGCACCCATGACATTCGTTGGTCGCACAGCCTTATCTGTAGATATCAGAACAAAGTTTTCTACATTAGCCGACATAGCCAGCACTGCCATGTTATAAGTACCCAAAATATTATTTTCTATTCCTGCAATAATATTATGCTCAACCATTGGCACATGTTTATATGCAGCAGCATGATAAATAGTATTCACATCAAAAGTTTCAAGATAATATCTGACTTGCTGTTCATTACAAACATCTGCAAGCAAAGGAATTAACTCAATATGCAAATTATTTCGTTCAATAATACCTCTAAACTCACTTTCAATTTTATACAGAAAATATTCTGACTGTTCCAGCAATATAAGCGTCTTGGGTTGCAGTGGGATTATTTGCCTGCACAACTCAGAACCAATTGATCCGCCCGCGCCTGTCACCATGACTACCTTATCTTTAATACACTTATCTAACAGCTCTGGTCTTGGTGGCACCGAATCACGACCCAACAAGTCTTCAATGCGTATTTCCTGTAGTTGATCAATACTTGCACCAGACAAGATCTCCTCTACGCCTGGAACAGATCTGACATGATAAGGCAATGATTCGAGTGATTTCAGGATATGCATACGCCTGCTTCGACTAGCCGAGGGTATAGCCAGAAATATCTCCTCTACTCCTCTGGCATCCAGCTGCTGCTGTAGTGTCTCACTTCGATGATCCAGCACCATCACACCATCAACCTCGCGACGCTGGAATTTCTTGGAACTATCCAAAAATACTACCGGATGGTATTCATTACCTGCCTGCAACATTTTCAACAATTGACGACCAGCTGAACCCGCACCATATATAGCAACCCGCTTACCTTTATTATCACCCCAGGAAAAATCTATTATGCGTCGAGCAACATGCTGAACGAATAAGCTACA
>CAWECS010000013.1:0-132675 GCA_963807455.1 uncultured Gammaproteobacteria bacterium | reverse complement strand
ATGCGCCAAAGGATTTTGCACCCTATCAAAATAAAGTAAATAAATATAAAGTGCAAATATGACAAACAAAGTAGTTAGTCATTTCAATTTCAGTTTAACTGTGTTTGATAAAATACTTTCACCCTTTAGTAAGTAATAAACTTATATCTTGATTCAAATTTAGTAGGAATTTCAATGGTTAAAAAATATACATTGCATTTAGATGCGTTGGTTATAATTTGTTTGCTATTTCTGGCATCCGTTCTTGCTAATATATATTTAATTAAAATTAACAGCAATACGAGCAAACAACTTATAGATGCGCAATCCGAACTTCTTCTGAGTCAATTAAATTTGTCGTCAAGGAATGAAGAATTGTCAGCGTGTCAAAAAATACTAGATAGCAACGCGCAATAAAGCACATATACCTAATATGTGTTCTAGAGGGATTGCAATTATTAAGTAATAAAAACACTAAATTAGTGTAATGGAAACTTATACAATCTAAAAGTATTGGTAAATTTAGCGCATAACAATGGCAATCAAGCCGACCCACTTCCGCAGTGTACGGCCTGTGCTCTTGAATAACACAGCCCCCACCCTGCTCCATCGGCCGGCTAATTGCGAGTGTTATATGTATGATTAATAGAGATAAATATTCAACTTGATTATAATTACATTGTAGTTATAATATAATTATGGATGGTATTAAATTTGAATAGGATGATAGGAAGGACTCCTCAAATCAAGCGAAGCATGGTGTTTCATTTGATGAAGCTAAAACTGTCTTCTATGATGAATATGCTCGTTTAATACCCGATCCAGATCATTCAGATGAAGAAGAAAGGTTTATTCTTCTTGGTTTCAGTTCCCATTTTCGGCTGTTAGTTGTTTGCCACTGTGATAGACAAGACAGTGAGGTGATAAGAATCATATCAGCACGCAAAGCAACTAAGTCCGAACAAAAGCAGTATGAAGGTTTCCGCCATGAGAGATGAATATGATTTTTCAAAATCCACAACTAATCCCTATGCAAAACGGCTAAAAAAACAGATAACAATTCGCATAGATGAAGATACAATTGAATACTTTAAAGGCTTAGCTGAAGAAAAAGGCATTCCATATCAAAGCCTAATTAATTTATATTTACGTGATTGCGCCGAAACGCATAGAAAGCCTAAAGTGAAATGGGCATAAGGCACATAACAATGCCCATCAAGCTTGACCGCTACCGCTCGCATCTTATGGGCGGCGTTATGCGTAAAAATATATGAATAAGTGGATAACAGAATCACAAGAAGCATTATCTAAAGCACTAAGCATTGCTAGTGGTAGCTCTGTACCTCTTTATAATATTTACATGCTTGCACCAATAATTTATGCCGAAAGACAAAAAACAAATGATGATGCCTTATTTTATAAAATGGCACATGAAACTGATGAGCGAGTTAGAAGTGATTGGTCAGTAGATGAAGAGTCAAAACAACACCATAAATTTCATTTTGTTTCTTCATATTTATTTTGCTTTGTAGTAGCAGGCAAATTCGACGAATTTAAATACGATGATATAATGGAATTTGTAAATCAAGAAATGGATTTATTTGAAAATTAAAACATTAAAAGCGCATAACAAGTCGGTCAAGCTGACACGTAACACGTCCCGTCTTTTGTGGTGCCGTTTCACTCTATCACAAAATTCGTGCAGCATTACGGCCAGATTACCACGGCGTTAGCTGTATGAAGATATGAGCGAGATGGAAGTTCGGAAATTTAGGGAAGGTGAGGAAAGAGAGTTATGGAAATTGTTTTATAACACTGTTCATAATGTAAATATCCAGGATTATGATGAAAATCAAATAGCAGCTTGGGCACCCGATGATCTTGACATAAATATCGCAATCCAGAAGTTTAGAGAAATTGATCCATTCGTGGTGATCAAGGAAGGAAAAATAATCGGTTATGCGGACATTCAAACTGACGGCTATATCGATCACTTCTATTGCCACCATAAGTTTCAAGGGCAGGGAGTCGGTAGTAGGCTATTTGCTGCCCTTGAAAAAGAAGCAAGAGAAAGTGGTATTTTAGAAATGTATTCGAATGTGAGCATTACAGCTCGTCCCTTTTTCGAGGCTATGGGTTTCTCAGTAGAGAAAGAGCAGGTTTTACAAATGCGAGATCAAAAACTTAAAAACTACAGAATGGTTCGCAAGCATGGTCACAGCTAAAACATGATAACGACACCCCGGTGTCTCAATTATCATACTGTTAGGCTATAAAAATCAATGATTTACTACAATCTTGTTGCGTGACGCGCAATACGCTATACTTAAAATATGATCATTTCATTCAAACATAAAGGCTTGCAGAAGTTTTATGAATCTGGCAGCACCGCAGGTATTCAAAACTCTCATAAGACAAAATTACGAATGATATTAGCAGCCCTTGATTCCACTCAAGAAATAGATGACATGAACATTCCTGGCTACAAACTTCACTCCCTAAAGGGTAAGTTAAAAGGTTTATGGTCAGTGACGGTAAATGGTAACTGGAGAGTTACTTTTAAATTTGAAAATGGAAATATTTACATTGTTAATTATGAGGACTATCACTAATGAATATGCATAATCCACCTCATCCTGGAGAGTTTATTAAGGATGTATATTTAACTCCATTTAATATCAGCTCCCGTACGGTCGCTGAAAAATTATTAGTGTCACCATCTACATTTAACCGCTTAGTAAATGCTGAAAGCAATATATCTCCTGAAATGGCATTAAGGCTTTCTAAAACACTTGGCCGTTCGCCTGAAAGTTGGCTGTCTATGCAAGACTCTTACAATCTCTGGCATGCTAGAAATAATGTTGACCTTCGTAAAGTGAAAAAGTTAAATATTGATACAGCCTAACAACAAAATTAACATGGACAAACTAAAGTATCGCTCGTTCCTCGCAATCCTTTAGTTTGCCAGTTATTAAAAACGTTAAGCGTTGATAATTATTTCTAAAGCATTACTGGAAAAACCGGGCGGAGAATGAAAGACCATGTCTGACAGATTACGAGTGAGCGAGGCTACTGGTCTACTCACTTTTCTCAACACTCAGCTAAAAGGCTGGACTCGCAACAAAATAAAACAACGACTGAAGGCTGGATGTGTGTTTGTCAATAGTCAGCCTATCATGCAGTATGATTACGAACTCAAAGTCGGCGACGATGTGGAAGTTCGAGCAGCGGTAAACAACATGCACGGTGGAACTTCCCGGCTGGAGATCTTGTATTCGGACAGCGATCTTATAGCCATCAACAAACCTGCAGGTCTATTGTCTGTGGCATCAGCGGATGAAAACAAAAACCATGCGCTTGCAATTCTTCGCAACCAGCTCTCACGCCCCAAGCGCCCTGTTAAACTATGGCCTGTTCACCGGCTCGATCGCGATACCTCGGGGGTCTTGTTGTTTGCCACCTCTCGCGAGATGCGCGAAGCAGTTAATGCGGAATGGTCTAGTGCCGATAAAATCTATCTTGTGGTGGTTGAAGGTTGCCCCAATCCAAGTCAAGGGACCATTGACCAGCCCTTGAGGATGGATTCAGAGAAGTATCATATGATTGTCGGTTCACATCCGGAAGCCAAAAAAGCCGTCACGCATTTTGACACCATGCGCTCGGTAAAGGGTCGGGCACTGCTTGAAGTTCAACTGGAGACCGGGCGACAACATCAAATCCGTGCCCACTTGGCCTGGCTAGGGCATCCAGTGATTGGCGATCCCCGTTATGGCACTGATGGCCCCCGCATGGGGCTGCATGCATTGCGCCTAAGTATTACGCGACCAAAGACCGGCAAGCGACTCACCTTCGAGACACCAGCAGCAAATGAATTTCTTGATCTGCTCCGGTAGTAGCACATTATGGTTACAGGTTACTTCGGCTTATGTGGGGCATTGGCTCTTTTCGGTACTTCTACTGGCGCTATATTCTTTCACCTTCTATTTGATACATGGAAAGATGGTATACCAGCAATGGTTACATTATTTTTGTCTGGTATTGTCGGTTTTACTAAATATAGCGCACTTACAATACAAAACTCATAACAAGGCACTTCGGTTGACCACCAAAAGCGGCGCTTTGCTTGCTTTTGGGTCAACTGAGCTTAATCGTTAGCTATACTAAAAAATACAGGATTAATGAACGGACAACTTTTAGATGGTATTTTTTCTGATATATGATAATTGAAGATATTGAAAGGCTTGAATTTGATAGTCTCTGGCAGATTGAAAATATTGATATCCCATGCCTTGCACCTAACTTGGCCGATGTCACGTTTGGTTCTGATGAAGTGTGGTTCAATAATAATTGGGCGCGCACTCCACCCACAAAAAAACAGTTAGAGACTATGGGATATGTAGTAAAACGTCCTAAAACCTTCTTGCGTAAATACAAAGAGAAAATTATTGATAACTGTGATAAAACACTGGAAGCAACTGATTATGGATTTGATTTACTCATTAATACAAAAATATTTAAAACTACTATCGATTAACGAATATTTCGATACCCTCGCAAAAACGTAGTGGTACTTATCACTATATAATTTTTGGTTGTTACGCTTGGGATGAAGAGCATGGGCTTGGATTACTATGTAGAAATGATAAGATATTGAATTTGCTAAAGCTCATGATTTTTTTGCGAAATTTCAGGTTATGATAATTCTATTGTTTGAATTTGGTTAATAAGGATTTGAAAAGCATTAATTACACATTTAAATGCGAAGGTAAATCATGTATATATAGGATACCTTGCAATGGTGTGCTGAGTTCAATAAACGATATTATCCACAGAAAATGGAAAAGTTAAAAGCAACAGCTAAAAATGTATATCGAAACATGGGGTCTCGTTAATATAACTGCTAGCCACACAAGAAATGAACCGAGAAGAAACAATAGAAGTAGTTTGCAAGATGGCAGATGATTTCAAGTCCCAGCGGGACGTTTCATTGTTAGAGCTTTTTAATCAGTCTGGGTATCGTGAAGTAAAAAACGAAATTACTGAAGAATTGATTGAAAGCTATCTTAATAAAAACTCTAATTTAGTTCAAAGCTGGTTAACAGAGTCAGAAGATACGAGAGGAACACCCGCCTGGTATATTTCTTCGAAAAATAACATATGGATTGTTGGTTTTTATCCAGGCGGTGAACAATTAGAATTTAATGAAATAAATAGGGCTTGCGCTTGCTATGTTAAGCGTTACATGGAGTCTTTAAGTGAGTTATAATAGTATAGCAACTAACAAGGCTCTCGTTCGGACGCAAACTGCGCTTCGTTTGCGCCGCACGGCTTGGTCGTTAGGCCAATAAATTAATATACAAACTAAATTGAGGAAGTAATGATAAAAAGGCATAGAATACAATTTCCAAAAGATGAACTTACAAATTTGAATCAAGATGAAGCTTATTTTTATCTTCAAGGATCAGGTGGAAATAGAAAAATTAGATTTCACGACTACGATGAAATTTATCAAGTACCCGGTCTGTATGAACAAATATTTTATGACCGCCTGAAATGCACATCTCCTAGTAAAGTAACATCAATACTTGAATCCGCCGTAAAACAATATCAAAATAATTTTTCTGAGCTTAGGATATTGGATTTAGGTGCAGGCAATGGAATGATGGGAGAGGAATTAAAAAAGCATGGTGTTTCTCGCTTAATAGGTGTAGATATAATTCCCGAGGCTTATGATGCAGCAATCCGAGATAGGCCGGGGATATATGACGCCTATTATGTTGAGGATTTCACAAAGCTAGAAAAAGATAAAAAGGAAGAAATAGTATCGTGGCAATGTGATTGCATGGTAACAGTTGCCGCACTTGGTTTCGGTGATATCCCAACGAAAGCATTTTTGGAAGCGTTTAATATAATCAAAAGCAAGGCATGGGTGGCCTTTAATATCAAGGATACCTTCTTTGATATAAGTGATGAATCAGGCTTTTCAAAAATGATTAGGGAATTAATATTTCTCAAAATATCTTGATGTTTATTACATCGAACGCTATCGACATAGATTATCAATTGAGGGAGAGCCGCTGTATTACTTTGCAATAACAGGATGGAAAACGTCAGATGTTCCTGAAGACTTTCTGGAGTCAAAAGGCATCATGGCCTAACAAGGCAAATAGAAAAAACTATAAAAACACAAACAAAATACATTGTAGGTAAATCTTACATCATTGGTGTCGATCAATAATAATGAGCGCACTTCATGAGATTCAAGAATGGTATCTGTCACAATGTAATAATGATTGGTAACATCAAAATGGACCAGTGTAAACATCGCTCCTATCGTCGCAATGTTCACACCAGCCATTTAAGCGAAAGTTATGTATATAAAGAAACGGGCAAAGGGGACTGAGAAGAACACAAACAATACGGTCGCTAGCCGAATTATCGTCGGAGGTGCGGTAACCATTTTGGTTGTTTTTTTTGGGTACCGATTTTGGCTTGGGTCGAAACGCAGGGATTATCGGCCCACAATCCAAAGCTCATAATCGGTCTGGTTGTGGCCACTGTCGTCGCTTTATATATACGGTGTTTTTCAGGCGCAAGAAGGCGAAGCCTGTCGAAAACAACACATAACAAGTCAATCGAGTACCGCCTATTTCGGTCGTTATATAATTAGCGTAATTAACTAAGGAGTAGTAATGACTGAATTATTTGTTGAATATCCATATTTGTTAGCGCCGCTTATCTTTTTTGCCAGAGTTGCTGATGTTTCACTTGGAACATTTCGAACTATTGTTGTATTTCGTGGCCACAAATTTCTGGCCTCATTTATTGGTTTTTTTGAAATTATTATCTGGTTAGTAGCCGCAGCTCAGGTTTTGACAAACCTTGATCAGTGGTATCTTGCATTGGCCTATGCCGGCGGTTTTGCCGTGGGTAATTTTGTTGGCATGTGGATTGAAAACCGTTTTGCTATTGGTAATGAACTTATCCGTTGTATATCATTCAATCGTGATGTCCTAGCAGAAAAGATACGTAACGAGGGATTTAAGGTGGTTTCATTCGATGGTAATATGGGGGAAGATAATCCGGTTGAACTGCTGCTTATTATTGAAAAAAGGCGTAATGTTCCCTCGCTTATACGGTTAATTAAAGAGCTTGATCAGACTGCTGTGTATTCTGTATCTGATGTAAAAAGCGTTTATGAAGGCCCCGATCTTTTGCCTCGGCGTAGTTTTTTAGGTAGTGGATTAATGCTGTCAGGAAAGCGTCGTTAACGCAATTTATTATTCCATATGCTGTACCATCTTCGTACCCTGATGGTTTCTTCTGGCTACCAAATTAGTATCAAGAAATGATGATGTACAGCTTAATACATAACAATACATTGTACTGGGCTCGCTAAACTCACGCGGTGAATGTGGCGTTAGGCTCGTGAGAAATCTGTTCAGAGGGTAATGTTAACTGACATGCAAGAAAGAAAGTTATCAATTTTTGAACGTTATTTGACTATCTGGGTTCTGCTTTGCATTACTTCAGGTATTGCTCTTGGAAAGGTCGCTCCTGGTGTGGCGACTACATTGAATGACTTTTCCATATACCAAGTATCAATCCCTATCGCTGTGTGTCTATTTTTCATGATGTATCCCATCATGGTTAAAATTGACTTTGCACAAGTACTAAAATCAGCTAAAACACCCAAGCCCGTAATGTTGACGCTTTTTATAAACTGGGGTATCAAACCTTTTAGTATGTTCGCTATATCATACTTGTTTTTAGGATATTTGTTTCGAGACTTCTTGCCCGGCACTGAAGTGTTAGCTAATGGAGAAGAGGTCGAATTGTGGCGGAGCTATATTGCGGGAACCATTTTACTTGGTATTGCTCCGTGTACTGCAATGGTATTGATGTGGGGGCATTTATCAAAGGGTAATGATGGGCTAACGTTGGTGATGGTTGCTATCAACTCATTAATGATGCTTTTTCTTTATGGGCCATTAGGAGGGTTGTTATTAAACGTCAATTCTATGCCGGTGCCCTGGCAAACCATGTTACTTTCGGTTTCAATTTATGTAGCATTACCGTTGGTTGCCGGGTACTTTTCAAGAAAACTAATCATAAAGCAGAAAGGAGTGGCCTGGTTCAATGAAAAGTTTTTACATTGGCTAACCCCGGTTAGCATAACGGCTCTGCTGGTGACATTGATTCTTATATTTTCATTTAAAGGGGATGTTATTGTCAGTAATCCATTGACCATACTATGGATCGCCATTCCCCTACTGATACAAACGCTATTTATTTTTTCACTCGCGTATTTTGTTTTCTCAAAATGGTTAAAACTTTCCTATCGTGATGCCGCGCCAGTGTCATTGATAGGCGCTTCCAACCACTTTGAGGTAGCTATCGCTACAGCAGTTATACTATTTGGTTTGTCCTCAGGGGCGGCGCTAGCGACAGTTGTCGGAGTATTAATCGAAGTCCCTTTGATGCTTATGCTGGTTGCTTTGTGCAAAAGAACCAGCTACATGTTCGAAAAATGAGCACAAACAAGCCTAACAAAAGCGTTCAACTCGGACATACCTCCACGACGTTTCTTTTGTGCTTAAATAGCACAAAAGAAACGTCACTACGGAATACCGGTTAACGCTAGCGTTATGCATGAAAGGAAATAAATGAAAGTCACTTAATTATGTTGCATCAAACTTTAATACATATATTGCCAAAAAATGCTGACGTTTCATGACTTGAATAGCTTGGTATTACTATGGAGGAAGCTGGATAAAGCAAGTTTTAATCTTACCCCATATACTGCCGTCGTAAGCACGATAGCTGGGTCTGTTGTTTCTAAGCATAATTTATAAAGCACAGCTCCTGAAACCTGCAAACACATCATTCCTATCCGGCCCATAATAGTTGCGCCAGGTATTTCTGATCATTCGTGATCGAGTCGCCCAAGCTCCACCACGTAATACTTTTGTTTGACCGAACAATGGCTGTGAATAATCCTGGTACATATCGGCGACAAACCCGGGATAGGGTTCAAAAGTGTCTGCGGTCCACTCCCAGACATTACCTAGCATCTGACGGCAGCCGTAGGCACTATCGCCATCCGGTAATGCGCCGACATCTATTGTGCGCATGGCACGAGAATTCATGTTGACATGTTTTTCACCTGGTTTTTCATTGCCCCAGGGATAGGTACGTTTTTCGTTTATGTCTTCAGGTGAACCCGATGCGGCCAGTTCCCACTCGGCTTCAGTCGGTAAACGGCGTCCTGCCCATCGGCACCATGCACTGGCCTCAAACCAGTTGATGTGAATGACAGCAGTATGCGGGCGCATCGCTTGCCACTGGTCAAACTGTTTGATCAGCCAGTTACCGTTAGCATCTTTTTTCCAGCCATCGGGTATTTTCAGTCCGTTTTTCTGTAGCCACTCCCAGCCTTCTTTATCCCAATACTGCTGATTCTCATAAGCGCCATCTTCGACAAAAGCGGCATATTGTTGATAGCTGGTTGCCGCCCTGGCAATAGCGAAAGATTCAATCCTGACGGGATGCTGCCATTTTTCATTGTCGAAACAGAAATCTATATTTTTATCTGCACCGAGTAAAAAACGGCCGCCTTCGATTTCAACATCACCGTCGAGCGGGCCTGCATCATAAGCTTCATCTTGTAAAACACTCTCAGTGAAAACGGGCGCAGGGTAACTCAATGTACGCCGGCTATAGGTATAAGCTTCGGTATGCATGTCTTCATGGAACACGGCATAACGGCTTAGATACACATCTAACTCTGTCACTTCGTCTTTCTTAAGCCGAGCGATTTCAGCATCGAGTACCTGTTGCATATAGGCTTTGGTGTCTTCCAGAGATAACAGCGGCAGGTCCCAGCGGTCAGCGTGAGCGATGTTGATCGAGTCATAGAGTTCATCAGCATTTTCAAGTAATGAATCTGCACCGTCCAGGTGGCGTAAAGTCCAGAGTTCATGAAAGTAAGCGGTATGGCCAATCTCCCATAACAGCGGGTTGACGATATCGAGTGGCGGGCCCATGAGCTGCTGCTGATCCAGTCCTGCTACCAGTGCCAGTGTGCGTCTACGGGCATCTTTTAAATCCTCGATCAAGGTATTGATGGCCTGCACTGTGATATTTGTCTCTGACATGTTGTGGTTATTTTATAATTTGGTTTAACATAGATCAATGCACATAGGAATAATAACACCTGCCGCGGCTAAATCACTCAGCGGAAATCGGGCAACGGCGTTACGCTGGGCTGGTTTTTTACGCCAGCTCGGCCACCGTGTCAGCATCGATGTGGAATGGCATGGATCCGGGTATGATCTCATGGTGGCATTACATGCCTGGCGCAGTGCTGACTCTGTAGCAGCGTTTAAGCAGCAGTATCCGGAGCGTCCCCTGGTGCTAGCGATGACCGGCACAGATTTATACCGATTTATCAAAAGTCATCCACAGCCTACGCTAGCATCGATCAAGTATGCCGATCGACTGGTGACCTTGCATCAACTTGCTACCCGTGTACTACCGGCATCCGCTCAGCATAAAGTACATGTCATTCATCAGTCTGCCATGCCACTGCCGAAACCTGTAAAACGTTCTGTCAGACATTTTGATATCTGTGTGGTTGGCCATTTGCGTGAAGAGAAAGATTCACTTCGGGTGGCTTATGCCGTTAGGGATCTGCCGGAAAATAGTAGATTACGCGTACTGCACTATGGCAAGGCGCATAACGAAGAGTGGGCTAAATACGCGCAAGAAGAGATGAAAATTAATCCGCGCTATCACTGGTTTGGTGAAGTCCCGCACGGCAAGATACGACGTGCGTATAGCTCCTGCCATCTTATGGTGCTGCCATCAATCATGGAAGGTGGAGCGAATGTAATCTCTGAAGCTATCGTGGCGGGGTTACCGGTAATCGCATCTGATATAGATGGTTCAGTGGGGTTGTTGGGAGAAGATTACGCTGGTTATTTCCCGGTGCAGGATACCCAAAAATTACGCGAGCTGTTATTGAAAGCAGAGGCTGAGCCAGATTACCTGCAGGCATTGGCAGAACAGTGCAGCAAAAGAGCGAGTCTGTTTACTCGTGATGCAGAAAAACAGGCCTGGGCAGATTTATTGAAGGATATGGGGTTGTGATTATTTTGTATTCGCTTAACAACGATCGAGTAAACCCATAAAAAACATTTTATCTGTTATTACGGTAAAACTCTTAGCCTGCAATCAGGTTAACACTCTCCAGGCTTTCAGTATCATCAGTCACCTTACCGATAATAACACTGGCTGGATAACCCAGCTGTAATAACTCTGACAAACATGCCTGCGCATTTTCTGCAGGAATGGCTGCCAGCAGACCGCCGGATGTCTGCGGATCAAACAATAAGGGGAAGTGTTTATGATCTCTCAATTCTCCAGGGTCTCTTATCGCACGCCGCAGTCGGACGTTCTGTTCCTGAAGGGAACTGAAAATACCTGTTTCGATCATTTGCAATGCACCATCGAGCACAGGCATAGCATTTAGATCGAGCTCGACACTTTTTCCTGAAGAGCGCGTCATCTCAACGATATGTCCGAGCAGACCAAAACCGGTTATATCAGTACATGCAGTGGCGCCATGACGGTGCATGCAGATACCGGCTGCCTGGCTGGATAACAACATGCTCTCTATAGCGGCATCGATCCAGCGGCCTTTGGCTTTAAGCCGCATATCAGCAGCAAACAGTGTTCCTGTGCCCAGTGCCTTAGTCAGTATCAAAACATCATTAGCTTGCATGCCCGACTTCTGCATCACCTGCTCGCGCCTGGCAAGACCGGTTACCGAAAGCCCAAATGAAAGTTCCGCACCTTCACTGGTATGACCGCCGACCAGTGCAGTATTGCTGGCATTTAAAATCGACAGTGCGCCAGACATGGTCTGAAACAACTGTTCTTCGACCTGCTCTTCAATGCCGTAAGGTATGGTAGCTATCGCCATTGCGGACTGGGTTTCGGCGCCCATCGCAAAGATGTCACTAAGAGCATGGTTGGCAGCGATTTGCCCAAAGATATACGGGTCGTCCATGAAACTGCGAAAATAATCGACACTCTGCACCACCAGTTTGCCGTCAGGTACTTCAGTGACAGCCGCATCATCCGGGTCGTTCAGACCGATTATAATATCGTCGCGTGTAATGGGCTGTAATCGGTTTATCACACGGGATAGAACGGTGCTGCCCACCTTTGCACCGCAGCCACCGCAACGCATGGCAATGGCAGAAATCTCATGCAGCGTTTTTTTATCTGTCATCGCCCGGTTGATCTGCAACTGAGGCTCATTGCCTGAATGCATATCCATTTCCGGCAGCCGGTTAAAATTATCCATGAAGCGGCGATCTATCCAGTCCTTGATCTTCCATAACCATGCACCTTCAAGTGACCAGTTACTGCGTGATGCGATGGCGTATTTGTCACCAGTACTGATCAGGCCAAGAAAATTTTGCTGTGGAGTAAACGGTTTTAATTTTTGCTTTTGTACTGCGCGAGCAAGGTTGCGTGCTAGTGGCATACCCTGACGGACAGCAAATACGCCTGACTTGGCACGAGGGTGGTTGACTACGGCAGCGATATCACCGGCAGCAAAAACACTGTCATGTGACACAGAACGCAGACAGTCGTCCACCATTATGAAGCCTTGTGCATCGATCTCGAGGCCGGTATCAGCCAGCCATGCAGGCGCTGATGCATTGGTCACCCAGATTACGGCATCGGCCGGGTAGCGCTTACCATCATCATTCAACAGATGGCTTTGTGTTACTTCTGCGATGCGGTGACCGGTGTGTATTTTTATATTTCGCTGTTTTAGTATACGGTTAAAACGTTTTCGAACCTGTTTGTTATGGGTCGGTAAAATATGGTCAGTGCCGCAATAGAGATCGATGCTTACACTATCTTCAGATCGGTTCTGTTGTTTTAGTAGGTAGTGCAAACGGTACTGTGTAGCCAGTGCCATTTCAACACCGCCAGCACCGCAGCCTACGATAGCGAGATTAAAATTATCTTTAGAATTAATTATTTTCTCTGACAAAATTTCCCAGCTTGTTAAGAAGTGATCAATGGGTTTGACAGGCATAGCGAAATCATCGGCACCGGGTATATGCAGGGTAGCGGGTCTGGAACCGATATTGATAGATATGTAATCGAAATGGATCGGTGGTCGATGCGCGCAGATCACGTTATTGTTTTCCAGGTCGAGATCGTTAACTTCCGCATGATATATCCGTGCACCAGCAAACTGTGCCAGTGGGCGCAAATCGATGTGCGCCTCATCATACTCGTAATGGCCTGCGATATAACCGGGCAGCATGCCGGAATAAGGCGTATGTAAATCTCGGGTGATCAGGGTGATTCGTAAACCCGGCAACGGGTTCATGGCAAAGTATTTCAATACGGAAAGATGGCTGTGACCACCGCCCACTAGAATGAGGTCCTTAACAACCGGGACTGTGCTGGAATTGTTCATATGGGTTAATGGAGCAAATTTAAGTATTATAAATCGGGTTATCAATAGCTGTATCTTACACTTTATCTATTGCACTTTAAATGTCCACGTTTTTTTAGCCGATCGCAAAATCTATTCCTAAATACTTGCGTTTGACAGTAACAATATGAGATCAATATGACGGCTTTTGTTGCAGCGCTAGCGCGACTGCGATATGGTAATACAAATCACAACTGTTAAATTCAGCAAATCAATGACAGACCCATCATCAAAACGTTATCAGTTTTTTGACCAGCACCCGGAAATTGCAGATTTTCAAGAAGATATCGTCAAAGGATTATCTGCGCCTGAGCCATATATCCTGCCTAAGTATTTTTATGATGAAACCGGTTCGCGCCTTTTTGAAGAGATCTGCAACACGGAGGAGTATTACCCGACGCGCACAGAAGTCAGTATCATCCGCGATAATATTGACAGCATCGTGGAGACGCTGGGTAAAGATTGTCTATTGATAGAGCCCGGCAGTGGTGACAGTTATAAAGTTCGTTTACTACTGGATGCGCTCAGGCCCATCGCTTATCTGCCTATCGATATCTCCAGACGATATCTTCAGGACGAGGCGCAGAAGCTTGCAGCAGAGTTTACCTGGTTGAATGTACATGCCGTGTGCGCTGATTTTACCGGTAAGCTGGAGCTACCCTATCACGTTGAATCTACCAACAAGGTGGCATTTTTTCCCGGCTCAACCATCGGTAATTTTTTGCCTGAACAGGCCGTCATAGTGTTAGACGAGATCCGTATGATGGTGGGCAACGGTGGCGGACTGTTGATCGGTGTCGATCTACAGAAGGGCGCCGACATTCTGAATGCGGCTTACAATGATAAAAAATGTTTTACCGAACAATTCAATAAAAATCTGTTGGTTCGTATCAATCGTGAGCTGGGTGCTGATTTTGAGATTGAGCAATATGAGCACCATGCATTTTTCAATGAAGAAAAGCATCGCATAGAGATGCGCCTGGTCAGTTTGCAGGATCAACAGGTGACTATCGATGAGCATCTATTTCACTTTACTAAAGGTCAGTCCATCGTCACTGAGTATTCTCACAAATATACTGTTGAACAATTTCAAAAACTGGCTGAAAAGGCCGGGCTCAAGTGTGTGAAAACATGGATGGATAAGGATCAATTGTTCAGTGTTTTTTATCTCAGCGCTATAGATCACGCTGATAATGATAAAGCATAAGGTGTCTATTTGATTGTTATATAACTGCGGCAACAACTGATATTTCGACCAATAACTCAGCACGGGCGAGGTGAGCTTCAACACAAGCACGTGCTGGTGAATAATCTTCAATGACCCATGTATCCCAAACTTCATTCATTTCCGCAAAATATTTCATGTCTCTGATGTAAACGGTGGCTGATAAAATATGTTTACGGTCACTGCCTGCCTGTTTTAGTAAATCATCCACTTTTTCAAGCATTGTGCGTGTTTGTTCTTTAATATCGGCATCAGAGTCTTTGGCAACCTGCCCACAAAGATAGATAGTGTCATTGTGTATAACAATTTTACTCATGCGGCGGCGTTCGGTGCCTAAACGGGTGATAGTCATGATTACTCCTCGTAGTTAAACAAGTGATTCAACAATGCTATTATAATATAATAATGCATAGATAATATTGGCAAAAGAGCTATTGAGATTAATTTAAAGGACTCGCCCATAAGTGTGGCCTATTGATTCTCTGATCTTACCCCTATACCTTCTATGCTCTTGACCCCTTATACTTAAGGATAC
Source organism: uncultured Gammaproteobacteria bacterium (assembly GCA_963807455.1). Lineage (GTDB taxonomy): Bacteria > Pseudomonadota > Gammaproteobacteria > JAADHQ01 > JAADHQ01 > JAADHQ01. The sequence continues at coordinate 117,408 of CAWECS010000013.1, read as the reverse complement.
TGTCACCGTAATATCTGCCGTCATGTCAGCAGTAGTTAAATATATTGATTAACAAATTATCATGGAGAATTTGCTATGCCCGGCCATAAAATTAGCTTTACTTATCTGTCACAGGAGGACCTGTTAGATTCTGGCTGTTTTGATATTAGTATGGCCATAGAGGTGGCAGAAAGAACCATGTTGGCCTTCGAGAACCACCGAATATTGTTCCCGGAAAAAATTGTACAAATTTTCGACCAGTCTACGCAGGATCGCATCAATTGCCTGCCAGCCACATTACTTGATGACAAAATATGTGGTGTAAAATGGGTCTCTGTGTTTCCGAGAAATCCATCGTTACATGATGCACAAAATCTGTCTGCTCTTTTCATTCTTTCAGAGATCGAAAAAGGTTTCCCCGTTGCTGTGATAGAAGGCACGCTGGCTTCGAATATGCGGGTGGCTGCCATGGGTGGCGTTGCGGCAAAACATTTATCACGCAAAGATAGTGAAATTATCGGTTTTATCGGCGCTGGCGAACAGGCCAAGATGCATTTGATCTCGATGAAAGTGGTAAGACCCGGCCTGAAACAATGCCGGGTAGCGGCGAAAACAAATGATGAAGAACAGCAATTTATTAACGAATTATCCCCCCTGTTTCCAGATATGTCTTTTGTTGCTGCTAATACGCATGGTCGTGCTGCTATTGAAGGCGCAGATATCATAGTCACTGCGACCAGTGCTCAGGCGCCGCTACTTAAGGCAAGCTGGATGAAACCGGGTGCTTTTTACAGCCATATTGGCGGTTGGGAAGACGAATACGAAGTGGCTCAACAATGTGATAAAATTGTTTGTGACGATTGGGACACGGTCACTCATCGTACCCAGACGTTGAGCCGTATGTATGCAGAAGGCCTGATCTCAGGTGCCGACATCCATGCCGATCTGCATGAATTAGTCTCGGGACGCAAACCCGGGCGTGAGTCCGATGATGAACGCATTTATTTTAATGCGGTCGGGCTGGCCTACATCGATGTTGCTATCGCTCTGTCCATGTATCAGCGTGCTATCGATGCAGGTAGTGGTCAGTCGCTTGATCTGCAACAAAGCATGATCTTTGAACATGCGGATATAATGCAGCAGATAAAATTGTAATGTGTAAATCGCGAAAAATTCCGCACTGCAAGTATTGCGCTACTCCGCAGGGGCAGGCTTTTCCCATGATTCAGAACCATGTAATAAGAAAAAAATTCAATTATGTTGATTGTACGATCAAAAAACATGTTCAAGCGTCTTGAAAAAAATCCTGAAAAACAGGTAACGGTTTTCTATAGACGGTGCGCCCTTTGAGGTGCCCGCCGGTGAGACTGTCGCCGCCGCAGTACTCGTCAGTGGTTTTCGTCATACACGTACGACACCGGTATCCAATACGCCGCGTGCGCCCTTCTGTTTGATGGGTGTGTGTTATGAATGCCTGATGGTGGTTGATGGCTTACCTAATCAGCGTGCCTGCAAGTTAACTGTTGCTGAAGGTATGAAAATTGAACGTCAGCATGGCCCGGGAGTGTTACCTGGGTGAGTACTACTAGCCTGAAACAGCATTATTCGCTGGTGATTATCGGTGCGGGTCCGGCCGGTTTATCTGCTGCGGTAGTAGCCGCTGAACATGGTCTTGATGTTGCGCTGCTCGATGAGCAGGGCGCACCGGGTGGTCAGATCTATCGAGCGATGGAATCCATACCGGATGAGCGAGCTGAATTACTTGGCGCTGAGTACCAGCACGGCAGAAAACTGGTCTCGGCTTTTCGAGATTCAAGCGTTGATTATTTCCCTGATACACAGGTCTGGTCGTTAAATCATAAACGTGAAATCGGCCTGTTGCGAGATAACCTGGGCAATAAAACATCCGCCATGATTACCGCCGACCAGGTGCTGCTGACGGGTGGTGCCATGGAGCGCCCGCTACCCTTTCCCGGCTGGACTTTACCCGGTGTGATGAATGCTGGCGCCGGACAGATCCTGTTCAAGGCACATGGTATCGTGCCTGCTGACGGTGTTGTGCTGGCAGGATCCGGGCCACTGCTAATATTACTGGCCTGGCAGTATCTGCATGCGGGTGTGAAGATAAAAGCAATCCTTGATCTTACCCCGATGCATAATCACCTGCGAGCACTGCCGTATCTGCCGCGGGCGTTGCTGGCGGGGCATTATCTGCTAAAAGGCCTGGCTTACAAAAAAGACCTCAAGCAGGCGGGTATCAGTACCTTGCATAATGTTTGTGATCTACAAGCCAACGGCAAACAACAACTTGAGTCAATTAGCTTTCAGCATAGAGGAAAGCAGCACACCATCGAGACCGATCTGCTATTGACGCATTTCGGCATTACTCCGCACATCCATCTGTCTCAGGCTGCCGGCTGCAAGCATAACTGGAACAAGAGCCAGCAATGCTGGTCTCCGCAGCTGGATAAATGGGGCAATAGCAGCATCGATGGCATTCTTATCGCCGGTGACGGTGCTGACATTGGTGGTGCGCGCACGGCAGAACATGCGGGTCGACTGTCTGCATTACAGGCCGTGTTTGCACTTGGTCGAATACAACAGCATGAACGTGATCGGCTGGCTCGCAATGACAGGAAGTGGATGCGTGAAGAACGACATATCCGACCATTTCTTGAGGCTTTTTTTCATATACCGGGAAAACTGCTCAGCGTACCGGACGATAACACCGTGGTATGTCGTTGCGAGGAAGTGACTGCGGGTGAGATACGCAAAGCCGTCGCTGATGGTCACGGTGACAGTAACCAGGTCAAGTTTCTCACTCGCTGTGGCATGGGGCCCTGTCAGGGGCGGCAATGTGCCGAGGCCGTCGCTCATATCGTTGCCACTGCCAGTGGCGAAAGCATGCCCGAGGGTGGCCTTTACCGAGGGCGACCACCGGTAACACCATTAACGCTGGGACAACTTGCTGCACTATATCCCGAGGAAAAGGAATGAAGACCGATGTACTGATCATCGGCGGTGGCCTGATGGGTTTTTCGATAGCGTTACAACTGGCAAAACGCGGTACATCTTGTATTGTGCTTGATAAAGATACGCCAGGTCGTCATGCCTCTGGCGTTAATGCCGGTGGACTGCGCCAGCTCAACCGGCATCCGGCTGAAATACCGTTATCGGTTGCAGCAGCAGAGATGTGGCACGATATCGAATCACTGGTCGATAGCGATTGCGACACATATTTTCCAGGGCAGGTTCGGGTTGCAGAAAATGCCGAAGACATGCAGAAGCTGGAACAGCGCGCAGCGATGGTTCAAAACCTGGGTTTTAAACATGAAGAAATTATCGGTCACCAGGAATTATACAAGCTGATACCGACACTGGTTCCGCACTGTGAAGGCGCGCTGATTTGTCGCAACGACGGCTATGCTCGTCCCTTTCATGCACTGGACGCTTTCCGTCGCAAGGCATGTTCACTGGGTGTGCAATATTTTACGTCGACCAGGGTTGATGAGATAGAGCGCGACAATAAGGGCTGGCGCCTGACAACACCAAAGGGCGAATTTCGTGCGCCGGTACTGGTAAACTGCGCAGGTGCCTGGGCTGGTCGTATAGCTGCAGCAATGGGCGAATCCGTGCCAGTGAAACCGGGTGCGCCAATGTTGATGATCACCGAACGCCTGCCTCGTTTTATCGAACCTGTTATCGGTGCCGCAAGCCGTAAACTCTCCTTTAAACAGATGCAAAATGGCACCCTGTTAATTGGCGGGGCACATATGGCTGAACTGGATTTTGAACATCAGAAAACTGATATGAACTGGTCTAAGCTTGCTGTTAGTGCGCGCACGGTTATGGCACTATTTCCGCAACTGAAAGATGTACGTATCGTACGTACGTGGGCTGGCATTGAAGCTTTTATGCCAGATAATCTGCCGGTCATCGGCAGGAGCGGCTACATCAGAAAATGCCTACCATGCCTTTGGTTTTTCCGCGCATGGTTTTCAGTTGTCACCGATAGTCGGTAAAATCATTTCTCAGTTGATTCTTGATGATCAGACAGAGTTGCCAGTTGAGCCATTCAGCATAAAGCGGTTTTAATGCGAAGCGCTAGCGATTGTTGCTTGTAATGAATCAAGAATCAATCGAGTCTGACCCGCTGCTGTCTTTGCATTGACAGACTTGAATGTTATGTAAATAAAATGGTCATATGTTAAAGATTGCATCGGTAAACAATAATCAAAATTGGCCTTGGAGGCATACAATATGAAGACCATCATTACTGCTACTTTAATGTTATTACTGGCCACTAATAGTCTATTGGCGTTTGCTGCAAATAACACTAATCATGATGCCCGTATTAACCTGGCATTGACCGCAAAGGAAAAAGCAGATTTTTTGAGTGAAATGCGACAAATGCTGGCGAGCATCCAGGGTGTCATATCTGGAATTGGTGAGCGTGATCCTCAACTGATTATCGATTCTGCCAGTCTTTCCGGTAACAGGATGGCCCGGGCGACACCGGAATCTATCAAGAAAAAGTTACCACCATCATTCAAGGAATTAGGTGGTCCAACACATATGATGTTTGAAGAGTTAGTGGCACGTGCAGAAACTGATGATATGGATTCACTGGCACTATTGACAGGTAAGTTAATGCAACAATGTATAACATGCCATGCCATGTTTAAAACAGATTGATATCAAACTAAATATTAGTTAAACAGGTATCAATATATCAACGCAATGATTTACAGTATCACCTGCGTATACCGATAATAAATCGACTCAACTAATATATGTTACACGTAGTCCAACTAATGTGTTGTCAGCAAACTAGTCTATTGTTACATGTAGCCATATCAATTATCGCAGTGTAATCAGCTTTGATCCATTTATTAAAAACGGGCCAGTCACACATAAGCAACTGGCCCGAATAAATATTACTATTAGCTCCTCACTCGACCACAATAGTATGGGTAGCCTCACCACCATTTAACATTTTAACTGTTACAGTATACGTTCCCTTCGCGTTTCCTACTTTAGCCGGTATATATAGCAAAGTACCATTACCTATTTGAGTCACAGTTGCCTTGCCTCTCATCAGACGAAACCCTTTATTGTGCTTGCCCTGTTGGGTATGCGATGGGCCTTTCATCACTATCATGCCTATAACGACATCATCATCAAGTAATAGAGCAATATTTTTGTGCCTGGTATTCTGTGACTGTTAAATTTGCAATACCTGGAAAAGGAATAAATGAAGCGCCATCTTTTTCTGGTAGTGTTGTTCCTGTTGGAAACTGATCAGGATCATGACTGCCGAAATTATCAAATAGTAAAAATTGCGGTGCGTACGGGCCGCCATCAGAAAAGATACCGCTCGCGGTAAACTGATTTCAGTTAACTTGGTATTTTTTCTCACGCGCTGGAAATTAGTGTTGGAGTTGACAGAGTTATCGTCACGCGTAGTAATATTACTAATATTCACCTGGCGACCCACCTCAGCAGGAAAAATTATATTTTCAGTACCCGCTGCAACCAGTGTATTTGCGCTATCAAATATTCTGATATTTAATGTGCCTACACTACCGGCCGGGCCATTGTAGAACGGAGTGCCCGAATGTGAGCGATTACTAGGGTTGCCTGAATTACCTGCATCCGGCCTGATATGTATCACTTTGAAGCCAATTGCACCGGCACGTGTGCCCTCCAGTCCATTCGCGCCACTACCTCCCTTTGGTATAATAGACACTGTTTTAATGCTATTCGATTCAGGCGTGGCCAGCAGTCCCTACATAACTGTTTTATCTGGTTTTTTAATTTTTTCTTATTTATCACTTGCATCAACTTTCCATGTAAGCCCGATAGTTATGTATTAGATACAACATGGACTGTTTTATTCCCTTTTTTTTAATTAAATGGCTCGGAACCCCAATTACGCTTCTATTGTAATTAAGTTAGAATGCTGATTCTGGCATACAAATCAGCAGGACGTCCTCACAGACGCTTACAGACTTTTTTGTGAGCAATAAATTGCTACTGAGACTCTTATACCAAGTCGTGACTAATGAGCTTATCGAACAAATTATTGTATAACCCGCTGGCATGGTTACGTGACGCCCTGATGTCGGCCATCATATTGCTTGTTCCCGGGCTGTGCCACGCGGCAGAAATTCATGTGGCCGTGGCGAGCAACTTCTCGAGCACTATGTTATCGATTGTCAGGCAATTCGAGTCGAAAACGCAACATAAGGTAATATTAAGCTTTGGCTCCACAGGCAAGCATTTCTCACAAATCAAGAATGGTGCTCCCTTCGATGTTTTTTTTGCTGCGGATGCTCACCGACCGGAACTGTTGGAAAAAGAAGGTGTTGCACTGCCTGGCAGCCGTTTCACTTATGCAATCGGCAAGCTGGTGCTATGGAGCCCTAAAGCAGGCTATATAGACTCTCAGGCTGGTATTCTGCAACATGGCGATTTTCGCTATTTAGCTATTGCCAACCCTAAACTGGCACCTTATGGCAAGGCAGCGCGTGAAATATTACAGGCGCGTAGGCTCTGGAAGCGCCTTCAGAGGCGCATGGTACGCGGTGAGAACATTGCCCAGACCTTGCAATTTATCAAGAGTGGTAACGCCGAACTGGGCTTTGTAGCCTATTCACAAGTTAAGCGCGCTAATCAGCCAATTGAGGGCTCTATTTGGGAAGTCCCTCAACGACTCTACTCTCCTATCAGGCAACAGGCCGTTTTATTAACAGAGAATGAAGCAGCTCGTGCTTTGCTGTCATTTGTACGCAGTGAGGAGGCATTGAAGATGATCCGTGAATCTGGATATGATACGCCATAATGTTTAGTGAACCTGACCTCATCGCCCTTGTTCTTACTCTGAAACTGGCACTGATCACTACTTTGATCCTGTTATTATTAGGTACGCCTCTTGCGTGGTGGCTGGCGCGGACTCGCTGGCGTTTCAAGTTTTTGCTGGAAGCGGTCATTGCTTTACCGCTGGTGTTGCCACCAACTGTATTGGGGTTTTATCTGTTGGTGGCGCTCGGCCCCAATGGCCCGGTGGGTGGACTGATGCAAGCGCTGGGTGGCAAACCACTTGCCTTTACCTTTACTGGTCTGGTGATTGGTTCAGTCATTTATTCGATGCCCTTCGTGATACAGCCATTGCAGGATGCCTTTACCGCCATTGGAAGAAGACCGCTGGATGTGGCAGCAACGCTACGTGCATCACCACTGGATCGATTTTTTAGCGTGGCGGTTCCGCTGGCGCGTCCCGGTTTTTTCACGGCAGCGATACTGGGTTTTGCCCACACACTCGGCGAGTTTGGTGTGGTATTAATGATTGGCGGGAATATACCCGGTGAAACCCAGGTGTTGTCCATTGCTATTTATGATCATGTCGAAAGCCTGGAATATGTGCATGCTCATTGGCTATCCGCTGGACTGTTGCTGATGTCTTTTCTCATGTTGATCACTGTCTATGCTTTCAACCGCCGCTTCAGGGTAGTACAGCCATGACGATCGATGCCAGATTCCGCATCATCAGGGGTGATTTTACCCTGGATGTTGATCTGAGCTTCCCTGATCAGGGCGTGACTTCTTTTTTCGGCCCATCAGGCTGCGGCAAGACAACATTGTTGAGGGCGATTGCAGGACTTGACCGCTATGAAGACGGCCTGTTGAAAATTGGCGATACCACCTGGCAACAAGACGATTATTTCGTGCCTCCACACCAGCGTGAAATCGGCTATGTGTTTCAGGAAGCCAGCCTGTTTATGCATCTCAATGTTCAACGTAATCTTGAATATGGCCTTAAACGGGTGCCTCATGCTGATCGCAAGGTCTCTCTGGATCAGGCTATAGAGTTACTGGGAATCGAACATCTACTGGCACGTCAACCTGCGACCCTATCGGGCGGTGAACGTCAACGTGTTGCGATTGCCAGGGCCCTGGCCGTTAGTCCCCGCTTGTTGTTAATGGATGAACCTCTTGCGGCCCTGGATATATCCCGCAAGCAGGAGATTCTACCCTATCTGGAATCGTTGCATAATGAGTTGGATATTCCTCTGCTTTATGTCAGTCACTCGCCTGATGAAGTAGCGCGTATAGCGGATCATATGGTGCTACTGGAATCAGGTCGCGTGCTGGCGACAGGTGCTGTGCATGACATCTTCACACGCCTCGATCTTTCCCTTGCGCATGATAACGATGCGGCTGCAATTATTGATGCGGTCGTTTCCGGGCATGATGAGCACTATCACCTCACTATTCTGGATTTTGCCGGCGGCCAGATTAATGTGGCACACAAAGCCATCCAGATCGGGAATCACGTCAGACTTCGACTGGCTGCGCGCGATGTCAGCCTGACCTTGCAACACCAATCCGCTACCAGCATCCTCAACAGTTTTCCGGCCATTATTGAAGAAATAACTGAAGAAGGTCCTGCCCAGGTGACAGTGCGATTGCTGGCAGAAGGCGTACCGATACTCAGTCGCATTACGCGGAAGTCGTCTGTTGAGCTTGATTTGAAACCAGGGAAGACGGTCTATGCTCAGGTTAAAAGTGTTGCTCTGTTAAATTAAACCCGTTGACATTGACTCATTTGATATTAATTAAAATAAACTCTCATCAGATTATCCACCGTGACAGTTAAATGATAAAGGAGGTACTCAGTGGCATTGCTACTGAGTCCATAGCGTTTCTGGTATATGATTAGATCATCAATTCTTTGCTAGATCAGAATAGTTGAAATATTAATGAATGATTCATATGAATTTCTACTGACAGTAGGCGCTATTTTACTATTTGGCCTGTTGACGACAGCCCTGGGTCGACATACCTTCCTGCCACGAGTGACACTGCTGTTACTATTTGGCGTGATTATAGGTAAGGAAGTACTTGATCTGGTTCCGGCCTTGATTTCCCAACGCTTTGAAATTATTGCCAACATGGCATTACTGATGATTGGCTTCCTGTTGGGAGGTAAACTGACAGCTCATTCACTAAAAAAATCAATCAACAAGGTGTTCTGGATCTCGATCAGTGCTGCCCTTGTCAGCACGGTAGTGGTGACTGTTGGTCTTGTTATTATCGGTACGCCTTTACACATTTCCATTCTATTGGGCTGCATCGCTTCGGCAACAGCACCTGCGGCTACTTTCGATGTAGTCCTGGAGTCTGGTTTCAAAGGGCCATTCAGTGACTTGTTACTGACTGTCGTTGCACTCGATGATGCTTGGGCATTAATTCTTTTTGCTTTAGGTATGGCCATTGTTTCAGCCATGAGTGGTATCGACACTGATCACTCCATACTCATAGCAGCCGGTAGGGACATAGGTGGCGCTGTTATTCTTGGCTTGGTGCTGGGGTTTCCTGGTGCTTATTTAACCGGGAGAATTAAACCCGGGCAACCTGTTTTATCTGAAGCGCTGGGTCTGGTATTCATCTGTGGTGGTCTGGCCATTTGGTTGGGTGTGTCATTCCTGATTGCCTCTATGGTGCTCGGTGCAGTGGTAGCCAATTTTGCCAGTCATCATGAATATCCCTTTCATGCAATTGAGGATATTGAGTCGCCCTTTATGGTCATTTTTTTTGTTTTGGCTGGTGCCAGTCTGGAATTGTCGGCCGTGGCAGACATTGGACTGGCGGGGCTGGTCTTTATTGTTTGTCGCACACTGGGGAAAATTCTCGGTGCCCGAATAGGCTGCCAGTGCTGCAGCACCGATGCGTTAACAAAACGATGGATAGGCGTGGCACTGCTCCCCCAGGCTGGAGTTGCTATCGGCATGGCTCTGGTTGCTTCAAATTATTTTCCTGAATACCGCCAGATATTATTAACCGTTGTCATTAGCTCGACGATATTTTTCGAAATTATCGGGCCTGTTCTGACCCGTTTGGCCCTAAACAAAGTCCATCGTTAATCAGTATATTTTAATTATTCCCATCATTTCTTATTATCATATGGATCTACAATGATGCAGCCTGCAGCCATCATTTATTGTTGTTTCAGTAGTTTATAATAGACTGATTAACTATTATTGGAACGATAATAAATGTTAAATTTTCTCCTGCTTTAGTTTTGAGCATATTATAAAAACGCTGCCTGGCTTATCATTAATTCACGCTTTACATTGACTGCCAGTATTGTCAATTTATTAATACACAAAATCAGGAGTATCCATATGAAAGTATTACTCACTGCTATCTTGTTTTCTTCCATGCTGGTTTCACCAGTCTTTGCTGATAAACCCGACTGGGCCGGTAAAGCTAAGCCTACGGCACAACAGAAAGAGACACATCGTTCTGCCATGCAAGCCAAGGATGAAATGGAAGATAAAAATGAATATAAAGATAAGATAAAAAAGGAAAAGAAAAACAAGGAAATGAAACAGAAAAAAGTCCACGAGCGTGAACACAAGGATATTAAGGGACTGGAAAAGCAGCAGGAAAAAAAATCAGTACAAACACAGAATGAGCTGGATAAAGGCTCGGATAAGGGTCAAGAACAACGTCAGGGCAGTAAAAAATGGTGGAAATTCTGGGGAGAATGACTGTCACTATTGCCAACAATCAACAAGGCGTAATGCGACGTTAAACTACTTGACCCGTAACAGTTAATTGGAGTCATCCAATTATAAATGAGGTAGTAAAAATAGTTTTCAATTTAAATATAACTTATAAAAAAGAGGAAGAATTATGGAAAATCTAATACCTTTAATTATCCAGCTAGTCAGTGGTGCCGTGGGTGGCAATGTCGCTGGCTCATTAATGAAAAATTTATCGCTGGGAACACTAGGCAACTCTATCGCGGGAATTATCGGTGGTGGCCTGGGCGGCCAATTACTCGGCATGCTCGGAGTTTCAACCGGCGCCGGCGGTATGGATATTGGCAGCATTGTCGGCAGCATTGCAGGTGGTGGAGTTGGTGGTGGCGCGTTAATGGCCATTGTCGCATTCGTTAAAAAGGCTCTCGCCAAATAGATTCCATTCACATAGTGTCAATTACTGACACGACAACAGCCAGCCACTGAATTCAGTCGCTGGCTGTTTTTTTGTCTAAAATAATGCTAGCTTCGACTTCATGGATAAACAACTCCAGAAAAAAGTTAATTTATACCAGTTAATGGTGATCTTCAGTGTGTTGTTCGCGCTGTTAGGCTTTACTTATAACGTCTGGCGTATGGAAGTTTCCGAACAAAACAATACCATTAGAACTGCCTGTTTTGAAATGCTACTGGAACTCTCTACGCTGGAACAATTGATTTACAGTGCTCATTACGATGGCGATGTGGTAGAAGGTAGTCCACGCAAAGGTTGGGTAAAAGTCGGGCTGATTTCTGATTTAAGTTTGCTCACTGCTGATTCTGTTCGCCAGGCTGCTTCTGAACTCACTGTCACCTGGACGCAACACTGGAGTACCATGAAGGACAACACGGAGTCAGTTAATCAGATCATCAAAGCAATAGATACCGTGCGCACATCGATTAAAGTCGAGCTACAGATGCTGGATTAGGTACTGATATCAGTTATATATAATTCAGGGTGCCTGCATTATCACCTCATTTAATCGCAAGAACCCTGCAACTCCTATGCATATCAATTATATTAGGATTTCTGTAGAATAATAATCATCATTACGTCAGCCAGTCTGCATTAGCAGTCGCTGACCCCGGTTACGTCTTGGTGCAACTGCACTACTAATGAACACTTATTTTTCAGTAAAATAATACTATTATGCATCTTGAAACATTCTTGACATCTGCTCTGCTCATTCTATTGGCCACGTCCATTACTGTTGCCCTGTTCAAACATTTTGGGCTTGGCTCTGTTCTCGGTCTGCTGGTTGCCGGCATCGTCGTGGGCCCTTACTCACCCGGGCCTTATGTAACCAAGCATGTTGAAGATGTACGCCACTTTACCGAGTTGGGCGTTGTTCTGCTGTTATTCCTGATTGGCCTGGGCATGAAGCCCACTCGTCTCTGGGCGATGCGACGAGAAGTCTTCGGACTTGGATCGTTGCAAATTATTATCTCCGGCCTTGCTATTGGGACGTATTATTATTTTTACCAGAATTCGTGGAAAGGTGCCTTGCTGATTGGTATGACTTTCGCTCTCTCCTCCACAGCTTTTGTTTTACAGCTGCTGCAGGAACGTGGTGATATCGCCAGCAAACATGGAAACACTGCGTTCTCCATTTTACTGATGCAGGATATCGCGATTGTCCCCTTGCTGGCTATTGTACCTATTATGTCAGTCACTGGAACACTGTCATCTGACGTCCCTCTCTGGGAACAGTTCTCTATCGTTATCGGGATGCTGGTTTTGATTACCGCATTTGGCAAATACATTCTCCCTATTGTGTTAAATTATCTTGCCCGTCAATCCAATAAGGAAGGCTTCATACTCGCTGTTATGCTGTCTGTCTTCCTGGCAGCATGGACGATGCAGATGGCAGGCCTGTCAATGGCGCTGGGTGCATTCATTATGGGTATGTTATTATCGGGTTCTCGCTACCGCCTGCAAATACAGGCGTCAATCGAGCCCTACAAGGGCCTGCTCATGAGCCTGTTCTTTGTAGCGGTAGGTATGTCCATTGATTTTCATTCATTAGCTGAACATCCCTTATTATTTCTGCAACACACGACCGTGATTATCATTATCAAGATATTGGTGCTTTTCGCTCTGGCTATGGCATTTGGTAATTCTTCTGCTATAGCTGCGAGAATTTCCTTTCTGTTATCACAGGGTGGAGAATTTGGTTTTGTACTGTTTGGTTCAGCCAAGGCGCTTGAGGTCATCGACGATCAGACCTTTATCTATGCTATTGGTGTTATTTCTATTTCCATGTTACTGACACCGTTACTGGTAAAACTGGGTGATTTAATAGCCCGACGCCTGGAGCACAATGCACCGGACGCTGACGAAAAATACATTCCGCAACCAGGCGAAGGTAATATAAAAACGGTCGTCATCGGTGGTTATGGGCGTGTTGGGACATGCTGTAGCCATGTTACTACATACCAGTCATATACCTTTCATTGCCTTCGATACCAACCCGGAGCATGTGGCTCAAGGCAGAAAGGATGGTTTGCCTGTCTACTTTGGCGACATAGGGGATCCTGAATTGCTGGCAACGGCACATATAGAACAGGCTGCCCTGGTCGTTTTAACAATAGACCACACAGCCACGGCCGAGCGTGCGGTAACCCATATCAGAAACCATTTCCCGGATGTACCGGTAATCTCTCGTGCACGCGACCTTGAATCTTGTGGCCGGCTTATCGAGGCTGGTGCTACTTATGCTTACCCTGAAGCCGTTGAAAGTAGCCTGAGACTCGGAGGACTGGCATTGGAAATGGTGAATGTACCTCAGGATAATGTCGACCTGCTGGTAAAAGGTGTACGCTCGGATAACTATCAATTAATTGCAGAAGAGGAAGATGCTACTGATAATAAAAGTGATAGCTGATGCCTGCTTAATGGCTTAAAGATCTAGCGATGCAAGCCATAATATCACTTTAGCACTGATGTCGTTGACCGCTTTATTAAAACCTTCTACACCGCCTTTTGCATCAACACTGCTGGTTTCCGGATTCGCAACGAATTCTTTGGATGAAATAATCTTTAAGCTACTTCTTTCCAGTAAATAAAATCCGATTCTGACCCGGACACTGGATTTCTGATCATGACTTAATTGCTGGTGAAATTGATGAATAGTACTTTCAAGTACATAGTCACTTTTTGCTCTTGAATCTGTCGGCATAACAACTTTAAATACCATGCTATCAATTAATTCTGTCAGCAACAGGTTGGCCAGCATGCGATTGGGTGTATCACTCCATTGGCTGAATGCATAGGCATTCAGAGAATGGTTATTATCCTGATAAAGAATATTACGGCTCATAATGGCAGCAGTGCTTTTAGGTGTGTCCACAGCCAATGTCTTTTCAGGTTTAGGCCGTGTAACATTATTTTTACTACCCTGGTTTATATCCAGTGTATACAAATCCGTTGCTGGTAATTTGATAGTGGTACATGCGGCCAGCATGCATATTATCAACATCGATGTCAGTGTATTGGTCGTGTTCACTGACTATGCTCCCCTGGCCCGAGTTTTTTCTCTGTTTGCTTGAACAGCAAATCACTCGGGCTATTCTTGATTGAAATAACGGCTTCTTCAATTTCACCACTCAATACTTTCAGACTACCCATCAAGTCATCAAATTTCTCAAGACTTTTTGAGCTTATTTGCTTGACATCATAATCGCCTCTTTTAAAGCTCTCTTCCAGTATCTTCGCAACGTCTTTGATGCCTTTAGATGCTTGAGCAAACTGCTCGGATGCAACGATTATTTTCTCCTCCATGTTCACGCCTTTTTTCAATACAGCTCTAAATTCATCCTGAAAGCTGTTTATCTGGATTGAAAATGCTTTTATATTTGCCAATGAGTCAGTGAAGTTATCAATATTCTGTTGCTTTAGTAAGGCATCCATACTGTCCAGTGTATGGGTCAGTTTTCCTGCAAGCCCGGACAGGGATTCATCCAGCCTTTGATATAAAGATGGCGCGGTATTTATAACGGGTATTTTCCCCTCCTCGTGAGTAAAAAGAGCGGCGTTCTTGGTACCGCCACTAAGTTCGATAAAGGCCAGGCCCGTCAACCCATAAAACTTCAGGGTTACATACATATCTTTTTTAATCGGTGCATCTTTTCTGACTTTCAGTAATAACTGTACTTGCTCACTATTTTCAGGATCAATTTTTACCTCGGTGACAATGCCGACATCCACGCCTCTATACTTAACGGATGCCTCACGACTGAGGCCGGAAACTGATTCCGTCATATAGGCTTTATAGTACACATAATCACTATCATCACCATACTTGCCAAGCCAGAAAGCAAACGCAAGCAGAGCGGTGGTAAACAACACCATAAAAATGCCTACAATAATATAGTTGACCCTGCTTTCCATACTATGCCTTACTTCTGAGGGAACCCCTGCTACCTTTAAAAAAACTTTCAATAGTAGGATGACTGCTTTGCATGACTTCTTCGAGACTGCCTTCGGCTACCACTTTTTTATCACCCAACACACACAATCTATCCACTATTGTCCAGATTGAATCCAGATCGTGGGTCACCATTACCACAGTAAAACCCAGTAACTCTCTCAAACTAACGATAAGCTTATCAAACGCCTCTGCACCGACCGGATCAAGACCGGACGTCGGTTCATCCAGAAATAGTATTTGTGGATCCATCGCCAGCGCTCTAGCTAATGAGGCTCGTTTGATCATACCACCACTGAGCTCTGCGGGAAATAATCTGGCCGCATGCACAGGTAATCCGACCATTTTGACCTTGGTCATAACAATATCATTGATCAGATCTGGGGGTAATTGCGTATATTCCTTTAATGTGATGGCTATATTTTCTGCCACTGTCAGTGAAGAATACAAGGCACCTGATTGAAACAATACACCCCATTTTTTTCTCAAAACATCCGCCTGTGCTTGGCTGAGATCAAGTACATCGGTATCCAGCACCTTAATACTGCCACTTTCGGGCCTGAGTAGCATAATCATCTCTCTCAGCAAGGTTGATTTACCTGATCCACTGCCACCTAATAATCCATATATCTCACCTTCATTGATCGTCAGGTTGACGTCTTCATGTACCAGATTTTCACCAAAACGGGTAATTATGTTGCGCATGCTGACAACAACTTTTTTCATATGCCCAATTCCGTCAGTATGACTGAGAAAACTGCGTCACAGGCTATCACCAGAAATATTGCATTGACGACACTGATGGTTGTATAGCGGCCGATACTTTCTGTGTTATATGAAACCTGAAAGCCACGGTAACACCCTACTGCCGCTATCAACCAAGCAAAAAATGGCCCTTTAATGAGCCCTACCCAGACATGTTTGATTTCAAGCACACTTTGCAAGCGATTGATAAATTCAGCATATGACATATTCAACTGTAATTTGGATACAAACATACCACCAAATATACCCACCAGATCTGCAAAGAAAATCATCAGTGGCATCGCTATCATCAGGGCTATCATTCTTGGTAAAACCAGGAATCGGAAGGGATTAAAGCCCATCGTTTTCATCGCATCGATTTCTTCGGTTATTTTCATGACGCCAATCTGAGCGGTATAGGATGAGCCACTCCTGCCAGCGACCACTATGGCTGTGATCAATGGTGACAATTCGCGTGTGACAGATATACCGATCATATCGACAATGAAAATACTGGCTCCGAACTTTTCCAGCTGAACTGCACTTTGATAAGCAATGACCACACCAATCAAAAAAGAGGTCAGGGCTATAATGGGTAGCGCCCTGACACCAGCTTCTTCGATATTTTTTATAATTGCCTTGTACCTGATGGACGAAGGATGTATCAAGTAATAGAAAAATGCACTGTATGTCTCACCGAGAAAAGCAAAAAAATTAGCACTATTTCTGATATAAGCGACAGTCTTTTTACCCAATTGCTCTAGTTTATGGCTGAGTGAAAACGTCTTGTCTGATTTACCATTACCAATATATTCGTGTTGCTGGCGATACATTTCCAATATTTTATGCTGATCATCACTGGCTCCGGATAAATTGACTCTGGCTGCTTTATCTTCAAACCTGGCTATATTATTTAATAAAAGGATTGCTCCACTACTATCAATTCTTTCGACTGCTGCAATGTCAATTTCGATATTAGCGTTTTGTGGAATGTCTTTTTGTGTTTTTTTGAATTGATTAATCGCGGTGGATAGATGATTCAGATCCCACACACCGCTACAGTTTATACGGTAAATGTCTTTTTCTGCATGGCAACTTATAATTGCCTTGTCTGAATCATCATTCATTTTTTCAGGCCCGATGCGCCTAAGGGGTAATTGAAAAATTCATGGCCTGCATGGGCTTGTATTCGTTCACATGCAGGGTTTTTAATGCTGATAAAATTGTCTCTATAATTAATATTATTCTACTGTAACAGATTTTGCTAGATTGCGTGGCTGGTCTACATCGGTACCCTTTAATACTGCCACATGATAAGCGAGTAATTGTAATGGTATGGTAAAAATCATCGGTGCGATACTGTCTTCTGTTTCTGCCACCCTGATTATTTCTATATTAGGACCCTGATTCAAGGAAACCGATTTATCAGCAAACACATATAGCTTACCACCTCTGGCACTCACTTCCTGCAAATTGGATTTTAATTTTTCGAGCAATTCATTATTCGGTGCTACGGCAATTACAGGCATGTCTTCATCGACCAGCGCCAATGGACCATGTTTCAACTCACCCGCGGGATAAGCTTCGGCATGGATATATGAAATCTCTTTCAGCTTTAATGCCCCTTCCATGGCCACGGGGTATTGCGCACCTCGCCCTAAAAACAAGGCATGGTGTTTATCACTGAAATTCTCGGCCAGTTCCTTGATCTCATCATTCAGCTGTAAGTGCTTCTTCTACTTTTCTGGGCAGGCTATGCAATTCTCTTACAATATTTGCTTCGACTTCTTCTGACATTCCATTACGTCGACCCAGGGCCAATACCACCAGCATTAAACATACAAGCTGAGTCGTAAATGCTTTGGTTGATGCGACACCTATCTCAGGTCCGGCCCGTGTCATCAATACCATATCCGACTCGCGTACAATAGAACTCTCAGGTACATTACAGATCGCCAATGAATGACCATACCCCAGCTTCTTGGCTTCCTTTAAGCGCTGCCAGTGTATCAGCCGTTTCACCAGACTGTGACAATGTAATGATCAATGAATTTTTACGTACTACCGGCTTGCGGTAACTGAACTCACTGGCGACCTCAACACTGCAGGGTATACCTGCAATAGACTCCATCCAGTACTTTCCTACCAGTCCGGCATGGTAACTGGTACCACAGGCAACAATTTCAATACCCTGTACCTTATCAAATACCACTTCATTAACATTATGTACCAAACGATTCTTCCAGAACCTGGGTAGCACTGATGACGACCTTCAAGGCAATCACTTAGTGCCGTTGGTTGTTCGTGAATTTCCTTGAGCATATAGTGTCGTAGATCACCGCGCTCGACTGCATCTGCACGTAAGTTCTGATATATGTATATCGCGCTCAACTTTATCTCCATCCTGGTCCACTATTTCAACTACCATCGCACGTTAATTTTGCAATATCGCCATCTTCCAGCACGATAAATTGTTGTGTGACCGGGATCAGTGCAGCAGCATCAGACGCAATAAAATATTCTCCTACACCAACTCCAATCAATAACGGGCTACCTTTTCTGGCAGCTACTAACGTATTCTGGCTCACTCACGCAGATGACGCCAATAGCATAGGCACCCTCGAGATCATTGACTGCTGATTGAACTGCTGATAAATAAATCCTTTCCATGATTCTAGATACTGATGCACCTGGTGCACTATCACTTCTGTATCTGTTTCAGAGGTAAATCGATATCCAAGTGCAATCTGTTTTTCTCTTAAGTCTTCATGATTTTCAATAATGCCATTGTGAACTAATGCAACCTGGTCATTACAGATATGGGGATGGGCATTTGCTTCCGTCGGTTTACCGTGGGTCGCCCATCGAGTATGAGCAATACCGATTTTGCCTTGGGCATTTTCATTGAGCTCAGATTCCAACTCCTTGACCTTGCCTATTCTTCTGATACGTGAAATAACATTTGCATCATTCAGTATAGCCACACCGGCAGAATCGTAGCCTCTATATTCCAGACGTTTAAGACCTTCAACCAGAATTTGGCCAACATTTCTTTGTCCAATCGCACCAACTATTCCACACATATAAACATACCTGTTATTTCTTTTTCAGAGGACGCTGCCAGTTATCAATAGATATCTGTTTGCTGCGGCTAAGTGTTAATTTTGCATCGGGTGTATCGCGAGTAATGGTAGACCCGGCTCCAATGGTAGCACCCTTACCCACTGTTACAGGCGCGACCAGTTGAGTGTCTGAACCAATGAACGCATTATCGCCAATAATCGTTTTGAATTTATTGGCGCCATCATAGTTACAGGTAATTGTGCCTGCGCCAATATTTACATTTTTCCCTATTTCAGAATCACCAATGTAACTCAAATGATTCACCTTGCTACCGGAGCCGACTGTTGATTTTTTTATTTCAACAAAATTACCAATATGTGTATTATCCTTTAATACTGTATCTGGACGAATCCTGGCAAAAGGTCCTATACGTGAAAAAGCCCCTATATCAGCATTCTGGATGACGCTATTGGCAAAAACTTGAACGTCGTTGCCAATACTGACATCCTGCAGTAATACATTCGGGCCGATATTCACTCGGTCACCCAGGATCACTTCGCCTTGCATCACAACATTAACGTCAATGGAGACATCCTTGCCTGCCTGGCATGTTCCACGCAAATCAAAGCGGCTGGCATCGGCCATGACTGACTCCTTCACGCATCAATGTAATTGCCTGCCTGCACTGATAGGCCCTTTCCATCTCCTGTAATTGGACCTGGTCATTGATGCCACTGACTTCAATCTGATCGTTAGTTACTGTAGCTGTCACTGCAATGTTATCGTTGACTGCCATCTCAATTATGTCAGTCAAGTAGTATTCACCCTGGGCATTATTATTACCCAACTTCTGTATCCATTGGTGCAGGTAGGACGCAGGTACAGCCATAATTCCAGTATTGATTTCTTTGATATCAAGCTCTGCGTCACTTGCATCCTTGTGTTCAACTATCTTCAGTACTTTATTATTTTTATCGCGCAAAATTCGGCCATAACCTGTGGCATCAGCCAGTACTGTTGTTAACAGTCCCATTTGATGTTCATCAACTGTTTTTAGCAACTGCTCCAATGTTGCCTGGCTGATAAGAGGTACATCGCCATAGAGTATCAGGACAATACAATCCTGCCCGACATTTGGCATCGCTTGCTGCACTGCATGGCCTGTACCCAGCTGCTCTGCCTGTAGCAACCAGTCCACTGTCCAATGTGCCAGCTCTTGCTTGACTTGTTCACCACCATGCCCATAGACGACATGTATTTTGCCGGCATCAAGCTGCTGTGCCCTGGCTAAAACATGATCCAGCATCGGTCGACCAGCCAGGTGATGCAGGACCTTGGGTTTATCCGACTTCATGCGGGTACCCTGGCCGGCGGCGAGAATAATAACTTCGAGATTCATAATGATCCTTATTCTAGACTATTAACAGCTTAAGAATACTGGATTTTATAAAAAAAATGAAATGCTAAATAACTGATATTGTTATTTCTTTTTTGTGCCCTTCAGACTACGCCTTCTCTGTCCAGCGCAAATAGCATTGTGGGAAGTTCCAGCCTGCTGGCAAAGGGATATGCATCTGTTAGACTGATCGTGCCATATTCACTACTGAATGACAAAGGCTTAAGGCTTAAGCTTAACCCTTTTCTCTTGTATCTTTACCCTGAATCAATGCAACATCGGCGGAACGCTGTCTTGTGGGCGGCCTGCATGGATTTCTTCGGGTGCAGCATCGCGAATATCAGTAACGGTGACATGAAAGGTAATATTTTTGCCGGCCAGCGGATGATTACCGTCCACTGTCAACTTGCCATCTTCTATTTTCGAGACAACAAATTTTTTTACATCGCCATTTTCATTCTGCATTTCCACCTCGGCACCAAGTTGATGAAACTGCGGAGGCACATTAATCAGATCATCGGTGAACATCAGCTCCGGGTCTGATTCACCAAAGCCTTCTTCTGGAGTTAACGTGACTTCAACTTTATCACCGATTGTGCAGCCATCCATCACCATTTCAAGCTTTTCTATAATGTCACTATCAACACCATGCACATAACCAATAGGTAAATCGCTTTGTTCGACTATTTCCCCGGATTCGTCAGCAATGGAATAGGTAAAAAATACTGCTTTGTTCTTGCTCACTATAGGAGTTGACATGCTGTTCCCTCTTTTCAGGCTGATCTCGACATGAGTGCCTGTAACGACGATGACATATTAAGCTACCATTATTCAGCTTTTGCAGACTTTTGATACAAAAACGGCATGGTAAACCATGCCGTTTATTGTCAATCATTGATAGTAATGACTACTTCTTGATTTTACGCAGCTTCTGTATAGTACGCAATTGCGCAGCAGCTTCTGCCAGTTCAGCCTGTGCCTTGGCATAGTCCATATCGGATTTTTTGTCCTTGAGCGCCTGTTCAGCTTTTTCTTTTGCCTTCAGTGCCTGGGCTTCATCCAGGTCATCAGCTCGAATAGCGGTATCGGCCAGAATCGTCACAACGTGGGGTTGCACTTCAAGAATGCCACCTGATACGTAGAAGGTCTGTTCCTCATCACCTGTCTGCAAACGAATTTCACCTGGCTTCAGACGCGTGATCATTTGCGTATGGCGTGGAGCAATACCCACTTCGCCCATTTCGGCTGGTGCGTATACCATTTCAGCAGTCCCCGAAAAGATCGCTTCTTCTGCACTCACTATGTCGACATGTGTTGTCATTGCCATTATGTTTACCTATTGCTGGTTACAGGGTCTTGGCTTTCTCAACTACTTCTTCAATGCCGCCAACCATATAAAAGGCCTGCTCTGGCAGTGAATCGTATTCACCATCAACAATTCCCTTGAACGCGCGGATAGTGTCTTTCAATGAAACATACTTACCTGGCGAACCGGTAAATGTTTCCGCCACGAAGAAGGGCTGTGACAGGAAGCGCTGCATCTTACGAGCACGGGCAACTACCTGCTTGTCTTCATCTGACAATTCATCCATACCAAGAATAGCAATGATGTCTTTCAGTTCTTTATATCGCTGCAAAGTACCCTGCACGGCACGCGCAGTATCGTAATGCTCGTTACCAATAACCAGCGGATCAAGCAGACGTGAAGTAGAATCCAGTGGATCAACCGCAGGGTAGATACCCAGCTCGGCGATCTGACGAGACAGCACCAATGTAGCATCAAGATGCGCGAATGTGGTGGCAGGAGACGGGTCAGTCAAGTCATCCGCAGGTACATAGACAGCCTGGAAAGATGTAATGGAACCGGTTTTGGTAGAAGTGATGCGCTCTTGCAGGGCGCCCATTTCTTCTGCCAGTGTAGGCTGATAGCCCACCGCGGAAGGCATACGGCCCAACAATGCTGATACTTCAGTACCGGCCAGTGTGTAACGGTAGATGTTATCAACGAATAACAGTACGTCACGGCCTTCGTCGCGGAAAAATTCCGCCATAGTCAGGCCCGTCAATGCTACACGTAATCTGGCACCTGGAGGCTCATTCATCTGGCCATAAACCAGCGATACTTTATCGAGTACGCCACCTTCATCCATTTCATGGTAGAAGTCATTACCTTCACGAGTACGCTCACCAACACCGGCGAATACAGAGAAGCCGCTATGCTCTACCGCGATGTTACGAATCAGCTCCATCAGCGTAACGGTCTTACCAACACCGGCACCACCGAACAATCCAACCTTACCGCCTTTGGCGATTGGCATGATCAAATCGATTACCTTGATGCCGGTTTCGAAGATTTCAACATTGGATGATTGCTCATCATAAGCAGGTGGTTTACGGTGAATAGGCAGTCTTATTTCTTCACCAATAGGGCCTGCATCATCTACCGGCTTACCCAATACGTCCATAATACGGCCAAGTGTTTTCTGCCCTACCGGTACGGAAATGGGTGCACCTGTGCTATCGACTGAAGATGCACGCTTTAGCCCATCGGTTGACCCCATGGCAATCGTGCGCACAACGCCGTCACCCAATTGCTGTTGGACTTCCAGTGTCAGACCTGATCCACTTACAATCAGCGCATCAAACACTTTAGGCATACTTTCCCGGTCAAACTCTACGTCGACGACCGCACCGATGATTTGAACAATCTTTCCAGAACTCATTATACGTTCCTCTTGAAGATACTTAAATATTAAAAAAACTTTTATTCGCTACTAGCCACTCGCTACTAGCTACTGTATTTAAACTGCTGACGCCCCACTGACGATTTCAGAGATTTCCTGTGTAATCGCTGCCTGTCTCGCCTTGTTATAGACCAGTTCCAGTCCATCAATAAGATCGCCTGCATTATCTGTCGCGGATTTCATCGCCACCATTCGGGCTGCCATTTCGCAGGCAATGTTTTCAACCATGCCCTGGTAAACCTGTGATTCGATAAAACGCATCATCAGGCCATCGAGAACCGTTTTTGAATCCGGCTCATAGATATAGTCCCAATGATGTTTGATGTCTTCTTCGACCTCGGTGGCAGCAATCGGTAATAGCTGATCAATCTGAGGTGCTTGTGTCATGGTGTTGACAAATTCATTATAGACGACAAATAACTGGTCTATTTCACCATTCTCATATGCATCGAGCATGACCTTGACGACACCGATAATGTCTTCGAGTCGCGGACGATCTCCCAGATTGGATGTTTCTGCCCGTAAGTTACCCTTCAGTCGCTTAAACATCTGGGTCGATTTTTTACCAATGGTGCAAACATCAATCTCGATATCCTGCTCATCCATCTCTCTCATCTTATTGATGGTGGCACGAAATGCATTGGCATTGAGGCCGCCGCACAAACCACGGTCTGATGAAATAACGATAAAGCCGGCACGTTTGACTTCACGTTCAATCATGAATGTATGCTTATATTCAGGATGCGCATGCGCCAAATGGCCGATGACGTTTCGAATCTTGCCTGCATACGGACGCGTGGCTCTCATGTTGTCCTGCGCTTTACGCATTTTACTGGCGGCCACCATTTCCATCGCACTGGTGATCTTCTGAGTATTGGTAATACTCTTGATCTGGGTACGTATTTCTTTACCGCTTGCCATGACTCAGCCCCTTACCAGGTTCCAGTTGACTTAAAGTTTTCGAGTGCTGCCTTGATGGCTGCTTCGATTTCATCATTGTAGTCACCGGATTCATTGATTTTGGCGAGCAGGTCGGCATTGTTAGATGCGATACCTGATTGCATGGCGGCCTCGAAATCAACGATTTTGTTGACGGGCACATCATCCAGGAAGCCTTCATTGGCGGCATACAGAGAGATGGCCAGTTCTGCGACTGACATCGGAGCATACTGCTTCTGTTTCATCAGTTCGGTAACACGCTGACCACGTTCCAGCTGGGCGCGTGTTGTGTCATCGAGATCCGATGCGAATTGTGAGAATGCCGCCAGTTCACGATACTGGGCCAGTGCCAGACGTACACTACCGCCGAGCTTCTTGACGATCTTGGTTTGTGCCGCACCACCTACACGTGATACTGACAAACCCGCATTGATCGCTGGACGAATACCGGCATTGAAGAGATCAGACTCAAGGAAGATCTGGCCATCAGTAATCGAGATAACATTAGTCGGTACGAAGGCCGATACGTCACCCGCCTGTGTTTCGATAATGGGCAGAGCGGTCAATGAACCGGTCTTGCCTTTAACTTCACCATTGGTGGCTTTTTCTACGAAGTCAGCGTTGACACGCGCGGAACGCTCAAGCAAACGCGAATGCAAATAGAATACGTCACCCGGATAGGCTTCACGACCTGGTGGACGACGCAGCAACAATGATACCTGACGGTATGCCCATGCCTGCTTGGTCAGGTCATCATAAACGATCAGTGCATCTTCACCACGATCACGGAAGTATTCACCCATCGCACAACCGGCATAAGGAGCGATGAATTGCAGTGCGGCGGCTTCAGCTGCGGTCGCGGCAACCACTATAGTGTGATCCATGGCGCCGTGCTCTTCCAGCTTGCGTACCACGCCGCCGACAGAGGATGCTTTTTGGCCGATGGCCACGTAAATACATTTTACGCCGGTACCTTTCTGGTTGATGATGGCATCGATGGCGACAGCGGTCTTGCCTGTCTGGCGGTCACCGATAATCAGTTCGCGCTGACCACGGCCAATAGGCACCATGGTATCGATTGATTTCAGACCTGTTTGCACAGGCTCATCAACTGACTGACGTGTAATTACGCCGGGTGCTACCTGTTCAATAGGTGCAGTTTTATCTGTATTGATTGGGCCTTTACCATCAATTGGATTGCCCAGTGCATCAACCACTCGACCCAGCAATGCGGGACCGACCGGCACTTCAAGAATACGACCGGTACACTTGACCACATCGCCTTCAGTCAGATGCTCATAAGCACCCAGTACCACGGCTCCTACCGAGTCACGCTCCAGGTTAAGCGCCAGACCAAATGTGTCACCAGGAAACTCCAGCATCTCACCTGACATAACATCGTTCAGACCATGAATACGTACAATACCGTCAGTGATACCAACGACTGTACCTACATTTCTTGCTTCTGCAGCAGAATCAAAATTTTCGATTCGCTTCTTGATAATTTCACTGATTTCAGATGGATTCAGTTGCATATCCACTATCCCCTATTGGTTCACGGTGCTGGCAAGCTTTACCAGCTTGCCGCTTACTGAGCCGTCAATGACCATGTCGCCTGCACGGATAATTGCTCCGCCGACCAGCGATTCATCGATGGTTACACTTAGATTAATTTCTTTACCCATACGCGCCTTGAGTGATGCGGCTAGCTTGGTACGTTGCGCATCGGAAACGGTATAGGCTGAAATGATTTCAGCATCAATACTGCCTTCAGCTTCCGCACGATGTGCTTCATATAGCGCTGCAATTTCAGGTACCAATGCCAGACGTCCATTTTCAGCCAGCAACTTGATGAGGTTTTTTGCTTCCTGATCAAGCTTGTCACCGGCTATGTCGTTAAAAAGGTCGGCCAGCTGTGCCTTGGAAAACTTTACTCCAGCAATCACTTCAGCCATGGTTTCATCCGCAGCGATGGCAGCCATGAGCACCAGTGCATCGGACCATGCAGGGAAACTTTTGGTTTCACTGGCACGCTTGAAAACGGCTTCTGCGTACGGACGTGCAATTGTGATTAATTCAGCCATTCACGCCTCGCTTAGATTTCGGCTACCAGTTTGTCAAGGATATCCGCGTGAGCACTTTCGTCGATCTCGCGCTCCAGTACCTTTGACGCTCCAGCCACTGCAATACCGGCTACTTGTTGACGTAGTGTCTCTTTCGCGCGATGAACCTCTTGTTCAATCTCGGACTGAGCCGCTGTCACCAGGCGTTGACCTTCTGCACGGGCATCATTTTTGGCTTCATCAACAATCTCACTGGCACGCTTCTGAGCGTGGGCAATAATTTCACTTGCCTGAATCTTGGCTTCGGCCAGCTTTTCAGCCGCCGCTTTTTCTGCCAGTTGTTGTTCGTGCTCACCACGCTCGGCAGCTGCAAGACCGTCAGCAATTTTTTTCTGGCGTTCCTGCAAGGCGCCCATAATGGGTGGCCATATAAATCTCATACAGAACCATACGAACACCATGAAGGTAATCGATTGTCCTATTAATGTTAAATTGATATTCATGCTTCAACCTTATTCATTATGTGTCGAACAGGTAATGTCGTTTTTTGCAGTCTTAGGCAACAGCAAAAAGAACATACATGGCGATACCAACAGCGATCATTGGAACCGCGTCGACCAGGCCCATAACGATGAAGAACTGTGTACGTAACATCGGGATCAGTTCTGGCTGGCGAGCAGCACCTTCGAGGAAACGACCACCGAGTACGCCGATACCAACCGCCGCACCGAGGGCGCCCAGACCCATCATCAAAGCACCTGCGATGTATAACAATGCATTTGCGAGTTCCATATTTATCTCCTAATTAGATAGATACAATAGTTAAAGTTAAAAAATTAATGATCGTGATGTGCCATTTCCAGATAGACAATGGTCAGCGTCATGAAAATAAACGCCTGCAAGGTGACTATCAGGATATGGAAAATGGCCCAGCCCAGCTGCAGGAAGCCACCAAAAATACCCATGCCCAGACCGGCACTGAACATCAGTGCGATCAGGATAAAAATCATTTCACCTGCGTACATGTTTCCGAATAGTCGCAGCGCCAGAGAAATGGGCTTGGCGATCAGCGATACAAATTCAAGCAGGAAGTTAACTGGAATAAAAAATGCCATCACCGCCTTGTTCTTGGAAGAGAAAGGTTGCAGGGTGAGTTCGCCGGCAAAACCGCCGATGCCTTTGATCTTGATACTGTAAAACAACACCAGGAAGAACACGGCTAAGGCCATACCGAACGTCGCATTAGGATCAGTGGACGGCACGACTTTGAAATAAACATGATGCGGGTCTGCACCAAAAAAGGTTTGACCTACCCAGCCTGCCAGAGTGGGCAACCAGTCGACGGGCACCAGATCCATGAAATTCATCAAAAAGATCCAGACAAAAATAGTCAACGACAGCGGGGCCACCAGCGCGTTCTTGGCAGAAAAAGACCCCCTGACACTGCTATCGATAAATTCTACGATGGATTCAACAAAATTCTGTAGTTTGCCAGGAACGCCGGCTTCGGCCTTTTTGGCTACCTTGCGGAACAGCCAAAGAAAAAATACACCGAGAAAAATTGACCAGAACATGGTATCGACATGAATCGCCATGAAGCCCATTTCACTGGCCTCATCAGTACTATGAGCAAAGCCCCAGCTACCATCAGGGTGCTTGCCATAAGTCCAATTGGTCAGATGATGTTTGATGTAATCTGCTGATGTCATTTCACTGGACATAAAAATAAAACCTAATGACTTAAACCATTCAGAAAAGCTGCAAGCTGTCCGGCAATAAAACCGAGTAGCAACTGCAACGGCATTAATTTCAAGGCCACCAGGCCTATTGCAAACAGTACCAAGGTCAGCACCAGGCGTTCAACGGCACAGAGGTATACATACTTTAATATACGTTGTGCATCATCTGGCGCTTGACGAGCGGCTCGCTTATCATGGAGCATCATCAGACCTGTATTCATCAGCACGATCATGCCCCCAAACAGACTTGACTTTGCAGCAAGAAAACCGTCGAAGCTTGCCAGCACTGCCGTTATCAACCCGACCATAATAATCTGAAAAATCAGTAGCCTTCGCATAGATATGGTCAGCCTGCCGGTAAAAATTGCAAGCCAGTAGCGTTGCCTCGATTATATCGGGCGGTTGGCTAGCCTGTTTCCTAGAGAATATTTAGACACTAATAACTGGTATCGATATCTGCGGCGCGAAGTATAATAAGTTTAGAGGGTGTGCGTCAATAAGTGCATCAATTAATTTGCTCTTTGGATGAATCTTAATGATTCTGGACATCGACTAATAATATTCAATAAAAACAAATAGATATGTCATTTCTGCTGCTGATGCCGGTTCGCAGGGTGTCGGCCATGGCAACAATGGTGAGTGGCCGTCATGCAGGCCCCTGGATACTTGAATTTACTCTAAACCCTCAACTTATGTTTATTTCGCCTGCTGAGGTATTAAATCCATTTAACAGCTAAAGCTTAGGGCTATTTTGACGCAAGCTATTATAATAACTATAACCTCAACGAAGGTGCATAATATGGATAAAAATACGCCACTTTTAATGGCTTTGCTGCTCATTTGCTCCATTTTCTCTCTAACAACCCAAGCTGCACCCAAAACACTTAGTTTTGGTGTGTTTCCCTATGTCAGCGCCGGGAAATTAATCAAACACCAGGCTGTAGTGCATCAATTTCTGCGTCAGCAATTAA
Organism: uncultured Gammaproteobacteria bacterium; assembly: GCA_963807455.1. Taxonomy (GTDB): domain Bacteria; phylum Pseudomonadota; class Gammaproteobacteria; order JAADHQ01; family JAADHQ01; genus JAADHQ01. Next base: position 88,754 of record CAWECS010000013.1, on the reverse strand, counting down.
ACAAAGATATTGAATTTGTTACAGCTCAAAACTTTAAGGGGTACGCAGATCGTGTGCTGAATTCTGAATACGATTTAATCTTTGCGGCACCACATTTTGCCCGATATTGTGAAATCAAAGGGCTATATACCCCACTGGCAATGACCCACACTCAAATACAGGGCGTGTACCTCGTCCATAAAGATTCACCATTCCATACCCTGCAAGATTTACAAGACAAAAAAGTATCTATCTCATCTGTCGGCTTACGGTTTGGCTTGCTACACCAGATGATGAAAAAGCAGATAGAAACGCTGTCAATAGGCGAGCTGATAATCAGGGAAACAAAAACCCATAATAATTCAATTTTTGCTGTGCTTAAACAGGAGATCGATGTTGCCCTCACTGGTGTCAACATATGGAAAAACATCAAGCCCGATATAAAATCACAATTACGTAAAATTGGCGAAACACCCAAGGTGTCAGGATTTGTCATTATGGCAAGACCCGCGCTAGCCAAACAAATAAAACCATTATTCAGTAACGTTGATCAGGATTTTACCGCTTCCCTTGCGAATAAAAAATATATTTTTCGTGGATTAAAAACCTATCAAGATAATACGCTGGTGGATATGGATCCGTACATAAAACCGTTTGAATAGCATTCACTCACAATAATGAAAAACGGTTTTAAACATTCGCTTCGCTATAAACTCGTCGCTGCAAGCATTATTGTTGAATTGATTATGCTGGCGCTGCTGCTGGGCAACAGTATTCGACTGGTTAATCAGACCATTGAGCAGCAGACTAAAAAACAAATCGAAACCATCACTCCACTGCTTAACGCGTCGATAAGCACTTCCTTGTTTGAAAGAGACTATGTCACATTAAGCGATATACTGACTGGATTATTGGCATCCCCTGACACTGATTTTACCTACATCAGGATCTATGACAAACAAGGGAAACTCTACGCCAATGCTGACAAACAAACGCAATTCACTCTTCCAGAGATTGATCAGGATATTCAATCTGCCTTTTCAGATAACATCTATGACGGCAGTAGTACATTATCCTTATCTGGACTCAATATCGGCACAGTGCGTTATGGTCTATCTATAAAATCATTTCTGCAATCAAAGGACAAACTTTTTACCCAAGGTCTGCTTATTGCAGCAACAGAAATTATTTTATCTATCTTGTTACTCAGCTTTATCGGCTATTGGTTAACCCGCCATCTTGGCACGCTGCTAGAAGCCACATCCTCCATCAGTCATGGTAATTACAATATTCAAACTCAAATAGATAGCGAGGATGAAATAGGGCAGCTCGCCAGTGAATTTAATACCATGGCGCAAGCTGTGAATGATAAGGTCGCAGACCTGCAACACTCACAAAAAGAACTGGAAAAAAGCAAGGCTGAATTTGAGTCGGTCATCATGTCCATGGCGGATGCTGCCTTATTTCTCGATCTTGATTTTAATTGCATGCTGGTCAATCATGCGTTTTTTGAACTTTATGAATACAGAGCTGATGAGGTGATAAACCAACCCATCGATTTTCTTTTTTCCAACAAGGATGAATTTCACTGCCTGAGTAGCCATATTAGTCACCCCGGAAACAGAGAACACTATATCTCATCTACTACTGACTATCTTAAAAAAAATGGCACTACTTTCGAGGGTGAAACAAATGCCTCCAAAGTAATAGACGCTCATGACAAGACACTGGGATATATATTGATTGTCCGGGATGTCACTGAACGCAACAGAATTAACCAATCACTGATCTATGAAAAAGAGCGTATTCAGGTAACGCTGGAATCCATAGGTGATGGCGTTATCACTACCGATATGAATGGAGAGATCACTTATCTCAATCCTGTTGCCGAACAACTGACTGGCTGGAACCGCGCCAAAGCTATTAACACACCATTAAAAGAAGTCTTTAAACTCGTCAACGAACATACCAGGCATCCTGTTGTTGATTCAGTTCAACGGTGTCTTGATGAAGGAAGGAGCATAGAGCTATCGAAAAATATTCTGTTAATCAATAAAAATGGCGCGGAATTCTCAATTCAAGACTCGGCATCACCTATTCGAAATAGTGCCGGTGACATGAATGGTGTTGTCATGGTGTTTCATGACGTCACCAAATCAAGCCAACTGAGCAAAAATCTCGACTGGCAAGCCAGCCATGACTCTCTAACCAAATTATATAATAGATATGAATTTGAGCAGCGCTTAAAAGCCGCTTTCCTGCTTGCACAAGAAAGTAATGCTGTACATTCCATGTTATATATCGATCTCGACCAGTTTAAAATCGTCAATGATACCTGTGGTCATATAGCGGGCGACGAACTATTGCGGCAATTGGCGCAACTGCTACAGAAAAAAATCAGGGACAGGGATACTTTTGCCAGACTGGGTGGTGATGAATTCGGCGTGTTACTGGAAAATTGCGATATTACAAAAGCAGAAACCATTGCCAACAACCTGAAAAAAACACTTGAAGACTTCAGGTTTAGCTGGGATAACAAGTCATTCACTATAGGCATGAGTATTGGTCTTGTTCCTATCACCCATGAATCTGAAAACATAACCAACATTCTAAAACTCGCTGATGTTGCCTGTTATGCCGCCAAAGACAGCGGTAGAAACCGTATCCATGTTTATAAACCGGATGATGCCGAGCTGGTAAAAAGACAAGGCGAAATGCAATGGGTTGGTAAAATCAATCATGCTCTCGACAATGATCGACTTTGCATCTACTGCCAGCCTATTATTCCGTTAAATACAACCAAATATTCGACTTCACACTACGAGATACTGGTGCGCCTACTGGATGATGATGATTCATTGATTAGCCCAATGGCGTTTATACCTGCAGCAGAACGTTACAACCTGATGCCAGCTATCGACCTGAAAATTATCCAGACAGTCTTCAGCATGCTGAAAGCCACGCCCTTAAATGATGGAATTATCACTATTAATCTTTCAGGACACACTCTGACGGATGATTCCTGTCTGAATAAAATTCTTGAAATGCTTGAGAGCAGCCCAATATCGACCGACAGAATCTGTTTTGAAATTACTGAAACGGCAGCGATTGCCAATTTAAGTCGCGCTATTTATTTTATTGAAGAAGTAAGAAGCTTTGGCTGTAGTTTTGCATTGGATGATTTCGGTAGTGGACTTTCATCTTTTAGTTACCTGAAAAATATGCCTGTAGATTATCTAAAAATAGATGGCATGTTCGTTCGAGACATATGTAATGACCCGGTTGATTTCGCGATGGTTCAGTCTATTAACCAACTGGGCCATGTTCTGAAAATCAAAACCATCGCTGAGTATGTAGAGAATACCGCTATTAAAAATAAACTCATGGAAATAGGCGTTGACTATGTGCAGGGATTTGGCATTGAAAAACCACGGCCGTTTTCAGAAGTACTTAGTAGTAGCGCCGATAAAAACATCATTCATATTGCCTTTGATGGTAAATGATTGTCACCGTATTTTCTGCTGAATATTCAATTCATTCGGCATCACTATTTCATTCATGTGCGCGGGGTTTGCATTAAAGGCGGCTTACTGGAACAAGCTACCATTAATCCACATATGCACCCAGATACTGGCAACATATCCCGGGGCCATGGCCCATGACCATTTCAAATACGCAAAGAAGGTGTACACGCCGCGTGCCTGACCCATCAGTGCGACACCGGCCGTCAATAATATCGGCAATATTGATGTTCACAATCTGCTTCGATCATTCGAAAAACATCAATAAAAGTTTAATTATTACAACAGGTTATTATGGTATCTCGTGTTGGCAACAATGGTCGGGGCTATGTGATCAAAGAAAGCAGGATATAACCTCCCAGTAAAACGGCAATCCACAACACCATGCTGCCCGTTGGCCAGGTGCGTGCCAGTATGCCTTCTGGCTGGTGATGCCGGGTTACAAGGTCAACTAACCATTCAATGAAGGACAAGGTGCGTTTCTTTACACCTGACCAGGCAGGATTTCCAATTCGTAGGAACATTCGCCATATTCCCGGGAACAGCACACGGTAGAACCAGTCAAAGTCCAGGCTGATGGTCAGCGTTCGCTTCATCATCGGTAGTAATACAAAGAAGGCCAGACCTGAAAACAGTAACAACTGTAACTGGGCAATGACATGCTCTGCCGTATAGGGCACATAGTTCACCGTGTAGGGCAAGATGGCATAGAGCGGATCGGGATAAACACCCAGCGCAATACAGAGGAAAGAAAATAAATACATGGCAAGACGCATATTGATCGGTGGTTCAGGTGGACGCAGACCAGAGTCCTTCTGAAAGAACACAAACCAGGGGAACTTAACACCGGCATGCAGGAATACACCGGCAGAGGCGGCCGCTAACAGGAACCATGTTATTGCCATGTGAGTATCCGCAGACGATTGCGAGATCATCGATTTGGAGATAAAGCCCGATGTTAACGGGAAGGACGAAATGGCCAGCGCACCGATGATCGCACAGACAGTAGTAATCGGCATACTCTGGAACAGACCACCCAGATCAGTACATTTACGCTTACCTGTTTGATATAAAACTGCACCGGCTGTCATTAGTAGAAGCGCTTTATAGATGATATGGGCAAAGGCATGTGCGGTAGCACCGTTTAAGGCCATCTCGGTGCCGATGCCAATTCCCGTGACCATAAAGCCAACCTGGTTAACAATGGAATAAGACAGGATGCGGCGCATGTCATTTTCGAGTAGCGCATAGATGATGCCATAGAAAATCATATACAGGCCGATCGGAATGAGTACCCAGGTACCGGCAAAACCCACCAGCAATACAAACACGGCTGTCTTGGTGGTAAAGGCAGAAAGGAACACAGAGCCACTTGGACTGGCTTCCGGATAGGCATCGGGTAACCAGGCCGATAGTGGCGGTGCTCCGGCATTGATTAAAAAGCCTGCCAGTATCATGTAGTGTGCAAAGCTGTCAGCCTGCATCAGGTTAAATTCGACAGAACCTGTTGCATTGATATGGCCAATAATGCCAATCATTAACACGACGCCACCAAACAGGTGTACGAACAGGTAACGCATACCTGCACGGCCTGAAGCCTTAGTCTGGTTCATCAATAACACCATGGCAGAAAACAGGGCCATGATTTCCCAGAACACAAACAGGCTAATCAGGTCACCGGCAAAGGTAACGCTAATCGCACCACCGGCATAGGCAAAGGCAGCACTGACTTCTGCGATATGAGCCTGTCGATAGGCATATAAACCACCGGCAAAGGCCATGATGGAAAAGATCGTGGCGAATACCAGCGTGGCTGGATGAAAGCGTAACAGGGTTAGTTCATACCCCATGAAAGTGGTTGTGACGGTCGATGTGGTGGGTATTGTCCAGACCAGTATCAATACAGCAACAGGTAAACCCAGTATCAAGGCTGAACGGGCATGACCCTTTAATAGCGGTAATAAGGCTGCGCCGAATATTAAAACCAATCCAGGATGTATAACTGTTTCAGCCAACATAAAGACTACTCGTAATAGTTATCCGGACGTTTAAGAAATATGCCTAACAGTTTTGCACCCACTACCATCAGCACGCAGGTAGCAAAGCCAAACCATGCGTAAAAGGCAAAACTCGATTCAATACCAAAGTGATCATGAAACTCAATAAATAGACCGGCTATGACAGTGATAGCCAGTACAGCGATCAGGATGATCCAGAGTTTACGAATGGTTTGCGGTTTTGTAAGCCAGTGTTGTTCGCTCATTTTTTCACTCCAGGCAGTTCATTAATTAACTGCAGGGCCGTATCCGGCAGGAAGAACAGTAGCACGGTCAGTGTGGCGGTCATGCAAAGGGCAATGACAATCGCCAGTGGTGCTTCCTTTATCTTGTTATCAGTGGGTTCGTCTGCCTTTTCGATAAAGGCGGTATATAAAATCGGTAAGAAATAAGCCGCATTAAGTATCGTACTGATAATAATGACGCCAAACACAAACCATTCCTGTGTCTGGTAGGTACCCAGCAATAAATACCATTTACTCAAAAAACCGGCAGCCGGTGGCACCCCAATCATTGAAATGGCTCCGATAGCAAAAGCCCCCATGGTCCATGGCATCTGTCGGCCGATACCTTTTAACTGGCTGATTTCTGTTTTTTTTGTGGCGGTATAAATCGAGCCGGCCGCAAAGAATAATGTGATCTTGCCAAAGGCATGTGCCGCGATATGCATGGCTGCCGCCATGATAGAAAACGGTGCCACCAGTATGGCTGCTATCGTTACATAAGAGAGCTGGCTGATAGTAGAGTAGGCAAGACGTTTTTTCAGGTTGTCCTGGTACAGGGCAATGGTTGAAGCCAGTACGATCGAGATACCCGCGATATACATGATCCAGTTGGCTGCATAGTTGTCAGCTAAAGTCACCGGCCCAAAGATATAAAGTACAACTTTAACCACGCTAAACACGCCTGCCTTAACCACGGCAACCGCGTGTAGTAAGGCACTGACCGGTGTCGGTGCCACCATTGCCGCGGGTAACCAGCGGTGCAGGGGCATTAATGCCGCCTTACCAATACCATATATAAATAACAGTAACAGAATACCTGTCGTGGTTGCACTGACCTCTTCCGGCAGGATGCCACCCGCCTTGAACTCAACGGTGCCTGCCAGCGCCCATGTCCAGATAAGCGCAAACAGGAAGAAAGCAATCGAAGATCCCATCAGGATGGCAAGATAGGTACGTGCGCCCTGCTTCGCGGTTTCATTACCCTTGTGCGCAACGAGTGGATAGGTTGACAGACTAAGCACTTCGTAAAAGACGAACAGGCTGAACAGGTTGGCCGAGAAAGCCAGCCCCATGGTGCTGCCGATTGAAATGGCAAAGCAGGTATAAAAGCGTGTCTGGTTTTTTTCATTATTGCCACGCATATAACCAAACGAGTAAATCGTGTTGATGACCCATAACAGGCTGGCGATGATGGCAAACATCATACCCAGTGGCTCAATCGTGAATTTTAAAGCAACACCAGGAACAGGTTCGATCAGGGTCTGTGTGATTACTGTTTTCGTTTCCAGGAACGCCTGCAACAGGGGGATAACATTGAGTAGTAATGCTACTGAAGTAATCATGGCAAGCCATTCCCGTGCATGTCCACCGGGCAGACGTTTATTGCCAAATAATGCAATCAGGATTGCACCGGCAAAGGGAATAAAAATACTGGCAATCATCAATTCAACAGCACTCATGGTGAAATCCCCAGCAGGTATTGCGCGGTGTACTTCGCTACGCCCACTGAAACACTGGTATCAATACCAAAATAGATATTGGCCAGTACCAGTAACCATGTCGGTATAAGTAGGCTCAGAGGTGCCTCTTTCTTTTCAGAATTATCATCACTCGTGTTGAAGAAGCCCTGCTCCACGATACGCCATACATAAATCAATGCTAGCAATGAGCCGATAAGAATGATTGCTACAAGTATAAATTGCCCCTGCTCAATGGCTGCAAGCACCAGATACCACTTACTGATGAAGCCCACTGTCAAAGGTACGCCAACCAAACTCAGACCACCCAGCACGATCGCCATGAATGTCCACGGCATGGCCCTGCCCAGTCCCTTGACATCACTGAACATGACATCACCCTGGCGGTACACCATGCAGGCCAGCGCCATGAACAATGCCGCTTTCATCAATGCATGGTTGAACAAGTGCAATAAAGTCGCGGTAATGCCGTTGACGGACAGCAGACTGATGCCGAGGATGATATAACCCAGTTGCGCGACACTGGAATAGGCAAACAGGCGCTTGATATTGCTCTGGTAAATCGCGCTCAGCGAGGCAAACAGAATTGCAGCAATGGCCAGCAGCATGAGAATGTCGCCCAGTGGCAATACCGAAAACGCATAGTCGGCACCAAACACGGTGAATGTGAAACGCAGCAATACATACACGGCCACCTTGGTGGCGGTGCCGGCCAGGAAGGCGCTGACAATGGACGGCGCATAGGTATAGGCATTCGGTAGCCACAGGTGTAACGGGAACAAGGCCAGCTTCAGACTCATACCGACAAACAGGAATGCAAAGGCACTGAGCATGGTTTTCGACTGCGCCACTGCGGGCAGGCGCTGGGCCAGATCATTCATGTTCAATGTACCGGTCAGCATGTATAACAGGCCGATGCCGATGAGGATAAAGGTAGCGCCAATCGTGCCCATGACCAGGTACTGATAAGACGCCGTCAGTGCACGGCGATCACGACCGAGGCTGATCAGCGCATAACTGGATAGTGAACTGATTTCGAGAAAAACAAATACATTGAACGCATCACCGGTAGCGGTAATGCCCAGCAGTCCGGTCAGGCACAACAGATAACTGGCATAGAACATCGGCCAGTGTTGTTGTGGTATCTCCTGTTCGATACTCTTTTTCGCTCCCAGCAACACCACAGAACTGATCGAGGTGACGATCAGCAGCACATAGGCATTCAGGGTATCGATGCGATATTCGATACCCCAGGGTGCGGCCCAGCCGCCGATGGCATAACTGATGATGCCGCTGCTGCTGGCCTGTTGCAATAGCAGCCACGCAATCACCATTGCAGCCAGACTGGCCGAAAAACTCAATAACCATAACAGTGACGACCTGCGTAACAGCACACACAACGGTGCAGCAATCAATGGCAGGATAACCTGCAGGACTGGAAGATGACTGCTGATCACAGTGACGCATCCTGCTCGTGTATATCCTGTTCCTCTATGGTGCCATAGGCCTTGTGGATGCGAACAATCAACGCCATGGCCAATGCAGTGGTGGCGACGCCAACTACAATCGCTGTCAGTATCAGCACATGGGGCAAGGGATTGGAATAGCTCACATCAGCGTCCATGATTATTGGCGCTGTACCCCCCTTGACCTTGCCCATGCTGATGTACAACAGGAAAACCGCGGTCTGGAATATATTCAGGCCGATGATTTTCTTGACCAGATTGCCCTGCGCAATAACGATATAGAAGCCGACCATCATCAGGAAAATAAATATCCAGTAGTTATACAGGTCGATGAAGGTACTCATTCAGACCTCCTGACTTCAGAAAAGGCCAGGAACAGGCTGATCATGGTTGCGGTTACCGTAATACCAACGCCGAGCTCAACCAGAAATATTCCCCAGTGCTGACCCTTGAGCGGATCGGCCGCCAGGACGTTGTAATTGAGGAATTCGCCACCGAGCAAAAGAGAGACGATACCGACACCTATAAAAAGTAACAGGCCGCTGGCCATCAACCAGCGCAGTACCGACTCGCTGAACATCTGTCGGGTTTTGCCGATACCGACAACCAGTCCATAAAGAATAAAACCGGCAGCAAATATGACCCCGGCCTGAAAACCGCCACCCGGCCCGTAGTCGCCATGGAACTGGACGTACAACGCAAACAGAAGAATAAACGGGATCATCAGCCGCGCTACGTACCTGAGTACCGGATGGTGACTGAGGTCGTTGAGATTACTGGCCTCGTCCTCACCGTGTCGAAAGGCGGAAAGCAACAACATCACAGCGATGCCGGCGGTGAAGATAACAGTCACTTCGCCCATGGTATCGTAACCACGGTAACTGGCCAGCACGGCGGTAACAATATTGGGCACACCGGTTTCCTGTTCGGCCTGGTTCAGATAGCGAGGCGCCACATGCTGATGAACCGGCGCCTGTGGATCTGAAAAAGCCGGCATATCCAATGTGCCATAAACTAGTGCGGCGCCGGTTATCAGCACCACTAGCATGGGCAGGAAAAAGCTGTGGGTCGGTTTCTTTTCTTCCCTTGATGTCAGTGCCACGGTACTCAGAATCAGGATCGTGGATATGCCAGCACCGACAGCCGCCTCAGTAAAAGCCACATCGACGGCATCGAGTGAAACAAAAATTCCAGCCGTCAACAGGCTGTATATACCGAACAGCATGACAATGGCAAACAGGTCACGCATCACGGCAACGGCAATGGCGACCACGGCAAGGAAACCCAGCAGGATGATATCGATTACGAGTTCGATGATGTTTCCTCCTGCTGTTCGCTAACCCCGTAACCGGCACGATGTGCCGCCCTGGCCAGGGCAAAACTGGCGGTCGGGCTGGTAAACCACAGGAATAACAGGATGAATAACAATTTCAATGTCACCAGGCTGATGCCGGCCTGCAGCACCAGGCCCAGCACTATCAGTCCCGCACACAAGGTGTCAGACACACCGGCGGCGTGCATACGCGTATAGAAATCGGGAAAGCGCAACAGACCGATGGCAAATGTCAGCGACAGAAAAGAGCCTGTTATCAGTAACGCGTAACTGCAATAACTGATCAGTATATCCCACATTACCCCTGCTCCTTGTCCTTTGGCATAACCAGCTGGCCGGACTCAAAAAAACGCAACACCGCCAGTGTGCTGATAAAATTGATCAGCGCGTAGACCAGCGCGATGTCGAGAAAATCCGGCCGATTGGTCAGAAAACCATAAACGCCGAGAAACAGTACAATCTTGGTGCCAAAGGTATTGACGGCTAGAATACGATCAAAAATACTCGGGCCGAGCAACGCACGCACCAGGGTCAGGGCCATTGCGACCAGCAACGCAAGTGCTGTCGCCGCCAGGATCATAGATCGTTCTCCAGCATTTCAAGCCGTTTTTTCATCTCGAGGCTTTCCAGACCCTGCATGGCTTCATCGGTCAGGCTATGGACGAGAAGCGAGTCTTTATCGACTATGACTGTGACAGTGCCGGGTGTCAGCGTAACCGAGTTCGCATGGACAACACGGGTTACATCACGTTTCCATGGGCTGGGTATTTTCTTAAACTGGGGTTGTATATCAAGATGCGGTTGCCAGATTTTTTTGGCCACATGAATATTGGACTTGATTATTTCCAGTAACAGCCATATCCAGTAGCGTGGTAATCTCAGCAGTAATAAAGGCGGCAATACCTTTTCATCGCTGATGTGCATTTTCCAGCTCAACCACATCACCAGCGCAATGGACAGGACACCCAGGATCAGGGTAAAGACGACATAATGGCCTGACAATGCTAGCCAGAATATCGCCAGTAACGCTGTTAGTAGCAGGCTCTGTTTCACAATGTATTAATGAACATTTTCTAAATAATCATTGATACGCAGCATACTATTTGTCCCTTATTCATACAATATGGCTTGCCGGATTAGTACACGATATTCATCATAACCATCATAACGACCAGGAACAGCACGGTCATGATGCCACCCGCTTTCATATAGTCCGGCACGCGATAGCCGCCCGGCCCCATGATCAGGGCATTGACCTGGTGCGTGGGTATCAGGAAGGAATTGGAGGTTGCCAGTGCTACAGTCAATGCGAATATAGCCGGGTCTCCGCCAGCTCCGATAGCAATATTGACCGCCAGGGGCACTAGTAATACAGTGGCGCCGACATTTGACATCACCAGGGTAAAGAAGGTCGCCAGCAAAGCCACAGCTAGCTGAACCATCCACAGCACAGGCTCGTCACCAAACAAGCTTAGCGTCTCTTCTGCAATCCATTTGGCCGTGCCTGATGTTTCCACCGCCAGCCCCAGCGGAATCAGACTCGCGAGTAAAAAAACGGTCTTCCAGCTCACTGCTTGATAGGCTTCTTCGATTTTGATGACGCCCGCGAGGATCATTCCCAAGGCTCCTGTTAGCAGGCTGACTGATAAACGCAAATCACTGAATATTACCAGCGCCAGAGCAATGGCAAAAAATAAACCGGCCCAGCCTACCTTGTTTGGTCGTAGCTCTTCATGCGGATATTCAGTCGTGACGACGATGAAGTTACGGTCCTTTGACAATCGCGCCAGTGCGTCCCAGGTGATGTGTCCCACCAGGGTGTCGCCGGCCTGAAAGGGGGTGTAGCGTGCGCCCTCACCTTCACGGATGGTATCACCACCACGGTGGATGGCCATGACTGCCAGGCCATAGGTCTTGCGCATCCATACATCGGAGGCGGATTTACCGATCAGGGTTGAGCTGGGCGGAATAACCACTTCTGCAATACCCGCCTGATTGTCTGACAATAAATCGGAAAAGACTTCCAGGCTTTTTTTCGGTTCTGATTTTATTGATTCGCTAAAAGACGCCAGGCCTTCAATACCGGCGAGTACGCACAGTGTTTGATCTTTTGCGATTACCGTATCCCTGTTAGGCCAAATGGGTGACTTACCCTGACCCTCACAAATGGCAATAACACGAACTTTATGTTGTTTTTCTATATCAAGTACATTTTCACCTAGTAAGTTACTATCGAATGGCACCACGAATTCGTTCATGCGATAATCGATTCCGTAAACATCCTTGAAATATTTCATCGGATTAATCGCTTCAGCCAGCCGCTTGCCATCACCACCTGATGGTAAAACATAACGTCCGGCCACCATAAAGTAGAGGATTCCCACCGCTACCAAGACGAGACCGACCGGCGTCACTGAAAACAATGACCAGGTCTCCATCTGGCTTGTTGCAGGCAGTGCTTTGTTGGATGTCAGGATCAGGTCATTTAACAAAATCAGTGGACTGGATCCGACCATGGTAATGGTACCGCCAAGAATGGCGCAAAAACCCATCGGCATCAGCAATCGTGACATTGGCAAACCGGAACGTGAAGAAATACGACTGACGACAGGTAGAAACAACGCGGCTGCACCGACGTTCTGCATAAATGAGGAAATAATCGCGACGGTACCTGAAATAATAGGAATGATACGCGACTCGGTTTTACCGCCGACTTTAAGTATAAACGTCGCGACCTTACTCATGAGGCCGGTTTTATCCAGACCGGCTCCTATAATCATGACCGCTACGATGGACATAACAGCATTACTGGCAAAACCATCAAATAGATGCTGGTTTGGCACCAGACCCTGTTGCAAGCCCATGGCAGGAGCAAACAGGGAGGTTAAACCCAATATCACCATGATAGAAACAGCAGCGACGTCTACACCCACAATTTCGAGTATAAACAAATAAATCGTTAGTAACAGGATTCCGATGACCCAGCTCACTTCGATGGTAGGAGCAACACCTGACAGATAGTTACCCAGAAAGATAAAAACAAGGGCCATCAACAAGCGCTTTATATTGGATACGGATAACAAGGTCTTCACTGTCAGCTCCTAATTTATTAGCAAATAAACATATAATGATAAGATCATTTATGGGCTTACACATTCAAGCATTGGATAATCAATGAATAAGCAATTTGCTAAATCAAATCTTGAATATTACCGGCATCGATATAGATCATCATTTAGATAGCCAAGGTGAGTCTGGCATCAAAAAGGCGGCTGTCTAACTGGACCCATAGATCTATATAGGGCCGTGCATTATACCCATGTTGAGAAAAATAGAAAAGAGCTGACTGGCTAAAAATTCGTGCTTTCTTGCACTATATTGTTGTTTTTTTGCTGTTTTATTGCGCCTTTATTATGTACTTCTGCCAACATAATCTTTTATACGGGAGCCCTATCAGGCAATGATTTTGTCGCTAGGACTTGTGTAATATAAATGTTTATATTAATATATTCTAATATATTAGAACTATTTCAACTGACATAACACAGAGGTGTTCATCATGAGTATAGATAAGATTGTTATGGCCTTTGCCGGTGTTGTTATTCTTGCCAGCCTTGGTGCTGTCTCAAGTACATAGTGTGAACTGGTTATGGCTCACTGCATTCGTCGGCTTTAATTTACTGCAGTCAGCTTTTACAGGCTTTTGCCCATTGGCCATTATTTTAAAGTCCGCTGGTGCCAAACCAGGGCAGGCTTTCAAGTAAATTATCTTAAAAAAGCCACCAGTAAAGCTTGTTCTGGTGGCTGCTACCCGTGCATTGCTCAGGAATGCATGGCGACCATACTGGCGGCACTGGCTATCGACAGACCAAATCCCCAGAATGCCAACCAACGCTGTTTATAGCGCAAACCTGTATATACAAAGCCAATACCTAGAATAAAACCATAGATGGTGGTACCGATAAACATATCATCACTGGCATGCCTGGCTAATTTTTCTATTTCTTCGCCTTCTCGGTAACGCATCTCTGAAACCTTTCTAGATTACTGACTTGCAGCCAGACCCAGTTTTTGCTGTTTTGTCATGGCCTTTATTCTGTATTCAAACCGGCACGCTTCTGCACGCGATGAAAACTGGCATTGATAAATCAGTTTCACCGGCCTTCTGCTGCGCGTGTATTTTGCACCAAGACGATTATCATGATTATGCTCATCGAGTCTTCTTGAAATATCAATGGTGACGCCTGTATACAGGCTGTTATCACGACAACGAACAATGTAAACATACCAGGGCTTCATTAAAGCGGATGTTAACAATACAGCAGGCTAAATCAAATCGAAATGCCATGGATGCCTGTGGATAACTCTGTGGATAAAAAAACTGCTGCGGAAACAGGCGATCTGCTTTTCGCCGGATTGATCAAACTTCAATTACAGAAAACCCGTAATTACGTGCAATAACAATAACTTATTAGATTAGTTACGTATCAGGTGAGGTGACAACAGGGTATTTCCGCGGCTTTATAAAATTATTATGAGTGTGTATAAACAGGCTGATATAAGCTTTATTTAACGGCGAGGGCGCTTATTTCAGATAAACCGGATTACTTGATGTGATCGAGTATGCCTTCCAGTTCATCATTACTGTTAAAGCTGATGGTTATTTTGCCCTTGCCGTTGGCTTTGCTTTGTAGCTGAACCGCAGCGCCCAGTTTTTCCGAGAGATCTTCCTGTAGTCTTCTGATATTGGGGTCTAGCGTGGCGGGTGACTTGCTCTTGGGCTTGGCGGGATCTGTCAGTTTGCGCACCAATTGCTCGGTTTCGCGTACCGATAAACCAAGTTTGGCGACCTTGTTGGCGGTTTCACTTTGCTGATGGTCCTTCAGTGCCAGTAGGGCACGTGCATGTCCCATTTCCAGCTGCCGATGTTCCAGCAGTGCTTTTACATCTTCATTCAGCTCAAGTAGGCGTAACAGATTGGCGACGCCACTGCGGGAACGACCCACGGCTTCAGCAGCTTTTTGCTGTGTCAGATCAAACTCTTCCATCAATCGATACAGTGAACGAGCTTCTTCAATCGGATTGAGATTTTCGCGCTGTATATTTTCGATCAGGGCCATGGCGATGGCAGCACGATCATTAACATGACGAATAACGACAGGGACTTCATGCAGGCCCGCCATTTGCGCGGCACGCCAACGGCGCTCACCGGCTATGATCTCGTATTTATCCTCTGCCACTGGCCTGACGACAATTGGCTGAACCAGACCTTGTTCGCGGATTGAGTCGGCCAGCTCGTCGAGGCTTTCAGTATGCATGTCGGTGCGTGGCTGATATTGGCCACGTTGCAAACGCTCAACAGCCAGTTCTCGCAACTCGCCATCGAGGGGTTTTTCTGTTGAGCTTGTTGAAACGGGTGCGCTGCTTGAACCACTGAGTAATGCATCAAGCCCGCGCCCTAGTCCACGTTTTTTAGTTGCCATGAGAGTCTACTTAAATTGTTATTCGGTATTTCATTCAAGCAGTAGCTGTTTGTGAATCCAGTTCGCTACGTTGCTCTTCCCTGCGTATCAATTCACCGGCAAGCGCCAGATAGGAGAGCGCTCCCCTTGAACTTTTATCATAATTTAATATCGGCAACCCATGACTGGGTGCTTCTGCCAGGCGTACATTCCTGGGTATCATGGTACGATAAACCTTGTCACCAAAATGCAGAATCAGTTGTGATGATACCTGATTCGCGAGGTTATTACGCGGATCAAACATAGTGCGCAGCAAACCTTCTATTTCCAGACTTTGATTCACCGATTCCCTGATTTGATCTATCGTATTAACCAGTGCTGACAGTCCTTCCAGTGCATAGTATTCACATTGCATCGGGATCATCACGCCTTGTGCTGCCACCAGTGCATTGATGGTCAGCATGTTCAATGAAGGCGGGCAATCTATTAAAATATAATCGTATCGGTCACTAATCTGTTGCAGTGCCTGGCGAAGTCTCTGCTCGCGATTTTCAGCATTCATCAAACCTACTTCGGCGGCGGTCAGATCTGAATTGCCAGGCAGTACATCAAAGCCCACCTCGGCATTATTCTGGATAGTATCGGCTATGTCTGCATCGCCTAGTAATACATCACAGGTAGAAAACTCTACCTCATTTTTATTGATACCGGAACCCATGGTGGCATTACCTTGCGGGTCCATATCAATCAGCAAAACACGACGTTTCGTCGCAGCCAATGATGCGGCAAGGTTGACGGAGGTCGTGGTTTTACCGACTCCACCTTTCTGGTTAGTAATGGCGATTATCCTGCTCATATTTTTTTTATAATCGGAAATTGAAACTCATTGTAGCCCTATTTAGATTGAAACTGTAGCCTTGCTTAAGCTATAACCTTATTATTAATGCTTATATATGACACGGTCGTCATATTAAATCAGTCACTTATTTCGCACCCAGGTGTTTGCGCATAAATCGTGCAGCGCGCACGACTGCATCCTTGGTGGCCAGATCATCAGCGAATATTCGAACGCGCTCAGGTCTGAAATCAAACCCTCGCTGTACTCCGGGGTACATAATCAGTTGCACTGGACGCTTCTTTTTTAACATATTTTCAGCGGCTGTCTCAATCACCCGGCGGCGCTGGTATTGTTCTTCATCACCATAAAACACCAATGCCGGTATGGCCAGTTCATCAGCTTCGCTAGCATAGCTGTAGACTTGCTCAGGTTCCGGGGCATTCGGGTCCTGCCAATGCGGGTAAAATGAGACATAACAGGCGAGGCGGTCCAGTTGGCGCTTTTTGCTGACGGCCAGTTTCAGTGAATAATAGCCACCCCGTGTATGTGAATAAACACACACCTTGTCACCGGCAATGTCTTTTTGGGTCATCATATGATCCAGACCCTTGTTGAGGTCTTCTTCGAGTACGTAGTCATGCTTGATGGGGCGGGGGTCTATATCCCGGCCAAAATACAGATCCGGCGCATAAACCACAAAACCTCTGGCGGCGACCCACAACGCCAGGCGCCTGATCTCATCCACCAGACCAGGACGACCATGGACAAATAAAACACCGGGAAACTTTCCTTTTTGCTCAGGTCGGTAAATGGTGACCGGCACTTCTATATCACCATTCATATAACTGCTTTCACGAGTGATTACTTGATAGTTTCGTGGCACTTCGATCTGGCCTTTTTGCCACCAGTCTTTGTCCCACCATAAACTATTTTCATTTTGCAGGGGATCAGAATGCGCAGCTGCCAGTGTGGCAAAAATCAGTGCCAATAATGCAAAAAAAGATTTTATAAAAAATAACTTCATCGAGATTTTCCGTCTATTGTTCTATGTACGACAGCATTTACTTATCGTTGTCATCGATAGAAATCTGTCGCTCGGATTTTTCAGGATAGAGTTTCATTATAACGCATCCGCCAGCCTCAGGCTAACGATGCGCCAGATTGCTAATGCTTATGAATCGGGCTTGAGGATCACCAGATGACGTTCTGCATCCATGCCAGGTACATTCAGTGGCTCGACTTTATCCAGGTTATACCCTTGTGGGATGGTATCCAGCTCTGCCAGAGGATAAGTGCCTTTCATCGCCAGGATTATTGAATGCGGCAACATACAGTGCTGTATGCCGGCCACCAGGTTTTCGATGGAACTGAAGGCGCGCGCCACGATCGTATCAAAGCCTGTCTCAGGCCGGTATTGTTCAATCCTTTCAGTCACTACCGTGATATTGTCCAGTTGCAATTCAAGCTTGGCCTGTTTCACAAAGCGTGTTTTTTTGTTGTTACTATCAAGCAAGGTAAAGTTCCTGTCCGGATTGATGATGGCGAGCGGTATGCCCGGCAGTCCCGCACCACAGCCAACATCAAGCACTTGATTACCTTGAAGATAGGGATGAATAATCACCGAGTCCATAATATGCCGCGTGAGCATCTGGCGCATATCACGAACTGAAGTCAGATTGTAGGTTGCATTCCATTTATGCAATAGCTGCACAAATTCTACAAGACGGGGCACCAGCCCTACAGATAAACTGAAGGGCAATAGCGCCATTTCCTTGCTCAATACTTCCTGAAGTTCTTCTGTTGCAGGAATATTACCTGCTCTTTGGGCTTGCTTGCGCTTCTGGTTTCTGGATAGATTCATCTACTGAGTAGATATTTTCGCAGGTGCTTTGGGCGCCGACGCTTGCATCGTGGCTATGTCAGTAAACTTTTTCATAGCCCCTGACATTTTATTCACGATTTTTTCACGATCCTTGATACCATGGCGTGATGCAATGTAGGCAGGATTATTATAACTTAACCAGACTTTGCCATTGGCGTCTTCCCAGGCCAGCGCTTTCAGGGGCAAGTCTATCCCCGCGGTCTGTTTACTGGTGAACATGTGACTTCCCAGTTTGGGATTACCGAAAATAAGCAACTCGGTGGGCCGTAATGCAATATCCACCTTGGCAGCCTTTTCATGATGCGCCCATCGGGTGACTATGGTGATACCTTTTGCTTTCAAAACATTTTCGAGACGATCCATCGTTTCCTTGACACTATAAACACTGGGCTTGGTGATCAGCCCATGGTCTGCCATGGCCAGGTGGCTGGCAAACAGTGATACGATAATAGCCAGTAATTTTATTTTCATGACTCACTCCTTATATATTATTATTAACTTGTCATAAGATAACATGTTCAGGATTTAGTTCCTTATTTTTTATGCTGTTTAGATAGAAAACAATCGCATTGGTTTCTAATAAAATGCACCACTATGATCAAGCCAAACTATCGCTGCTGCCAACACTGTCAACGCACAAACGACTGCGAAGGCAATCTTGATCGGGCTGTAGGGGCGTTCTCCCTGAATATTACCATTCCTGCCATTGACGACGAAGCGATAGGTCTTTCCCTTAAACTGGAAACTGGCGGACCATAAAGGTAATAGCACATGTTTAAAGGTAGTCTCGCTATGCTCTGTATGCAAATGTGAGATACGTTGCTGGTCGCCACCTATATGTTGTTTGACATCATGGCGTATGGTGTTTTCCATCACTGCCTGTGCCAGGGTGAAGCCTTCATCAAGATCAACCTGGTAGACTTCACTGCTAAAGCCACTGAGATAGGCTTCTGAATAAGGCACCAGGTTTTCCAGGTCCCAGGGCTCAAGCCAGTCGGTTATTTTTCTGGGCAGTGTGCGCGTCGCGCCGATGAGTACATCGTCAAAGTGTCGCTGTGTATCTCCGCTCACCGGCGTCCAGCGTATGCGCGGCTGCATGCGTGTGCGTCTGACGCTACGGCCGTTTTCAATACTGGTATAACTTTGTTGTACGTAATAGACATCACCACGCATGCCGGAATAGCTCGTATGCGTATCACTGTCATAAGTCCAGTAAGGGATGTAGATGCCATTGAGTTTTGAGTCTTCGCGGGCATGAAGTTTTAGTGCGCCAGGTGCGAACCATAAACCTGATAACCATTTTTTGTAATAGTCTCTGGCCTGTTTATCAGTGATAGAAAAGGGTAGCAGGGCCTTGGCCTTGATCGGTTTGATATGGCCGGTGCTGGTAATAACGGCTGTTCCACAAAACGGGCATTCTCCCGCATGGATATTTTCATCCAGCTCAAATTGGGCTGCGCACCGCACACATTTTACATAGGTTTTCTGCGCCTTAAGCGCCTGCGCCTGTTGCAGTTCACGCAAGGCTGCATAAAAGTCATTCTCATGAATGCTCTCATGCTTGTTGACGATGGTATTGGTATGGCCGCAATACTGGCATTCAAGTTTGCCACTGCCGACCGCATAGGTCAGCATGGCCCCACATTGCTCGCAAGGGTAGCGTGTTTCGGTCAGCTCACGGCTAGAGAGCTCACCTACAGTGCGATTCATGACTAGCTGGATGGCAGTGGTGGTGGCTGATCCGAACTGAATTGTGCGCGCAAGGCAGCAACGCTGCCGGCCGGCTTCCACTCGGCCATGCCGTTAGACCAGACCAGGGTTTGCGTATCCACTTCACCATTAATGATATATGCACGCACTTCATTAACCGTGAAGGGACCGCTGGCCTTGCCGTTGATGTCAACATGAAAAAGTGGCTCTGCCGGCAATGGTGGCGGGCCGTCAGCAGCGGACGATCCTGTCTGCATGTCTTTGGCAAGCTTGTTAGCCATGGCAAAACCCACGCCCAGACCAATACCGTCTGCAGCACCACCGCCAGGGTTGGCCGCTGCTGCTTCCATGGCCGCACCGGTCTGGTACTTGAGGTATTTATCAAGATTGCCGATCACACCCATACTGGAGCGTTTATCCAATGCCTGTTCAACTGCAGGCGGCAGTGAGATATTTTCCACCAGCATTTTCGTCAACTGCAGTCCGTATTCCTCAAATTCCGGGGCGATACGTTGTGTCAGAAATTCACTCAGTTGATCATAGTTTGCCGCCAGATCCAGAACCGGTATATTGGCTGAGGCGACGACCGTGGCAAAGCGTGCTGTGATCAGGTTGCGCAATTGCTCGCTGATTTCATCAGTGGTGAACTGGCCGTCAGTACCGACAATTTCGCGCATGAACTTCAAGGCATCGCCAATGCGTATCGTATAAGTGCCAAAGCCACGCAGGCGTACTGGCCCGAATTCACTGTCACGTAACATCAGAGGATTTTTGGTTCCCCATT
Source organism: uncultured Gammaproteobacteria bacterium (assembly GCA_963807455.1). Classification (GTDB taxonomy): domain Bacteria; phylum Pseudomonadota; class Gammaproteobacteria; order JAADHQ01; family JAADHQ01; genus JAADHQ01. Next base: position 68,020 of record CAWECS010000013.1, on the reverse strand, counting down.
TCAAATCCACAAAGTGTTTGGTATTACAAAAGTAGACTTCGGCCTTGAATGGACTGTTAAATCCATGGTCCCAGTGTTTTAGCGTGGTCAGGATAGGGAGATTTTTGGTTTCCAGTTCATAGATGCCCGGTGTTAACACATCAGCCACTTCGCCTTCATTAACAAAAATAGCCAGCTGGGTCTCACGCACGGTGAGTTTGGCACCATATTTAATTTCATTACCGTAGCGCTCGAAACGATAGACCATGGTGTCGCTGCTGTCATCGGTCCATTCAATGACATCAACAAACTCACCGAATATTTTGTCGAATAATCCCATTGTCTAGCTCTCCTTGTTAACTTCAGGTTTGGCGCGTGCATGTGCTGATTTCAGTGATAGACGTAATTCTTTTTCCAGTATTTTTAATTGCGATTCCGCTTCGACACGACGTCGCTTGCCTTCATCAGCAATTTGCAGGCTTTCCTCAATAGTAGCAATCAGGCTTGCATTGGCGCGTTTAACCGATTCAATATCATAAATACCACGTTCCATTTGCTCGCGTACTTCACGGTTGGCTTCACGCAGGTTTTCTGCATTTTTTTCCAGCAAATCATTGGTCAGGTCTGAAGCGGCTTTAACACTTTTTGCCGCCGCACCTGATCGAAAAATGGTGACGGCCTGTGCCAGTTGCTGGCGCCACAAGGGTACAGTATTGACCAGGGTCGAATTTATTTTATTTACCAGACCCTTGTCGTTTTCCTGTACCAGACGAATACTGGGCAGACTCTGCATGGCCACCTGGCGTGTTAACTTCAGATCATGGACACGTCGCTCCAGGTCATCCCGGTCTGAACGCATATCGCGCAGTTCCTGTGCCTTGAGTATGTCTTCACTGTATTCCGCCAGTTTCGCCAATGCTGGAATCATTTCTTCATCTAGCGTGCGCAGTTTTTCTTCGCCGGCTGAAATATAGAGTTCCAGTGTATGAAAATATTCCAGATTGGCTTCGTAGAGTTTGTCCAGTGAGGTAATATCGCGCAATAATAAGGTTTTGTGCCCCTCCATATCATCGGTGATGACATCAATCTGTTTACGCACGCCTTCATATTGCTGAATGAATTTGGCGATAGGGGTCATGCCACCAAATAATTTCACAAACATGCGCTTGAAGAATCCCTGTTTTTTATTCGGATCCAGTTCATCTATTTCAAATCCGCGCAACACTGTCACCATATCGTTAAGTGAATGGCCGGCAGTACCCAGGTCCTTGTTACGGACGCCTTCGAGCATGCTGTCGGAAATAGTGGTTAATTGTTCCTGGGCCTTGCTGCCAAAAAAGATAATCGAGTTACTGTCCTTCATGTCGATTTCGTTCATCAAGCGATCAATTTTTTCTTTTTTGGTACTATCGGCGTCGGAGTAGTTAACAAGGTCACTACTGACATCCGGCAAAAGCTCTGTACCCGGCAGAGTAGGCGTTTCCTGACCTGTGATTTCAGTGTTGGTACCTGTCATGGCTTCATTCTCCTGTCGCTTGGTTTTGACATGATTTGACTCAAGGTTAGCTGACACCCTTTCAGGTAACGCCTTCCTTCTGCAGTTGCATTAGTAATACTTCTATCTGTACTTCCAGTTCATTGCTGTTATTTTCCAGTAATTTTTGTTGTTGCTCGGCAATAACATTTTCAATGGTATCGAGAACACGTCGAAAATTATCATCCAGTTCAACTGACTCCAGCATTTGATGCGTGCGCGCATAGCCACTGGTCACTTGCTGTGCACCATCGAGATAGACCTTGAGAAATTTTCGCGCCCGGCGTGCGTCACGCGGATCTTCTTCGATGGTGGTTAAAATCTTTCTGGTTTGCTTGATAATGCGTCGCAAACGGTCTTTGAGTTCCTGATTATTAATTTTTGCACGCGCCGACTCTATGCCCTCTATTTTCAGTTCAGCTTCTTCCAGTAAATCGAGTACTTCTTCTGATGTAATACCGATGGCGGCAATATCGGCTTGCTTGCGTGCAGGATCAAAACCATAGTAAAAATAAAACCCGAGCATTGCCGCCACCCCGAGCAACAAACTAACTATTAAGCCATTGCCAACCGCCACACTGGATGTGAAGGCCGTGGCAATACCGAGTAATATGGCCGCGAGCATTTTATAGGGCAGGGTGCTGCTGCGACGCACAATTTTACGCTTTTTGGCTTTGGCCTCGATGGCAATGCCCTTTCGTGCCAGTGAGGCGGCCAGTATCGCCAGTGCAAAACCAATGCCACTGCCTAACGCCAGTTGCAATTTATCACCGAGCAAGGCAAACAGGGTGGCTGGTAATAATGGCATCGGTAATAGATATAACAATATGCCACGCAACTGAAAGCGGGAAGGCTTGCTATCATCCGGTTTGTATCGCTTTACCATAGCTTAACAGTCCATCGTATTAGTTATGTACTAGATTAAAAATAGTGCCTGCCATGAGACTATACCGATACTGGTGAATAGCAGGATAAGTCCAATGGTTTTTTGTAATAGTATGGGCATGTCTGTATGACCTGATTGTGCTTTGTTGATGATACTTAAAACAGGGTACTGTATTAAAGGTATCAAGCGTTAAATAATGTAAGAATTGCGCTAAACATTTTGCCTGATTAAAAATAATAACATTAACCTTCACTCAACAACATGGTGTGCTGATAGATGCGTCATTCATGCATAAATTCACTTTATTGGCTGCTCAGTTCAAGGGCAATTTAATCTAAACAGTGTAGCAATACTCAGTGTTTAGCCAGTGCCATTAAATATTATATAAATCATATGCATAGTGTTTTTAATCATGAGCATAGCTGGCTAATGAAACCACTGTTTCCAGCCACTTTCATAATACTGAACCAGCTGATGGGTTTGCAGGCTATTAATATCGGTATCCAGCCAGGCCATGTCGGGTGGAAAGACCGGCATAATGGCCAAAGTTTGTTGATTCAGGTAACGCATGTTTGCGCTCAGTCTGATTGCTGGCCAGTCGATGTGATGGGCGGATGCGAGCACAAAACCCCATTCACCAAAAGTAGGCACATAACTATGATAGGGAAATACCTGTAATGTTTCGCCCTGTATAAAGGGTACGGGTGACTCTTTCATGGTGTTATGTATGCACCAGAACGCCTTGCGCGCGAACACGGGTGAGGTCGCCTGGGTCACCATCATGCCTTCATTGGCCAGGCGGCGCGATAGCAGGCTGTAAAAGCTTCTGCTGTATAGTTTACTGATACTGATGTCATTGGGGTCAGGCAGATCAATAATAATGACATCATAAAATCCGGTGTCCTGTTCGATATATTTCCAGGCATCCTGATTCACTATGGTGACCCGCGGATCACGTAAGGATTGTTTGTTGAGTTGGGTCAGTAAGGGATTCTGACGAAATAATTCAGTTATTTCATTATCCAGATCAACCAGCACGATTTGACCAATATCCGGGTACTTGAGTATCTCCCTGACAGCCAGTCCATCTCCACCGCCCAATACCAGTATGTTTTCATGTCGACGGCTTAATGCCATGGCCGGATGCACCAGCGATTCGTGGTAGCGGTATTCATCCAGACTATTGAACTGTAGTTGGCCGTTTAAATACAGGCTGATACTTTCACCATCGCGTGTGAGGATGATGTTCTGATAGGGCGTTGTACGGGAGAATATGATTTCGCCTGTATAAAGCCGGTTTTGAAAAAAACCGGTGAGGCTGTTCACTGAGACAAAACCAATAATTAATATCAGTGCGGTGCTGCTGATCACGGTGATCAGCAACTTTTTGTTATGCACATGCTTGATGAAAACAGTCAGGCCCAGGATCGCAACAAAGCAGTTCAGTGATCCAAATAATAGTGCGCTACGAAACAAACCAAGCTGCGGTACCAGCACCAGTGGAAACAACAGCGATGCTGCCAGTGCGCCGATGTAATCAGCCGTTAATACATTGGACACATTCAGGCGCAGTATTCTGTATTCCTTTAGCAGGCGTATGACAATGGGAATTTCAAGGCCGACCAATGCACCGATAAGGACGGTAATAATAAAAAGAAATACTGTGTAGTTATCGAGATGGCTAAAGGCGAAAAATAGCAGGTAAGCGCTAAAACCGCCGATGATAGCAATGGCACACTGTACCAGTATAAAAGTCTCTGCCAGGTGCCTGGTGACAAACCGTGAAAGAAAAGAGCCGACGCCCATGGCAGCCATGAATAGCCCAATGACCAGTGAAAACTGCAAAACGGAGTTACCAAGCAAATAACTGGAAATAGTGCCCGCCAGTAATTCGTAGATCAAACCACAAATAGCGATAATCAATGTTGAAAACAGCAACACTGCATTGGCGCGATTGGGTGATAGTTCCTGGGTCATTGTATTTGCCGCAATATTATCATTTGTATCTAACGCACATTAATTGATGGCCGCGGCAATGATAATGCCCAGCGCAATCATCACTGAACCAATAATGACACCAAGTGCGACATTATGATCTTCACTGATTTCCTTATGAAACGAGTAGGGTGTGAAGAAATCCATCACTTTATAGGCAATAATAAACAATATAATTCCTAATGCGCTATAGACGATCGTTGCCACTAACGGTCCGATGTGTAAATCATTTAATATTTGTTCCATAATAAACTCCTGTGTTTTATTTCATTTTCCGGAATGCGTACGGCCAACGCCACGCAGACCACCATGCACACTACCTTCACGACTGCTTTTTTTGATACTGGGTTCCATTACGCCCATATCCTCAACAGTAATATAAACGGCGCCTATTGTTAGCGCTGTAAACAAGATAAACACCAGCCTAGTCATCATCATCCTCACTATAGGCTTGCCAGCGTCGCCCCTCAAAAATAAATTTTCTCATCGGGCGAAAAATAATGGCGAATAAGCTGATCAACATCAGTGCTATAAAATATCTGGAAACGATGACACCTTGCTTTAATTTTATGTAAAGCGTCTTGTCCTGTGGATTAATCCCTGACTCACCCGTTCCTCCATCGCCAAAAATACGTAGCGCATAGTCACCGGCTTTGGGTACTTTAAAATAGGTGCTGATTTTTCTTGCGCCTTCACTCCAGCTTTCCCCACCTTCATAGCCATGGTAATAGGATATTTGCTGTGACAAGGAAAATACTGCCTTCTCTTCCTGTAACACTTCTATATCAAACCAGCTCCAGGCGTTATCGAGATTTTGCCGCAACTCAAGCTTAAGCAGGCGATTGGCTTGTTCGACTCTGAAATGTTGGGTCATGCCACCTTCAGTGTGCAAATAATCCTGCGTTGCCAGCACCTGGCTTAATACTGTGTTACCACTGCCAAATATCCATACCATCAACAATAACAGTATGGATAGCGGTAAAAAATATTTGCCCGTACTCGAGAGCGCATTGGTGAATGCACTGGGTATATAGGGTTGTGCTGCATGTATCCCTGTCGGTTTGTTGAATTTGTCTTGAATATTGAACGCTTTTTTAACAGTTTCCTGTGGCAGGTATTCACCCAAAAAATATTCGATTTCATGTTCAGTTTTTTCTATGCTGTATGTCAGTGGTGGGGCTATACCTTCTATCAGGCTAACACTATCATTTTTTTTCGCCTGCCAGGTCAGCTCTCCTTCTACATAAGATACTTTAGCTGCATAGAAGTCGATGACTTTATAGCTTGTATCCCGCACCCTGAATTGTGATCGTGCCAGCTTAATAACGGGTGTATCGGGTGCGTCGTGGACCTTGTGACCGAGAACAAAATGGCCATTATCATACTCCAGCCAGGCATAGCCATGAGTGGGAGAATAAAGCTGGTATTCCAGCCAGGTGGAATGTTCCAGAAATTCTGTGTATTCAATCACGCCTATGATAATGAAATCTATTGCCTTGATGCTGGCCGTTTGCCCGAGCTTGAGCGGCATGTAAGGCCGTTCCATCTCTGCGTATTTTTTTAATACCGCATATTCTTTTTTCGCATCAAGCGTGGAGCCACAATAGCCACAGGTAAGTGTTTGAACTTTGCGGCCACCACCATAAAGTGTGACTGGAGCACCACATTGAGTACAATTGATACTCTTGAATTGTGTATCCTTGAGGTTCATATCAAAGTGCTTCTATATCAAAGGCATCGATCCAGGTACCTTTGTATAAATGCTTTACGCCATCAAAACATTCAAGGGTATACAACAGATCTTGCTGGCCTGACAAATGGGCATATTGATGTTTTTCACCGGGCATAATAATTTCCGGCAATTCACCGGCAACGGCGACACAAGTCGCTTCATCAACTTCCGTTATTATCAGCGATTGTTCCAGCAGCTTTATTTTGTTGCCGGGCTTGAGTGCCTTACAGTCCGGTAAATTGATTTTTTTCTCTACCCTGGTTTCTATGGCTATTTCACCTTCGTCGACACTGATCCATTTGCCACTGCCCTGATCAGTGATGACCCACCACTCATCCCAAAGGCCATCACCATAATCAAACTGTATACGCCCTACCGGTACAAAGCTCATGCTACGGTAACGGTAATGTTGTCCCAGACTGAATAGTGAAGGTACTTCGATGATGGCAGATTTTATACCGGCATTTCTCACGGCCTCATCTTCTAAAAACAGAATATTACCGCAGTGCGTGCATACCGCCAGCTTGGTGAATTGAATATTGGAGTCTGTCTGCGCGCCACAGGCCGGGCAATTAAACATAGTAGTCCGTCTTTGCCATTATGATTATTAAAAGTGTCTTATGTATCGACGACATCGAAGTCTGACAGGCACTGGTAACACAATTCCGCTCAGGCAGAACGCCGCTGTTTTTTCAAATGCACCAGTAACAGCGATACTGCTGCAGGTGTCATGCCTGGAATGCGGCCGGCCTGTCCTATGGTAACGGGACGGGTTTTACTCAGCTTCTCGCTAGCTTCTACTGATAAACCACGCACAGACTGGTAATCGAGACTTTCCGGTATGATGGTTTCTTCATGTTTTCGATGTCGAGCAATCTCTTCCTTTTGGCGATTAATATAGCCTGCATACTTGATCTGGATCTCGACCTGTTCGGCCACTTTAGCATCCGACACGGCCTCGCCTGCACCCGGTAAGGCCATCAGCTTTGTATAACTGACTTCCGGCCGACTGAGCAATTCATCCAGCCTGGCTGCGCGTGATAATGTCTGCCCCAGCAATTCAGTTTGTACTTCAACTGGTACTTTTTCCGGCACAATGCTGGTACTGCTGAGTCGTTTTATCTCGGTTTCTATAGCTTGCTGTTTTAGATCAAATGCTTTCCAGCGTGTATCGTCCACCAATCCGAGTGATCGTCCTATGGGTGTCAAGCGCAGGTCGGCATTATCTTCACGCAGCAACAAACGGTATTCGGCACGACTGGTAAACATGCGGTAGGGCTCTGCTGTGCCACGTGTAATCAGATCGTCAATCAAAACGCCGATGTAGGCTTCATCGCGTTTCGGACACCAGGGCTCTTGCTCGCGTGTAAACTGGCAGGCATTAATACCCGCCACCAGTCCCTGTGCGGCCGCTTCTTCGTAGCCGGTGGTGCCATTGATCTGACCGGCAAAAAACAGGCCCTGAATGAATTTGGATTCCAGTGAGGGCTTCAGATCGCGCGGATCAAAATAATCATATTCAATCGCATAGCCCGGACGGGTGATATGAGCATTCTCAAAGCCCTTCATGGAGCGCACCAGTTCGTACTGAACATCGAATGGCAGGCTGGTGGAAATACCATTGGGGTAGACTTCGTGCGTTTTCAGCCCTTCCGGTTCAACAAAAATCTGGTGTGAGTTTTTGTCTGCAAAGCGCACCACCTTGTCTTCGATAGAGGGGCAGTAGCGCGGACCGACACCATCAATAACGCCGGTGTACATAGGTGAACGATCCATGCCGGAACGAATAATGTCATGTGTGCGTTCATTGGTGTGGGTGATATAGCAAGGAATCTGTTGCGGATGCTCCTCCACGCTGCCCATATAGGAAAACACCGGCACGGGTGTGTCACCGGGCTGCTCTTGCAATACCGTGTAATCAATACTGCGGCCATCGATACGGGGTGGCGTCCCGGTTTTCAAGCGATCAACGCGGAAAGGTAATGCACGCAGACGTTGCGACAGGGCATTGGATGGAGGATCGCCGGCGCGTCCACCCTGGTAATTGGAAAGGCCAATATGAATCAGGCCACCGAGAAAGGTACCGACGGTTAATACCACCGAGCGTGCTGAAAACCGCAGGCCCATTTGTGTGACCACACCGACGACCTGGTCATGCTCGACAATCAGGTCATCCACTGCTTGCTGGAACAGGCTCAGATTAGGCTGGTTTTCCAATGTCTCCCTGACGGCCTGTTTATATAAAACCCGGTCTGCCTGGGCTCGGGTGGCGCGCACGGCCGGGCCCTTGCTGGCATTCAGTGTGCGAAACTGAATACCTCCACGATCCGCGGCATGGGCCATCAAACCGCCCATCGCGTCCACTTCCTTGACCAGATGACCCTTGCCGATGCCACCAATGGCCGGATTGCAACTCATTTGCCCGAGGGTTTCGATGTTATGGGTCAGCAACAAGGTATTGGCACCCATACGCGCAGACGCCAGCGCGGCCTCGGTACCGGCATGGCCTCCGCCTATCACTATCACATCGAAACTTTGTTTATAATTCATATGCTTACTTTCATTTCTTTAGCCGATCGCAAGCCCGATTGGCTCAAGCTCTGACTAATTGATTGGTATACTCTATTAATAACTAATCTATCATCGAGATTTTCTATTAAAATCAAGCGCAGAATAGCTCCCGACGGGCTAAATGAGCATTTTTTAGACAATGCGTATTCTATGCTCTTTTACTAGCATAGCCAATATCACTTCATTGCCCATCGCACCTGCTGGCTTAAACTGCTGGATAAAGAGTTGAAATGAAACCCGCAAAGCTAAATCATGCTTGCATGTGATATTGGCTGGATTGTTTATATTTTGTGCTGAGTTTCGAAGCAATAGCATTATGCTCCGAGAAGCTGGTAATAAATTGTTTTCCATGCAAGATCATGACTTTTATAAGCAATATAGCCGAGCTTTGCGTCAAATCGACTATATGACATTATCAGAATTATTCAGTTGTTCGCTCAGACTTTAGCAATGCTTCAAATTCATCCGCTGGAACCGGTTTTGAGTACAGATAGCCCTGGGCGAAGTCACATCCTGCATCAACGAGCAGTTTTTGCTGGCCCTCTGTTTCTACACCTTCTGCTATCACATTGAGCCCTAATGTATGGGCCATGACAATAATCGCCTCTGACAGGGCGATATCATTTGAACCCACCTCAAGATTTCGTGTGAAAGACTGGTCGATTTTCAGGTAATCAATATGAAATTTCTTCAGATAGGCGAGAGATGAATAACCGGTACCAAAATCGTCTATCGCCACCTGAACACCGGCATCGCGCAACCACAGCAGTTTGCTGAATACTTCCGGTTCTGCATGCAGTAATAAACCTTCAGTAATTTCAACCACCATGTTTTTTCCGGAAAGACCCAGTTCCTGTAAATGTTGTGCCCATTCCTGAGTGAAATCATGCTGTTCTGATTTAAACTGCACTGGAGACATATTAATGCTGACCTGAAAGTCTTCGTCATATTGTTCAGTCCATTGCTTTGCCCAACGAGCAGATTCCCTGAATACCCAGTCGCCGATTTTATTAATGAGCCCGGTTTCTTCTGCCAAAGGGATAAATTCCAATGGACTGACTATGCCACGCTCAGGATGTTGCCATCTCAGTAGTGCCTCAGCCTTGTAAATACGACCCGTATTTAGATTGATGATGGGTTGAAAATAAACCATGAACTGATTTTCGATGACGGCTAGGCGCAAAGCATTCGACAACTTGAGTCTTGCCTGCGCCACATCCTGCAATGACTTGGTAAAATAGCTGAAGCGATTTCGCCCCTTTTTCTTGGCCTCATACATGGCCTGGTCAGCATTCTTCATTAATACATCGATATCAGTGGCGTCACTTGGATACAAAGTAATACCAATGCTACCAGACACATGCACGGCTTCATCTTTTATATAAAATACTTCAGTTAACTTGTTCATAATTAATTGGGCAATATTTTCTACTTTAGTATTATCAGGAAGCTCGGATAAAATAATAATAAACTCATCCCCACCAAGACGTGCTACCGTATCTGACTCACGTATACATTCCTTAATTCGATAGGCAACCTCTTGCAACAACACATCACCTGTATCGTGGCCCAGGGTATCATTCACTTCCTTAAACTCATCCAGATCAATCAGCAACAACGCCAGCGACTGGCCTGCACGCTTTGATTTATTGATCTCCTGGGAGAGTCGATCATGAAACATATTCCGGTTAGGTAAGCCTGTGAGTTTATCGAAATTTGCTTGTCTCCAGATGACTTCCTCGGATAATTTTCTCTCGGTAATATCATCAGCAAGAGAGGCAGCCCCAATCACTTTTCCATTATGATCCTGCAAAGGCGTGTTATACCATTCACACAAGACTATGCGCCCATCCTTGGTGATATTTTCATTAGTATGGCGTTTACCCCCGGTACTATTTATCAGGTCTTCCCATACCTTATTGACTTCATTATGTAACTTTTCAGAGACAATTAACCCCACTGCATGACGGCCAAGCGCTTCTTCTTTGGTGTAGCCAAAAATAGCTTCCGCTGCTTTATTCCAGTATATGACCTCAAAATCAGCATTCCACTCAATGACAGCCAATGGTGTATGCTCATGGTGTGATAACAAACGCTGATTCGAGAATCGCAACACCTCCTCTGCACTCTTAAGCTCATGTTCAGTTTGCTGCCTGAGATTCACTTCCCTGGACAAGCGCCGATTCCAAAGTGCAAAAAGACTGATTAGACCGATGGATAAAGCAATGATCAAATAGGTGAGGGTGTAATCTATTTTTTCTACAGTTTTATTCTTGATCCATTTGTCGAGAATAATTTGCTGCTGTCCAGTGTCTATTTTTGCTATTGCCTTGTTCAGAACCGAGAGAAGTTCCGGTTGGTTTTTTTGTACACCTAAAGCCAGCTTGGTATCAAATTCTGTTTTTCCGGTTATTTTTACGTCGTTCAATCCAAGATCGGCAATGGTATAACTGCAAAGTGCCAGTGTGCATAATAATGCATCAATTTTACCCGTTGATAGAGACAGCAAACCATCCTGAATATTTTCTACCGTGGCAAAATTAATTTCCGGATATTGTCTACGAATTTTTGCAGCATAACCATAGTCTTTTATTAAACCGATTTTACGGTCTTTTATTTTGTCAATATTTTCTACATAATTTTCCCGGCTACTCATGGCAATCACAATGGGATTGGATAGATAGGGAATAGTAAAATCAAGGTGCGATTTAAGGTCGGAGTCATCGGTTTCAGATAAAACATCGACCAGACCTAGCTTGGCTTTTTCAGTTGACTCGGTCCAGGTTTTACTTGGACTCATGTTGAATTTAATACCGGTCAATTGTTCGATCAGAACAAGATGCTCAGATACAATACCTATATATTGACCCTTATTATCAAATGCCTCATAGGGTAGCCAATTCGGATCCCCTGTAAAACTTACCTCTGAATTATCCTTAAGCCATAGTCGTTCAGCCTCTGTCAATTCCATGTGTGCAAATGTACTCGAACGCTTATTCATATCATTACGGACATCTTTTACTATTGCTTCATAAAGATGTTTTCTTGGCATCACATCCCAAAGTAGCATGCGCTCAAAATAGCCCTGGTCATTTAAATGCAATGACTGGATCTCATGAGGATCGAGTAATTCCTGTGTTTTACTATTGGCGGGCGCCAGTCCGGTAATACGCACCATTTGTTGTTGCGTACTGGGCTTAATCTGATAGTTAATATATTGATAGGCAATATCGGTTTTTTTGGATAGGTTGCTAATAAGATAACTGTCAAACATGCCGACAGCACCTTCTTTTGGAATGATCATCTTGAAGTGGCGATCTTCCAGCTTCAATCTTGCAGAAGGGTCGAACCAGCTATTCAGTATAATGGCTTCACCATCACGAATATGTTCCAGGGCTTCCTGCTCACCGTCATAATAGTGATGAACCTGTTCATTAAGTTCGAACAACTTTTCCTTAACATGGCCCAATTGTTCTCGAGTCAGATTGTAAACATTGGTATATCCCAATGAGAGTGCCGTCACCCATACCATGGACACATCATTCCATAATGATACCCGGCCTTTATACTTGGGGTCCCACAATACATTCCAGCTGTCTGGTTCAGGCATGGAATTAGTATCATAGAGTAGGCCGGTGGGGCCCCATGCCCAGGGCACGGCACAGACTTTATGCTCAAACCGACACTTTTTATTATTTCGAAGACTCGGGTATAAATCCTGGTAATTGGGCATTTTTGTTAATTCAAGCGCAGCCACCAGGCCCATCTCATACAATATCCGGATGCCTTCATTGGAAATAATAAAAACATCGTAGTCATCATTGGCCTCAGCTGCGTTAATAATATCATCGAGATTAGTTAATGCTGTGTATTCTATAATGACACCGAATTCACGCTCGAATTCTTTATAACCTATTGTTTTAGCTTTATTATCCGGATCCGCGTAGACATCCCAGCCAACGACGCGCAGGATCTGCTGTGGATTTGTTAATACTTTACTGACAGCATTTTCTACGCTCGCGGCGAGGTTTTGAGAAATCAGGAGGATAAGAAAACTAAAAAACCACTTAGTAATAATATGGTTATTGAGTGGGGTAAATAGTTTTTGTTTGATGTCTATAACCATAATTATTTTATTTATATGACTATGTATTTATCTTATTACTCTAGCAGGATTGGTTGCTTTTGTTTAATAATAAGTAATAGTGTATCCGATAAATAAAAGAATTTTTCCGTCTGTGTCCATCAGCGACTCAGAACCCGGTTTGGATTATTTGTAAAATTTGGCTTTTTATACCAGACAAGAGTTATCTGATCAGGGTAACAGTGATGAATTATTGCTTTTGAGAAATCGTGCTTCCTGATCCCATTGATATTGGGTACAGTATGCTAATCTTTTACGGGGCGTTTGGATAATTTCCGTTGCAAGGTTCGGCGATGCATGCCCAGACGTCGAGCTGTTTGCGAGATATTACCTTCGCACTCATTGAGTATTTTCTGGATATGCTCCCATTCCACACGCGCCACGGACAGGGGTTTGTCGCGCACTGCTATGGTCGCATCACCTTCATCTTTATAAAAGGCCGCGATAATTTCGTCGGCATCGGCAGGCTTGGACAAATAATGTTTTGCACCCAGCTTTATTGCTTCAATGGCTGTGGCCACGGATGCGTAACCGGTCAACATAACAATCCGGGTATTTTCATCCAGTGCCTTTAATTCCTTAACCAGTTCCAGACCGGAAGGCCCAGGCATGCGTAAGTCCACCACGGCGTATTCAGGTGATTCCTGTCTGGCAAGGGCAATGGCTTCATCCACATCATGGGCTATACGAACACTATAACCACGGCGTTGCAGGGCTTCATCCAGTACTTCACAAAACACCAGGTCATCATCTACGATGAGTAGACTGGGCTTGTCCTGATCTTCCGAAAAACTATCCATCATCAGAAATCCGCAGGTGTTCAAGTGATAGACGAATACGACAAATGACACCGCCTCCATCCCGGTTCAACAATTGCACATCACCACCCAGGCGTTGCAAGGTGGTATAACTAAGGAAAAGGCCCAAACCCAGGCCATCCTGTTTGGTACTCAGTATAGTCGTACCTGCCTGACTTGCTAACTCCGATGGGATACCCGCACCGCGATCAGCAACATCAATGCTGAGCTCATCTTGTGTCCACTGCACATCCACCTTGACATCATCAAGTGATGCATCCGCTGCATTATTGAGAATATTAAGAATCGCCTGTTCAAAGGTTTGATCAATAACAATCCTGGGTACGGGTTTACTACCTTTGATGTGCGGTGACAGTTGTACACCCATTCGTGTTGCCGCCCAGCGTTGCAGCAAATCATGCATGTAAGTATCCAGCGCTTGCGCGGAACCAGACTCGGCACGCAGTTCACCGGATGCTGCCGATATGGAACCGAGGATGTGTTTACAGCGATCTACCTGGCTACGCAGAATATGCAGTTTTTTCTCATTGATAGCCTGTTCCGGTTCAAGATCTTTCAACAGTACCGCCATCGTAGCCAGGGGAGTACCCAGTTCATGTGCCGCACCTGCAGCGAGTGTACCCAGGGCCAACACGCGCTCCTGACGCAATTGCTGTTCGCGCATGTCAGCAATCAAGCGATCGCGATGGCGTACGGTTGATGCCATGCGTACTGCAAAACCGGCTATCAGTGCAGCACTGAGCAAAAAACCAAACCACATACCGAGTTCATGTAAACGAAAATCCGTACCGTGGCCGCCATGCACTGCAGGCATTGGCACATTGTAAAATAGTAACAGGGTGTAACAGGCCATGGTAAACAACATCATCGCCCAGGTGTATATGCCAGACAATGACGCTGCCGTTAGTGTTAATGGTAAAAGATAAAACGGGGCGAAAGGATTGGTAGAACCGCCACTAAAGTAAAGCACGCCTGTGAGCGCCAATACTTCCAGCAACAACTGTGCAAACAATTCAGTATCCGATACCTGTACATCGTTGCGCAAACGTATGAAGGTGAGAAAGCTGATTAAGACCATCGCTCCCCAGATGGTTGACAATGCTGTTGTCGATAGCGATAGATGCCATTGAATGATAGCTACCCAGGCCGCCACCACTTCTGCGGACAAGACGATCAGGCGTAAAAAAATCAGACGTTTCAGGTTTAACGCATTGCCATTGGATAAAATTTGTTCAGCCATGCGCTCATTGTAAGTATTTACTCATGACTAACAAGGGACTGCGACAAATTGTCGCGCGTCACTGTGTCACATTCACACTCAAGCACAGCTGGTTTAGAGTATGGCCAAAATTTTGGCTCATCATTTCTACACCGGAGAACAAATGTATAACTATAAATATAGACATCCTGTGCTTGCACTTGTGCTGTTTCTACTCACCATTGTTAATTCCACGCAGATATTTGCCCTGGGCGAATGTGGCTTGTCCTGTTGTATCGGCGGCACCAGCACCTCCGGCGTTACGCTGGCGAAAAATTTCGGCCTTTCGCTACAGTATGAACACATGGATATGAAAACGATTCGCCGCGACAGTAAAGAGGTGAGTCCGGATGCAGTCATCAACCAGTTCTGGACCATGGGCTCCAGCTATGCGGTACCGACCGATATGGTCATGGAAAAATTATCATTTATCGCCGCCAAACCGATCAACGAACGCTGGCAGGTCCTGGGTATTCTACCCCTGATACGCAACAACATGGATATGCGTCGCAAAATGCCGAATGGCATGGTCATGAATATGAAAATGGAAGAAGTATCCGGTCTCGGTGATATTACGCTGATGGGGCTGTATACCGCTTACACAGATGCTCCGATTCGCGCCAAACAGCGACTGACCCTGGGCTTTGGCATCAAAACCCCGACGGGTGATAATGATATTCGCAATCCAATGGGTAACTACGTGCATGCCATGATGCAACCGGGTACCGGTTCATGGGATCCGATTTTCATGCTCAGTTACATGCGCGCCTGGTATCCTCTCATCACCCAGGTGAATGTACTTTATCACTACTCCACAGAAAGTGATCTGGGTTATCAGTTTGGCAGTCAGTTGAATCTGGACCTGATCGCTCGTTATCAGGTCTCCAACTATACCAACCTGGGTCTGGCATTGAATGCTATCTGGGCTGGCAAGGACAGGGACCATGATGGCTTCTACTCACGCCCGGCGACGTCCATGGTGGATAATACCGATAATACCGGATTGCGATCCTACTTTATTACCCCCAGCATTCAGTACAAGATCCCCAACACCGGCGGTAACTTTGAATTGAAATACCAGCACCCTTTGTATCAGAACGTTCATGGTTACCAGCAAGTGACTGATAGCCGCGTGATGGCAACACTGTCATGGAATTATTAAGGCTGGTCACATTCGCCCTGCTGGTCATGTTCAGCAACATTGTTTCGGCGCAGGGAAACGTCGCTGCTGCTATTTCTCTTCAGAATACCGACGGCCAAAGTCAGACTATCGAGCATTTTTCGGGCAGGGTCAGTATTATTCATTTCTGGGCCACCTGGTGTTCATCCTGCTTGACTGAACTGCCACAACTCATCAACGTCACAAAAACCATGCAGGCGCAGGGGCTGTCAGTTATATTAATTGCTACTGACAGCCATGATGCCACTCGTCGTTATCTGCAAGAACATGCGCTTGATGCAGAAGTACTGGTTGATCAATATGGCAAGGCTATGCGTGATTATGGCATACAGGCTTTACCGACCAGCGTCTTTATAGATGCACGAGGTAATGTCATCGAAACGCGACAAGGACGAATTGACTGGAGCAGCACAGCCGTACAAAACAAACTGAACACCTTACTATCCGAATAAAAAAACCTGCTCACCTTTGCCAAAACAAACTTTAAAGCCTCGATATTTTGTTGGTGCCCAATAATTATATGACTTTATTACGATAATTATTTATCAATAACATATGTGTGGTTTATGCCGTTAATTTCTGTAGATCTTGCAGAACATATCGACAAGCCCTTTACCCCTATGTCCATACGCCTTATAAGGACAAAATGTGCTAATATTTTATTTCCAGTGAGAGGATTTGCAGTTTGACGACTGAAATAAAAAAGTACGGCTTAATCTTGTTCACGCTGATACTGGTATTCATCATCGGTATGGCATCATGGCTTATTCAAGCAAAAATTGAATCTAATACCCGCAATGAAATTCGTAGCTTCTTGACTGTTGAACTCAATAGCGCACATCTCACCATTAAATCCTGGCTGAAGGAACAACAAGCTGCCGCTAAGGTCTGGGCGAATACCGCCGAAGTTCGCCATGCCGCCCTGGAACTTATCGCTACTAATGCGAGCAAGGAAGTACTCACCAAGGCTCCCGCTCAAGCAAAATTACGTACCTGGCTAAAACCGGTGCATGTTGGCAAGGGTTATCATGGCTATTTCGTCATCGCTAGAGATTATAACAATCTTGCCTCCAGCCGTGATGAAAACCTGGGCACAAGGAACCTGCTGTCAGCACAAACTGAATTTTTCAAGCGAATTCTATCCGGAAAAACGGCCGTGAGTGCACCTGTGCTGTCTGATGTCCCGCTACCCGATAAGCAGGGTAACTTACGCCCGGGTTTACCGACGATATTTGTCGGTGCGCCCATATTCAGTAACACAGGTAATGTTGTTGCTATATTCACATTCCGCATGAATTATTCTGAAATTTTTTCTACTTTCCTGAAAAATGCCCATATCGGAAAAAGTGGAGAAACCTATGCTTTTGACAGGAATGCTCGTCTGATAAGCGAAAGTCGTTTCGAACAACAGCTTCATAGAATAGGCCTGCTCAAAGCTGGACAATCCAGTATATTGAATATTCGCTTAACTGACCCCGGTGTCGATCTCACCAGAAGCGATAACAAAAAAAAGCTGATCGCTCAACAAACCCCGACCCGAATGGCTAGTAGTGCTTCTCAGGGAAATTCCGGCATTGACCTGAATGGCTACCGTGATTACCGTGGAGTAGCCGTGGTAGGTGCGTGGCTTTGGGATAATGAACTTGATTTCGGTTTTGCTGCGGAACTCGATGTCAATGAAGCCTATCAAAACCTGACTACAACGAGAAATACGATTTTTGCCCTGAGCTTACTCACTATTCTGTTAACGATTCTGTCCGCTGTCATTTACTTCATCTACCAACAACGCAAACTCACCGAGCAAGCACTACGAGTGAGCAATCAGTACAACCGTATGCTATTTGAACAATCAACCAGTGGTCTTGCGCTGTGCAAAATGGATGGTGAACTGGTTGATATTAATCAGAGCTATGCATCCATTCTTGGGCGCACAATAGAAGATACCCTTGGGCTGAGTTACTGGGAAATTACCCCGGAAAAATATGCGGCTGATGAACAACGACAACTGCAAAGTCTACAAAATACTGGTTCATATGGGCCCTATCATAAAGAATATATCCATAAGGACGGTCATCTCGTGCCTGTCCAGCTGAGTGGTCAGATACTGGAAAAGAATGGAGAACAATTTATCTGGTCAACTGCGGAAGACATCACGGAGCGTAGGAAATCAGAGGAAGAATTACGTCGGGCAGCCACTGTTTTTGATAATACCGACGAAGGCATCATCATTACAGATGCCCATCAAAATATTATTACTGTTAATAAAGCCTTTACAAAAATCACCGGCTACCCCGCAGATGAGGTCATAGGCAAAAATCCACGAACGCAACAATCCGGCAGGCACGATAAGGTCTTTTATGAAAATCTATGGAATACATTAACAAGCAAAGGGCAGTGGCGTGGTGAAATCTGGAATCAGCGCAAGAACGGTGAAATTTATCCTGCCTGGGAAAATATCAGCGCCGTCAGGGACAAGCATAATTCAATCATTAATTATGTTTCTGTGTTTTCTGACATCAGTAGCATCAAGGCTTCAGAAGAACGGCTTGCACACATCGCCCATCACGACCATCTTACCGGTTTACCCAATCGTTTATTATTCAATGCCAATCTTGATCAGGCAATACAGCATGCGAACCGCCACGGCAACATGGTTGGGTTATTGTTCCTTGACCTTGATCGTTTCAAAGTCATTAACGACACCATGGGGCACAGTCTTGGTGACAAATTGTTACAGGGTGTAGCTGAACGTCTCAAGCAATGTGTACGCTCTGAAGATACGGTAGCCCGATTAGGTGGCGATGAGTTCACTATTATTCTGAATGAGATTTCGCATCAACAAGATGCCGCTCATGTTGCAGAAAATATTATCAACACACTCAGCCATCCAATGCTAATTGAAGATCATCGACTGCTCACATCAACCAGTATCGGTATAGGTATCTATCCCGACGATGCCAGTAACAGCCATGATCTGATCAAAGCGGCCGATGCAGCCATGTATCAGGCAAAAAAACGTGGCAGGAAAAATTTCCAGTTCTATACACATGAACTCACTCAAAAAGCACTTGAAAAAATTTCCATTGAACAGGATCTACAACACGCGCTGGAAAATGATGAGTTCGAACTTTACTATCAA
The DNA here is from genome assembly GCA_963807455.1 of uncultured Gammaproteobacteria bacterium. Taxonomy (GTDB): domain Bacteria; phylum Pseudomonadota; class Gammaproteobacteria; order JAADHQ01; family JAADHQ01; genus JAADHQ01. The sequence goes on along the minus strand of CAWECS010000013.1, from coordinate 48,784 downwards.
CCCCAGATCAATTTAAGAAATGGTGACATTATCGGCGTCGAGGCATTGATTCGATGGCATCATCCCACGCGTGGATTACTGTTGCCGGATATGTTTATTCCGATAGCTGAAGAAACACCAATGATAGACCCAATGACTGAATGGGTTATTAATACCGCCTATAGAGATCTTATCACCTGGAAAAATTCAGGCTTACCCGCTGTACGCATGGCAGTTAATATTTCTGCACGTCAGATTTCCACTGCGCATGGTATCAATATGCTTGATGCCATTCTTGGGGAGCTTGAATTAGAGTCTAACCGTTTACAGCTTGATCTGGAAATCACAGAATCGGTTTTGGATTTCGCTGATGAGAGCATCAAAAATATTAGTCAATTAAAGCTGCACAATATAATGCTTGCCATTGATGATTTTGGTACGGGCCATTCCTCTCTCAGTCGTCTCAAGGATTTGCCCATTGATGTCATTAAAATCGATCAATCCTTTATCCACGACCTCGCCGAACACCAGGATAGTAAGTCGATTGTTGCCGCTATTATTGCCATGGCCCATAGTTTAAACCTGACCGTGGTTGCCGAAGGAGTTGAAACCCAGGAACAGATGTTATTTTTATGTAATCAAGATTGTGATGAGATGCAAGGCTTCTTATTCAGCAAAGCCGTACCAGTAAGTCAAATCCCTGACATCCTCAAACAAGGCACGATACGCCACTGTCAATAATTAATGGCTTTGTCTGCAAGTTTCTATTTCTGTTGTTTCAACTGAAAAGCTATACATCCATCAACAGAGACCCGTTGATTTTTATTTATTATGTGCTTTTAGTTTCATTCCTACTTCAGTATCAGATAACACATGACCTACCCAAACCACGACCTTTCGCGCCCCTGCAGCATGTGCCAACTCATGAAAAAGGCGGTCTTCTACTGCTGATAACCCATTTTCAGTCATTTCCATGGGTTGTATAACAACAGCAGGTGCTGGAGAAAACCATCTGGCCTGGTGAATTTTAGCAAAACCCTCTTTTAGCAGTTTTTCTGCTTTCATATATTCACCCGCCAGCAAACGTTTTGTTGTAAATGCTTCGCTAGCGGACAGTACGATTTCATGTTGATCTTCTATATGCCGTATGACGAATTTATTCGCGTAGACTTTTACATACAGCGTGCCGCTGAATAATTTTTTTAACATGTTTCTACTGTCAGCGTGCACAGATCTATAATGTCACCCACCTGGGGTACGCTGGCATTAAGTTGCAGTTTTTTATGTAATAACTGGCTGAATTCCTGTTTGACTTCTGCTTCGCCATGTACGACACATACCCTGGGATTGCTTTTAAAGCCGCCAACCCAACGTAACAGATCATTCTGGTCGGCATGTGCGGAAAGTCCACCCACGGTATGGATGTGAGCATTCACTTTATAAAAATTACCGTGAATTTTTATTTCATCTTCACCATTGACTAACCTACGTCCGAGTGTGCCATAGGCCTGATAACCTACGATCATGACATGACATTCCTTACGGCTGATATTATGCTTCAGGTGATGTACGATGCGGCCGCCGTTACACATACCGCTGCCTGCAATTATTATGGCGCCACTTTTCAATTCATTGATTTGCATCGATTCCTCGACAGCATGGGTCAGGTGGATGTTATTCATGCGTGGCATTTCATTGATTTGTTTACGTAGCTTGGTCGCTTCTTCATCATACAAATGAGGATAATCCCAGTAAATGTGACTGGCTTCAATAGCCATCGGGCTATCCAGATAAATCTGCCAACGATCCAGCTGCCACTCATCAAAATGGGTGCCCATGAGGTATAGTAACTCCTGACTACGGCCAATGGAGAAGGCTGGAATGAGTATATTACCTTTTTCGTGAGCGGCGGCACTGATGACTTCGCCTATTTCATTTATGGTGTGAATACGGTCTCTGTGCAGACGATTGCCATAGGTGCTTTCCATCAACACCAGGTCAGCTTCTTCAATGGTGGTAGGATCATTGAGTATGGGGGTATCGTACTGTCCAATGTCACCACTGAAGACAATTTTGCGGCTGATATCACCTTCGGTAAGCCAGATTTCCACCATGCAGGCACCTAGAATATGACCGGCATCCTGGTAACGTATGCTGATGCCGGGAAGAATTTCGCGTTTTTCACGATAGGGTAAGCTTTCCATAGCATCCCATGCTTTAATTGCATCCGCTTCTGAATACAATGCTTCAACAGGTTCCATGTCTTTTTTTGCGCGTTTTTTATTTTCATACTTAGCATCGCGCTCTGCCAGATTGGCGGAATCACGCAACAGCACTGCACACAGATCTTTGGTTGCATTTTGAGTGATGATGGGACCACGAAAACCGCGCTTGACCAATAATGGTAGACGCCCCGAATGATCAATATGAGCATGGCTCAGTACCACGGCATCAATATCATCGATATTAAAAGGGAAAGGCTCTCGATTGGCTTGTTCTTCCTTACGTCTTCCCTGTATCAGACCGCAATCGATCAGAATTTGATGCTGCCCGCATCTAACAATGTGACAGGACCCGGTCACACCTCCAACAGCACCGTAGAATTCAAGCTCCATATCCTAGACTCCTCATCAAATCGATTGTTCATCATCGTAAAGAATGATGTCTGACCCTGGTTTGATCAACATCATACAAAACACTAAATATTGCAGATTATCGCCAATTCATCACCTTTGTCACCCTTGCTTGCCATGTTTAAGCGATTTATCTTATGCATTAGTCAATATTCTGCCTCGTCAAATACCCGAGGCAGTCATTATCATCGAGCTGTCACTCAAATTATAATAAAAAACTATAATAAACAACAGTTTATATAAAGTCCATAATATTCCTTGTTATTACTGACGTTTATGATTTGTTAATTAAAGTTTTATCCAGGTTAGGTCGAATAAGTTATTAAATCTATAGGTTTACACTTCTGTTAAATACAGAGCGGGCATTCTGCGCGGAAACCTTTAATAAAATAACATCATCACGCCCAAGGACATGTAATGAGGTATAAACAGACTTCTCGATGCTTATTCGTGATCCTGCTTATTTGTGGCGAAATGTTGATAACTGCCTCTGCCTATAGTGCTGATGATCCCCTGGTCATGGCCATCTTTCCTCGACGCAATGCAGCCGCCACCATCACGCTATTCAAGCCGATGGCCAGCTATCTCTCCAAACAATTGGGAAGAGAGGTCAAACTAGTGACTGCCAGGAATTTCCCATCTTTTTGGCAGGGTGTTGTTACTAACCAGTACGATATTGTTCACTATAACCAGTATCACTATATCAAATCACATGATGAATACGGTTATGAAGCGATTTTAAAAAATGAGGAATTTGGTGAAGCATTCATTTCTGGCGCACTGGTTGTTAGAAATGATAGTGGCCTCAATACGCTGCAAGACCTTAAAGGTAAAAAAATACTTTTCGGTGGTGGACCCAAGGCAATGCAGTCTTATATTGTCACGACCTTGATGCTCAGGCGGGCAGGCCTGATGAAAGGTGATTATCAGGAACTTTTTGCAAAAAACCCCCCCAATGCCTATGTTGCGGTTTTTCATAAACATGCCGATGCAGCCGGTGCCGGTGATTTAGTGGTTAATTTTCCCGCGATACAAAACAAGATTAATATTGATGAGATCAATTTTCTGGCCTTGAGTGAAAAAATGGAACATTTACCCTGGGCGGTCAAAGGCGGTATGGATGCAAACTTAAAACTAAAAATTCAGAACATTCTCTCCAGTTTGAGTGATTCTGAAGAGGGGCGTACATTATTAAAACAGGCAAAACTGACCAATCTGTTAATAGTTAAAAATAATCATTATGACCATCACCGCCAACTCATCAAGGAATTTGAAGCGTATAAATAAACCAGCATGAATAAAAAAGCAATTTCAAAAAAGCGTTTTGTTAGTCTTGGTACCAAATTTATATTGTTGGTCGTTTTTATATTACTCACAACAATGAGTGTGGCGTCGTATTTTAATGTACAAATGCAAAATAAAATTATAGTCGAGCAACTCAAGGCAAAAGGTCATGCCATGGGTAGCTTTATTTCACTGATCAGCGCTGATGCTATTCTCGGTTATGATTTCATGTTGCTTGATCGTTATATGGAAGAAATTACGCATCAGGCTGATGTCGTTTATGGTGTTATTGTGTCACCAGACAATACCAACTTAAGTTCCTATATAAATAAAAAACATACATACATTGCTCCTGCAATAAAAACTGATTCATCAAACCTGATGGAAGTTATTAATCGTGTTAATCAGCGAAATGATATTATTTCCTTGAAATTTAGCATCAATAATGCAGATGTGACTATCGGTTCTGTTATACTTGGTTTGAGTACCCGACGCGCTGATGAGCTTACACAACGGGTAATGAAAGAATATTTGTTAGAAATAATTATCATCATCTTGTTTCTGAGCTTGTGCATCTATTATGTTTTCAGAAGAAATGCACTCCGGCCTATACAGGATTTGATCAATAGCTCGGATCATCTGGCTAAGGGCAATATACATCATCGCGCCAATATCATTTCTAATGATGAACTGGGTACATTGGCCCATTCGTTTAATCAAATGGCAGATTCCTTGAACCGTTCACAACATGATAAGGACCAGGTTGTCGAGCAGCTTCTCAGTGCTAATAAAAACCTGGAAATGGCAACGCGTGCAAAAAGCGCTTTTCTGGCCAACATGAGTCATGAAATACGCACACCTCTGACTGCTATCATTGGCTTTGGCGACTATTTACAGGATACTGATATCACTCCATACAATCGTAGTAAGGCCATCGATTCCATTGTACAAAACGGTCTTCATTTGCAACATATCATTAATGATATTCTCGATCTCTCCAAAGTTGAAGCCGAAAAGCTGGAACTGGAAAAGGTAGAAGTCGACTTATTTGAATTGATTCAACATATTGAAGCTTTGATCAGCATACAGACACGAGAGCGCGGTTTGACACATGCTATTCATTATCAATTCCCGTTGCCGCAAAAAATAATGACAGATCCGCTACGATTGAAACAGATCCTGATTAATATCTGTAACAATGCCATCAAGTTCACCGAAAAAGGTAGCGTAGAAATCACTATTTCTTACCAGCAGCACGATCACATGCTACGTATGGATGTTCGTGATACCGGCATTGGCCTTCAGGCTCATCAGTTCGATAAAATTTTCGAAGCCTTTACCCAGGCTGATTCAACCATTTCAAGACAATATGGTGGTACTGGCCTTGGCCTGCCTTTGTCACGCAAGCTTGCCGAAATGCTGGGTGGCAATATCACCGTGGCCAGTATGCCGGGTCAGGGTAGTTGCTTTACTATTCTTATTGATCCTGGTGATATTGATGTGGCCGAGATGACTAACAGTATTCCTGTTAACTCAAATGAGACGATGGATTCTGTTAATGACAGCGATCAATTTACATTACACGGTAATATCCTGTTAGCAGAAGATGTACTCGATAATCAGCGCTTGATATCCATGTATATACAGAAAACCGGTGCCAAGGTCGAAATTGCCAACAATGGCCAGGAAGCTTTTGATGCTGCAATGGCAAATGATTTTGACTTGATATTAATGGATATACAAATGCCGGTCATGGATGGTATTCAGGCAGTCAAACTCTTGCGTGAGCATGATTATAAAGGTCCTATTGTTGCAATAACAGCGAACGCCATGAAAGAAGATCAGGCATTATGCATGAATGCCGGTTGCAATGACTTTTTGGCAAAGCCCATTGATCGTCATCAATTTACTCATCTTTTAAGCCAGTATCTTATTACAGAGAAAATTGATCAGCATGCACCGATTAGTTCTCTTCTAGGTGATGAGGATAATGATTTTCTTGAGATCATTAATATGTTTATTGAACGCTTACCCTCAATGCTTGAAAAAATTAACATGGCTTCACAACATCAAAACTGGGAGCAACTGGGTGGGTTAGTGCATGAAATAAAAGGCGTCAGTGGCTCGTTGGGGTTTCCTGCGCTGATGGATGTTTCAATAGCGATTGAGCAGGATTTAAAAAAACAGCAGCATGATAATATTGATAGTAAAATAGAAGAACTCGCTTCACTCGTTGATCGCGTAATCGCAGCAAAAGACATGCGCGAGCAACCCATTGTCGCGAGCTCTTAAAATATTATCAGTTCACTGTAAACACTGACAGCAAAGGCATATGCGCATAGGGGGGATTATTATTCTGCTACTTCTACAAACCCCATGTCTTCCATAATGGTGTAACTGGCTGGAAGCACCATCAAGGTAAGAAATGTAGCGGTGATCATACCAAACACAACGCTGGCCACCAGTGGTACTAAAACTTGTGCCTGTAGACTGGTTTCTAACAGTAAAGGAAACATACCGGCAACGGTAGTGATTGAAGTCAGAAAGATCGCGCGGAATCGATCCCTGATAGCCTGACTGACCGCTTCGTGCAACAGCATCCCTTCGCGACTACGCAATTTCACATACTCAACCAGCAGTATAGAATCATTGACAACAATACCTGCCAGTGACACAAAGCCGATCATGCTGGGCAGCGTCAAATCCAGGCCCATGATGAGATGACCCCATATAACGCCTATTAAAGCCAGTGGAATATTAATCAACACCACCAGCGGTTCTCGATAGTTACGAAATGTCAGGCTCAACAACAAATATACACCAGCGATGCCAGCAACAAATCCACCCAGTACTGAAGTATTGGTTTCTTTGGCGTTTTTTACCTCGCCCTCAAGGCTGAATATCAGGCCAGGAAAATCTTTTTTAAGTTGTGGTAAAAAGCGATTGCGTGTGTCATTGATAACATCATTGGTATTGGCCACTTCACTATCAATGTCACCCGAGATAGTGATCGTACGCTGATGATTAATGCGAACAATGCGTGAAAATTCCCTGTTCTCTTTAATCTGTGCAATCGCTGCCAGGGGTATAGCTTCACCCTGTCTGGAAAATACAGTAAGGCTTTCAAACTGTGTCAATGCCTTTTGTGGATCAATGTCGAGTTTAACATTGATTTCATAGGCTTCACGACCCTGATAAATATCACTGACCCTGGTGCCCTGGTAGGCGGCTCGAAGTTGTTGTGACAAACTTTGTGCATCAAGACCGGAATTGAGCGCGCCGGGGTAGAGATTGACATTGAACTGTGGTTTACCCGGCCTCAGGTCATCCATAATATTGGAAACACCTGGATAGGCATTCAGCCAGTTTTGTAACTTCCATGATGCCAATGATAACTGATTCAAATCCTCACCTTGCAGACGAATTGAAATTGCCTGACCTGCAGGCCCAAATGAAGGTTCTTTATATTGAATGGATATGGCATCTGCGATAGCTGGTGTATTTTCCAACCACAAGCGACGGAGTTCATTGAGTGAATTGATGCGTGTTTCGGCGTCCAGCAGATCCAGACTAATGGTGGCCAGGTGCGCGCCTTCTTCACCGGCATCGGCATTGACACTGTATGCAACCTGAATATTTTTCACCAGTTTTCCATCTTGCTCTGGTGGCAGTTGTGACTGTGATTTTTTCAGACTCTCCAGCAAAATCGCAACCACTTCTTCGGTACGGGAAAACACGGTCCCTTGTGGCATAATGATACGTGCCTCAAGAATGTTTCCTTCGAGATCAGGAAATGATTTAAATTTTATCAAGCCCGCAGGGATCAAACTGATACTGATAATAAATATTGCCAGTGTACCGCCCACCACGGCATAGCGATAACGTATCGATAAGTCACCTAAAACACCCACTCGATTACGCAGATTCTCAAATCCGGCGTTGAAGCGTTTACGCCAGTCAGACTGATTTTTTTCATGGTGCAGCTCAAGAGAATGTTTTAGATGATGCGGTAAAATCAGGAATGCTTCAATCAAGCTAATAGTCAAAACACTGAGCAATACTACCGGCAGTACTCCCATGACCTGGCCCATGTCACCTTTCAGGAATAGCAGGCTACCGAATAAAATAGCTGACGTGGTAAAAGATGAAAACACACCGCGCGCCACTTTTTTTATACCATCGATAGACGCTTCCAGCGGACTCTTGCCTTTACGGTACTCGCTTTCAATGCTTTCGGAAATAACGATTGCATCATCCATCAAAATACCGATGGCCATCAATAAGGCTACCATGGATATCATATTAATGCTGATAGCAAAAACACTCATCATAACCAGCCCGCCGACAAATGATACCGGCAGGCCCAGGGCCACCCAGAATGTATAGCGCCAGCTGAAAAACAGAAACAGTGCTATCGTTGCCAGTAACAAACCTTGCCAACCATTTTTTAGCAGCAGGCTCAGTCGATCCTGAACAATTGAGGCAGTGTCCTGGGTAATTACCAAGCGTGTGCTATCAGGCAAGCGTGCATTCTCTGCTGTGACAAATTCCTGCACAGCATTGAATACGGTGAGGGTATCATCCATCTGGTTTTTACTGACTTTCAGTGTGGCTGCCGGTTTGCCGTTTAGATCGGTACGCACTTCAGCATCTGTAAAATCATCGACAATTCGCGCTATCTCTCCCAGGCGTAATTGGGCGCCATTGACATTGTCGAGAACAATCAAGTCAGCCAGTTCATTGACCGTACGACGCTCGTTCAACACCCTGATCTGGTATGAGCGTTCGTCCGTCTCCATCGTACCTGCTGGCAAATCAAGGGATTGGCTACGGATACGATTGGCAATATCGTCAACACTGAGTTGGTATTGGCGCAGGCTTTCAGGCTTGATCAAGACACTGAGCTGATGAGTGGAAAAACCTGACACGGTCACCATGGGTATTTGTGGGTTCGCCAACAAGCGATCACGGTAGTATTCTGCCAATGCTTTCAATTCCGGCTGCGCCAGGTCGGCATTAATAGCCACGCTCACGACCGGCTTGGTACGCCCTAGTTCTTCAACGACCGGCTCTTCTGTGTTATCAGGAAAATCACTGATGCTATCCACTGCTGCTTTAACGTCGTTGAGAAACTGCTGGATGTTGCCTGCTTCCTGCATATCCAGGGTCAATATGCCAATATTGTCGCGCGCTTCGCATCGTTGTTCATCCAGAAAGCTGATGCCATCAGTGGCATCTTCCAGTCGGTTGCAAATCCCTTCTTCCACTTCACTGGTGCTGGCGCCAGGATAGAGTACGCTCACTTGTACTTTATTGGTGTCTATTTCCGGAAAGGTTTCCTTGGTCAGGCTTGGCAATACCAACATGCCTGCCAGCAGGATGACAAACAACAATATATTGGCTGCAGTCTGGTGGCCGGCAAAGTAACGGATCATGATTATTCCGCTATACTGGCGCGTTGGGCCAGTGCTTTTTCAAATTCTGTGGCTTGCACCGGCGTCAGCGGCATGCCTTCGATCACTGGCACCAGATCGTTAATAATGACTTGATCTCCCTCTTCCAGACCACTGCGCACCACCACCAGGTCATCTTGCTGTTGCATGATTTCAATGGCCTTGATTTGCAGGCGCTGATCTGCGCCAACAACATACACCCGGCCATGATGAATGGCTTTGCGTGGAATAATCATGGCCTGTTGTTGCGGTGCCGATAATTCTACTGCAGTGAACATACCTTTTAATAACGGTGGTCTTCGACCCGGTATCACTTTCTCATAAGGCCGGTCTACACCCACCACAATGCCAAGGGTGCGGCGTATCGGATCAATTGATTCACTAAAACGTAAAACAGTGCCATCCCACCAGGCATCCGGCATATCACCCACCAGTTTTACTCGTGCCTTTAGATTTAAACGACCGAGTACTTCACGGGTGATGCCCATGCCGGGATTGTCAAAGGTTTTTTCATTCAAGTGACTGACTAATGCACGCATATGCAGAATCGGTAACTGCGCATTGATTTCTACACCATTGAGGTCCAATGCCTGAAACAGTGTAGTACCGGCATTCACAAACTGACCTTTTTCAATTTCAACAGCACCTATGCGCGCACTGAAAGGCAGTGTTATTTCTGTGCGGCCCAGGGTTGTCTGTTGGCCTTTGACTTGTTCTTCTGCACGGATAATCTGCGACTGTACGGAAGACTTACGACTGGCGTAGCTATTGATCTGGCCCTGTAGCTCAGACACCTGCTGGCGTAATTGAATTACTTTCTGCTCTTCCGCATCCAGCGTCGACCGTGCAATCAATTTACGGTCCCAAACACTGCGGATACGCTCGAGCTCTTTTTCACCGACACTGAGATTCTTTTTCGCCAGTTCCAGTGAACGTTGTGTAGTTTGTTGCTCCACTTGCAGTTGCTTGAGTGAGGATTTATTCGCAGCCAGGTCCGCCTGTGTTTGTTTCAGACTCACCTGATAGTCTTCCGGCGCAATTTTCACCACCACCACGCCCGCCTCAATAGTATTACCTTGTTTCAGTTCCGGGTGTAGATAGGTAATTTTACCACTGACTTCGGATAATGTTTTCAGGGTCACGGTCGGCTCAACATTGCCGTAGGCCGTGACCCTGGCATTGAATGGAATATATTTTGCCGTGATCACCTCAACTGGCTTGCTGGGCATCTCCCCACCTGAGTGTTTTAATGGAGCGCGTGTTTTCACCAACATCACCGCGATGAATATGCCTAGTGCTATCGCTATCAATAAAATGTAGGGCTTTTTCAAGAATTTTTTCATCATTAAGTTTAACCATCAGGTTATGATAAACAGTACTATTCTGCAGAATGCAGGGATTATAAAACAATAATTGACTGATAAGCGCTCTATAATAAGCCGTATATATCAATCTTATCCTGACTTATAGTTTTTCCCTATATCAAGCCAGTTCTAAATAATGAATTCTGTTTAAAACACGCATTAAAGCTGGTGACACTCTCTATCATTCTTAATTCCCATATCAACTAAACAATCCTGGTGTCAGCAAGAATCATTAATTCCATACAATCTTTATCAGCTGTGTATCCATCATCGAATTTCCCTGTCGAAGTCTAACGTTATGATTGTTCAAATAAATTCCTTCCTTTATTTTTTGCTATATACATTGCCTTATCTGCTGCGCTGATAAGCTGGTCTATTTTTTCACCATCGTCTGGATAAACCGCGGCTCCAACACTACAACCGACATTCACTTCTTTTGAGGGGCTAATTTCAATTGCTTTTGTGACTTGTTTGATAATTTTTTCTGCCAGAACTTTTAATTCAATTATCTTATCTTCTATCGGCAGTAGAATAATAAATTCATCTCCTCCAATCCGCGAAATAATATCAGATTCACGCAGTATCGCTTTTACTCTGCTACCTATGGTAATTAATACCTGATCTCCTGCTTTATGTCCATGTTGATCATTAATGCCTTTAAAGCCATCAAGATCAAGAAATAATAACGCAAATTTTTTCTGCTTTCTTTTAGCCAGATTGATGGCATGTCCGGACAACTCAAGAAATAATGATCTGTTTGGTAAATCCGTTAAACTATCATGATTGGCGATATGTTTCATTTTTTCTTCATTCTTTTTTTTATCTGTTACATCCCTGCTAATACCAATCAAACCGGTAATATTTCCATTCTCATCATATATGGGTTTCTTGGTTGTACTTACCCAACGTAACTCTCCATCTTCTCCGTAATAGGGTTCTTCTAAATCAACCTGTGCGATGCCATTCTCGATAACCACTTTTTGTTGTTGAAAATATGTTTGCGCGTGCTCAGCAGGAAAAATATCAAAATCTGTTTTTCCAACAACATCTTTCCAGTGTTCATGCTTGGTTATAATTGCCAATGCTTGACTTAAACTAGTGAAACGATGTTCTATGTCCTTGATGTAAACAAAATCTGGTGTGTTTTCCAGCAATGCATAAAAATCTTTTTTTATTTCTTTCAGTTCGCTGTTTTCTTTTAATAAAGATTTTAGTTCGGCTTCGAGAATGTTAATTTTCTGATGTAGTGTTTTTAGTTCATCTGACATATACAGACTAGCCTTTGCTTATTTGCAGATAGTAGATATAGACAATATTATAATAACAATAGCAAAATCATAATCACTTAACACATCTTTACTATATCGATAGCAAATCACAGTAATAACACTAACCCACATAAAAATTACAGTTTATGCTTGTTAACTCCAGGATCGGTAAAATGGCACGTCGGGTAAACCGCTGATAACCTATAGTTCTCATTAGTGCTTCAACTTACTTAAGCAGGATTTTTTTGATGAGATGAAAGCAAGCTCATGCGTGAATAGTTTCACTGGAAGGGTGCCTGGCAACACATCGTTCTTGACAATATGCATTAATATTCAACGGGGTAGTCAATTGGAGGCTATTACTTAATCATGGTTTTCTAGTATGAGTTTATTGCGATAGTGATGTCACTCTAATTAGCTTGATACTCTTCATTGCTCATATTTATTTACCGATACAAAAACTCGAAAATATATTTCCTAGTAGGTCATCACTGGAAAATTCACCTGTAATTTCTCCCAGGTCCTGCTGTGCTTCACGCAATTCTTCGGCCGCCAGTTCGCCAGCCTTTGCTTGTTGCAACTGTTGACGAGCCTTTTTAAGGTGTACACCTACCCTTTGCAGTGCATCGAGATGCCGACGTCTGGCAATGAATTCACCTTCACCACCCGCACGATAGCCGACACATTGTTCCAGATGCTTTCTTAACATGTCCACACCGAGATTATCCTTGGCTGATAAGGTCACCACTGGTGGTTCTTTCTCATTATTCAAATTAGGGGCAGCACCACTCAAATCACATTTGTTCCTGATGATTGTCAGGGCCGGGCCTTCGGGTAGTTGTTGCAGTATTTGTTGGTCCTGTTCTGTGACGCCTTCGCGGTCATCCACTAATAGTAAAACCCGATCGGCCTTTTCGATTTCTGTCCAGGCACGCTGGATGCCTATTTTTTCTACTTCGTCTTCGGTGCTGCGTAAGCCAGCAGTATCGATGACGTGCACGGGCAGGCCATCTATTTGAATATGCTCACGTAGTACATCGCGTGTAGTGCCTGCTATTTCCGTTACAATGGCTGATGCCTTACCTGCCAGTGCATTCAACAAGCTCGATTTGCCTGCATTCGGTCTGCCAGCGATAACGACAGTCATACCTTCATGCAGCAAAGTACCCTGCCGGGTTGATTCCATTAACTGGCTGAATTGCTTGTCCAATTCATCCAGACGGATCACTATTTTATTGTCTGATAAAAAATCGACCTCTTCTTCCGGAAAATCTATCGCTGCCTCGATATACATACGCAGCTCTGTCAGTGCTATTAATAAGTCATTGACCCGCGCTGAAAACTCGCCTTGTAATGAACGCACTGCAGCACGTGCAGCCTGTTCACTACTGGCATCGATAATATCTGCGATCGCTTCCGCCTGTGCCAGATCAAGTTTGTCATTCAGGAATGCGCGTTCAGAAAATTCACCGGGCCGTGCTATCCGTGCTCCTGCGCTGATACAACTTTGCAGGAGTAGATCGAGTATAACCGGGCCGCCATGTGCCTGCAGTTCGAGCACATCTTCACCGGTAAAAGAATTCGGACATTGAAAATACAGCGCGATACCCTGGTCGATAGCTTTACCGTCATCACCATTAAAGGGCAAGTATTCAGCTTGCCTTGGTGTCGGGACTTTTCCCAGAATCTGTGTTGCTATGGTTTGGCAAGCACTGCCGGAAATACGGACGATACCCACACCGCCCCGGCCAGGTGGTGTTGCAATGGCTGCAATGGTGTCGCTGATTATCACTATGAAACAGTTTCTCTTGCTAAAACCATTAATCGACTTAAGTAACCCCTGATCAATTCATGAATTGATCAGGGGTTGCTTAAAACAAAGGGGGACTGCATGTCCCCTTTGTTTACTTCGCTTCTGTAATCCTTTTCGTGATGACCCATTGTTGAGCAATAGACAAAGAGTTATTCACTACCCAGTACAATACCAGACCTGCGGGGAAGAACAGGAAGAAGACGGTAAATACCAAGGGTAGTGCCATCATTACTTTCGCCTGGATGGGATCCAGTGGCGCCGGATTCAATTTTTGTTGTATGAACATGGTGGCGCCCATTAACAAGGGCAACACATAATAGGGATCCTTGGTGGCTAGATCCTGAATCCATAACATGAAGGGCGCCTGGCGTAATTCAACGGCTTCAAGCAATACCCAGTACAGTGCTATGAATACCGGAATTTGCACCAGTATCGGTAAGCAGCCACCTAATGGATTGATTTTTTCTTTTTTGTATAATTCCATTAGTGCTTTATTCATGCCCTGGCGATCATCGCCATAGCGTTCTTTCAACCCTTGCATGCGAGGTTGCAGCTTGCGCATGTTGGCCATGGATTTATAACTGGTTTCTGAAAGCTTGTAGAAAGCCAGCTTGATGGTCAGTGTCAGAAAAATAATCGACCAGCCCCAGTTATTAAATAAAGAGTGGAATGCACTCAGTAACCAGAACAATGGTTTGGCAATAACGGTTAGGAAGCCATAGTCGGCTGTCAGCTCCAGGCCGGGTGCAATGTCTTCGAGAATATTCTGATCTTTGGGTCCAATGTATATTTGGCTCTTGAAGGTTTTACTTTCACCAGCACCCAGGGTTTCTGCCGGTGAAATCAAGCCCAGGTAATAGCGATAGTCTTTATAGTTACTATAGATAGTATTGGTGTCGGCCTGATCGGGTACCCAGGCGCCGACGAAGTAATGCTGCATCATACCCACCCAACCACCGATCACATTGGGACGGTTGATTTTTGTTTCCAGAATGTCGCTGAAATCGATTTTCTCGTACAGTTCTTCCGGAGTATAGATGACACCGCCCATGTAGGTCTGCATCATGAACATCGACTGAGTTTCTTCGCCAAAGTGAGTGCGTTGTTGTTGGCGGTAAAAAGCGCCCTGCCATTCCTGGTTTGAACCATTTTCTACCTTGACGGACATGTCGATCAAGTGGCTGCCACGATGGAATGTATACGTTCTGGTGACCTTGACACCGGCATCATCGGTCCAGGTCATATTGACATCGAAGGAGTCCTGACCTTCCGCCAGCGCGTAGTCTGTTTTCTCTGCTTTGAAAATGGCTTCATGTGTCGGCCCATTGCCCTTCAACATGGAGAAACCGGATTGCGCCACATAGAGCTTGGCACCCTTGTCTACCATTAACAGAAATGGTTCCTTAGGCTTATCTTGCTCTACCGGGTACTTTCTTAATTTAACAACGCGAATGTCTCCGCCTACTGTATCCAACATAATGTCCAGATAATCGGTGCGTACCTGAATGCGCTGATCCGAAATTAACATATTTTCTTCGCCACTGATGGTCGGTCCTGAGGCTTTAGGTGCTGGCGTTGCCGCGGGCACATCACTGGGTGTGCTTGATGGTGCTGGTACGGCACTGTTAATACTGGCTGGATCTGCCGGACTGCTGCCATTGACGGCAGTTGGCGTTTTGTCGCTGACACCATAGTCACGCTGCCATTCCTGGTAAAGCAGCATGCCAAGAAATACGATACCGATGAAGATAAATAGTCGTTGATTTTCCATTTTTTATAATTACTTCTGTTGTTTGTTAATTTCAGGGACGGGATCTTCCCCTCCAGGTGACCATGGGTGGCAACGTAATATGCGGCGGATTGCCAACCAGCTGCCATAAAAAACGCCGTGCCGCTCAATCGCTGTGTGTGCATAGCATGAGCAAGATGGATAAAATCGACAATGATTACCCAGGAGCGGGCTTATTATATATTGGTATGACCTAATAATGAAAATCAGGATTCGGCGCATCTTTTTACCAGCCTTTCCCAGTGTTTTGCCAGTGAGCGTTGTATCTCATTATTCGTTCTTTCCTGCAAGCCTTTTTTCGCCAATACGATGATATCTAAACCTGCCAACATCTGTTGATGTTCGCGAAAACTTTCCCTGACCTGGCGCTTGATACAATTACGCTGTACTGCTTTGGCAATTGTTTTTTTGGCTATAGCCAGCCCTAACCTGGGATTTTGTTGATTGTTTTTGCAAGCTAGTAACGTTAACAGTGCATCGCTGGATCTGACTGGATCACGAAAAACCTGTTGGTAATCTTTCTTACTTAGCAGTCTGACAGAGCGGGGGAAACAACAGGTGGCATTTGATTCATTCAATTAAACACCTTAAAAAGTGTTGTTTTAAGGTCAGAAATCATCTGCTGACACGAAGCTGGTTTAAGGCGGCGTAGCTTATATGACGTTATTGATAAACGCTGCTGACGCCAGAAAACGACTCGTTAGGGAGTCATACGTTTGCGACCTTTGGCTCGTCTGGCATTGATGACGGCGCGACCACCAGTAGTGCTCATTCGCGCACGAAAACCATGTGTGCGTGCTCTTTTTAAAACGCTGGGTTGAAATGTTCGTTTCATATCGCTCTACCTGATTAATCAGAATGCCGGGTTTAATGAACCGGCAATCCTACTGTGTCGCGTTGTGACTGTCAATATAAAAATAAAAGTATTTATCCACCATTAATTGTGGATAACTTTATATTTTAGCGCTAGAATCACGAATCTATAAAGTTATTAACAATAACTCCAATCATTCGGAGCGCCTACTTGTCCAGCCTTTGGAATCAATGTCTTCAGTATCTTGAAGATGAGTTGCCTCAAAACCAGTTTAATACCTGGATCAGGCCTCTACATGCCATCCAGATGGGTGAATCACTGCAACTACTGGCGCCCAATCAATTTGTGCTAGACCAGGTAAAAGCCAATTTCCTTGAATCTATCCAGCAATCACTAGTCGATCTCAGTGAGGATACGCCGCCCGCGCTCAAACTGCTGGTAGGTAGTATCAACCAGGTGAAGAACAAGTCCGCGCATGAAAAAGCATCGCAGGCACCCAAAGAGACGATATCACATAAAAGCAATATCAATCCGGATTTTACCTTTAACTCTTTTGTCGAAGGAAAATCCAACCAACTGGCACGCGCGGCATCCATACAGGTGGCAGAAAACCCCGGCAAAGCTTATAACCCGCTGTTTATTTACGGTGGTGTCGGGCTTGGCAAAACTCACTTGATGCATGCTGTGGGTAATATGATGATGGAAAATAATCCACATGCCAAGGTGGTTTATTTGCATTCGGAGCGCTTTGTTGCCGATATGGTCAAGGCGTTGCAACATAATTCGATGAATGAATTTAAGCGCTTTTATCGCTCGGTTGATGCATTGATGATTGATGATATTCAGTTTTTTGCCAAAAAAGAGCGTTCACAGGAAGAGTTTTTTCATACCTTTAATTCGCTACTGGAAGGCCATCAGCAGGTCATTCTCACCTGTGATCGTTTCCCAAAGGAAGTCAACGGTCTGGAAGAGCGCTTAAAATCGCGATTCGGCTGGGGCTTAACCGTTTCTGTAGAACCGCCCGAACTAGAAACCCGTGTCGCTATTCTATTAGGCAAGGCCCGGCAAATGAATACCCAGTTACCGGATGAAGTTGCCTTCTTTATTGCCAAGCGTTTGCGCTCCAATATTCGAGAGCTTGAAGGTGCCTTGAAACGTGTAATTGCCAATGCTCATTTTACTAACCAGGCTATTACACTGGAATTTGCCAAAGATGCCTTGCGGGACCTCTTGTCTTTGCAGGATCGTCTGGTGAGTATTGAAAATATTCAGAAAACCGTTGCCGAGTATTACAAAATTCGTGTGCATGATTTATTATCATCCCGGCGGACCCGTTCTATCACTCGTCCGCGGCAAATAGCCATGTCTCTGGCCAAGGAATTAACTAATCACAGTTTGCCGGAGATTGGTGATGCTTTTGGTGGCCGAGATCACACGACGGTGTTACATGCCTGTCGTAAGGTCAAGGAGCTGAAAGAGACGGAAATACGAATAAAAGAAGACTATGCCAGCCTGTTGAGAATGTTGAGCACATGATGTGGATAACCTGTAGATAAAAGTAAGAATTAAAGTTATTCACTTTTTATCCACAGGATTATAACAGGTCATAGAGTAGTTTTACATTGTTTGTACAGTCGATATTATGTTATAAGTTATTGAATTAAAAGTAAAAAATAGTTTTATTAACATTTTACATGCTCGTTAATAATAGTAATAACAAATAAGTATTTATTTATTAATAATATATAAATAGGGAATTTCGGATGAAGTTTAAGATCAAACGTGAAACGTTATTAAAACCACTTCAGTTCGTCATAGGGGTTGTCGAGCGCAGACAGACGTTACCCGTATTATCCAATTTACTTTTGCAAGCAGATACCGGTCGAATATCGTTAACCGCAACTGATCTTGAAGTTGAACTGGTGGCAAAATTTGATCTGGATGTTGCTGATGGTGGTGAAATCACCATACCGGCACGAAAGTTTCTCGATATCTGCAGAACCCTGCCAGATGATTCAGAATTGAATATTGGCTTTCAGAAAGAAAGAGTCACCGTTAAATCGGCAAAAAGCCGTTTTACTCTTTCCACATTACCTGCATCAGAATTCCCGTTAATTGAAGATATTCATGTTCAAAAAGAATTTAGCGTACCGCAACGTGAGCTAAAGAAACTCATCGATCGCACACAGTTTGCCATGGCGCAACAGGATGTACGCTATTATTTGAATGGACTGTTACTAGAGATCAAACAAGGACAGTTAAGAACGGTAGCAACGGACGGACATCGACTGGCCATTTGTGAAGTTAATGCGGATATTTCTGGTGATGATAGTCATCAAGTGATTGTACCCAGAAAGGGCATTCAGGAACTGGCTCGCTTACTTGATGATTCTGATGAAATGGCTCTGGTTCAACTGGGCACTAACCACATCAGAATCCAACTACCTGGTTTGCGTTTTACATCTAAACTCATTGATGGAAAATTCCCTGATTACAATAAAGTATTGCCCAAAGCCACTGACAAGTTTGTTAAAGCGCAACTGGATAAGCTAAAACAGGCATTTATCAGAACATCTATTCTTTCCAATGAGAAATATCGCGGCGTACGTTTAAGCATGGATGAGAATAAGCTTTCCTTACAAGCACACAACCCGGAGCAGGAAGAGGCTGAAGAAGAGCTGGATATCGAATACAAGGGCGGGCCGATCGAGATAGGATTTAATGTTAATTATATCCTGGATGCCTTGAATGCCATACCTGAAGAAAATGTCACTATTTCTCTGAGTGATGCCAATAGCAGCTGTTTGATTGAACCCGCAGAAGCCAAGGATTGTCGGTACGTTGTTATGCCGATGCGCTTATAAAGAACTGCAGATATCATTTGTTTCATTTCTGGCTAAGTCAGTCAAATGGCACTCGTTAAGCTAGGTATCAGGCATTTCAGAAATCTTCATCAGGTTGATTTTGAGCCTTCAAACAATATCAACCTTATTTCAGGTCAGAATGCATCAGGAAAAACCAGCCTGCTAGAAGCCATTTATTTCCTTGGTAGAGCATCATCATTCAGGACGAATCGCTTTGACAGAATCCTTGAAAAGGGGGAATCCGAGCTGACAGTGTTCGCACAGCAAGTTTTAAAAAATGAAAAAAAAGTACCTTTTGGGGTCATAAAAGGTGCAAAAACGCTACAAATTCGTATCAATGAGCAAAAAGTACACAAAGTCTCAGATTTGGTTTATAACCTGCCTTTGCAGGTGATTCATCCCAATAGTCATCAGTTACTGGAAGAAGGGCCACGATATAGAAGGCGGTTTCTGGATTGGGGAGTGTTCCACGTGGAACAAACTTTCTATCCGGCTTGGCAACGTTATCAAACTGCCCTTAAACAAAGAAACAATGCTATCAGGCAGCACAGCTCAAGGGACTTGATCCAGATTTGGGATAAGGAATTAATTGAAACAGGCGAAGTGTTGCACCGCAGTCGTCAACTTTATATCAAAGATCTGCAGCAGCTATTAAATCAATATATCCACCCGGTGTTGGGCGAGTTTGATTTTTCGCTCCAATATCAGCCAGGTTGGGGTAAACAAGATTCATTAAAGCAGGCGCTTGAACAATCACTAACGTCAGATCTGGAAAGAGGATTTACTACCGTGGGACCACAACGCGCTGACATCAGCATAAAGCTGGATGGAAGATTAGCGAGTGACAGGATTTCACGAGGACAACAGAAAATACTGGTCACGTGTTTATTATTGGCACAGGCGGGACTATATAACATCAAAACCGACAGAGAGTGCATTCTACTGATTGATGACGTTGCTGCAGAGCTGGATACCGACAATAGGGCAAAATTATTATCCGTGTTGCAGGACATGAAAGTGCAAATGTTTTTAACCGCTATTGGCGACCAAACACTTAAACCTATGATGGAGAATTCATCCACATCGAAAATGTTCCACGTGGAACAAGGACACCTAACAGAAGTGGTATAATCGTTTCTGTTAATACCGTTAGTCTGGTATCCTTATATATAAGGTATACCAAGGGAAAATAATATGAGTAATGATACATACGATTCTTCGAATATAAAGGTCCTGAAAGGTCTGGATGCGGTACGCAAACGACCAGGTATGTATATTGGTGATACTGATGATGGCACCGGTCTGCACCATATGGTGTTCGAAGTAGTCGATAATGCTATTGATGAAGCCCTGGCTGGTCACTGTTCCGAGATCAATGTGATTATCCATAGCGATGATTCGGTCACGGTAACGGATAATGGCCGTGGCATACCAACCGGTATACATGAAGAAGAGGGCATCTCAGCGACAGAAGTCATTATGACAGTACTGCACGCCGGTGGAAAATTTGATGATAATTCCTATAAAGTATCAGGCGGATTGCATGGCGTAGGTGTTTCAGTAGTCAATGCCCTGTCAGAAACCCTTGAAATAACCGTTCGACGAGACAAGAAAGTCCACTACCAGCAATACAAAGATAGTGTCCCGGTAGAACCATTGAAAGTCATTGGCGATACTGAACATACCGGTACAGAAATCCGCTTTAAACCCAGCGCAAAAATATTCACTTCAACAGAATATCATTACGACATCCTCGCTAAGCGACTACGTGAACTTTCTTTTCTGAATTCAGGCGTTCACATAAAAATCAGTGATGAAAAAAGTGGCAAAACAGACACTTTCAAATATGAGGGCGGTATTCAGGCCTTTGTTGAACACCTCAATCGCAATAAAACCCCATTACATGAAAAGGTTTGCTATTTTACCACTGAGAAAGACGGTGTCGGTGTAGAAGTGGCACTGCAATGGAATGATTCCTATCAGGAAAGCATATTCTGTTTTACCAATAATATACCGCAACGCGATGGTGGCACCCATTTGGCCGGCTTCCGTGGCGCTTTGACCAGAACATTAAATCAGTACGTTGAATCAGAAGGCAGTGCTAAAAAAGTCAAGGTCAATGTGGCAGGGGATGATGCCCGTGAAGGACTGACAGCCGTGTTATCGGTGAAAGTGCCCGACCCAAAATTTTCCTCACAAACAAAAGATAAACTGGTTTCTTCTGAAGTCAAAGGCATTGTTGAATCCTCAACGGCTGAAAAATTGCAGGAATTCCTGCTGGAATATCCGGCTGATGCAAAAAATATCGTGGCCAAAATTATTGATGCAGCTCGAGCCCGTGAGGCAGCACGCAAGGCGCGTGAACTCACCCGCCGAAAGGGAGCGCTGGATTTAGCCGGTTTGCCGGGAAAACTTGCTGATTGCCAGGAAAAAGATCCAGCCTTATCAGAACTGTTCCTGGTGGAGGGTGATTCCGCCGGTGGCTCTGCCAAACAAGGCAGAGACAGAAAATACCAGGCCATACTGCCACTGAAAGGAAAAATCCTTAATGTCGAAAAAGCGCGTTTTGACAAAATGCTGTCTTCTGCTGAAGTCGGAACATTGATCACGGCTCTGGGCTGTGGTATTGGTCGTGAGGAATTTAATCCGGAAAAACTACGCTACCATCGTATTATAATCATGACGGACGCGGATGTGGATGGATCACATATACGCACTTTATTGCTGACCTTTTTCTACCGACAGATGCATGAGCTGATCGAAAGAGGACATGTTTATATTGCCCAGCCACCTTTATATAAGGTGAAGAAGGGTAAACAGGAATACTATGTAAAAGATGATGTGGAATTAAATAGCTATTTACTTACATTATCTATGGATAATGCCTCCTTGTATGTCAATAGCAATGCGCCGGCTATTGGCGGAGTTCAACTGGAAAGTCTGGCCAATGATTATGTGCGTGTGATGAGTACCATCCAACGGCTGGCACGTAGAGTTGACCCCGTGACTCAAGAAAAATTCATTTATATACAAGAAGTTACAAAAGAAACACTACACAATAAGGATGATATGAAAGCCTGGTGTGCTGAACTTCAGGCACGCATGAATGATGATCAGGCGGCTTCAACACGTTATGAGGTGAGATTGGAAGACCTGGAAGACACTGATGCCTTTAACCTGGTGGTCAGTAAGCACGTTCATGGTATTAGTCATGAGCAACATATTCACAGTGAGTTTTTTGATTCAGCCGAATATCGATCCATGGTAGCACTAGGTCAACAACTGGATGGTCTGTTGGGTGCTGATGCCTTTATTCAACGTGGTGAGCGCAAACAGGAAATCAATAGTTTTAAAGAAGCCATGAACTGGCTGATGGAAGAAGCCAAGCGCGGCATGAACATTCAGCGCTACAAAGGCCTGGGTGAAATGAATCCGGATCAGCTCTACGAAACCACGCTGAATATGGAAACACGTCGATTGTTGCAGGTTAAAATAGAAGACGTCGTTGCTGCCGATGAAGTATTCACCACATTGATGGGCGACAATGTCGAGCCACGTCGAGAGTTTATTGAAAAAAATGCACTCGCCGTGGCCAACCTCGATGTGTAGATATTTGCAAGCAGGATAGAAGTGGATCTGTCAGCCATATCAAATGTAGCCATATCAGCTTTCGTCGCCATTAGCTGTTTTATTGTTGCCTTGCTGATGACCTGGATGCTATCTCGACACACAACGCCCTCCGATAAGGCCACAAAGCCTTCAATCTGGCAACGACTGTTTATGGGAGAATCACTCACTGAAACAGGCATGCGTTATCGTCTTTTCGCCTTCATCGCCATGATGTTTTCAATTATTAATATCATCGGCACAGTCGTTATCTATCTGGCCTCACAAGCGCAAGGCTGAATTAGCCTCACGAAGCAGTCACCCAAGCATGAACCGCCTACTTGTTATTGGTTACGTCTGGCCAGAACCGAATTCATCCGCTGCCGGCAGTCGAATGATGCAGTTGTTGCATTGTTTTCTGCAACAACAATGGCAAATCATCTTTGCCAGCCAGGCGGCAGATAGTGATCACATGGCTGATCTGCAATCGCTTGGTATTCAAAAGGCACACATAGAAGTAAATAATAGCGAATTCGATACGTTTATCAGCGACTACGAGCCTGATATTGTGCTGTTTGATCGCTTTATGATGGAAGAACAGTACGGTTGGCGTGTCGAAGAACATTGTCCGCATGCATTACGCATTCTGGAATCGTCTGATTTGCATAGCTTGCGTCATGCCAGGCAACAGGCCCATAAGCAGCAGCGTGAAGTCAGTCAACAGGATTATCATAGCGAGTTGGCGAAAAGGGAAATCGCCAGTATTTTAAGATGCGACCTAAGCCTGATCATTTCCGAATTTGAAATGCAGTTACTGCAAAATCACTACCATGTCGCTGAAAACCTGCTGCACTATATTCCGTTATTGCTTGACCCCGTTGATAGTGAAGAGCGCAGCGCCACATTACCTGACTTTTCACAACGTCAGCATTTTATTTTTATCGGCAATTTTCATCATGCGCCCAACTGGGATGCAGTGCAGTATTTAAAACAAACCATCTGGCCTGCTATTCGCCAGCAGTTGCCACAGGCAGAATTAAATATATATGGTGCCTACACACCAGAAAAAGCCAGGCAACTGCATAAACCCGCTGATGGTTTTCATATTGCCGGATGGGCAGCAGAAGTGCAGCAAGTGATGATGCATGCCAGGGTCAATCTTGCACCGCTGAGGTTTGGAGCCGGTATGAAAGGCAAGCTACTAGATGCGATGGTCTATGGAACACCCAGTATCAGCAGCCGTATCGGTGCCGAAGGCATGCAGGGTGATTTGTCCTGGGCTGGGATCATTGAAGATGCGGCTGATGGCTTTGCAAACGCGGCCGTCAGACTATACCAACAACCCGATGAATGGCAGCAAGCTCAGCGTAACGGTTTTAATATTATTAATACTCGCCACAATAAAGATCAGTTTTCACAGGTGCTATTGCAACAGATAGAGGCCATACAAAAGAATCTGGAGCAACACCGCCTGAGTAATTTTACTGGTGCCATGCTCACCCACCATAGCATGAAGAGTACCCGCTATATGTCAAAATGGATCGAAGAAAAAAACAAACATAAGCAATAATATAGCCCACCAGTGTTCTACCTGTAGTGACAAGCCGGTATTTCCTCATCAGTAAAATCACCTTTGGAAATGCGGATAATCCCCGCCCCTCTATAATATAGTTTATATTCAATGACTTATATAACTTATAGTTCACTTTAGTCATATAAGGGCAGGCCAAAAGCAATATCCTGGCAGCGATAAAATAACCCGACAGTTCTAAAGACAACCCGCTAGTGGTCGCTACAGGCTCTATAAGCCTTATATGCGCTTAACTCCATAAAATCAGGAAGATAGTATGAATTTGTTCTCAAGATTAAAGATAGGTACGAAAATACAACTGGCCATTGGAGTTAATGTGATTCTGGCTATACTAATCGGAGAATTTTTCATTTCCCGCGGAATGCAGCTCAGTGGTACGACAGGTGTGTTAATCAATCTAGGTATCAACAGCTCTATCGCCTTCATCTATGGCTATTTTGCCTCGCGTGCCATAACCCGACCCTTGAAAGATGCGGCTGGGGCTTTGCAAAAGCTAGCTGAAGAAGAAGGTGATCTGTCTACTCGTCTTAATGTTAACAATAACGATGAAGTGGGTCAGTTATCGGCAAGTTTTAATCTTTTTATCGGCAAATTGCATGGCATTATTTCTCAAGTGGTTGGCTCTACTCAACAGTTAGTCGCCGCTGCTGACACAATGGCCACCATTACTGATCAGACCACGGCGCGCGTGAGTGAACAGCAAATGGAAACCGACCAGGTAGCGACCGCCATGAATGAAATGGTGGCGACGGTACAGGAAGTATCGCGCACGGCAGAAGAAGCCTCAACAGCGACCAACAATGCTGATACAGAAGCGCGCAAAGGAACCGACGCTTCTACTATTGCCATGATTGGAATCAATACCTTGGTAGACAAGATCGATGAAACAGAAGCCGTCGTTAAAAAACTCGAAGCCGAGAGTGAAAACATCGGTACCGTACTGGATGTTATTCGCGGCATAGCCGAACAAACAAACTTGCTGGCACTGAATGCGGCCATTGAAGCAGCACGTGCCGGTGAGCAAGGACGCGGTTTTGCAGTCGTCGCGGATGAAGTCCGTACCCTGGCCAGTCGTACGCGTGAATCCACCGAAGAAATTAATACCATGATCTCACGACTTCAGACCGAAGTACGTGATGTTGTTGTCTCCATGGGCAAAGCCTCTGAACAAGGTAAAGATGGGGTGGATAAAGTAGATAAGGCCATCAAATCATTGAATTCCATTGCCAGTATTGTTTCCACCCTGTCAGACATGAATTCCCTGATTGCTTCCGCATCGATAGAACAAACTGGTACAGCTGAAGAAATTAATCAGAATATAGTCAATATCAGCCATATCTCTCAACAAACCTCGGATGATGCCAGTAACACCAGGGTGACCAGCAAAGAATTAACCCAATTATCTATTTCCTTACAACAACTGGTGGGTCAGTTCAAACTCTGAAAACAGGGTAGTGGTCACGGGTATGCCTGCGTGACTGAAATATATACTTAAGATCACCATGGTTTGGCATTTCTAATAGACAAACACATTACAAATTCCATTGTCTTGAGTATAATAATGCTCAAATCAAACCAATGTGAATGTTATGTTAATTGTCATTTCCCCTGCAAAAAAACTCGACGACGAAACCCCGGCAAAAACCAAAACTTTTAGCTTGCCGGATTATCTGGATGATTCTCAATTATTGATCAAACGTATGCGTGATTTCTCTGCGCTGGACATTGCCGAGCTCATGCATGTCAGTAGTAACATCGCCGAACTCAATTTTGATCGCTATGAGAGCTGGACAAAAAATTTTACAGCTGAGAATGCCAAGCAGGCAATATTTGCTTTCAAGGGCGATGTCTACGCTGGTCTGGATGCAGAGTCACTTAAAAAAGCGGAACTGAATTATGCGCAAAAACATTTGCGCATCCTCTCTGGATTATATGGCCTGTTACGACCTCTGGACCTGATGAAAGCTTACCGACTGGAAATGGGTACCAAGCTGGAAAATCCTCGTGGCAAAAACTTGTATGAATTCTGGGATATGAAAATAACCGATGGGCTTAATGCACAACTAAAAAAGATTAAATCGAGCACATTGGTTAATCTGGCCTCCAACGAATATTTTAAATCAGTCAAAGCCAAACAGATTAACGGTGAAATCATCACACCCGCCTTCAAGGAATATAAAAATGGCGATTACAAAATGATTGGAATATTTGCTAAAAAAGCGCGTGGTTTAATGAGCCGCTATATCATTAAAAATAAATTGTCTGACCCTGAAGACATTAAAGCATTTGATGCAGATGGCTATCAATATAATAAAAAACTTTCCAGTGATAACAATCTGGTGTTTACGCGTAAGTAATGAATATAGAATTTGTATTATCCAGTCTATGTATGCAATCAATCTAACACAATGATTAACAATGTAGCTAATAAGCCGCATAGGAGTAAATAAGGCAGATGACAAGTGCGCCTATATTGCAAAGCATTAACCAACGAGCCTATAAGCAATTCCCACTAGAAAAGATCAAATAACAGTGTTTCACTATCTTCAAGAGTAGAATATTCAATCACATCTGTGTCTTTTACCGTTGCACCATCGCCTTCATGCACAGGTATTTATTTACTCAACTTTAGTGATTCAATGCGGTAAAATTGCACAGGGACATCGTGGATAATTAAGTGCTTATAAAATCCAACCACGAACTACACAATATTTATTCATTTGTGCTTGCTACCACAAGCAGCCTTGATTTCCATCACTGCTTGAATACTTTCAACGCCAGTCAGATGTTCCAGCAGGCAATGATTATAGGGCCGTCTTTTTTCCGCAGTAAAATTGGGAGATTTGTAATTTTCATTGCAAGCGCTTTTTATAAGATGGGTAGCGACATCGAGTTTCGCATTTTTAAGATACTTCAAAATACACTCATCGTATTCAGTTTGCCCTGCTATGGCAGGATGAATCCAAGATAGAACCATGAAAACTACAGGGAACAATAAAATTCTCATATAAGCTCCTGATGGTATCAATACCTGCTAATAGTAATGTGGCCATGTATTGCTTATTAGTTCATTACAGCACTTTATAATTTTATTGCTAATGCTGAGGTCAACATGTAGTCACATAATATAAAAATAGAACAGCATGTCACTAATCATAGCGATGAATTCTAACACCTCTGCCATCCTCGACATCATCACTTGGATGGTTAATAACTCGCTCGCCAGCCTTAACTCCAGCAAGTATTTGCGTAATCAGGCCATTACGTTGACCAATCTTGACTGCACGAAGTTTGGCATGAGTATTTTCTACAATAAATAATGCCCATCCATTTTTATAACGAAACAAGCTACTGGAAGGCACTTGCAAGACCTTGTCCTCATGCCAGAGAATAAAGCGAGCCTCAACCCGATAACCATCACCGAGTCGTTGCCACTGCTGCGTCGGTGAAGTGAAGTCTGAAATAATTAATACCCGTTGCTCTTCGACCCCGAGAGCTGAAACTTTGGTAAAGCCCACAGGTTCGATAATCCTGACCACGCCTTCTAACGGTTGCTCACCACCCCAGCGATCAAATAATACTTTCATCCCGGGTGTGATTTTTACTGCATCGGCAGATAGCACATCCACCTCGACTTCCAGTGCTGAGGGATCACCCACCTCCAGTAGCGCTTCGCCTGTGCGCACAGGACCTTCGCATTCGCGTTCGACTTTAAGGATTTTTCCATTGATTGGAGAACGAACGGGTACGCGTTCGGCCGGTTCTTGTGGGGCGCCGGTAGTGTACTCAAGCAAAGTCTGGGCTGCCTGTAATTCATGTTTAGCGACATCGACATTGAAGTTTGACGAGCGTTTGGCGGCGGTAGTGGTTTGCACTTTGGTGCTGGCCTTATCGAAAGCGTCGCGCGAGATCAGGTTTTTGTCCATCAATTGTTGCAAACGTTTGCGTTCTGTCGTGGCCAGTTGCGCTGCAGCAGTGGCAGCACGCGCCTGTTCTTCGGCGGCACGCAGGGCAGACTTGGCTGCTTCCACCTGCGCCCCGGCCTGTGCCCGACTACGCGCATCCAGCACCTGTGATTGCAGCGGCGTAATACCCATCAGTACCTGCCCTTGTGTCACCAGGTCACCAACATTCAGTTGTAAGCGACAAGCGACTCCATCCACGGGCGCTGATATAACATAGCGATCAATCACTCGCGTGCGCCCCTCTTCTTCAATGGTCACGGTCATGGGTGCAGTGCGTGCTTCGATGGCTTCGATCAAAACAGGTTGCGGCCAAAAGCCCCATACCAACAAGCCGATAATCAACAGGGTAATGATGGTAATAACCGGGTGTTTTCGTAACAACATAGGCATCTATATTACTCCTTGGTCTTGAGGACTGCGACCATATCGAGATGGGCCAGATTGCGCCAAATCATCATGGCTGAAATAATAGATGAAATAATCACTATCAGGGCGGAAAAGGCATAGATATTAATACCCAGCACCAGCGGTACACGATACAGATCGGTGTCAAACTGAAAAGCCATGTAAGCACACAGACCATAACCGATGAGCATACCCAGCGGTATAGCCACCAGCGTCAGCAGGCCCAGTTCACCTAATAGAATATAGGCAATCTCCCCACGTTTAAATCCGAACACGCGTAGGCTGGCCAGTTCACGGTTGCGCTCTGACAATGCAATACGCATGCTGTTGTATATCACCCCAAAGGCGATGCTGCCACCAAACAGCGTCGTGATAAACGTAAAGAATAGAATAGTTTCAGCCAGGGTATCATAGAAGGCCTTGATGGCTGACTCATGTTCGATAACGCCAGCGATGCGCGGCATGTCTTTTAGCTCAGCATAGATATCGCGCTGATAGTGCTCGTCTACTTTCAACAGTGCCCCGGAGATCGCATTGCCTTCTTTTAATAGCTGGTTAAGGGCATCGCGCTGCATATAAGCATTGACGCCCAGATATTGTTTAGCCGTACCGATTACCGGCACCTGCACCGTAGGACGATTACCTTCCAGTACCGTGATGGTAAGCATGTCACCTGCTTTGATATGCAGCAATTCTGCCAGATAATCGGTGAGCACTATGCCCTGTTGAGGCAGTTCGATGACCTTCAGGTTGGTGTCTAGCAGGCGCATCAGTTGACCATTTGCCTCAATGCCATTGACCGCAGTTCGATAAAATCGGTGCTGAAACTGTAATTTTGCCGGCACGGTACGAAAACCTTCGACATGCTCTACACCCTGCAGGCTGCGCAAGGAATACAGCGAACGCAATGAGGTCGGTTCAGTGTAGTTGGCAATAAGATCCTCGCGCTGGCTCATGCCATACTGCACCTCAACCATATAATCGATGGCATCTTCCTGAAAACCGCTGACCATGATGATGCCACAAGCCATACTGATCCCGAGCGTAGTCAACAGGGATTTCAACGGGCGGCGTTCAATATGGCGCAGAATCATGCGCGTGGGTTGAGAAAACCAGCGTTGCACACCCAGGCGTTCTACCAGCGTCGCATGATAGATAGCAGGCGGTTCCGGACGCATGGCCTGTGCCGGTGGTAGTCTGGCAGCACTACGCACCGCGTATAATGTACCGAGGATGGCAACAGTCATACTGATGAGTGTTGCGGCAATAATCACCTGGGGTTTGAGTACATAGATCATGAATGGCAGGCTGTATAATTGCATATAAATATTGCTCATGCCCTTGCCCATCCAGATGCCGACGCCGATACCAGTGATGATACCGATACTGACGATCATTAATACCAGCTTGATGTAATGCAGGCCCACAGCAAAGTTACTATAACCAAAGGCCTTAAGAACAGCGATTTGTTCGCGCTGCAAACTGATCAGGCGACTAATCACGACATTGAGTAAAAACGCCGCGACACCGAAAAAAATCACTGGAAACACCGTGGCAATCGTTTGTTGTTGTTTGAGTTCTTCTGATAAAAAGCGGTTGGAGAGTTGGTCCTTACGTGCTATGGCGCCAATACCACCATAGGATTTGAGAATTTCATCAAGACGATCGATGACGTCCTGTTCGTTGCTTCCCTTGCTCAGTGTGAGCGTAACATTGTTAAACGCTCCGTCCATGTCGTAGGCACTGGCTAATGGCTGGCGCGCCATCCACAAGACTCCATAGCGTTTGTAATCTGGAAACATCGCACCGGGTGCAATCTGATAAATGTACTCCGGAGACAAGGCGATGCCTACAATGGTCAGTGTTTTACGCCGCCCATTAATAGTGGCGCGTAACTTATCACCTGTTTGTAGACGATGGGCTTTGGCAAATTCTTCACTGAGTACAATTTCATTATCACGCCCTGATTCAAACAGGCGGCCATTGCGCATATAAATCTGGTTCAATAAACCTGGACTGTTATCAGGCAAGGATTGTAGATGACCGCTAACCGGATCAGTAAAACCGGTAACATCAAGATTGACATAGGCCACCACACGTGTCTCGACTTTATCAACACCGGGTATATCCTCAATGCGTTTGATCAGTGCCAGCGGTGCACGCTTGAGCGAGGCAAATATATGGGCAAAATGATGGTTGCTATAATAAGTTTCACGAGTTTCATATAAAGAGTCGAGCGTACTCAGCGACATGATGAAAATGCCGACACCACTGACGATCACCATGGCAATGGCAAGCACCTGAATGCGCATGCCCCAGAATTCACGCCAGAGTTTTTTATCGAGGGCTTTCATCGCTGTATATTTACCAACTGAGCTCACTGGGTTGTCGTTTTGATTCATTAACATGCACCTGGCTGATATGGCCATCGGTCAAATGAATCACTCGATCTGCCATCTGCGCAATACCCACATTGTGGGTGATCACGGCCGTCGTTGTACCCAGCTCCTGGTTGACACGTTGCAGTGCTTCCAATACAACAATACCCGTTTCAGAATCGAGCGCGCCAGTAGGTTCGTCGCATAGCAACACATCAGGGTTTTTCGCAATGGCACGCGCGATCGCAACCCGTTGTTGCTCACCTCCTGAAAGTTGTGCCGGGAAATGATCCATGCGTTCGCCGAGACCAACAAGTTGCAGGGCCTCCTCCGGCCGCATAGGAGCACGCGAAATCTCGGTTACCACAGCGATATTTTCGCGCGCCGTCAGACTGGGGATCAGATTATAAAATTGGAAAACAAAACCAACATGATAGCGTCGGTATTCGGTTAACTCGCGCTCGCTTGCTCGGGTCAAATCACGATCACCATACAGTACATGACCATCGGTAGGGGTATCCAGACCGCCAAGGATATTCAACAGTGTTGATTTACCGCTGCCCGAGGCGCCCAGTAATACAGTGAACTCGCCTTGATACAGATCCAGGTCCACACCACGTAAGGCATGCACCTGCACTTCACCCATCTGGTAAATTTTGGTGACACCATGAACATGAAACACCACCTGGTTTTTCACTGCTGTTGTTGACTGCACCATTAACTCCACCTGATAGTATTATTGTAGCTGTGTCTATGTCATCTAGCCACGATGGAAATACATGCGTTATTGCAAGCCAGGGTTGCTCAGCGCCCGCCTATATCCTGCATTTTATTTTCTATCCAGGTTTCAACTTCCTTGAGTATGTCGCTGGCACGCTTATCTTTGGTTTCAATGGGTTCGCCTATGATAACCTTGATAGTTCCGGGGTGTTTGAAGAATTGCCCTTTGGGCCAGTAGTAACCGGCATTATGAGCAATAGGTACAATTTTGTGACCACTTTTGGCGGCTAATAAAGCGCCACCGGGTCGATAGTGAGTTGGTTCACCGGCTGAGGTGCGCGTACCTTCCGGAAATATCATGATATTAATGCCATCATTGAGTTTCTTTGTGCCTTGCTCAATAAGCTGCTTGAGTGCCTGTTTACCCGATTTACGATTGATGGCAATCGGGTTAAGCATGGCAACACCCCAGCCAAAAATTGGAATCCACAACAATTCTCGTTTCAATACCCAGACCATGGGCGGCATAAATAATTGGTAGGTGATGGTCTCCCAGGTAGACTGATGTTTGCTCATAAAAATGACAGACTCATCTGGAATATTCTCAAAACCCTGAACCTGATATTTCAGACCACAGGTGAGCCTTAGCCACCAGAGATTAAAAAAAGGCCAGGTTCTTGAGATGGCATAACGCACACGAAAAGGGAATATAAATGAGACGGACAAAATCGAAGTAACAACAATGGTAGATATATAAAAACCGATCCAGAATAAAATAGCTCTAATAGTAGGCATACAAGATTCGCTTACCTGGTTTCCAGTAGGTGATCAGTATAATCGGCAAGATTATCAAACACAGCAATGTTATCAAGGCCGACAGCAGTGGCAAGTGTTGCCTCACCTTTGCCTGTTCGTACCAGAACAGGTGAAGCATTGACTTGCTGTGCCGCCTGGATATCTCGTAGTGAATCACCGACAACAGGAATATCGTTCAGTTGAATATTCAAACGCTCCTGCAAGTCCACAAACAAACCTGGTTCAGGTTTACGGCATTCACAGTGATCTGCCTCTGTGTGTGGACAGAAGAAAATAGATTCTATATGACCACCGTGTAAAGCCAGTTGTTGGTACATTTTTTCGTGAATGGCATGCAGTGTCTGAATATCAAGTAATCCACGACCAATGCCAGATTGATTGGTAATAATAATGACACGGTAATCTTCACGATTCAAACGCGCTATTGCTTCCAGGCTTCCGGGAATAGGAATCCATTCATCGGGCGATTTAACAAAATCATCCGAGTCTTCGTTGATAACACCGTCTCTGTCAAGAATAATCAGTTTCATGATCGAATATTCTAATCCCGAAATTCGGAAACACGTATACGTCCATTCACCATCCTGGATTCGCGTTTCATGATTTTCTGCATTTTATCCCAGAAGGCTTGTTTTAAATCAAAGTCTGCTGCAATGGCTGTTCCCAATAGCAATATCAACAAGTCAGCGGTCTCTTCGGCGAGGTCATCGGTACTTTTACCTTTGGTGACACAGGCAGAAATTTCACCGAGTTCTTCCACCATCAGTGCAACGCGGTAGCTAAGCTCTTCACCACCGGTGTTTTTAAAATCATGTTTATCATGAAACGCCTGTACAGTCGCCAGCATATCATTAAAGGAATCGGCATTGATGTCATTGCTGCTCATGAAATCTTCCTATTGTAAACGTGAAATATCGGCCACGTGTAGAAACTGGCTGCGTATAACATTGAGTAGACTGAGTCGATTAATACGTAGCTCATCATCTTCAGACATAACCATTACCTGGTCAAAGAAAGCATCTACCGCTTCGCGTAAACCTGCCAACTTGTTCATCGCACCAGCATAGTCCTGTTGGTCAAACAGAGGTTGTAAGTCCGGGATCAGGGATTCAACCATTTTTGCCAGATGTTTTTCCTCTTTATCAGTTAGTGTAGAACTATTCCATTGTTCCGGGATATCATCTTTCGATTTTTTCAAAATATTGGAAATACGCTTGTTCGCAGCGGCCAGACTATCTGCAGCCGGTAGCTGACGAAATTCTGCCAATGCAAGTAAACGTTTATTGGCATCCTGCAACATAGTCGGGTTTAAACAAAGTACCGCATCAACTTCATCATGTGCATATCCCTGGTTGACATAATACACTTGCAATCGTGTCAGGATAAATTCATACACCGAGCGTCTAGTCACTTCCACATGAATAGCGATAGACTGATAGGTATAATTTTTTATCGCGCTTTTTATCATCAGATCAAGATCCAGAGGCAGATCCTTTTCAATAATAATGCGCAGCACCCCAAGCGCCGCTCGTCGCAAGGCAAAAGGGTCCTTGTCACCAGTAGGCGATTCGCCAATAGCAAAAATCCCCACCAGCGTGTCTAGTTTATCAGCTAATGAAACACATAGTCCTGAATGAGTGGAGGGCAGATCATCACCGGAAAACCGCGGCATATAATGCTCATCTATGGCACTGGCGACTTCCTCAGACTCGCCATCCAGACGGGCATAATAGCGACCCATAACGCCTTGTAATTCAGGAAACTCACCCACCATGTCGGTCATTAAATCTGATTTGCACAGGCTGCCTGCACGCCGGGGCCCAGCTTCATCCCAGCCGAGGTTGTTAGCAATGCTCGCCGACAGTTCTGTGATGCGTTGTACCTTATCCAGCAATGTACCCAGCTTGGTTTGAAACACCACGCTGGCGAGTCGTTCACTATGCTGATTTAGCTCAAGCTTCTTGTCCTGATTCCAGAAAAATTCTGCGTCCGAAAGTCGTGGTCGGATGACACGCTCATTGCCTTCACGAACCTTGTCCGGGTCTTTGCTGACTATATTACTGATAGTAATAAAGTGCGGCATTAACTCATTATTATCATTGACCACATGAAAATATTTTTGATGACCTTTCATGGCAGAAATCACGGCTTCCGAAGGTAATTCAAGAAAACGCTCATCAAAATTACCGAGTACAGCCTGTGGCCACTCAACCATCGATGTTACTTCCTCGAGTAATTCCTCATCAATAATCGCATGGCCGTTCACCTTATTGGCGATTTCGAGTACCTGGCCTCGAATTGCTTCACGTCTTGATTCGAAATCCGGCATGACGAATGCTTCGGTTTCCAGTAATGGTGCATAGGCCGACGGTTCGCCAATATAAATCGGATCAGGGTGATGAAAGCGATGGCCGCGAGTTTCACGCCCGCTGTTAACACTAAGAATTTCTGTTTCAATGACTTCATCGCCAAATAACAAAACCGCCCAATGCACGGGACGCACAAACTGTTCCTTTAAATTGCCCCAGCGCATGCGTTTGGGAATCGGCAAAGTATCTAGAGATTGTTTAACGATATCCGGGATCAGCGTCTGTGCCAGTTCGCCCTTCTGTTCACTGCTATAGGCCAGCCATGTACCCTTGCTGGTTTCAAGTTTATCGAGTTGATCGACCTCAACACCACAACTGCGGGCAAAACCGATGGCTGCATTGGTCGGGCAACCTTCATCATCAAAGGCCGCCGTCAATGCCGGTCCACGTCGGTCCACCATTTTATCCGCCTGCTTTTCCTGCAATGCGGTTACGAGTAACGCCAGGCGTCTGGGAGAAGCAAATTGCTGTACCTCACCATGGGCCAGTTCAGCTGTTTTTAAACCACCGATAACGCGGTGATAAAAGGCCATGGATAATTTTTTTAATGCCTTGGGTGGTAACTCTTCCGTGCCAATTTCAATCAAGAGATCACGAGTTTTCATTACGCGACTCCCTTTTTCTCTTTCAACATTGGAAAACCGAGCGCTTCGCGACTTTGATAATATTTCTCCGCGACTGCACGTGACAACGCACGGATACGTCCAATGAAGCGCGCGCGCTCAGTGACCGAGATAGCATGGCGAGCATCCAGCAGATTAAAAGTATGTGAAGCCTTCATCATCATTTCATAAGCGGGCAATGGCAGGCCCTTTTCAATCAGATGATTACTCTCGCTTTCACAGGTATCGAACCAGTCGAAAAGACTGGGTACGTCAGCATGTTCAAAATTATAAGCTGACATCTCCACCTCGTTTTGATGAAACACATCCCCATAGGTGACGACACCTTCCGGGCCATGAGTCCAGACGAGATCAAATACACTTTTGACACCTTGTAAATACATGGCAATACGTTCCAGGCCGTAGGTGATTTCACCCGTGACAGGCGTGCAATCCAGTGAACCCACCTGCTGGAAATAGGTAAACTGGGTCACTTCCATACCATTCAGCCAGACTTCCCAGCCCAGACCCCAGGCACCCAAAGTGGGTGATTCCCAGTTATCCTCAACAAAGCGTATGTCATGCACCAGGGGGTCAATACCAAGCATTATCAATGAGTTAAGGTATAAATCCTGAATATTTAGTGGAGAGGGCTTGAGCATTACCTGGAATTGATAGTAATGTTGTAGACGATTAGGATTTTCGCCATAACGACCATCAGTCGGGCGACGGGAAGGCTGAACATAGGCGGCACTCCAGGGCTCCGGGCCAATAGAGCGCAAAAATGTAGCTGTGTGGAAGGTACCAGCACCGACTTCCATATCGTAAGGTTGCAACAGAATGCAGCCCTGTTCTGCCCAGTAATGCTGTAAAGCGAGTATCAGCCCCTGAAAAGTGGAGACATCGATGGATGAATCTTTTGTCATATTTAAAGCCCGGCTATATATAAGGAATGAATTATAGCCCGGCGAGCACCGGCCATTAAACACAAATTATTGAAAATTTGGGTAATTAACACTATAAAACATAGAAAAAACAGGGGATAACTCAAGAAATAGAGTCATTTATGACGAAAACATAAGTAGAGGCAATCATATGGGCGTCATTATTACCAATAAGACAGCAACAGAAATGTGGCAAAATCTTGTCCACACTGCCAGTGAATCGCGCCACCTGCAACTCGACGAGGAACTGGAAAGCTATCTGGTGTTCATGCTGATGCGTCATCTCCAGGATACCGGCCTCGCCAACAGCGTGGTCGCTATCAGTTATCTCAAAGGTATGCAGACCCAGGGACAATCAGGTATACAACAACTACAAACTGTCGGTGACCAATGCCTGCTATTCTCCGGCCTCTACCCCATGCGATCAAGACGCCGACTGGTCAAGGCGCAGTACTATGTTGATCTTGGTCGCTCAGCCTACATGCAAATGGCTGACCGTGTAAAACAAGTCTACGTACAATTATATGAGAACCTGTCCAGGCATTTTGTCGAGATGATGGATATCCTGCAAGCACTGCGTTACTCCGCCAATCCCGAACAAATTGATTCACTTATGCTGATCGAAAATTGGCAAGACAATGATAGCCAGTATGCACGACAACTTCTGCAAGAAAGATTTGGCCAGGCCAATATTCATCTACAGAAAAAAATAAAACATTAACTTAAACCATACTCGATATAATATTTTCTTGAATAAACAGCGAAGGGATCATGCTCTGTGTCTGAAAAGAATTTCAATTTCTAATATAGTTATCATTGATAACTGTATCTTTTTATTTTCTGTCAAACAAACCTTTAAAATTATTTAATAATTATAATTATTCGAGGATATAATGAATATTAGTTTTAAACCACGATATGTGCTCGCTGTTAATAAGCTTGAAGCATCAGTAGAATACTATAAATCAATCCTGGGTCTGGTTGAGATAAGCCGATATCCAGGCTGGGTGTTTTTATCGCGTGATAATTTTATTATTATGCTGGGAGAATGTCCTGATGCAATGCCGGCAAAGGAAAGCGGCGATCATTCCTATTTTGCTTATGTTGAAGTAGATGATGCAAAAGCGCTTTATCATGAACTCAATGGTAATGGAGCCGAATTTATCAAGAGCATAATCGAAGAGCCATGGGGTATGAGAGAATTTGGAGTGCGCACAATAGATGGCCATCGCATAATGTTTGGCCAGAGCCTGACTGCATAAATCTATAAAGGTAAGGAGTTATAATATGGTATCTGCTATTTATGCATCGCTGAGCGCACTATTAATTGTATGGTTATCTTTAAACGTCATAAAGGAAAGGCGTGCAAATAAAATCAGTCTTGGTGATGGTGATTGCGAGGCATTGAGAATTGCCATGGCAGCACAAGCGAATGCCATAGAATATATACCGATTACATTGATCCTATTGTTTGCAATCGAATATAATCAGGCCAGTACGTTATTGATTCATGTTTTTGGTGTGGCATTGGTAGTCGGTCGAGGCATACATGCGTTTGCTATCATCAATGAAAATTTAAAATATCGAGTGTTAGGTATGCAAATAACTATCTTTACCATGATAGGCCTGGCTATCAGTAATATTTTCTATCTGCCTTTTCATCAAGTATTCAGTATTTAAATCGGCCTACTATTTATAGAATGTATTATTCGCTATAAAAAACCATTCGATTAGTGCTCTAGGGGACCTGATCAAGAACACGTCGCCTGAATTTTACCTGTTTTTGTTTTGCTATGGCATGGCAGGCATTAATATCAACACCTAATAAACCATCGATAGCGGTCAGGGTAATATCATCAATATGATTTTTCGCACAATCAATAAAATCCAGTAGGGCCGGAAAGGTGCCATACTGTGGCGGCCGGCAATGCATGTTATAGATCTTCTCGGATTGTGCATTTAATGAAATAGAAAGAGCATCTACACGTCTGCTGAGTTCTGGGGTGATATCCATTCCATGAACAAGATTACCCAGACCATCAGTATTCAGACGCACAGTGGTATAAGGATGAATGGCTTCTGCCACTTCCAGTAACACGGAGAGGTTCATGGTCGGTTCGCCAAGACCACAGAAAACAATTTCTTCATAGGCAGAGGGATCGCCAATGGCTTTAAGCACCTGTTGAGTGTTTGGAGTAGTCGATAACTTTAGATTGTAATTAGCAACATCCCATATTTTGTTAAATTTTGGACAAAATGAACAACGCAAGGTACACAGGTTGGTTATATTAAGATAACAGTTGCCATGGCACTCATAAGCGATGACATCGTTTGTAGACGCTACCTTACTACCCCCTCCCGATAGGCTTTGCGTCTTAATCATAATAACTCCTGAAGAAAAAATCGTTCTATGATTTATATTTCATACGACTGTTGATGATCTTGATGTGGGTCAAAAACGAGTTAATTGTAAGCAGGTTTTCCATTGATAATGTTTTGCTTTCAAAGCACAGTGAATTGAATAAACTATAATTAAATTCAGGCTGAATAAGCTGATTATGACGGATTATGTTAAAAAAGGAATAGTGAATAAAAGCATCCTTTATTTGATTAATAATTTAATTATCATATACTTACAATATTTCCATAATGCGAAATAAAAATAATTTAAAATATTAGCAATAACTAATAAAGTAATTACATTCTCAGCCGTTACATGCATTAGACTGAATTAACAAACTACTAAGATCACTAATACGTGCCTTTTGACGGAGACATTTATGCCAAAGCCAGTAAATAACATAGTTTTAAGTTTTATATTATCCACGCTAGTTTTACTTCCGGGCATTGCCGCAGCAGAATACATTTTTACTGCGCCACCACGTGAAACACCAGAAGCTGGTGAGAAATTATATGGTCCTTTGGTGGAGCACCTGTCGGTATTACTGAACGAGAAAGTGACTTATAAACATCCTCGTAACTGGAGAAATTATAAAAAGGAAATGCAAAAAGGATCATACGATATCGTCTTTGATGGCCCTCATTTTGCAGCCTGGCGCCTTGAAAAACAGAAGGCCCAACCCGTGGTGAAATTGCCCGGATCACTTAGTTTTGTACTGGTCACGCGAAAAGACGCCAACATCAGTGCTAAAAAAGATCTCATTGGAAAAAAGGTATGTACACTGCCTTCACCTAACCTAGGTGCCATGACTGTTTATTCAATGTATCCCAACCAGATGAGCCAACCGGTATTTACTTTCGTGAAAGGTGGCTTTGGCAAGGTAACAGAAAAAATGATGGCCGGTAAATGTGTTGGCGCCATTATGCGAAAATCTTTTTATACGAATAAACTGCCAGCAGACAAACGCGCAAAACTGGTAGTACTTGAAACCAGCCGACCCTATGTGAATCAGGGTGTAACCTTGAATGCACGCATCCCCGCCGATAAGCAAAAGTTAATTATCAAGTCGTTGACCAAGGGTGCAGGTAAGCAAGCAGCGATGCCGATTTTGAATCGTTTCAGTGGAAAAGCGAAGAGTTTTGTCACTGCAAATAAAGAAGAATATGGCGAATTAAATTTGTTAAAAAAGAATAACATGTTTGGTTGGTAAGCAAGCTATATAGTGTAATGCCAGGCCCGCATTAGCGGGCCTTTTTTGTATTATGAATAGACCATGCTAGTGCGGTAGTGTAGTGACAGTACAAATCTACATTTTTAGTAGATAATTATGATATTACCTATCGACTTTGTTAAGATATGCCATTCGTCGGCACGCATTTTATTGCCTGAATAACAAACCATAGCCGGACTTATTTAAATGGAAAAATTACTGGTGCCACAAGGCGAATTCTCGCTGAATAGATACCCGCTTAGAAAGAAAGAGACCTTACGGGCCTGGGACGCAGCCGATGAGATGCTGTTGCATTATCTGCATGAAAATAAGCCGTTGGAAAAATCGGCAACAATAGTTTTAGCTAATGATAGCTTCGGTGCGCTTGCCATTCCATTGTCAGCGTATAAGCCAACAGTCATCAGCGATTCCTGCCTCACATTTGAAGCTATTCAGTTAAATCTTAAAGAGAATGGACTGGCAGAAGATCAAGTAGGCTTTATTCCCAGCACCAGCAGTTTTAATAAAAGCATTGATATTCTGATAATTAAAATACCGAAAAGCCTGGCGCCACTGGAACAGTTGCTTTATCAGTTGCGACCGCAGTTACATAGGCAAAGCAGGATTATTGCTGCGGGCATGGTCAAGAGCATTCATACATCTACCCTTGAACTATTTGAGCGTATACTGGGCCCGACACAAACGTCGCGAGCAAGAAAAAAAGCGCGCTTGATTCATTGTCAACTGGATGAACATATAAATCCTGGCACTAACCCCTACCCCAGTGAATTCCAACTGGAAAACACAGAGTATAAAGTTATTAATCATGCGGGGGTATTTTCCCGTCAAAGTCTGGATATTGGCAGTCGATTTTTTATTGAACAGATACCGGCATCAGATAAGGCAAGAAAAATTGTCGATCTTGGTTGTGGTAATGGTGTAATTGGTTTGATAGCAGCGGATCGTAATCCCAATGCCGAGTTATTATTTATCGACGATTCCTATATGGCTGTTGTCTCGGCACAGGCAACATTCAGGGCAGCCTTTGGTGAAAGTCGGAAGGCTGAGTTCAAGGTGAATGATTGTTTGCAAGGAATCGAAGATAACAGTATAGATTTGATTCTAAACAATCCGCCTTTTCATCAGCATAATGCTGTCAGTGATCGAGTGGCCAGCCAAATGTTTAACGAATCCAAAAAAGCACTCAAGCGTGGGGGCGAATTGTGGGTGGTTGGCAATCGCCATCTGGATTATCATACAAAGTTAAAGAGATTGTTTGGTAATTATGTCAACATTGCCAGTAATAAAAAGTTTATTGTTCTCAAGGCGGTCAAAAGATAATGGCCAGACTGGCAGAGTAGCAAGAGTGTAATATGAACAGCTCAATGAAACGTTGTGCCTGGGCAGGCGAGGAGCCTATCTATATCAAATATCATGATGAGGAATGGGGCATTCCTGCTTACAACGATCGCAAACTATTTGAAATGTTAATACTTGAAGGTGCGCAAGCAGGCCTGAGCTGGATTACCATCCTCAAGAAGCGCGCGCACTACCGTAAAGTGTTTGATCGTTTTGATCCTGTGAAAATAGCACAATACAACAAACACAAAATCAATAGCCTGATGAAAGATCCTGGCATCATCCGCAATCGTCTGAAAATCGAATCGACGATTAGTAATGCACAGCGCTATCTGGAACTAAAGGCGGAACAGGGAAAATTCAGTGACTATCTATGGCAATTTGTAGACGGTCAACCGATAGACAATAACTGGAAAAGCATCAAGCAAGTCCCGGCCAGTACAACAGAATCAGAAAACATGAGCAAGGCTCTGAAAAAACGCGGTTTCAGATTTGTCGGTCCCACCATCTGCTATGCATTTATGCAAGCTGTCGGCATGGTTAATGACCATACGACAGACTGTTTTTGCCATGAAAAAATAAAATCGAATATAAAAGTGAAGAAATAGCCTTATTTAAATAATTTAGCGAAA
The DNA here is from genome assembly GCA_963807455.1 of uncultured Gammaproteobacteria bacterium. Classification (GTDB taxonomy): domain Bacteria; phylum Pseudomonadota; class Gammaproteobacteria; order JAADHQ01; family JAADHQ01; genus JAADHQ01. The sequence continues at coordinate 6,525 of CAWECS010000013.1, read as the reverse complement.
TAGTGGTTTTTATTGTTTTTGCTTGCGCGCATTTTCTATCAAATCAAACAAGGGCTGTTGTACTTCGCTGCGCATGCTATTGGCGACGACACCAATCTGGGCTGCTACCGCTTCCTGATTAAAGACAAACTCACGCCAGACACCGGCAGGATAACTGGTTAACGGGCGTGCAAAACCACCGTGATCTTTTAGTGTCATAGCATCGGTATGATGACTTTGAGCAGTCATGCCATTATAGGCATGGCAACTGACACAGCCGTTTTGGTCAGTAAAAACAGGATGTAGGACTTCAGGTAATTTCCATAGCCAGGCCAGAGGATCTTGTTCTACACGTGTAAAACTATCACTCGTCATGCTATAGATTGACAGATGTTTAGGAATAAATTCATCAGGCGGTGGTTTAAGAAAGTACAAAAAAGCCCCTAATGGACGTACACTCAATGGGCGGGGTTGCTTGTCGGTCAACCAACTATATTCGCGTCGGGTTTGGTAAAACACAGCCAGTCTAAATAGATTTTGTTCATCATCAAGTCCAATGACGACCACAGGTTGATAGGGTTTGAGCTTTTCCAGATCAAAATATAAGCGTTCATCACGCATATTTTTCGTGACCAGATATTGCCCCTTGTTCTGCTGTGTGGCATCCAGAAAATCAAAAAGATTAATGGCATGAAATTGCTCAAGCGGCCATGCATTCAACATATAACTATTGCCCTGAAACAGTCGCAGCAGTGATTGCGCGAAGCGCTCATCAACCATATGACTTTTGATCAGATTCTTGTATTGCCAGAAATCAGCGGTCGTTAATGAAGGCTCATGCCAGTGTCTTCTAGCTAACAGGCGTTTATGAAAAAATTCACCGCCTGTGTCCACATTCATAAATGCCAGCAGATAACGTAATACAGGATTATCCTGCTGATGAAGTAAAATACTGGATAGGTGGGTATTACGTGACATCACATGAAAATAGGCATGGGTGTTACCAGCCGCCCTGATCTTGTACATATATTTTCTTGCATTGACACTAAAGCCGGGTAAATCCTGTTCCGCTGACAGAAACATCATTGGCGGTAGTTTTTCTTTTATATATGAAACTGGTGAGGCTAGTTTGCGGATATCGGCATCCTTACCAAAAGCTTTTTCATATAGCGCCCCTTGTTGTGGTGAAATGATGGCACTTTCACTGACATCAAAAATACCACTGATGATGACCACGCCAGCTAGCTGCATTGGATTGAGGTTATATTGACCAAGATATTGTAAGTCCTGTGCCAACAGCGCGGCCAGGTGGCCGCCGGATGAATGACCCAGCAGATAAATATTATCAGCATTGTATCCATATTCACTTGCCTTGTTGATTAAAAAAGACAAGGCTGCAGCGACGTCATTAATTTGCGCGGGGTGCATATGTTCAGGCGCATTGCGGAAACGTAGTTGTGCAACAGCAATACCACGTCCGGTTAGTTGGTTTATACTTTCCTGTGTGAGTAAAAATCCCTGTTCAGGCTCAGCCCAGAAGCCACCGGGTATATACACCAATAAGGGCGCATCAGCAGTGGCAGTATCCGGTAAATGTAAATCCAGCGTTTGTTTATTGGATAAGGCTGATTCAACTGGCAGTGTATATGCCAGGTTCAGGAGCAATTTCTGTGGCGCCTGCATCGTAACAGGCTTGCCTGGCTCAGGCAGTGTAGAGAGCTGTCTTGTTGAATACCAGTAAAAGACAATGGCCAGCAACAATAGAACTGCAATGACAGACAGGAGAGCGGTGGTTTTATTTTTCATGGTTAATAAAAATAAGGAGTTTTTTAGCAGTTCAGATAAAGCATGAGCCAGATATTATTTTCCGGGCCGGATCAACAAAGCTATCACCACTCCGGCAATAGTGCCAATGAATACCACTGTGAATAAGGTGATGATGTATTCATTGAACTGATCTCGCGATATGGTATCCATCACCAGCAAAATAGCCAGGCCGGCAAACAGAAAGACAAGCGTCGCCGCAGCAATTTTCAGCGTACCTATCAGGCCAAGATTTCTGGAGGGCGTTGTTTCCTGTTTGTCCGGCATAAATAATATTCCGTTGTTTCAATGAGGCCAGCGCAGTCTGCTTGTTACTGCCTTCCTCAGCTTCTGCCGTTCGTTGCCCGGCTTGTTGTACGGGACATCCATGAGCATTTATTTGTTGCGTATATCTTGCAAGGCTTCATTCATTTTAAACAAGACGATGAGCAGCTCGCACCAGATTCTGGCCAGTATTGCGCCAATGGTCAGTATAAACAAGCCCACAATAAAACTCTGAAAGGTAAATCCACCGTAAGAGCCGAAGATTTTACTTAAAGCAGAAATTATCACGGCTGCCAGTATAAGCCAGTAAACAAAGTTAATAATTTTCGGGGTGATCATTTTGTCGAAGAAAAGTAGTTCTTTCATTGTATGCTCCTTTTATTATTGTACTGATCTGCTGTTGCTCAGGACGGTCATGTGCCTGACAGCTAAAATAGTATATATCAGGATATTATTTATCTGCACTCAAATTAACTAAAATAATAAGGTTATTGCTGGCATAAAGCCGAAATTGTTTGATTCGACTGCATTAATCGTCATTCAAAGGCTCATTTTCCAGCGTTGTTTGATATAATTTCCGCTTCATTCGAGCGCTGTAACAACATGACAAGACAAATTAAAGCCGTTTCTCTCATTTCCGGAGGTCTGGACTCGCTGCTGGCAACCAAGGTTGTTATGGATCAGGGCGTACATGTAGAGGGTATCAACTTTTATACCGGCTTCTGTGTCGAGGGGCATACGCATGCGATTCGCAAGAAAGACCGCGCCAAGCCGAAACGCAATAACGCACTATGGGTGGCAGAGCAGTTAGGCATCAAACTACATATTATTGATGTCATTGAAGAGTATAAAGAGGTGCTAATCAATCCGAAGCATGGTTATGGGGCCAATATGAACCCATGCCATGACTGCAAAACCTTTATGGTGCGCAAGGCCCTGGAGTGGATCGATCATAATGAATTTGACTTCATCATCACTGGTGAAGTGGTTGGCCAGCGACCCATGTCGCAGCGTAAGGATACCATGCCGGTGATTGCGCGTGAATCCGGTGCCGGTGATCGCCTGTTGCGACCCCTGTGTGCGAAGCATATGCCGGAAACATTAGCTGAGCAGGAAGGCTGGGTAAAACGCGAACAACTACTTGGCTTTAATGGACGTTCACGCAAGCCACAAATGGCGCTGGCGCAACAATATGGATTTGAGGATTACGCGCAACCGGCCGGCGGTTGCTGCTTTCTCACTGATGAAAAGTATTCCAACAAGCTGGTCGATCTGTGGGAAGCACGCGGTAACAAGGAATATGAAATGGATGACATCATGTTGTTAAAAGTCGGGCGTCATATACGCCCCGCTAAACACTACAAGTTGATCATTGCGCGTGAAGAAGGTGAAGTTAACTTCATGCAGGGCTATCGTAATCGTTTTATCTCGATCAAAACCCTCAGTCACAGTGGGCCACTGGTATTGGTCGATGGTGATCCCAGTGATGAAGACCTGCTGCTGGCGGCCCGGATAACAGCCAGATACAGCAAGGGTAAACAGGCAGAAGAAGTAGAGTTGGAAGTATGCAGACCGAAGCAGGATACAATATTGCTCAAGGTTAAGCCGATACAAGTCTCGGAAATGCCTGAATCATGGTCCGTGTAAGGCCATAACAACAACAAACTGAAAACACTATGGCACATTACGAACTCGATGCAACCGGCCTGCTCTGCCCGATGCCTGTCATCAAGACACAAGACCGCGCTCAGGAATTGAACCAGGGCGATACCCTGGTGGTATACTGTACCGATCCGGGTGCCATCAACGATGTCACTGCCTGGTGTCGAATTAATGGGCATAAGGTGCTCGAAGCCAGGCAGGAAGACGAGCGCATTATCATCAAACTGGAAGTCATGCATTAGCAATATGGCTAATACTGAAGCAGATCAACGTTATAAAGAAGCCAGAAAAGTCACTCTGGTAGGCTCGGTGCTTGACCTGGTGCTGGGTGTGGGGAAAATAATAGCGGGCTATGTGGGTAGCTCACAGGCTTTAATAGCGGATGGCATACATTCGCTTTCCGACCTGGTTACTGATGTATTGGTGCTGATTGCCGCCAAGCATGGCAGCCGCGAAGCCGATGAAGATCATCCCTATGGTCATGCGCGTATAGAAACCATGATGACTGTTGCACTCGGCCTGTCGCTGATAGCGGTCGCACTGGGTCTGGGTTACGATGCGGCACGCCGGTTATTCAATCCTGATTTATTACTGCACCCTGGCTGGCTAGCATTGACGGTTGCCACGATCTCCGTTATTTCCAAAGAAGCCATTTATCGTTATACCTTGCGGGCAGCCGTCAGGTTACGCTCCAACTTGTTGCGCGCCAATGCCTGGCATAGCCGTTCGGACGCCATTTCCTCTGTCATTGTCATGATTGGTGTCATCGGGTCAATGGCCGGACTGACTTATCTTGATGCCATCGCGACTATTGGTGTGGTCTACATGATTGCGAAGATTGGCTGGGAATTGTCATGGCACAGCATGCGAGAGTTGGTTGATACCGCGCTGGATGCAGAACGTGTTGAAAAAATTCGTGAGTTTATCAAGGATATAGATGGTGTCGAGGGTTTGCATTTACTCAAGACACGACGCATGGGTGCAGATGCCCTCGTCGATGTGCATATCCAGGTCAGCTCACACCTGAGCGTTTCCGAGGGGCACCAGATCAGTGAAGTGGTGCGTAAACGCCTGATCGAAGGAATCGACGAAATCAGTGATGTGATGGTGCATATTGACCCGGAAAATGATGAGGAAGGACAACTCTGTTGTAGTTTACCCTTACGCCGCGAGATGGAGATATTACTCAGGCAGGCCTGGGAGGATGTTCCAATTTCCAATAAAATCGAATATATTAGCTTGCATTATCTGGGTGGCAAGGTCCATGTTGATCTGCGATTACCACTGAGTGCATGCACCGACTCGGTGCATGCACAGCAAATAACTGATTCGCTGATTCAGGCCAGTAAGAATATTAAAGATATCGGTGAGATCAGGGTTTGTTTTTGCTGACGTATAGCCGAGAGTGCATTATCATTCAATTTGAATAATAATCACTCATGATGTCAGTGATTTGTTTATGCATAGATAGTAAGTATGGCAAAAAGAAGTTTCAGACGATTTTAGATTAATCTGATGCTACTACACCCGGCATATTCACCGGACCTGTGTAGAAACGTAACTAAAAAGTAATCCTGGAGGAGTGGCAATGTCCGCAAAAGTCTTAAAAATGATCAAGGACAACGAAGTTAAATTCGTTGATTTACGTTTTACCGATACCATAGGTAAGGAACAGCATGTTACTTTGCCTGCACATGAAGTTGATGCCGGCATGTTCAAAGAAGGTAAAATGTTCGATGGTTCCAGTATTGCTGGCTGGAAAGGCATTAATGAATCAGACATGATCCTGATGCCCGACCCCAATTCTGCCGTGCTGGACCCTTTCTTTGATGATATGACCATCAACATCACCTGCGACATTCTTGAGCCAACCACCATGCAGGGTTATGAGCGTGATCCACGTTCCGTTGCCAGACGCGCAGAAGCCTATCTGAAATCAACCAAGATTGCCGATACCGCTTATTTTGGGCCTGAGAATGAGTTTTTTGTTCTGGATGATGTTCGCTATGGCGCTGACCTCTCCGGTTGTTTTGTTAAAATTGATTCTGAAGAAGCCAGCTGGAACTCGGAAAAAGTTTATCAGGATGGCAATATGGGCCATCGTCCAGGCGTTAAGGGTGGTTATTTCCCTGTTCCTCCTGTTGACTCGCTGCACGACATTCGTTCAGCCATGTGCCTGGCCCTTAATGATATGGGCGTACACACTGAAGTACATCATCATGAAGTGGCCACTGCGGGTCAGTGTGAAATTGGTGCCGGTTTCGATACCCTGGTGCGCAAGTCGGATGAAGTTCAGATATTGAAATACGTGGTGCAGAATGTTGCTCATGCTTACGGTAAAACGGCGACCTTCATGCCCAAGCCCATCGTTGGTGACAACGGTAACGGCATGCATGTTCACATGTCTCTGGCCAAGGCGGGCAAAAACCTGTTCACCGGTAACAAATACGGTGGTTTGTCAGACATCGCCCTGTTCTATATTGGTGGTGTAATCAAACACGCAAAAGCACTGAATGCCTTTGCCAATGCTTCCACAAATAGCTACAAGCGTCTGGTACCCGGTTTTGAAGCGCCTGTTATGCTGGCCTACTCTGCACGTAATCGTTCAGCTTCTATTCGTATTCCTTTTGTCAGCAATCCAAAAGGCCGCCGTATCGAAGTCCGCTTTGGTGATTCCACTGCAAATCCTTATTTATGCTTCTCGGCCTTTCTGATGGCCGGCCTTGATGGCATCAAGAACAAGATTCACCCGGGTGAAGCTATGGACAAAGACCTGTATGACTTGCCAGCGGAAGA
>CAWECS010000012.1:0-142769 GCA_963807455.1 uncultured Gammaproteobacteria bacterium | reverse complement strand
ACGTGAAGATACCAAAGACTGGACGTCGACATAATTCAAGGAACCCAACATGGCCGTACAATCGAATACCCGCTACACCCTCAACACCCCTGCGACCGACTTCGACGTTATTGGCTTTGAACTGAAAGAATCCCTGAGCAAACCCTTCAAGCTGACCCTGCAATTATCCAGCAGCGAAGACCGACCCGATTTTGGTCAATTGATCGATGAAAGCGCCACCCTGACCCTGTGGGCCGATAATGAACCGGTGCGTCATATCAATGGCATTATCACCAAGCTCAAACAAAAAGCCTCCGGCTTTCGCCGCACCCATTATGAAATGGTCATCCGCCCGGCCTATGTACGTACCGATCTCACCAGTAACTGTCGCGCCTATCAACAACAAACCATTGTTGATGTCATCAAGGGCCTGCTGACTAAAACCGGACTGGAAAACAGCCAATGGCGCCTGAATGATGCCCACATCACGCGGGAATATTGCGTGCAATACCGCGAAACTGATCAGGCCTTTATTGAACGCCTGGCCGCCGAAGAAGGCATTAACTATCACTTCGAACACACCGCAGACAATCATGCCCTGGTGTTCAGTGATCAGGCCAAACAGGCCAAACACATCGGCACCGTACTCTACAACGGCCAGACCGGCGGTGATCGCACCGAACCGTGCATCTGGTCACTGGATAAGGAAGAGTCCATGGCCACCGCCCAACATGCCATGCGCGATTACACCTTTACCCATCCGCGCTATGATCTGGAACACCAGTATCAGGGCCAGAACATTCAACACCAGCAAGACCATTACCAGAAGTTTGATTACCCCGGCCGCTACAAGGAAGACAGCCAGGGCGCACCGTTTAATCGTTATCGCTTAGAGTATGAACGCAGTAACAGTCATCTGGCCATCGCCGCAGGCGATGACATGCGTCCCCTGCCCGGCCATGTGCTGACCCTGACAGGTCATTCCAGAGCGGATCTGAATCAGGACTGGTTAGTTGTCAAAGCCACCCATACCGGCACCCAACCGCAAAGCCAGGGCGAGGAAGCCGCCAGTGGTGCGGGTGGTAGCCAATACAGCAATACCCTGCACCTGATCCCGCATCAGCAACCCTGGCGCCCGGAACCCAAACACAAACCACGTGTGGACGGTCCACAGATCGCGCACATCGTCGGGCCTGCAGGCGAAGAGATCTATTGTGACGAGTTCGGTCGCGTCAAAGTGCAGTTCCCGTGGGATCGTTATGGGCAAATGGATGAACACAGCTCGTGCTGGGTACGGGTCTCACAAAACTGGGCCGGTGGTGCCTGGGGGCATATGGCCATTCCGCGTATTGGTCATGAAGTCATTGTCGACTTTTTAGAAGGTGATCCCGATCAACCGATCGTCACGGGCCGTACCTATCACGCCAACAACCCGCCACCGTATGCGTTGCCGGAAAACAAAACCCGCATGACCATCAAGAGTCAGACGCATAAAGGCGAAGGCTTTAATGAACTGCGTTTTGAAGACGAAGCCGATCAGGAAGAGATCTTCATGCATGCGCAGAAAGATCAGAACAATGTCGTCAACAACGATGAGACCACCCGAGTCGGTCACGACCGTTCCGAAAACAGTCGGCAACGATGAAATCATCAACATCGGACGTGACCGAAAAGAAACCGTCGGCAACGACGAAACCCTGCAACATCGGACAGGACCAGAAAGACACCATCGGCCGTGACCGCTATTTATTGGTTAACCGCAGTCATCATACCGACATCACCAAAGACTTTATCGAACACGTCGGCAACCATCGTCAGGAATACACCTATGCCAATCACGATGAGGATGTAGGTGGAAATTACGACCACTATGTGAAAGGCAAATACAACCGCACCGTCGGTCAAACCACCAGTGAAAAAACCACGCGCTTCAACATCAATGCCTCCAGTGAAGTCAATCATGTCGGCCCCGGTGGCAATATCATTATCGATGGTGGCGGTATTACCGTGAATGCCAGTCAAATTCAGTTTCTGGCAGGCGCGATCAGTATCACTACGGGTGGCGGCGGTGGTGCTTCAAAATTAAACGGTACTGCCAACCAGGGTAAAGCACTCAATGAACTCTGTGGCATGCTACCTGATGGAACCTGCGAAAAGCCGTATGCCCCTGCGGGAGAAATGGCTAGTGTCACTCGCAGGTGTCGTTAACCTGATGGATTACCCACCTGAGATTGTCAATGAAAATGACAAACAGCATTTTCTGCTACTCGACGGCGGCCTGAATATCAATCTACATGATGAAGTGATGAACCTGCACTTCCCGGTCAGCAGACGCTGGGCACTGGAAGGCACCGCTTTTGACAATGAAAAAGAAAATGGCATCCTGATACAGGAAATGGATGATGATGGCATCTTTCTAAATCAATATGTGCAGCAATGGTCAACAGATCACCTCGGCATCATCATTGAAACCAGTGAAACGATTAGCAAGCTGCAACAACACCTGGGAAAAACCATTACCGTTGATCTCGATGACAGCAAAGATCTCTTCTTTCGTTGGCATGAACCGAGAAAACTGGCAGGTTTACTCAATACACTTAATAATGAACAAGTCACTAACCTGCTCGGCCCCATCAGTAAACTCTACTGGTGTGAATATGCCCATGATGAAGCCCACTGGTATGAATTTCAAAACCTTAATACCCAGACCACTCCGGCAGCAGGAAAATTATACATCAGCAAAGATCAACTCAGCGAACTGAATGAATATGATCTCTACTACTACGCACGCACCCTCTCACGAGAATTGATCAGCGAAGACAAACGCCCTGAATCGATTACAGAAGAACATTTTGTACGTGCCGTATTAAAAAATATAAAAGACGCGCTGGCAATAAATATCACCCATTCAGACGATATTAACCACTACATCAGAATACAACTCGAACACAGCAACACCATCGCGCAAGACAAAGACATTCACGCGATGTTCAGGGACGAATCATTACCCCCCTGGCAAAGACTGGAAAAAATTCAACAGGAACTTGAAAAGACAGGAAAAGGATCATGAGTGACTTGAACGTAGGTAATTGCATCGCAGCCCCCACATGTACCAAGGTCATCCCTATCTATCCGGTACGTTACGCCGTTATGCCGGTAGAAAAATCAGACTTTCGTATGGTATCGGTGGCTCATCGAATCTGGATGGCCAATTTCCTGCACTTACCTGAAACCGCCTACTGCCTGCGTAACTTGCGTGATGAAACCTATGTTTATATCTACGACCCCAATGCAAGGGAGAAAATGGAGTTGCTATCAATATAACAGATTGAACATACCCGGTTTCCATAAAATGCGGATTGACGATAACAATGGAACCATAGAAAGAACAGGATACACACCAACCGCATGCATAGAACACTCTTTGCAGTTCCATAAAGCTACAAAAATCTACATGATCACCATCGACAGCCCGCTCACGAAAGACACGATGACAAAAGTGGAAAGTGGCGAACTGAAAACCAAGATCATGCAGGAAATCGATGTGGGCACCTGGTTTGATGCCTATGAATCTCACTGGCAATCGACTAAAAAGATCCTGACAACGCCTCCCAACGTCAAACACCTGATGGATAACGTAAACCATGCATCATGGAACATAGACTATGACAAAAAAGTCAAAAATGAATGGAGCGAGCACCCCATAACGACGATCAACCCATCAGATGCCATCAGCAGTGCGATAGCCAATTCACGTGTGCTATCAGGAGCATTTGTTGCACTTTATGATGCAGTGGGTATTGCCAGTGAATTATCACATCTGGTTAACTATGAAGTACAACAAATAGAAGCTAACAGCAAAGACACAGCCAGGAAACAATGGGTCTCCGATACTATTGATAACCTGACAAAAGTAGCAGGAAGTCGTGCCTATGATGAAGCCGGAGCAGATGCTGTATCTCACGCCATCGTCAAATCAGGCGGATATGGGCCACCTGTTCTACGCGCACAGGAAACAATCCGCAAATCAAAACAATATGCTAAAGATCAAGCATCCAATGATTATAATAAATCTAACCGCATTCATGAACGAAAACAATTTATTGCGGAATTGCCGAAGAAAAGGCAAGAAATTCTTGACCAGATACAGCAAGCAGGAAAACCACATGTCACCTTCATAAAATACAAAGGCGATGGTTGTTTTATTAATACAATGCTAGCTTACGATACCAAAGACGATAATGGTTATCTAGCATACCAGGGAGCGCTGGCCCGCTCAATGGATGGATTAATCGTGACTACCGAGGGCTCGCAGCATATTGCCAGCATGCTTCCATCCAGTGGCCCCACTGATTTATTTCAACAAGCTCTGGAAGGCCACCCATCGATCAATACATATGTCGAAATGGCAGCGAATGTTAAGGGTGCTGCTGAAACTGTTATCGAAGCCAAACTTATGGCCCTTGAAGCTATGCCAATACAGGCCACCCAAGCATCAAAATATTTGTCACTCATAGCCACTACAGCCTTGATTCAAAATAACAGCTTCGGTGAATTTGAAGCATTTATACAATCAAAATACCGCTTGCTATTTGAAGTCGCAGAAGGCAACCCAATCAGTAAAGGCACATTTAAAACATCCGAACTGCCACAATTACTGTACAAGGCAACTACATCCAGCACCAGCCTACATAACTTCAAGCCAACCGGCCAGGTTGTTGAGACAGTCGAACTCTATTACATGGGGCAAACAAACAACCCATTTACGCAAGTTGACTTGACACCTGAACAAATCAAGGCTCAGCACAAGCTTAATTTCTGGCATAACACAAAAATTGGCCTTTCAGGGCTAGGCACTGCCTTGGCTGCCTTTAATGTCACCAAAACACTGTCAGAATTTAAAGATGAAGATAAGAGTGCGCTCGTCACCAGCCTGAGTCTGGCCGCTAATTTAATGGGTGGAACCGCTGCGACTTATCAGGCAAAACAGGCCGTGTTTACCAAACGTGCAGCATTAGCAACTGATGGAGCTATTCGAGCTTCTTCGGACAAGATAGCATTCAAAGCTGAGCGTGCTGCACTTGGATTTGTAGCTGCAGCCGCATTAACTGCAGCTATTAATAGCGCTATAAAAACATTCAAAAGCAACACCACATCATCAAGAATATTACATGGTAGTACAATATTTGCACATACTACATTGGCAACAGTTGGCTTCTACCACTTAATGGCATCATCAAAAAATCCAGCCGTAAGAAATGCTGGTGAAGGCCGTTGGTGGCGTCATACTAAGGCGAGCGGGTATATTGCTCGGACCGCAAGCAGCTCTTGCCCTGTTCGCCATTGAAATCATTGCTTTGGTCTAGAAAAATGGGCCGAAGCACAGGATAAAAGCAAGGAACATAAATGGATAGAACAGTCTATCTGGGGTACCGAGACGAATAACACATGGTCTGAAAATAAAGAAAGATACGAAATCCTTAGATTATTCATTAAGCCTACAGTTACTTATGAAGCAACTCGAGCCTCAGGTTATGAGGATGTGACAGTAGTATTGCCCGGCTATCAGCCACAGGTTAGCTATGTCGAAGTAAGAAAAAGTGGTAAACTGATCAAACAAGATGCATGGGAAAACGATATCAAACCCGAAATTAAAGACGGACATGGCATGCGTATTTTAGAGTATAAACGAATCGATTACTTGGGTGTGGTCAGTGTTGAATACTGGCCTAATAAGTTCGCAGATCCAGAAACATCATACAAGGCGGATACTAACTGGTTTTTTGATCCTCCTAAAGCGGTAAACTAACAGCAAAATGGACAATAACACCGACATTCAAAATAGATCTATTAAGCCTGAGCCGACTATTAGACAGGAAACCCTGAGAGACTACAGTAACGATAGCACTACCATCCCCCTACCCGATATCAACATGGCCATGCACCCCAGTCAAGTCTGCTTTGGCGATGATATCCGTGATAAAAAGCAGTTCAATGAACGCTTTATCGAATCGCGCGTCCATGAAGGAACAAATTCCTTTGTTCTTTACCTCGCAGCAATGATGCATAATGTCATGTTTATTACATTTGTTACATTAATCTTAAATGAAATTTTAAATGGGACGCTGGAATTGTTTGAAGTTTTTGGCTCGGTAGTTGTTTATTCTATATTTTTTTTCGGCCCATACATAGTCTTCAAGTCTGCAGCCCTATACCCATTCCGCTTCAATCGCCAGGCACAAATGATCCACTACCCGATTGCTGACGACAAGGTACTGAATATTCCCTGGCGACAAGCCAAACCCTACATGCGACTTGGCCGTGTCGCGTCAGGTAGCCACAACCTGATGTTATTATTTCCTGATCCGGATAACCCTGGCGACCCAGACAATCCTAATGTTGTAGAAACCTCGGTTGCATTTGATGGAATGGACTTTACCTCCGCACACCGTAATTATGAACGACTTGAATTCATCAGGCGTTATATGGAAAAAGGACTAGAAGCAATACAACCCTGCCAGCAACTGATTGATTCAGGCCATGTAGATAAGCCTACGGGTTATGATAAATCTGAAAAATTCACTTCGGCTCCTTTTTATAATCTATCCATGTGGGTTTTTTACATCCTCGGAACGGGTCCTCTGGTAGATCGCTGGATCAAAAAACAGGTACGAAATTTTAAATGGCCAGAAGAAGTCGTACGTCTATGTGCCGAAGGTGCGGACTTGTCAGGTATTGATACGACTCCAGTAAAAGCTCAGACAGAACGCTTTTATGAGTTCCATGGCATTGGTGATTTGATTTATGTCGACAAAAATCGTCATCGGATAGGTTAATCAGCACCCAAGTATCATTATTATTTCTTATTAACTTGATCAGTATCCCACTCATATTGACCGCTGACCTGAATCAGGTAAAATAGCCTTTGTATCGGTCGATACAAGCCAGTGAGAGTGGAACAATAGTCGCTTTAAGGAAGAAGCAGCATGCCTGCAAAATTTTAGATTCACCCCTTTTCCTTTATCAAGGCTTTAATAGCAAGTTCATCATATTGCTGATAAATAGGCTGTATTGACCCAATTATTGCTCTATGAGCGTGTAGTGAGCAGCCAGATGATTTTAATTTGTGACCCGCTACGAAATTCACACAATTTTAATGGATTAATATGCGTTGATGTTAAAAGGACTTTCACGTTTGAGTAAAATGCTTGCCTTAGCTGGATTTGCTTTGATGCTGGTTGCCTATTTCTGGTACCTGTATATCGATGTCATGATTGCCGATTTCTCCTTTACGACGGCTACGGTGGTTGATATGGAGTATTCTGTTATCTCCAGCACGGATACTGCACGGCCTATTGTGCATTTTCTGGATAATGAAGGGGCGCTATTCGAGTTGGTGGTCAATGACCCTGCTGAAGGGCGCGATCTGGCCGAGGGCGATACGCTGGAGTTAATGTATCTGTCGTCTTTTCCCAGCTCCGCTGTTGTCTACAGCGGCATGATACTCTGGGGCGGGCCTGTTATTTTAATAGTGATAGCTATATTGATGCTGATACCGCTATCCACCATCGCCATCAGAGATCGCCTGAAATACCGCCGAATCAATAGCATCAGTAGTATCAATCAAGCAACGTCGCTAAATACACAGTTTATTAATGTAGAAAAGAATCGTGGTGCTGAAGTGGATGGTGTTTTGCCCTTTTGTATTTATTCACAATGGCGTAACCCGGAAACCTCGGAAATCCATTTTTTCAAGAGCAAAGACCTTTGGGCTGATCCTAGCGAATACATTAGAAAGAAGAAAATAACGGTATTTGTAAAACAGGACGACCTCAGCCACTATGACGTTGATCTTTCATTCCTGCCTGAGCACATTGTTCACGAAGATCACGCGCCTTCCTAACAGCCTGTCAGGCCGCCTGCGGCGCAATCCTGCTTATGCTCTGGATGTGTTGCATGACAAGCCTGTCAATTACTCGGCATTCACCAACTCTGCCAGAGTATCCAGTTCTGTCTTTTGAGTTTTTCTGGAATCTGCATAGCGATCAACCGCATTCATTAGCCGACTGATGGACTTGTTGTCGGCCGATTCGTTATTGGCAATATAATAATTCAAATGTTTGTTGGCCTGCTTAAGGTACAAGATGGCGAGGTTATGATGGGTTTGTGCATGTGCAGGCTTCACTTTGATAACACGGTTGTAATAATCCTGTGCTTTATCAAGATGGTTGTTGCGCATGGCGATATTGCCCAGGCGGAATAATGCCTGTTCGTAGTTCGGATGTTGTTTAACGATAATTTCATAGTGATAGCGGGCAATACCATAATCCTTGTTGGCATAGGCTTTCTTGGCCATCACGAAGTGATTGGTATCAATTGCTTCTGCAGCATCCGCATCTGTGGGCTCTACTTGATCTAATGCACATGCGGACAGCATCATGACCAACATGATGATGAGTAATTTCTTCAGTATCACAGGGTCTCCTCGTCATTGCTTTTTTTAGTCGTACTTTCCAGCCAACGTAGTTTGGCTTGGGCTTTTATATAGTATTCATGGTCGATGGGCGCTTTATCAAGCAAGTTACTCCAATAAGCCATGGCTTTAGGCTTGTTGGTTCTCACCAGATCGTTGCCTTTTGAATAGAGCATGGCTAGTTCGGAATCCATTAGTTTGATGGCGTTCTGAATTTCATACTTGGGTCGCATTTTAACGGCACTGCGCCAGTAGCGGTAAGCATTCTTCCAGTCATTGTCATCATAAGCTTTTCTGCCTTTACTCTCATACTCAAGCGCGACAGTACTTTTAACGTTCTTGCTATATTGACTGGTCTGGTGTGGAAATAATGCTCTTTCCTTTTTCAGGAACTCAGTCCAGGTTTTAAAGGCCTGGTTCTTGTTTCTGATGGCATATTCAGATTGACCTTTAAGATACAGTTTATGTGAATCGCTGATTTGTCGTTTTAAGGTTCTTGCTTTGTTTCGGTAGGCACTACTGTGTCGGCTGGATGAGGCCATTGAATTCAGTTTTCTTTCACCTAATTTGTAATTGCCGCTGAGATAGAGTGAGCGGGCTTCATCCAGTTTCTTTATTGACGTCTGTTTGCTGTAGCTCGAATATTTTACCGGTGCAGGCTTAGGCTTTATGTAAGTAGCCACTTTTGGCTGACTGACAGGCACTGGGGCACTCTCAGCTTGTTGCGGTTTTATCGCTGCAGTTGCTGTTGGCTTTTCCGTCGGTGTCACTTCCCATTGTGGTGTTTGTACGGTGGATGCCTGCATGTGCTCAGTTGCTGGTATTTCAGTTTCCCATTTATTGGCTGCAGCTTGTTCTGACTCTGCTGCTTTTATTGGCTGTTGCGTTTGATTAGCATCTCTAGAAGTCAATGCTTGATTACTTCCTGGCTCGACTGATTCAGTTCTGTCATTGCCTTCGCTCGTATACGCTGCAACGGCTTCGGTGCGAGACTGATCTGTTGCAGGTTGTTGCTGGGTCTCTATATTCCCGGTTGTTATATCATTACCAATTTTACCTGCATAGGCGAGATCAGTTTCGGGGGTTTGTGTGACGATCTTTTCCTTTACATTTTCAACCGCTGCAGTTAAATCCGGCTTGTCCTGAACCAGTGTCAGAACGGTCGCCAATGCAACCACTGCGACAATCGATAGCACAATATACATTGCCAGAGGATTGAATTTTTTTTCCGGTAGTGGTTCATTATTTTCCAGTGATTTTTTTAGCTCACTAAAAATAGGAAATTCTTTATCTTCCAGTTGATCGTCATTGCTGGCTGCGTTGCTGGGGTATGCCTCTTTGGCTGTTTCTGGTGTTTTGGCCTGTTCGTGTTCTTCAGTGGATGGCTGGGAGCGTTTTACTTCCAGCCGATATTTGGCACCGGCTATTCTTATTTCGTCACCATGCAATACAACCACACGATCAACTTTGTGTTTGTTAACACGGATACCGTTAAGGCTACCCCGGTTTTCTATAATAACTCGATTCTTACTAAGAATGATGACTGCATGATGTCTGGAGACGTTTTTGTCATTGATCACCAGATCACTGTCCAGGGAGCGGCCGATCGTAAATGGAAATTTACTGATTTCAATTTTTATTTTTCCATCCAGGGACCGCAGAGAATAACTGACCTGCTGGGTGTTTCCATCGCGACTCATCTTGCTGCTTGATGATTCCGGTACAATGCTGAGTGTGGGCACATTATTCTCTTTCATGTTACATCCTTGTCCTGTTTGTCTGCTTTTTTCAATATATTCTCATCAGTGGTTTATATTGAAACGACGAGCTGTCTTAACGATCATGTGAAGCCAGCGTGGCTCTATATGTTGATCATCTACACGCATTGATGTCATTACAAAAACAGCATTGTCGATAGTATCTGCTTCAGGGGGTGATACTGATTTATCAAGAGTATGCTGTGATGGCATCTTTACATCATTGATGACATATGAAAGGCGTCTGACTTTGCCAGTTGTGTTTGCGAATAACTTGTTTAACGATCCTGTTGTCATAGTCTTTTCTGCATGTTCCCTCGCGCAGTTAAATAGTACCTTGACTGTAATTTGAGGACAAGTGATTCGTCCAATTATGTGATGGCTTTGGACTATTTGTTCATTTTGTAGGAATATTCCTACAAGAATAAACTCATAACTCTGACATATTTAATTCTCATGGAATGTGTAGAATAAAAACTCGTTAACGACGACCTGTCAGGATGACCGACTATCAGTCAGTGGACGATACGCCCCGCCTTTGTGCGGGGTTTTTTTGTACAAGGATGTGCCTATTGCCGTTTATCTAATTTTTCAAGGATTGGCACTATGGGCGCGAGAGCACACGGAAGTGCGTAGCGTCGTTACATTCAATAATGTTTGTATTATTCACTAGTGACGATTTATATTGTCAATATAACTGTCTATCATCAGGTGATATTTATGAATATTGTTATTACAGGCGCCAATCGTGGGCTCGGGCTGGGCTTTGCATCGCACTATCTTGAAGAGGGAAATGCTGTATGGGCGTGTTATCGCACTGACCCCGGCGGTTTGGCGGCGATTGAATCGCCTTTAATCACACCAGTGCAATGGGATGTAAGCCAGCCTGTAAGCAAAAAGAGTTTATCGCTACTCCCCGATAAAATCGATGTACTGATCAATAATGCCGGTGTGTATGGGCCGACTAAAACGGCTGGCCAAAGCCTGGATGCGGTTAAACCCGACGATATGCTGACGGTATTTGATATTAACTGTGTCGGTGCGCTGCGCGTGGTACAGGCAGTTAAGGACAGAGTGGTTGCTGCCGGTGGCGTGATTGCCAATGTCAGTTCCAAAATGGGTTCATCAGCAGATAATAGTAGTGGTGGTTGTTATGCCTACCGCGCTGCCAAGGCCGCTATGGTGATTGTTTCCAGGTCCATGGCCGTGGATCTGAAACCACTGGGGGTTCGTGTGATCACTCTCCACCCCGGATGGGTGCGTACGGATATGACCGGGCAGACGGGCGAGATCGATGTGGGCACTTCTGTGCGCGGGATGTGCCACGTGATTGAGCAGGTTAACCAATATGAACCCGGCGCTTTTGTCGGCTGGGATGAGGAAGTGATCCCTTATTGAACGCTGTGAGTGTTTCTGCTTAGACCTGACAAGCTTATTCACACAAATTCAGGCACAAGCCTCTATGCTCAACATAATGTTGATTACACTGTTCTTGAGCTGGGCTCAGTGGCTACAATTATCGCTGAATTTCGCTATCGCGGTAATGTGAATCCATCCAGCATCTGGGTAATGCTTCACCCGACATAAAACTCAAATCAACTTTTTTGAATTTTTCCGGGTCCTGGGCTTCTTCACCATGATTGTATCGCCCTGTCAGTTCATCGATAAACGGATTGAACAGGTCATCTGTAGCCAGTACTTCAACCAGCTCTCCTTTGCTTCGCTGTTTTAACAACATAGACACCTCCAGATAGATACTATTTAACTAGCCTATTGATTAAATAGTATGGCCATTAATGAGTCTTGAGTAAAAGGTGCTGCAAAATGGATATTAATACTATCAGGCTAAATATAGTCCATAAACAGCCCGCATACTACATCCTTTGAACTCAAAATAACCTGAATAAAATAGATTAAAATAGCGACAAATACTGGCTTGAAAACAAACTAGATTCTTTTTAAAACCACTAAATTATGGCCATAGGCCCAGGAAGTATAACCGGCTATCTTAGACAAAACAGCGAAGGCTTTATTATTAAAAAAACTGACATGGGTGGGATCATCCTTGTATTCCCAAAGAGAAAACTGCCGCCTTGATTCTTCTGCTGGCAATTCTATAAACGTATTGGTCAACAAGGTGGAAAAAATCATGATGCCATCGTCAGACAGTACTTTGTCTAATTCAGTAAATTCAGACCATAAATCCGTCAGGTGTTCGATGACTTCAATGGTGATAATCACATCAAATTTATCTGTATAGTGCTGGTCTTTCAAATAGCCTGTGGACATCGGATCTAACGGTGTGATATCAAACCCGCGTTGCAAAAACTGCTGGCTCAACTTGCCTGAACCCGAACCAAAATCGAGTATTTTACCGGGCGTATCCCGGTGATGAGAAATAACCGCTAGCAGGTCATCAGCGCGTTGCTCCCAGAATGTTTCTTCCTGGTTATCCCATTGCTGCTGGTAGTGTTGATCAGCCGTCTTCGCCGGTCAGGGTTTCATTGGTGAATATTAATGAACAATAGGGACAGAGAAAAAAGTTCTTTTATCGACAAAAAATACAGGAGAGTTAGTAGCGCAGATTTTACAATTCATACATTGAAGTCCAGATGGTTGCAGGTACTAATACGTTTTAGTGCACAGTACTTTATGTGTACTTATTTGGACTTCTATGCTGAACAGGGGTTCAGCATAATCGGGCCAATGCTGAACCCATTTTTAAATGGTCGGGGCGAGAGGGTGAGGAGGAAATAGAGGAATGTCCCAATGGACATTCATCCCGACGAACGCCCGGAGCCTCTGGCGAGGGCCGGTAATCCGATCGCCATTAGGGACTTAACAGGTGTAGAGGTCCCTGGGTAAGAAGTATTCTTGATAGGAGTGAAATTGGTCGGGGCGAGAGGGTGAGGAGGAAATAGAGGAATGTCCCAATGGACATTCATCCCGACGAACGCCCGGAGCCTCAGGCGAGGGCCGGTAATCCGATCGCCATTAGGGACTTAACAGGCGTAGAGGTCCCTGGGTAAGAAGTATTCTTGATAGGAGTGAAATTGGTCGGGGCGAGAGGATTTGAACCTCCGACCACCGGCACCCCATGCCGGTGCGCTACCAGGCTGCGCTACGCCCCGATTTGCCTTGCAAACTAGAGGCTGAATTCTAGCAGATAGGGTATTTAAAAAACAGCTTGAGGATGAAAGAGCAGAAGATCTTAAATGTTGCTATTGCTTCAGGATTTGCAGGATTTCTTCCAGTTCCTGGCGCATTTGCCGGACGATTTGCTGGCTTTGATTGTTATCATCCTTGGCTACCTCGCCAGACAGACGTTGTCGTGCACCGCCAATGGTGAAACCCTGGTCATAGAGTAATCCACGGATTTGACGGATCATGATGACGTCATGACGCTGATAATAACGACGGTTGCCTCGTCGCTTTATCGGTTTGAGCTGTGGAAACTCCTGCTCCCAGTATCTGAGTACGTGCGGCTTAACACCACAGAGTTCGCTGACTTCACCTATAGTAAAATAGCGTTTACTCGGGATTGCAGGAAGTTCACTATTGTTCCCCGCCTCCAGCATATGCCTCTACTCTTGCTTTTAGTTTTTGCCCTGGACGAAAGGTTACTACGCGTCTTGCAGTAATGGGTATTTCCTCGCCTGTTTTGGGGTTTCTTCCGGGTCTCTGGTTTTTATCTCTGAGATCGAAGTTACCAAATCCAGAGAGTTTAACCTGCCTTCCTGTTTCGAGGGCATGGCGAATGTCTTCGAAGAAAATCTCTACGAATTCTTTTGCTTCACGTTTGTTGAGTCCCAGTTCTTCAAAAAGGCGTTCTGCCATATCAGCTTTGGTCAATGCCATAGTCTAATCTCTTAAAGTTGCACCAAGTTCTTTTTCTAGTTTAATCACAACCTTGCTGGTTGCATCTTCAACTTCCTGATCTGTAAGAGTGCGCGAAGATTCCTGTAAAATCAAGCCCAAAGCAACACTTTTTCGACCAAAATCTACGCCTTTACCGTGATAGACATCAAATATCCGAATATCAGTGAGGATTTCAGGTATTACCGCTTTAATTGTATTGATAATTTGTAAGCTACTGATCTCATCATCCACGACAACCGCGAGATCCCGCCTGATGGAGGGATACTTTGATAGCGGCACATATTTCGGTAACTGAACATCTGAAATGGCATTCCAGTCGATTTCAAATAAATAAATATCGTTTTTTATTCCAAGTTTTTGAAGTACTTGAGGATGCAGCTTGCCCAGCCAGCCAATCTGCTCTTCACCCTTATTAATGCAGGCACACTGCCCTGGATGCAGGCTCGGATGCTTGCCGGCAACAAAGCTGTACTGGTCCTTCATAGCGGTCATGTCGAGTATGCTTTCGACATCACCTTTCAGGTCAAAGAAATCAACGGCGCGCGATGGTTCAGCCCATTGTTCCGCAGTGACAGTTCCACAGATGGCGCCAGAAATAACATTATTTTGAATAATTTCATTATCTTGCAGATTAAACTTAAGACCATACTCGAAGATTTTTACGCGCTCTTGTTGGCGTTTCAGGTTATAGCTGATTGTCTGGATCAAGCCTGTCCACAAGTTAGTTCGCATGACAGACATATCTGATGAAATCGGATTGGCCAATTTCACGGCCTGAGCGTCAGGGTCAATGAGTGTTTGCATATCCGGATCTACAAAACTGTAAGTGATGACTTCTTGATAGCCCCTGTCGAACAAACGCTGATGAATATCATTCTGGTCTATTTCCAGTTCCGATATTGGCTGCATGTGAATAGCACCAGTGAATGCTTTGGTCGGCAGCTGGTTGTATCCATAGATGCGACCCAGCTCTTCAATTAAATCGGCCTCAATAGCTATATCAAATCTGAATGCGGGTGCTGTGACCTCCCAGTCCGGACCGTTCTTTTGAATATCCATGCCCAATCTTGTCAAGATGTCTTCAACTTGGGATGCATCCAGTGTTAAACCCAGGATACGATCTATCTGGTGCTTGCGCAGTGGAATGCTGGCATTCACTGGCAAGTGCTCAGCTGACTCCACTGGCTGAATGGGCCCTGCACTGCCACCACAGATATCCGTCAGTAATTGGGTGGCGCGCTGCATGGCCAATTCCAGTTGTTGTGGATTGACGCCGCGTTCAAACCGATGAGACGAATCGGTTTGCATACCGAACTTTCTTGCTTTACCCGCAATTGATACCGGTTGAAAGAACGCGCACTCCAGTAAAATATCTGTCGTGCCTGCTGTCACTGAACTCTCAAAACCACCCATGATACCGGCCAGCGCCAACACCTTGCTATGATCAGCAATCACCAGTTCATCTGTACTGAGCTCAATGGATTTTTCATCCAGTAAGGTCAGGGTTTCCTTGTCTTTGGCTCTGCGGACAACGATACCGGTATCCAGCTTGGCAAGATCAAAAGCATGCATCGGATGGCCCAGTTCCATGAGTACATAATTGGTCACATCGACGACCGGGCTGATGGGTCTTAAACCGGATTTATTCAAGCGCTCCTGCATCCAGTCAGGCGTTTGTGCATCCGTGTTAATATTTTTGATAATGCGCGTCAGATAGCGCGGACAATCTTCGGGGGCTGCAACCGTCACCGGAAATAGCTGATCAGTCTGTTGTTTTATTTGTGTGAAGGATAAAGGCTTGAGGTCTACCTGATTAAGCACGGCTACTTCCCGGGCGACACCGGCTATACTGAGACAATCGCCGCGGTTGGGTGTCAGGTCAACTTCGATAATCTGGTCATCGAGATTAAGATAGTCACGTATATCAGTGCCTACTGGTGAGTCTTCTGGTAGCTCCATGAGCCCGGCACTACTTTTTTCAAGACCCAACTCACTGGCACCACAAAGCATACCGAAGGACAAAACGCCACGTAGTTTAGATTTCTTGATTTTAAAATCACCTGGCAGGCGCGCGCCCACTACAGCAGCAGGCACATGTAAACCGGCACGCACATTACTGGCGCCACAAACAATTTGCAGATTTTCCTGCTCGCCTACATTCACCTGGCAGACTCTGAGTTTATCTGCATCCGGGTGGGCGCTGACCTCTACCACTTCGGCCACCACGACTTTACTAAACTCGGGAGCCGCCGATTCAACAGCATCGACTTCCAAGCCGGCCATGGTCAGCTGCTCGGCTAATGTTTTGGTGGAGATATCTGGATTAACCCATTCCCGTAACCAGGATTCACTTATTTTCATTATTTACCTATTCAAACTAAAGACAGCTAAAACTTCTTTTACGCCACGAAGTCTATTCACTACAACAGAGGCTTTTACATTATTTAAATTGTTTCAGAAACCGCAGATCGTTTTCAAAGAACAGGCGTAAATCATTCACGCCATAACGTAGCATGGCCAAACGTTCTACACCCATACCAAATGCATAACCTGAGTATGTTTCGGTGTCGACGTTGGACATTTCAAAGACCCTGGGATGCACCATGCCGCAACCTAATACTTCCAGCCAGCCCGTATGACTGCAAACCCGGCAACCCTCCCCTCCACAGATAACACATTCCATATCCACTTCGGCCGAAGGTTCTGTAAAAGGAAAGTAAGAAGGCCTGAATCTGACCGCCAGCTCTTTTTCAAAAAACAATTTCAGAAACTCGATAATAATGCCTTTAAGATCGGCAAAACTAACATCCTTATCGACCAGCAGCCCTTCTATCTGGTGAAACATGGGAGTATGGGTAACATCGGAATCACATCGGTAGACACGTCCAGGAGCGATGACTCTGTAAGGCGGTTCACTGTTTTCCATGACGCGGATCTGTACCGGTGATGTATGCGTGCGCAACAAGGTATGTGCATCAAAGTAAAAAGTGTCATGCATCGCACGTGCCGGGTGATGCGACGGAATATTGAGTGCTTCAAAGTTATGGTAGTCGTCTTCTATTTCAGGACCGTGGGCAATGCTGAATCCCATTTGTGTGAACAGGGCTTCTATGCGTTTGAGTGTTCTGCGTACGGGATGGGGCCCACCGCTGGTCTGGCCACGCCCTGGCAAAGTGATATCAATACTTTCTTCTTGCAGTTGTTTATCGAGTTTCGCCGATTGCAGCGTTTGCTTGTGTGATTCAATGTCGGCCTGCAGAATTTTCTTGGCTGCATTGATGGCTTGTCCTGCCTGTGGTCGCTCTTCTGCCGTTAAGGTCCCCAGTTGTTTTAATAACTCGGTGAGTGAACCTTTCTTACCCAGATAGGCTACACGGACATCATCGAGCGCCTGCAGGTTATCGGTATCAGCAAGTTTTTGTTGTGCTTCTTTTAATAGTGAATCAACATCTATCATTTGTTTATCTTTTCTGGTTTTTTTAAAATAAAAAAGGGGAAAGGCTTTAAAACCTATCCCCTTTTTACTGATCTAACCGACTACTGCTTTGGATTAGAACTATTTACAGACAGGCCTTGGCTTTCTCCGCGATGGCGGCAAATGCAGGCTTGTCAAATACAGCTATGTCTGCCAGAACCTTTCGGTCTATCTCAACACCGGCCTTTTTTAGACCATTGATGAAACGGCTGTATGACAGTCCATTTTCACGTGCGGCAGCATTGATACGTGCGATCCAGAGTTGTCTGAATTGACGTTTACGCTGACGACGGTCACGGTAGGCATATTGGCCAGCCTTGATGACCGCTTGCTTGGCAACGCGATAAATCTTGCTGCGGGCACCATAATAGCCCTTGGCTTTCTTTAATACTTTTTTGTGTCTGGCGTGAGCAGTGACGCCGCGTTTTACTCTTGGCATATCAGTACTCCCGCTTAACTATAAGGCAACATTCGACGGACCATGGCAACATCTTTGTCATGAACTTCCATCGGACTACGTAAATGACGTTTACGCTTGGTCGTCTTCTTGGTTAAAATATGTCGACGATGCGACTGGTTTCTTTTAAAACCGCCAGATCCAGTTCGCGAAAATCGCTTCGCTGCACCGCGGTTGGTTTTCATCTTAGGCATTACACTAACTCCGCATTCAATAGTTAAATTTATCAGGTGTCGGCCGCTGGTTTTAATTTCTGGGTAAAGCCTTTTTTAGTGGGTGCTCTTGGTCCGAACACCATCACTAATTGCCTACCTTCCATCTTTGGACGTTGCTCAACCACACCGTATTCAATGAGGTCAGCTTCTATCCTGTCCAGCAGTTGCATGCCGAGTTCCTGATGGGCCATTTCACGACCGCGGTACCTGACGGTAACCTTGGCCTTGTCGCCATCCTCGAGGAAACGTATAAGGTTGCGTAGCTTTACCTTATAGTCTCCAATGTCCGTCCCTGGTCGAAACTTTATTTCCTTAATCTGTATCTGCTTCTGTTTCTTACGCGCAGACTGAGTACTTTTCTTTTGTTCAAATCTGAATTTTCCATAATCCATGATGCGACAGACCGGGGGTTCCGCGTTAGGCGATACCTCGACCAGATCCAGACTCGCGTCACTGGCAATTTGCTTTGCTTCCGAAGTGGGTACAACACCGACTTGCTCACCATCTGCTCCGATCAACCTGACTTCAGGGTAGGTGATCAATTCGTTTGTACGTACTTTTATTTTTGCTGCGATTTGTTTAGTCCTCTAAAATAGTTAAGCCGCGGCTCGCAATTTCGGTATTGAGGAATGTTCCAACTTCTTCCAGGGACATTACTCCCAGGTCCTCACCACTGCGTGTGCGCACGGCAACAGTACTTGATTCCGCCTCCCGATCACCAATGACCAGTAAATACGGAATACGTTCAATTGTGTGTTCGCGGATTTTAAAGCCTATTTTTTCATTTCTCAAGTCCGAAATGACTTTAATTCCCTTATTTTTCAAGAATTCATGGGTATTTTGCACGGCATCATGCTGTTTGTCGGTAATATTCATGATAACGGCCTGCACCGGCGCCAGCCAAAGCGGCAAATTACCCTCATAATGCTCGATCAAAACGCCGATAAATCGCTCCAGTGAGCCCAAAATGGCCCGATGCAGCATGACAGGGACCTTGCGATCGCCTCCTTCCGCCACATATTGGGCATCCAGCCGTCCTGGCATGGAAAAATCGACCTGCATGGTGCCACATTGCCACTCACGTCCGAGGCAATCACGCAATACAAATTCTATTTTAGGACCATAAAAAGCGCCTTCTCCCGGCTGTAATTTCCACTCCAGGCCCTTGTTGTTCAGTGCCACTTCGAGGGCATGCTCGGCCTTGGTCCAGAGTTCATCGCTACCCACGCGCTGCTCCGGGCGGGTCGACAAGGCCACGGCGATGTCTTCAAAGCCGAAATCCCTATAAACTTCATAGACCAGATCGATAAAGCTGTCTACTTCACTCTGAATTTGGTCTTCAGTACAAAAGATATGCGCATCGTCCTGGGTGAAATTACGTACGCGCATCAAGCCATGTAAGGTCCCTGATGGCTCATTGCGATGACAGGAACCGAATTCTGCCAATCTCAGCGGTAAATCGCGGTAACTCTTCAGCCCTTGATTAAACACCTGGATATGACAGGGGCAGTTCATTGGCTTGACCGCATAATCGCGATTCTCGGAATGGGTAGTGAACATCATTTCACTGAATTTTTCCCAGTGACCGGATTTTTCCCATAATGTGCGATCGACGATTTGCGGCGTATGGATTTCCTGATAGCCATGATCCTTGAGCTTGCTACGGATATAATGTTCTACCGCCAGGTAGATGGCCCAGCCACGCTCATGCCAGAACACCATGCCCGGTGCTTCTTCCTGGGTATGAAACAGATTCATGCGCTTGCCGAGGCGGCGATGGTCACGTTTTTCAGCCTCTTCCAGACGTTTCAGGTAAGCCTTAAGATCTTTTTTGTTGGTCCAGGCGGTGCCGTAGATGCGCTGTAACATTTCATTGTCTGAATTACCACGCCAGTAGGCGCCCGCCACTTTCATCAGTTTGAAAGCTTTGATCTTACCGGTGCTGGGTACATGCGGGCCACGACATAGATCGATGAAATCACCTTGTCGATATAGTGAAAGCTCCTGACCATGGGGAATATCTTCGATGATTTCCGCCTTGTAGGCTTCACCCATATCACGGAAAAAGTCAATGGCCTGTTCCCGCGGCATCACACTGCGCTCAACCTTGATATTTTGCCGGGTTAATTCCAGCATCTTTTTCTCAATGGCTTCAAGATCTTCCGGTGTAAAGGATTCTTCATAGGAAAAATCATAATAAAAACCATTGTCGATGACAGGGCCAATGGTCACCTGCGCTTTCGGAAATAATTCTTTGACGGCCTGAGCCAGCAGATGGGCGGTTGAATGCCTGATAACGTCCAGGCCTTCGTCATCGCGCTCGGTAATGATAGACAAGCGGGTATCATCATTGATCAGATGGGAAGTGTCATATAGATGCTCATCAATCTTGCCGGCCAGTGCGGCCTTGGCCAGACCGGGGCCAATGTCTGCAGCAACTTCTTCGATGGTAACCGGATTTGCAAAAGTACGTTGACTACCATCCGGCAGTGTAATGACTGGCATAATATTACCCTCTTTCTCAGTGGCGACCTGTACGCAAGGCCGCTTGCATGTCATGACAATCCATACGCAAGACTGTCTGTAAAGTAAAACGGCGACCTGCTGGTCGCCGTTCAGATATCTGGTAGGCACGAGTGGACTCGAACCACCGACCCCCACCATGTCAAGGTGGTGCTCTAACCAGCTGAGCTACGCGCCTGAAGAGCTGTGTAAGATACGTAATCAGGCGTCAGGATGCAAGTAGTAAACGCAAAATAGCGGGCTTTTTTACTCCGGAAAAACCTGCAAACCGTCAGAATATTGTAATACTGAGGATTCCAGATCATATTGACCTGGCCTATCGATCATTGATTACTGACTCAAAAAATACCGCTACAGTAAATATTGATGATTGCAGCACAATTTCAGCGCTGAGATGTAAAAATCCAGGTAGCGGTTATCTGATGACTGCTAAACCGCCCTTTTACCACTAAAACCCAGATTCTCTTCCTTTATTTCCTTTATTTTGTTCCTGATAACAGCAGCCTGCTCGAATTCCAGGTTACGCGCATGCTCGTACATTTGTTGCTCGAGTGATTTGATTTCGCGCTCCAGTTGTTTGGGTGTCATGGAAGCATAATGCATCACCTCTTCTGCCACTTTGGCATATTGGCTGGCACTGCCTGAAGAAATTCCGTAAGCGCTTTCCATGACATCGGCAATTTTTTTCTCAACACCTTTGGGTGTAATACCATGTTCTTTATTATAGGCCACTTGCTTTTCGCGGCGGCGATCTGTCTCGCTGATGGCGCGTTCCATAGAGCCGGTTATTTTGTCAGCATAAAGAATCGCCTTGCCGTGTATATTTCTTGCTGCACGTCCTATGGTTTGAATCAGCGATCCTTCGGACCTGAGGAAGCCTTCCTTGTCCGCATCGAGGATGGCCACCAATGAAACTTCTGGCATATCCAGCCCTTCCCGTAACAGGTTGATACCGACCAGCACATCGAATTCACCCAAACGTAAATCACGAATGATTTCTACACGTTCAACGGTCTCAATATCGGAATGCAAATAACGTACTCTGACACCATGCTCATTTAAGTAGTCGGTCAGGTCTTCTGCCATTCTCTTGGTTAATGTGGTGATCAATACGCGTTCGTTAACTTCCGTACGTTTGTGGATTTCTGATAACACATCATCAACCTGCGATGTCGCTGGTCTGATTTCCAGTTCAGGATCAATAAGTCCGGTAGGCCTGACGACCTGCTCGACAATCTTCCCTGAATGTTCCAGCTCGTAGGCTCTTGGGGTGGCGGAAACAAAAATAGTCTGTGGCGAGCGTTTTTCAAATTCATCAAAGCGCATCGGTCTATTGTCCATCGCAGAAGGTAGTCTGAAGCCATACTGTACCAGCGTCTCTTTTCGGGAACGGTCACCTTTATACATGCCGCCGATTTGCGGTACGGTGACATGGCTTTCATCCAGTACCAGCATGGCATTATCCGGCAGGTAGTCAAACAAAGTGGGCGGTGCTTCACCTTGCTTGCGGCCAGACAGGTAACGTGAGTAATTCTCGATACCCGAGCAATAACCCAGCTCCAGAATCATCTCTATATCAAATTGCGTGCGCTGCTCCAGACGTTGGGCCTCGACCAGTAGATTATTGTCACGCAAATGATCGAGGCGTTGCTTTAGTTCGACCTTAATCAGCTCGATGGCATCCAGCAGTGTTTGTCTCGGGGTTACATAATGTGACTTGGGATAGATACTCAAGCGGGGTACACGCCTGAGCACTTCGCCGGTGAGAGGATCAAAGTAGCTAAGGTTTTCGACCTCATCATCAAACAGCTCTATTCTGACGGCTTCGCTGTCCGATTCAGCCGGATAGACATCAATGACATCACCCCGTACCCGGTAAGTGGCACGATGTAGTTCTACTTCATTTCGGGTGTATTGTAATTCGGCCAGCCGTCGCAAAATACTGCGCTGATCAATAGCGTCTCCCCTGTCCAGGTGTAACATCATGCCGAGATAGGCTTTGGGGTCACCCAGACCATAGATGGCGGAAACAGTTGCGACGATGATGGCATCCTCGCGTTCCAGCAAGGCCTTGGTGGCCGACAGGCGCATTTGTTCTATATGCTCATTAATAGAGGCATCTTTTTCAATAAACGTATCAGAAGCAGCCACATAGGCTTCGGGTTGATAATAGTCATAGTAGGAAACGAAGTATTCAACCGAGTTTTCCGGGAAGAAATCCTTCATTTCACCATATAACTGGGCCGCCAGTGTTTTGTTGGGTGCCATAATCAGGGTCGGTCGCTGTTGCTCCTGAATAACATTGGCAATCGTGAACGTTTTACCGGAACCGGTCACACCCAGCAGGGTTTGGTGCAACAAACCATCATTAAGGCCATCGATCAGCCCCTGAATGGCTTCGGGTTGATCACCAGCGGGCTTGAATTGGCTAAATAAATTAAATCTTTTACTCATAGGGTTTCAGTCATGCCATTGTTTACAGTATTATTACCATAATTGCTTACGCTTATTTTATTACCAGGGACTTAATGTGGACATAAAACTGTCTGATCGTGTTAAACGTGTTAAACCTTCTCCCACCCTGACCATCTCCGCCCGTGCTGCTGCTTTATGTGCTGCAGGTGAGGATATTATTGGCCTGGGTGTCGGTGAACCGGATTTTGATACCCCCGATCATATTAAAAATGCAGCCATCGATGCCATTCATCGTGGCGAAACCAAGTATACCGCAGTCGATGGCACACCGGCACTAAAACAGGCCATTATAAACAAGTTCCAGTCGCGATAATCAGCTCGAATACCAGCCGAATCAGATTCTGGTTTCATCAGGAGGCAAACAAAGCTTCTATAACCTTTGTCAGGCCATACTCGATGAAGGCGATGAGGTTATTATCCCTGCCCCCTACTGGGTATCCTACCCCGATATGGTGTTATTGGCCGACGGCACACCGGTGACGGTATTGGCCGGTCAAGACCAGGGATTCAAGATTACACCCGAGCAACTGGATGCTGCGTTGAATGATAAGACGCGACTGTTTGTTATTAACAGCCCATCAAACCCGACCGGGGTGGCCTATCGCCGTCAAGAGCTTGAAGCATTGGCAGAAGTACTGAGAAAATATCCCCAGGTGCTGATCGCGACCGATGATATGTATGAGCATATCCTGTGGATGGACGAGCCCTTTGCCAATATCCTCATGGCATGCCCTGATCTTTATGACAGAACCATTGTCCTGAATGGTGTTTCCAAGGCCTATGCGATGACTGGTTGGCGAATTGGCTATGCTGCAGGTCCGATTGATTTAATAAAGAACATGAAAAAAATTCAGTCTCAGAGTACTTCTAATCCAGCATCTATTTCCCAGGCTGCTGCATTGGCGGCTTTGGATGGTGAACAGTCCTGCATAGATACCATGCTGAATGCCTTCAAGGAGCGCCATGAATATCTGGTCGAAGCGCTCAATCTGGTGCCAGGTTTCAAGTGTTTGCCCAGTGATGGTACCTTTTATTCGTTCCCGGACGTCTCCGAAGCCATAGCCAATACCGAGGGCGTTAATAATGATCTGGAGTTTGCCGAATACCTGATTAATAAAGCCGGTGTGGCGATCGTACCAGGCTCGGCATTTGGGGCTGAGGGCTATATACGGTTGTCATTTGCCACCAGTCTCGATGTACTCAAGGATGCCGTAAACAGAATCAGTAAGGCACTTTCCTGACTGTTTTAAGCACATAAACTATTGACCATGAGCGGAACAATCAGTAAGATTAGCGCCCTGAACTAATCCTCAATAGCTCAGTTGGTAGAGCAACGGACTGTTAATCCGTTTGTCCCTGGTTCGAGCCCAGGTTGAGGAGCCATTTTTATCTGCTTAATTCATCAAGACTAAATATAAGCACTGTCAGTATTCCCCCGAAAAAGAATTTATTCCGGGGAAATACCACAATGCATGATTAATTCTTACCGAAAAACATCCATCGATACAGAAGATTCTACTGATCCAGTGTAGCGACAAACTCTTTAAGATACTCCTTGAAGTCATCCCCTAAATCTTTATGGTTGACTCCATATTCTACAGTGGCGGCCAGATAGCCTAATTTGCTGCCACAATCGTAACGTTTACCATGGTATGAATAGGCATAAACATCCTGGCTACCCATTAGCGCAGCAATCCCGTCCGTCAGTTGAATTTCACCGCCTGATCCCTTGGGAATATTTTCAAGGTAGTCAAATATTTCCGGCGTCAAAATGTAGCGTCCAACCACAGCAAGATTCGAGGGTGCATCTTCTGGTAAGGGTTTTTCTACGATAGCTTCCACTTTGCCCGTACGTTCATCGATTTCCGAGGTTTTGACTATACCATATTTATGTGTTTCTGAAGGCTCCACTTCTTCCACTGCCACGATGCTACTTTGTACTTTATCGAACAAGTCACACATCTGTGATAACACCGGATTTCTGCCACCATAGATCATGTCATCCGCCAGTAATACTGCGAAGGGTTCATTTCCGATCACTCTCTTGGCGCAATAAACCGCATGACCAAGACCCAGCGGTCGTGATTGTCGAATTGCAACAGCAGTTACATGTTCTGGCAGAATATCCCGAACCTCTTCCAGCAAGGATAATTTTCCGGCAGCTTCCAGTTGTGTCTCAAGCTCATGAGAGACATCAAAATGGTCCTCGATGGCGCGTTTACCACGTCCGGTGACGAATATAATCTGGTCGCATCCTGCGTCAATCGCCTCTTTGACTGCGTACTGGATTAATGGCTTATCAACAACCGGTAACATTTCCTTGGGACTGGCTTTGGTGGCTGGCAGGAATCGTGTACCCAAGCCACCCACAGGAAATACAGCCTTTTTTATCTTCATGATTATCTCTCTATATTTAAAACTGGTTTATTGATTCATTAGCATGCTGATGATGACTATATGCTATACGTTTTAACATATTCATTGCAAGCAACCTAATGATCTGGCTAGTATATTTATTGGATGTTGTACCATTATTGGCCCCATTTCCTTGCTCATGCTTCGAAACTGCAAAATACAGCCAATATTACTGCTGACAATAACATCCGCATGAAAATCTATTAATTCAGCCGTCGATGCTTTTAATTGATCTGACCACTGGGGGTAGTCCAGGGTATAACTGCCAGCGGCACCACAACATCCCGCATCTTTTTGTTGTGAAATTGACAAGCCTGGTATGCGCGACAGTAGCGTGTAAACAGTTTCGGTATTTTTTAACACATTCTTCTGGGTGCAGGGGTAATGCAATAAAACCTTTCTGTGATCAGCGAGCAGCTTTACATCTTTATACCATTGAATATTTTCCAGGAACGTGATGATATCCATTATAGAAAGTTTTTGTAGATTTTCATCATACTGGCGTAAGCAATGTGCATTTTCCTGTTCCATCAATGTGACCGTACATGCCGATGAGAGACTTAGTACAGTATCAATATTATAATGCTCAAATGCTTCGCGGTTTTGTCGATACAATAAGTCTGCCAACTGCTTATCACCCGAATGTAAATGCATGGCTCCACAACATTGCTGATCGGAAGGCACATACACACCAATACCCAGATGATTTAACACTCGAATACTGTCTTTCAGGCTACTGCTATCAAAAAACTCCTGCACACATCCCAAAAACAAACCCACTGTCTGTTTTTGTATGCCGATAGCCGGGTAAAATTCATTCCATACCGGCGCCCTATTCATTTGTTCAGCAAACGTAGTATAGCGAGCCATCGCTGAAGTTGTTTTTACAGGAAGTCTTTTTAATAATTTTTTAAGGCGTAATCGATTCAGGCCGGCCACCATTAGCCGGGCCATTTTTTTATGGCTGATAAAATACAGTAACGATCTTTTCAGCAAAGAGTTGCCTGGTGACGACTGACTGATTAGTCTCCTGCTGGAATCCATGATTTCGGCGAAAGGTACGACGGCCGGACAAACGGACTCACATGAGCGACATAACAGACAATGGTTCAGATGTTCTTGCAAGACAGCATCCAGTTCAAGCTGGCCATTAAAGTATGCTGTAATTAAAGAGAGTCTTCCGCGTGGTGATTCCGCTTCAGAATGAGCAATTTGATAAGTTGGGCAGTGCGGTAAGCACATCCCGCATGATACACACAGATCCGCTTTTTCCAGAATGGCCTTACGTGCCCTATCGCCGTCTATGTGTGGTTTGTCTGTCAAGATGGTGGGTTATGAGTGACCAAATAAAAAATCATTATAACGTTTTAGAAACCAGATTACACGGATTTCTACGACACTTATATTACAGCATGGTTTTAAATGGCAAACTACTTAAGTGCCAGTACAACATAGATAGACTTAATCATATGATTGAGTCTGGGTAGACCACATCAGGACAGACAAATACACATTCTTGCTATTTCTTTTTGCTACCAATAACTATATTTTTACGGTTTACTGCAAGCGTTTTTTCACCTATGCCTTTGACATTCAGAAGCTCATCATGGCTTTTGAATAGGCCGTGTTTTTTACGATAGTCAATAATTGCCCTGGCCTTGGCTGCACCTATGCCTTTTAAATGAGTGGCCAGCTCAGCGGCATTGGCCTGGTTGATATTCACTGCTTCAGCATGTGAGACGAACGGAGCTGTTAACAACAAGGTAATAATGATGATACGGATAAAATTCATGGCTAATCTCCTTATTAATTCGCATGCCGGTTGTTGATGGCAAGCGGGTTCCTTAAATTACCTCTGTCACCGATAGACAGATGTTTAATTATAGCAAAAAATTAATTATTAATACCTAGGGAGCCTCTGATTAATTCTGGATTGGGCGGAGATCGCAGTTAATAGCAGGCTATTAGCAAGATCTCCAACGCGGAGCCAGGAATATTTTAGCCTCCAGATGCCAATTCATGAATTGATCAGAGGCTCCCTAGTTGTTGATTAATACCATGGAGAACGTCGAAAGGATTTTTCGCCTGAGTAATGGGGCGTCCAATCACCAGATAATGACTGCCTGCTTGCATCGCACGCAAAGGTGTCATAACACGCTTCTGATCGCCAGTATCGCTGCCTTCAGGGCGAATGCCAGGCGTAACCAAAAGAAAATCTTCACCCAGATGCGCGCGCAAATCAGTCACTTCCTGTGCTGAACAAACAACACCATCGAGACCAGTTTGTTGCGTGAGATTGGCAAGGCGCATAACCTGATCTGCAGGGTCGCTCATAATACCAATTTCCATCAAATCCTCTTTGCCCATGCTGGTAAGAACCGTCACGGCTATCAGTAGAGGTCTGTCAGCACCCAGACTGTCGAGTGACTGGCTGGCAGCCTCCAGCATCCTGCGGCCACCAGAGGCATGCACGTTCATCATCCACACACCCATGTCAGCAGCTACTGCGCAGGCTCTGGCTACGGTATTGGGTATGTCATGAAATTTCAGATCCAGAAAAACATCGAAGCCACGGTCCACCAGTTGCCGCACCAGACTGGGACCCGCATGGACAAATAATTCCTTGCCTACTTTTAAACGGCAAGATCCTGCCGGTATCTGCTCAACAAATTTGAGAACTTGTTGTTGATCAGAAAAATCCAGTGCCACGATCACTGGTGATACACTTTTATTGGATAACATTAGTGCTTTAACTCCTGCTTTTCTTTTATTCAGCGGCAATGCCCTTGATAGGCTTGACACTATTCCATTGCTTGCACCCCGGGCATTGCCAGTGCATGGATTTTCCACTAAAACCACATTGATGACATTCATAGACAGGCTTGTTTTCCAGAAGTGACTCCATCAGATCATGCAATATGGTTAGATTTTCCTTTGCCCTGCCTTCACTTTTACTCAGACTGTGTTCAACCAGCCATTGTAGTCCGCGCACAGATGGCTTCAATCTTAGCTGCTCTGCCATAAACTCCATTGCCTTGCGATCACCTTCGCGTGAAAGAATTTCTTCAGCTTTATACAGGACCGGAGTGATGCCAGTATATTGTACAAGTTGACTGTCGAGAAAAGCAGACATTTCATCACTACTGCCTAGTTTGTCATAGCACTGTTTCAAAGACTCGATAATAACTGGTAAAAACTCGGCGTCCTGATGCACAGCCAATACATAATGCTTTAAAGCCTGTGAATAGTTTTGCGCTTGCTTTTCCTTGTCGGCCACTAGCATACTGGCACGTGCACAATTTTTATCATGCTGGTAGGCTTGTTCGATATAATGTGAAAATTGTTGCGGCTCACCCTCGGCCAGTGATTTTTCTGCCAGTTCGCAATAATACTGCGCAATAAGTTCCCCACTTTGCTGTCCGGTTTCCTGGTCATACTGATGACTTATTTCTATGGCTTCCATCCAATCCTGTTCCTGCTGATAGATTTCTATAAGATGAAGCAAGGAACTAGGAATCATTAACTTCAGTTCGATAAGTTCTTTAAACAGGTCTTCGGCGCGATCGAGCAAACCGGCTTTCATATAATCCTCAGCTAACTCAAACAATGCATGAGCCCTCTGCTCCTGACTGAGAGTCGGCCTGGTAATCAGGTTCTGATGAATTCTAATCGCTCTGTCGACTTCTCCTCTTCGTCTAAACAGACTCCCCAGGGCAAGGTGTGTTTCCGCCGTGTCGTTATCCACTTCTGCCATGCGAACAAATACCTCAATGGCTTTGTCCGGTTGTTCGTTCAAGAGGAAATTCAATCCTTTGAAATAGTCAGAACTGACATCAAAACAAGGCTTTTTATCCTTTTTTTGCTGGCTGCGGCGCGCTGTCAACCAACCTGAGGCTGCTGCTACGGGTAATAGTAACCATAACAATTCCTGCATTAATTAATATCCCTGAGTGGTAAGCGCCAGAGCTTGGTAATTTCTTCTACACTGAGCCTGATTTCCTTTTTCATGCTTGCATTTTCTCGTTGTATTCCAAAAATAATACTTAAACAACTGAGTACGCCTAGTATTGAGCCCATGACAAAGGCCAGTTCAAGCAGCCTGAATAAGCGGAAATGCTGATTTTCCGTAGTAGTAATTCAGATAAACCGGTTCGGCATTTAATACCGAGAAGTAATACGGCCATTAATATTATCAGGGTTATAAGAACGATAGTTAGCAGTTTCACGATGCCCTCATGCTGTGTCTATTGGCTTTTTCTATCGACAAGTTCATGCATGCATCATAACGTAGTTTAAATGGCAATTTCATTATCAGCACAATAAAAAACCGCCATAACTGGCGGTTATTATATTTCGATAAGTAATTGAAAAATCAGATTATTTCAAGAACCGGGAATTCATCTTTGCTGTTATCCACGCGTTCCCTAAGCTCTTTACCCGGTTTGAAATGAGGTACATGCTTTCCTGGTAATGTAACAGAATCTCCTGTTTTCGGGTTTCTTCCAACTCGAGGTGGCCTGAAATGTAATGAGAAGCTACCAAAGCCTCTTATTTCAATCCTCTGCCCTGTTGCCAAGGCCTGGCTCATTTGTTCGAGTAGGCCCTTGACCGCCAGTTCAACGTCTTTATAGGCCAGATGGCCCTGTTTTTTGGCGAGAGATTCGATGAGTTCAGATTTTGTCATTATTTGCTAATCCCCTTGCTGGAAGACCATCCCTGGTCTCTAGTTTTTCAATAAATTCATTCACATAACTAATATTTAGAGAAAAACCAATGAAAAGTCAATACCTTATTTGGATTGATTGTCCATTTGTTCCTTTAATATGTCACCCAGAGTTGCTGTTCCATCAGTTTCGGCAGATCGGCTGTAATCTTCAATCGCTTTTGCCTCGTCTTCTGTATCCTTGGCCTTGATGGAGAGCATGATAGAGCGGTTTTTACGGTCAACGCCCATGAATTTGGCCTCAACTTTATCCCCCACGCTCAATACTGTTCTGGCGTCTTCAACACGGTCTCTAGTGAGTTCAGATGCACGCAATATGCCTTCGATACCATCACCCAGATCAATGATAGCGGCCTTGGCATCGACTTCCTTAACCGTACCATTGACAATTGAGCCCTTGGAATACTCAGCAACAAAATTGGAGTAAGGATCTTTATCCATTTGTTTCAGACCCAGTGAGATTCTTTCACGCTCAGGATCTATTGCCAGGATAACGGCTTCGATTTCATCACCCTTCTTGAAATTCCTGATGGCGTCTTCGCCAGTGGTATTCCAGGAAATATCCGAAAGATGAATCAGGCCATCGATGTAGCCGTCCAGACCGACGAAGATACCGAAATCAGTAATGGATTTGATAACGCCACTGATCTTGTCGCCCTTGTTATGCGTATTGGAGAAGTCTTCCCATGGATTGGTCTGGCATTGTTTCATACCCAGCGAAATACGACGGCGCTCTTCATCGATATCCAGCACCACGACTTCAACTTCCTGACCAAGATGTACCACTTTAGCAGGATTAACATTTTTGTTAGTCCAGTCCATTTCGGATACATGCACCAGACCTTCGACACCTTCTTCCAATTCAATGAAGCAACCATAATCAGCAATATTGGTGACCTTGCCGAACAAGCGTTTGGCTTCAGGATAACGTCGTGCGATACCCTGCCATGGATCTTCACCCATTTGCTTGAGACCCAGTGATACGCGATTTTTATCTTTATCAAAACGCAGTATCTTCACTTCAATCTCATCGCCTACATTGACGATCTCTGATGGATGTTTGACGCGTTTCCAGGCCATATCGGTAATATGTAAAAGACCGTCAATTCCACCCAGGTCAACGAATGCACCGTAATCGGTAAGATTCTTGATAACACCTTTGGTGATACTACCTTCTTCGAGATTTTGCAGCAGTGTTTCGCGTTCTTCACTGTACTCTTTTTCAACCACAGCGCGGCGGGATACAACCACATTATTACGTAATTTATCCAGCTTGATGACCTTGAATTCAAGTTCCTTGCCTTCGAGATAGGAAGCATCTCTGACAGGGCGAACGTCAACCAATGAACCGGGAAGGAAGGCACGAATATTATGCACTTCGACAGTAAATCCACCTTTGACCTTGCCGCTGATAACACCGGTAACGATATCCTCAGCTTCCTGGGCTCTTTCAAGAAACGTCCAGGCTTCGGCACGTTTTGCTTTTTCACGCGATAAACGCGTCTCGCCATAACCGTCTTCGAGAGAATCCAGAGCAACATCAACTTCATCACCAATCTGGACTTCCAGTTCGGATTTTTCATTATAAAATTGATCGATGGGGATACTGCCTTCAGATTTAAGACCGGCATTCACGACGACAACATCATTTCTTATATCAACAATAAGACCCTTCAGGATAGTGCCCTGGCGCATGTCGTTTGTCGCGAGGCTTTCTTCAAATAATTCTGCAAAACTTTCAGTCATTAGTTTAAATTCCCAAGCCCACTTGTGGCTTTGTCATTGCGTTGTTACCGTGACACTTAACATGTTATTGGCAGTCACGGTTTTGTTAATTTTAATCAAAAACAATTTTGCCAGTGTTGTCCTTGACCATTTAAAAAATTTAATCGAGACGCTTGATATTGTTTACCTGCAGCCAGTGATTCACTTGCCCCATCACCTCATCAATAGTCATGTCTGACGTATCTATAACGATGGCGTCATGTGCTGGCTTTAACGGTGCGACTGTTCTCGAAGCATCTCTTTCATCCCGTTCGGCTATCTCCCGGGAAAGGTCGGTGATATTAACACTTAATCCTTTTTCTTTCAACTGTTTATAGCGCCTCTCAGCTCTTTTTTGGGCGCTAGCAGTAAGGTAGATTTTCAGATCTGCATCTGGAAATATGACCGTGCCCATATCACGTCCATCGGCAACAAGTCCGGGCAGCTGCCTAAATGCCAGCTGCCGGTCGAACAGGGCCTCACGCACGCTCGGAATCACGGCAACGATAGAGGCGTTATTTCCCATTTCTTCAGTACGGATTTGTGCACTGACTTCCTGGCCTTCCAGGAATATATCGGCATGGATATTATCACCAGGGCGAAACTCGACATCGAGGTTTCTGGCCATGTCGGTTATGGTATTTATATCTTTAAAATCAATGTGATGACTCAATGCTGACAAGGCCAGCAAGCGATATAGCGCACCACTGTCAAGCAAATGCCAGCCAAGCTCATCCGCCATGATTTGGGCGACGGTGCCCTTGCCTGTGCCACTGGGACCATCAATAGTTACCACGGGCGCAGCATTGTTATGAGTCAATGTCCTATGCATGCTGATATCTCTACAGGGTGGTGATGGCCATGCCAAGGCTTTGCGCCAATTCGACAAAGCCCGGAAATGAGGTATCCACGTTGGCACAGTCTTCTATCGTGACGGGCTGCTGGCAACGCAATGCAGCAACGGCAAATGACATGGAAATCCTATGATCACCATGACTGACGACCGTGCCTCCTTGTAATTCTCCACCTTCAATAATGATACCGTCCTCTGTTACCTCAGCATCAATACCCAGGATTTCCAGTCCATCAGCCATCACCTGGATACGGTCACTTTCCTTGACGCGTAATTCTCTGGCGCCTGTCAGCACGGTCCTGCCTTGCGCGCAGGCTGCAGCGATAAACAGCACGGGGAATTCATCAATGGCCAGAGGCACCAGTGCTTCAGGTATCTCAATACCTTTTAAATGACAGGATTGAACCCGGATATCGGCCACCGGCTCACCACCGACTTCACGCGGTTTAAGAATTTCAATCTTGGCACCCATGAGTTTAAGTATATCGATAACGCCCGTACGAGTCGGGTTAATACCCACATGCTCCAGTGTCAGATCTGAACCGGGCGCAATACAGGCTGCCACCATAAAAAAGGCCGCAGATGAAATATCAGCCGGAATATCAATTGAAGTTGCCTGCAATTGGCCTCCGCCCTGTAGGCAGACTTGTGAGCCCTGGCGCTCTACTGCATAGCCAAAACCCTGCAGCATGCGTTCAGTATGATCGCGTGTGGGTGCGGGCTCGGTGACACAAGTTATGCCCTCGGCATATAGACCCGCCAGCAACAGACAGGATTTTACCTGCGCACTGGCCACCGGCATGCTGTAGTCAATGCCTTTCAGGGATTGATTCCCAGTGATTCGCAGCGGAGCGGTACTGTTATCTGTTGAGCTGATTTTTGCCTGCATACTGGTCAGCGGATCGATTACACGACGCATTGGTCTTCCGGACAAGGACTTATCACCGATGAGCACAGTGTTGAATGACTGACCTGCCAGTAAACCACACATCAAACGCATTGATGTGCCAGAGTTGCCCAGGTAAAGATCGTCCTCAGGTTTCTGCAAGCCATGCATGCCTACACCGAATACGGTTACATGGCCATTATCAGGTCCTTCGATAGTCACCCCCATCGCCTGGAAAGCTTTCAGGGTGGCGAGACTGTCTTCACCCTGTAGAAAACCGGATATACGGGTTTGTCCTTCAGCAAGCGCGCCCAACATAATCGAACGATGTGATATGGATTTGTCGCCGGGTACACGGGCACGGCCCTGCAGACGCCCGCCGGCTTGTGCGCAAAAGGTAACATTGTTACTGGACTGCTGTGACATTTAAATCATCACCTTCATTTAGTCTTTATTAATCTTTATCGGATGCAGACTGCTCTGCATAACGGTCACGTGCCTGTTTTGCACGCGTGAAAATAGTTTCAAGCGTGTCAAGATCAGCGGCTGTAATGGCTTGTTTGATCACTTCCAGGTCTTGCTGGTATCGGTCCAGAATTTGCAAAATGGCCTGCTTATTCTCAATGCAAATGTCTCGCCACATGATCGGGTCGCTGGATGCTATGCGACTGAAATCCCGGAACCCGCCTGCCGCATATTGAAATATTTCATCACGATCGCTCATGTTGGCCAGTGTATCGACGAGTCCAAAGGCTAGAATATGAGGCAGGTGACTGGTAGCGGCCAGTACTTCATCATGGTGACTGACGGACATGTTTTGTACAATGGCTCCGGCAGACTCCCACATGGACTTGACTCGATCAACTGATGCCTGTGTATTTTCCTGTAAAGGTGTCAGGATAACTCTTCGACCCTGAAATAATTCTGCGAATGAGGCATCCACCCCATTTTGTTCTGTGCCTGCAATCGGATGTCCAGGCACAAATTGTTTGATGGATTTAAGCAGATTTTTTCTCGCCGCGAGTTCAACATTTGCCTTGGCACTGCCGACATCAGTAATCACTGCATCATGCTCAATGTGCGCATCTATGTTGCTGAATATATCCGGCATGGCTCTTAATGGCACCGATATAACAATCATATCGGCGCCCTTTACCGCCTGAGTGACATCGGTAGTGTATTCGTCTATAACACCCAGCTCTTGCGCACGTTGCAAATGTTTTTCATTGCGGCTACAGCCAATCACTGATTCACAGGCATGCTTTAATCGTAAGGCCCGAGTCAGTGAGCCACCTATTAATCCTACGCCGATAATGCATAAACGTTTAATCATGCACGCTGACCTATGATGCTCTTCAAGGCCTGCAAGAATCGCTCGTTGTGTTGCTCCGAGCCAATAGTAACGCGCAAAAAATCTGGCATGTCATAATTACTAATCGGTCTGATAATAATACCCTGCCTTAAAAGGCTCTCATAAACCTGATCACCTGGCAGTGCCGTTTTGAAACTTAAAAAATTCCCTACTGAAGGTATATATTCCAGACCCATTTGTGCCAATGCGGAGGATACCTGCAAAAGTCCTTTACTATTTGATTCAACGCTATGTTGCATATGTGCATGATCAGACAAGGCAGCGATGGCGCCAGCTTGAGCCAGGCTGTTGGTATTAAAGGGTTGTCGTACCCGGTTGAGTAAATCGGCCATATGCGGATGTGAAATGGAATAGCCAATGCGCAAGCCTGCCAAGCCATAAACTTTTGAGAATGTGCGCGTGATAATCAGATTAGGGTATTTTTCAATCCAGGGAATGGATTGCGGGTAATCCTTTTCCTGTTCCTGAACATATTCAACATAGGCTTCATCCAGCACAATAATAACATGATCAGGCATATCACTAATAAATGACTCAAGTGCGTCACTACGCAGCCATGTTCCGGTAGGATTATTGGGGTTGGCGATAAAAATCACGTGTGTCTGTTCATCTACCAGTGCACGCATATTGTCCAGGTTATGGCCATAGGGCATATCGTCATCAGCAGCATTAGGGCTGGCCACATTTAATTTCGCGCCGACAGCCATCGTGACCAGCGGATAAACGGCAAAGGCATGACGTGAAAATACGGCATTATATCCGGGTGACAGGAATACTCTGGCAACAAACTCTAGGATATCATTAGAACCATTTCCCAGTGTTATGCAGGCACTGTCGACGCCGCAATGATGGGCCAAAGCCTGTTTCAAGGCAAAACCATTGCCATCAGGGTAAATCTCAAGATCACTGAGTTCAGATTGGCATGCTTCAATGGCCAGGGGGCTGGGCCCTAAGGGGATTCTCATTAGAGGCAAGCTTGATGATATCTTCCAGGCCGTAATCCCGCGCCAATTCACTGACTGGCTTGCCTGGCGCATACGGTTGCAAATTGCGAACACCAGCTACGGCCAGAGACGCAAAGTGTTGTCGAAGGTCATTCATAGGAGTTTTATAATACCGCGCGTGGATAAGAACCCAAAATTTTGAACAAGGAAGTTTCTTTCTGCAACTGTTGCAGAGCAGTTTTTACATTGGTATCACTGACATGCCCTTCTATGTCTATAAAAAAAACATAATCCCACATACCTCTTCTGGATGGTCGTGACTCTATTCGGGTCATACTGATTTTATTTTCAACCAGTGGTGCCAGCAAATGATGTAATGAGCCGACCCGATTATCGGTGGCGCACAATAGTGATGTTTTGTCATGACCACTGGGACCGACATCCTGACGACCAATGATAAGAAACCGCGTGGTATTATCAGGCTCATCCTCAATATTGGCCGCAAGAATATCAAGACCATATATTTCAGCTGCACTATTGCTGGCTATGGCTGCACTACCCGCTTCTGACTTGGCCAGTTTTGCGGCTTCTGCATTACTACTGACAGCCACACGCTCAATATGAGGACAATTGGCGTCCAGCCATTTCCGACATTGACCCAATGATTGCTGGTGTGAGTATATCTTGGTAATGGCAGCCAGATCCTTCTGCGTTGAAATCAAATAGTGATGAATTCTTAATTCTACTTCGCCACAAATTTTCAGGCTGGTTGAAAGAAACATATCCAGCGTGTGATTAATAACACCTTCTGTTGAATTTTCCACAGGCACGACACCGTAGTGTGCATTAGCTGATTCCACTTCACGAAAAACTTCATTGATATCCGCAAGCGAGATAGTTTCAACAGAATGACCGAAGTGCTTGAGTGCAGCAGCCTGTGTGAATGTGCCTTCAGGTCCGAGGAAAGCGATCTTCAAGACTTCTTCCAACGCCAGGCAAGCCGAGATGATTTCCCTGAATAGCCGTGCCATTTCTTCATTGCTTAATGGACCGCTATTGCGTTGCTGAATATTTCTGAGAATACTGGCTTCACGTTCCGGACGATAGAAAACAACGCTTTCACCCGACGCTTGTTTAACTTCTGCCACTTCCTGAGCACAACGTGCACGCGCACTGATCAGTTCCTGGATTTGTGTATCCAGCGAATCTATGCGTTCACGTATTTCAGAAAGTCTTTTCTCATCACTCATTCGCTGATACCGTAGGTGCGTTTATTTACAGGGCACGTACTGATAAAACACCTTCGATTTTACTGATTTCCTTAATAATGTCATCTGATACTTCGCTTTCCACATCAAACAGGGTATAGGCCAGGTCACCTTTTGATTTATTGATCATATCGATGATGTTCAGTCCAGCATTGGCAAGCGTGGTAGAAATCTGTCCTAGCATATTGGGTGTATTACTATTGGCAATGGCTATTCTAAAGCCCGCGGTGCGTGGCATATCAACTGCAGGAAAATTAACGGAATTAAGGATAGTGCCATTCTCGAGGTAATCCCTGACTTCTTCGGCCACCATGATGGCGCAATTGTCTTCAGCTTCCTTGGTGGATGCGCCAAGATGCGGCAAGGTAATAACGCGGGG
Source organism: uncultured Gammaproteobacteria bacterium (assembly GCA_963807455.1). GTDB lineage: Bacteria > Pseudomonadota > Gammaproteobacteria > JAADHQ01 > JAADHQ01 > JAADHQ01. The sequence goes on along the minus strand of CAWECS010000012.1, from coordinate 104,932 downwards.
ATGGTTCTTAAGCAGGTTACTGGGAAAATCACAAACATAGGCATAAGCCTTGCCACTATCCAGCGCCTCAACCATGGCCACATCATCAACAATACCATTACGGGCAAAATTAAGTATAACGATATTATCTTTCATGACCTTGAGGCGATCCTGATTAATCAGGTGACGCGTCGCATCAATGAGTGGTACATGAAAAGTGACAAAATCGGATTTTGATAACAAATCATCGACACTCGAGGCCTGTTGCACTTTTGATGACAGTTGCCAGGCACCCTGTACTGTTATTTCCGGGTCATAGCCAATGACATTCATGCCTAAATCAAGGGCTGCATTAGCGACTCGAATGCCGATGGCTCCCAGACCAATAACACCCAATGTCCGTCCAGGTAATTCAAAGCCGACAAAGTTCTTTTTTCCGGATTCTACATTTTTGCTGATAACCGTATCGTCGCCTTCAAGTTCACGGGCAAAACCCCATGACTGACAAATATTTCTACATGCCAGTAACATACCGGCGATGACCAATTCCTTAACCGCATTGGAGTTCGCGCCTGGTGCATTAAATACGGGTACTCCTTGCGCACTCATTTTATCGACAGGAATGTTGTTGACACCCGCACCAGCGCGACCCACTGCTTTTAAAGATTCTGGAATCTCCATGTCATGCATTTTGAATGAACGCAATAATATGGCATCTGGATGCTGGATTTCAGAGGCGACTTCGTAATTATCTCGCGGTAGCTTTTCCAGCCCTTTAACGGCGATATTATTCAGTGTAAGAATTTTATACATGTTTAAATTAATTCCAGATTTTTATTTAACTACTAATGATATCAGGCATGCGCAGGTGCAAATTCATTCATAAAAGCAACTAATGCATCGATACCCTGCTCGGGCATGGCATTGTAGATACTGGCACGCATGCCGCCTACCGAGCGATGTCCTTTTAATGTCACCAGGCCTTTTTCTGCTGCTTGTTTAAGGAACACAGGATCCTGCTCAGGGTCCGTCAGGGTGAATGGTACGTTCATCCACGAACGCGATTTCATTTCCACCGGGCTTTGATAAAAATCCGATTCATCAATAGCATTATATAACTTCATGGCCTTGCGTTGATTGATGTCAGCCATCGCGTTGAGGCCACCTTTTTGCAACAACCATTCGAACACAAGTCCCGCCAGGTACATGGCGAAAGTGGGTGGCGTGTTATACATGGAATCGTTTTCGGCATGAATCGAATATTGAAACATACTCGGGGTTGATTGCTGTGCTTTGGCAATCAGGTCTTCTCGAATAATCACCAGCGTCAAACCTGCAGGACCAATATTTTTCTGCGCGCCTGCATAGATAAGACCAAACCGAGAAACATCCAGAGGACGTGAAAGAATCGTTGATGACAGATCAGCCACCAGAGGCACATCACCACATTCCGGAATATAGGGAAACTCAACACCGCCAATAGTTTCGTTAGGCGTATAGTGCACATAAGCGGCATCTGGGTTCAATTTCAATTCCGCCATCTCTGGCGTGCTGGTAAAATTGTCCTGCTCTCCTGTCCAGACAACGTTCACATCACAGTATTTCTTTGCTTCTGCAATCGCTTTTTTTGACCATGCGCCGGTATTGATATAGTCAGCCTTATTTTTTTTAGTCGCCAGATTCATGGGGATCATGGCAAACTGACTACTGGCCCCTCCCTGAAGAAACAATACCTTGTAATTATCTGGAATAGACATCAGCTGACGTAGATCAGATTCTGTCTTTGCTGCAATAGACATAAATTCCTTGCCACGATGACTCATCTCCATGACAGACATGCCAGATCCATTCCAGTCCAGGATTTCATCCCGGGCTCTGGTGAGCACTGCTTCAGGCAACATTGCTGGGCCCGCACTGAAATTAAAAAGCCGTGACATGATTATTACTCCTGGTTGAATTTATTCTTGCTTGTCTGATTCTGATTCTGATTCTGAGTCTGTTGCTGGTGCAGATTCTTCCTGATTTTCATCTTCTCCGTTGTCGAGTGAAGCGACACGCTCAAGACCAACAAGCTTTTCATCTTTACTCAGGGAGATGAGTCGTACACCCTGAGTGTTTCTACCCATCACAGAAATTTCCTGTACACGTGTTCTAACCAGTGTACCGCCATTACTGATCAACATGATTTCATCATCATTACCAACCTGGTCAGCACCGACGACATTGCCATTTCTATCATTTACAGTGATGGCAATAATACCCTGCCCGCCACGGCCATGAACCGGATAGTCTTGAATGGTGGTGCGTTTGCCATAGCCATTCTCTGTGGCAGCGAGAATTTCACCTTCACCAACAATAATCAGTGCGATGACTGATTGTCCTTCCTGAAGTTTTATACCACGGACACCGCAGGCCGTACGCCCCATGGGTCTGACATCTTTTTCATTAAAACGAATAGCCTTGCCTGCATTAGTTAACAGCATGGCATCTTGTGCACCATCGGTAATAGCAACGCCAACAAGATGATCACCTTCGCGCAGCTCAACAGCAATGATGCCATTGGATCGTGGTCTGGAGAAATGCGAGAGCGGGGTTTTCTTCACTGTACCGCTACTGGTAGCCATAAAGATAAATTGCTCTTCACTAAACTCGGTCACTGGTAAGATGGCGGTAATACGTTCCTCTTCCTGCAAAGGTAAAAGATTAACAATGGGCTTGCCACGCGCTGTGCGTGATGCCTGTGGTAATTCATAAACCTTAAGCCAATAGGCCTTACCAAGACTCGAGAAACACAGGATTGTGTCGTGGGTATTGGCGACAAATAACTTGTCGATAAAATCTTCTTCCTTGACACTGGTAGCAGCTTTACCCTTGCCACCGCGGCGCTGGGCTGCATACACAGACAACGGCTGTGACTTGGCATAACCGGCATGGGACAGGGTAACGACTACATCTTCTGGATTAATCAGATCTTCAAGGTTAAGGTCCTGCTGAGTCGTGACAATTTCTGTTCGTCGCTTATCACCATATTGTTCAAGAATATCGGTAAATTCTTCCTTGATGACGCTCTTTAATCGATCTGGATTACCGAGAATATCCAGCAAATCATCAATCTTTTCCAGGATTTCTTTATACTCATTAACGATTTTATCTTGCTCAAGCCCGGTCAGTCTTTGCAGTCGCAATTCCAGGATAGCTTGCGCCTGTGCTTCAGATAAATGATAGGTATCATCGTGCAAACCGAATTCAGCAGGCAAATCTTCAGGCCGGGACGTTGCAGCACCAGCACGTTCCAGCATGGATGAGACCAGACCCGACTGCCATGGTCGAGACAACAGGCCTGCCTTTGCTTCAGCCGGACCGGCAGAAGCCTTGATCAGGGCTATAATTTCATCGATGTTCGCGAGTGCAACAGCCAGGCCTTCCAATACATGCGCACGTTCCCGGGCCTTACGTAAATCGAACATGGTGCGACGTGTGACGACCTCACGACGATGACGTATAAACGCTTCCAGGATCTGCTTAAGATTCAGTAATCGAGGCTGACCATCGACCAGTGCCACCATATTGATACCGAAGACAGTCTGCATCTGGGTATGCTGATAGAGATTATTCAATACCACTTCTGCGACTTCGCCGCGACGCAATTCAATGACCATGCGCATGCCATCTTTATCAGACTCGTCGCGCAGTTCACTAATGCCTTCTAGCTTTTTTTCCTTAACCAGCTCTGCTATCTTTTCAAGCAGTCTTGCCTTGTTAACCTGGTAAGGTAATTCATGCACGATAATGCGCTCACGATTGTTACCATGTTCTTCGATTTCGGTACGTGCACGTACCTTAATGCGACCACGTCCGGTTCGGTAGGCTTCGTGAATACCGCGAGAGCCATTAATAATCGCTGCCGTGGGGAAATCCGGACCCGGAATAAATTCCATCAGATCAGCAATACTTAAATCTGGATTATCGGTGATTGCAATACAGGCATTGATGACTTCGACCAGATTATGTGGCGGGATATTGGTGGCCATGCCAACAGCAATACCGGCCGAGCCATTAATAAGCAGGTTAGGTACCCTGGATGGAAATACCACCGGCTCTCTTTCAGACTCGTCATAGTTGGCAATGAAGTCTACGGTTTCCTTGTCGAGATCGGCCAACAATTCATGCGCAATACGCGACATTCGCACTTCGGTATAGCGCATGGCCGCGGGTGAATCACCATCCACAGAACCAAAATTACCCTGGCCATCAACCAGCATATAGCGCAATGAAAAAGGTTGCGCCATGCGTACGATAGTATCGTAAACAGCTGTATCGCCATGGGGGTGATATTTACCAATGACATCACCGACAATTCGGGCAGACTTTTTGTAGGCCTTGTTCCAGTCATTGCCAAGCACATTCATGGCATACAACACACGCCGATGGACGGGTTTAAGTCCATCTCTGACATCAGGTAGCGCACGCCCGACGATAACGCTCATGGCGTAGTCGAGATAAGACTGTTTCATCTCGTCTTCGAGATTGACGGAGAGGACTTCTTTGGCGAAATCAGCCATTATGTTATTTATTCTTCCTTATAAATGGTAAAAAACCCGGCTAAAAACATTAAAATAATAAACCAGGCGACTTATCGGACAAATCATACCATAAGCGTTCACCTACTTCATTATAAAAAAAGGCTCTTAAATCGGCTCTGTGGGCTTCTCGCGGGAATTGCGAAATAAGAATAAATCATTTTAGGTGCTGACAGATTGAATTATTACCATTATTATAGTATGGCAATATAGCGGAAATCATATTCTAATGTGACATTAATTGCCTCATTTTTTCAGCATCAGGTGCCTGTACCACCCCTTTTTCAGTGACAATGGCATCAATCAAACTGGCAGGCGTGACATCAAACACAGGATTCCAGGCGTCACTGCCTTGGGCGGCAAAGCGACTGTGGTTGAAATTAAGTAATTCTTCACTATTTCGGCACTCAATGGGTATTTCATCGCCCGTTTGCAGGCCCATGTCGATTGTCGTGGTTGGGGCGACCACCATGAATTTTACTTTATGATAACGCGCAGATATGGCCGCCGAGTAAGTGCCTATCTTATTCGCCGTATCACCGTTAGCTGCAATTCTATCTGCACCAACGATGACCCATTGAATATCACCCTGTTTCATCAAATATGCAGCGGCTGAATCAGCTATTAAACAAACAGGTATCTGATCCTTGGCCAGTTCCCAGGCGGTTAATCGCGATCCCTGTAACCATGGCCGGGTTTCATCAGCGTATACTCTACTGATGCGCTGTTGCTGATAAGCCATTCTGATGACACCGAGTGCCGTTCCAAAACCACCCGTGGCCAATGAACCGGTATTACAGTGTGTCAGCACGCTGCCGCCCGATGCAGTGATCAATTCGGCTCCGGCCTTACCCATTGCATGATTGGCTTCAATATCCAGTTGTAACAGTCGCTGCGCTTGCTCCAATAAACCCGGCACCGGGTCATTGTTATTCAATTCAGAAAAGTGGCTTTTCATTTGCGCAATGGCCCAATCAAGATTCACTGCAGTGGGTCTGGCCTGTGACAAACTTTCAAGATCAGCAGCGATAAACTGTTGCCATTGATCCCCATGTTGCCGGTATCTCTCTCTGACGGCTATCACCACGCCGAAGGCGGCAGTAATACCGATAGCGGGAGCACCACGAACAACCATGTCACGAATGCCCTGAATCACATCGGACAGTTCAGTACAGATGAAGTCCTGCTCAGTCAATGGTAAATAGCGCTGGTCCAGCAAGACGAGTGAATCATGCTGCCATTTAATCGCGCGTATAGTGTCAAATGCTGTCAACATTTAATGAAATAATCGATTATTCGTGCAGAGTATTGACAGAGCCCTCGTCAGGATTCCATTTTTCCAGGCGATAGCCATGTTGGTAAATAGCGCCCAGCTTCCATCCTTCCTCCTTGTTCAGACCCAGTTTCGCACGTATTCGACTGATATGCGTATCCACCGTGCGTGTATTCAATTCTGAATTTTTACCCCAGATATTCTCAAGCAAATAACCACGCGACAAGATACGTCCGAGGTTACGAAAGAGAAAATAAGACAAATCAAATTCCTTGTGCGTCATGTCTATATTAACGCCATCACGGGTGACTATTTTACTGTCAGCATCAAAGCTTATATTATCAATTTCCAGCAACTTGCCGGATACAGTCGATGTAGAACCTCTTCTCGATAGTGCTTCAACCCGCGCCATTAATTCCATTGGCCTGAGTGGCTTTACCATATAATCGTCAGCCCCACAGCTAAGACCATGAACAATATCTTCCTCAGTATCCCTTACAGTGACAAACAAGACAGGCACATACCAGTCCAGTTCAGATCGCATCCATTTTACGACTTCATCGCCACCAATATCTGGTAATAACCAGTCCAGAATGACCAGGTCATAACTTTCATTAGTAATATTTCTCATAAAATCTTTTGCGGTCAGAAAGTGCCGACAATGATGCTCTGCACTCTCAAGCAGTACTTTGGTGACATTCGCCTGGTCTAGATCATCTTCTACTATAGCTATGCGCAACTTTTACTCCGGAAACAACTCGTGGCATGCAAAATTAATTGTTAATTTATGTAAACAATAGCAATTCACATACAAATTGCCAAGTTTCTGCTGAAAACGACAATTCCATGACACGCAGGTCAAATTTCGATTATCATGCTTGCCTTGTTCAATGACAGAAACAAACTCTATGCAGGCGATTGACACGATATTGGAAGCTGGCTGGATTATCCCGGTAGAACCCGAAAACACAATTTACAGGGATTCGGCCATTATTATCGATAAAGGCCTCATTATAGAGATACTTTCCGCAAAGGATGCCATCAATAAGTATCAAGCCGACCAACACCATCGTTATCCTCAACATGTACTTTTGCCTGGGTTTGTCAATGCGCATACTCATGCTTCCATGAATTTGCTGCGCGGACTGGCTGATGACATACCCCTGATGGAATGGTTGCAGGATCATATATGGCCAGCAGAAAGCACTCACGTCAATGAAGAATTTGTCCGCGACGGTAGTCAATTGGCCATTGCCGAAATGCTCAGGAGTGGCACAACCTGCTTTAATGATATGTACTTTTATCCAGATATTACCGCCAAGGTCGCTCAACAGGCCGGTATCCGCGCAGTGGTGGGCTTGATTGTGCTGGACTTTCCCAGCGTCTGGGCCAGCAATGCCGAGGAATATATTAACAAGGGTCTGGAGGTCAATGACCGATTTCGCGATGAGGCGCTGATATCAACCGCCTTTGCTCCGCATGCGCCTTACACTGTTTCTGATGACGCGCTGCAACATGTGCAGGTATTGGCGAATGAACTGGATCTCAGCATTCATATGCATGTCCATGAAACCGAGGATGAAATAAAACACAGTCTCGAGCAATTCAAGCTTCGGCCGCTTGAAAGATTGAAACAACTGGGCATGCTAACACCTAATTTGCTGGCGGTGCATATGACTCAGCTACAAGCGAATGAGATAACTGATATTGCCGATCACGGCGTCCAGGTCGTTCACTGCCCTGAATCCAACCTGAAATTAGCCAGTGGTTTTTGTCCCGTGATGCAACTGACACAAGCAGGTGTCAATGTGGCACTGGGGACTGATGGTGCTGCCAGCAATAATGATCTTGATATGGGAGCAGAGATGCGCACAGCGGCCCTTTTAGCCAAGGCCATATCCGGGAATGCCACTGCCCTGGGGGCCATGCAGGCGATAACAATGGCGACCTTGAACGGCGCCAGAGCACTCGGACTGGACCAGCAAATTGGCAGTCTGTTACCGGGTAAAGCCGCTGATATCATCGCCGTCGATTTTGACAGTATTGAAACCCAGCCTCTTTACCATCCTGAATCACATCTCGTTTACAGCAGTAGTCGGGATAAAATCACTGATGTCTGGGTCAATGGCCAGCATTTGCTCAAACAAAGGGAGTTGACACGCCTCGACCAAAAAGAGATTCTAGCGAAAGCACATTCATGGCAGCAACGCATCAGCACATTATGACAACAAAAAGCAGCAATCTCGATCCGCAGGAAATCAGCAAGTTTGAAGCACTGGCCTCACGCTGGTGGGATCCGCATAGTGAATTCAAGCCACTACATGATATTAATCCGCTAAGACTAGAATTCATCGATAAACGTGTCGGCCTGGCTCACAAACGAGTGCTGGACGTTGGTTGCGGCGGCGGTATCCTCTCAGAAAGCATGGCGGCCAAAGACGCACAAGTCACTGGCATCGATATGGGTGCCGCACCATTAAATGTAGCGCGATTACACCTGCTTGAATCGGGACAACAGGTTGAATACCGGCAAATCACGGCCGAAGACCTGGCCCTGGAACAGCCGGCCAGCTTTGATGTGGTCACTTGTCTTGAAATGCTCGAACATGTACCGGATCCTTCATCTGTTATCAAGGCATGCTTTGACCTGGTTAAACCGGGTGGACAGGTATTTTTTTCTACCATCAATCGAAATCCAAAATCCTACCTGTTTGCTATCATCGGCGCAGAATACCTGCTACGCATGCTACCCAAGGGTACACATGATTTTCGTAAATTCATTCGCCCTTCTGAATTGCATCAATGGTGCAGACAAGCGGGACTGGATATCAAAGAAGTCAGCGGTATGAGTTACAATCCGTTTACACGATCCTACAGTCTGGGCGCGGATATTGATGTCAATTATCTGATGCATGCCACTCGCCCCGCAGCATAGTTAAAAAGCCCAGCAATGATTCGTACCATACTTTTCGATCTGGACGGTACCCTGCTTGATACCGCACCTGATCTTGCCAATGCACTCAATGTATTAATGCGTGAACAAGGTAATGAGCCTCTGCCTTACGAAAAAATTCGTCCGGTTGTCTCCCATGGTGGACGTGCACTGATTGAACTGGGTTTTAATATCAGTATTGAACACCCTCAGTTTGAGCCATTAAAAGCACGCCTGCTGGACATTTATCAAGCCAATATCGCCAACCATACAGTATTGTTTCCGGGTATGGACCGTGTGCTGGATCATATTGAGTCCAGCAATATGTTGTGGGGTATCGTTACCAACAAGCCATCCTGGCTGACTGATCCACTGCTGAAAGCTTTAGGTCTGTTTCAGCGGTCAGCCTGTGTTGTCAGTGGTGATACAACGAATCAACCGCAAACCACACCCTGAACCGATGTTATATGCTTGCAAGCAAAGCAACAGCAGTGTGGAAGAATGTTTGTATATTGGCGATGCAGAACGCGACATACAGGCTGGCAGACAAGCAGGCATGCTGACCATGGCAGCCCTGTATGGCTATATACAGGAGAATGATGATGTCAGCCTGTGGGGGGCAGATGCTATCATCGATCACCCTGAAGACATACTGCGCTGGCTTAATGACAGACAATAAGTCCTGCTAAGCCACTGCCCCTGTCGCCCGGAATGGGTTATTATCAACTACTATCATGATAAAGCTAACCGACATTTTTTCTTACCTGGTGACTTACCAGTTTCAGATCTACCTCATACTGATCATTGCATTTGCCATGCTCACAGGCTGGCTTCTGGCCTCATACAAATTACAAAAAATCATCAGCGATATGAAAAACGAGCAACTGCGTTTGCAAATGTCACTGGATATGGAACAACAAATCGCCCTGCTGCGTCGCCAGGAACATGAGAAACAACAACTGGAATTAACACAAACATTCAGCGCCTTATCGAGTGATGCCTTAAGAAGTAATAATGATTCCTTTCTGAAGCTGGCGCAGGAAAAATTAATGCAATTCCAGATCCATGCGCAAAATGATCTGGATAACAGGGAAAAATCCGTTGAAAACCTGGTCAAACCTATCAAGGAAGCATTAAATAAAACCGAACAACAAATCAGGCTAATGGAAAACGAACGCAAGCAAGCCTATGGTTCCTTAACCAATCACCTGGAAAACATGACACAAACCCAGCTGTTATTACAAAGTGAAACACGTAATCTGGTACAGGCACTACGACGTCCGGAAGTGCGCGGGCAATGGGGCGAAATCACACTCAAACGTCTGGTCGAACTGGCGGGCATGGTTGAGCATTGCGATTTTTTTGAACAGGAACACACGCAAACGACCGAGGGTAGCATCCGACCCGATATGATCGTACGCATGCCGGCAGGAAGAGAAATAGTCATTGACGTTAAAACCCCTCTGGACGCCTACATCAGTGCAGTGGAAGCCAAAGATGATGAACAACGCGATAAGGAATTAACCCGACATCTACGCAATGTACGCGGAAGAATTCGTGAGCTTGCCAGTAAATCCTACTGGAGCCAGTTTAAACACTCCCCCGATTTTGTTGTTTTGTTTATCCCGGGCGACCAGTTCCTGACCGCCGCACTGGAGCTGGATCATGACCTTCTCGAAGAAGCGCTCAAACAAAAAGTGATTTTGGCCACCCCTACCAGCCTGGTCGCCCTGCTACGTGCCGTAGCCTATGGCTGGCGCCATGAAGCATTGACAGAAAATGCAGACCTGATCAGGGAACTGGGTGAAGATTTGTACAAAAGGCTGGCCACCTTCGGTGAACACATGAGCAAACTGGGCAAGAACCTGGGAAATAGTGTCGAGTCATTCAATAAAACGCTGGGCTCACTGGAACGTCAAGTGCTTCCAGGCGCCAGAAAACTGCATGAACTTGGCATAGAGTCCAGCAAAAAACTGGAGACACCCGAACCCATAGACAAGTCCGTAAGATCAATTAATACTGAATAAGCAATTCTCACATGCCAGCGATTTCACTTCATCAGGCCTACCGGCACTGTCAGGATATCACCCGGGGTCATTATGAAAATTTTCCGGTAGCATCCATATTACTACCAAAACAGTTACGTAAACCCGTCAGTGTCATCTATGCTTTTGCACGCATGGCCGATGATTTTGCAGATGAAGGCCAGATAACTGATGAACAGCGGGCGCAATTACTGCATCAGGCTAAAAACCGGTTATTACAGGCCGCCAGTGGCACAGCTGCCGATGATCCTGTTTATATTGCCATGGCTGATGTACTGAAGAATAAGCCTGAGCTACTTGAACCTCTACTGGATTTATTAACTGCCTTCAATATGGATGTTCACAAACAGCGCTATAATGATTTTGGTGAAGTGATGGAATATTGCCGCTACTCGGCCAACCCTGTTGGCCGTATGTTACTGCTACTTTCTGATGCCGCAAGCACGAAAAATCTGGCATACTCCGACGCCATCTGCAGTGCACTGCAACTGATCAATTTTCTTCAGGACATCCAGTCAGATTATATGCAAAGAAACAGAATTTATATGCCCATTGATGAACTACGCAGATTCAATCTTGATGAAAAACATCTGGATGGGCAACATAGCCAGAGTAATTTAGCAGCATTTATGAATTTTCAGACACAACGGGTTTTCAAACTGTTACAAGCTGGTGCACCCCTGGGCTTATGCCTTAAAGGCAGAATGGGGCTGGAACTAAGAATGATTATTCTCGGGGGCTGGACAGTACTAAAAAAAGTACATGAAAATCAGGGCGACATTTCAGTCTCACCTCGACTGAGCAAACGCGACTGGCTCTGGATTATCAACCGTGCGTTATCCAGCCGGTTTACGGTATACTTGCATAAACTCACACGTTAACCAGAAATTCATGACACCTGAACAATATTGCCAGCAAAAAGCTGCCAACAGTGGCTCAAGCTTCTACTACAGCTTCATGTTTCTGCCTGCTGAAAAACGCAAGGCAATCACGGCCCTGTATGCATTTTGTCGAGAAGTTGATGACATCGTCGATGATTGCACAGATTCGGCAATCGCCGAGTCAAAATTGAACTGGTGGCGACAGGAAGTGGAGAGGATGTATCGTGGAAATGCCGAACATCCTGTCAGTAAATCTTTGTATGCAGCGCTAGGGCAATTTGACCTGCATCAGGAATACTTCAATGAAATAATTGATGGTATGCATATGGATTTACATATCAGTCAGTATAAAAGTTTTCATGATCTGTCTTTATATTGCCATCGTGCTGCTGGTGTCGTTGGCTTGTTGGCTGCAGAAATATTTGGCTCCAGTCACAGAGATACGATGAAATTTGCAGAGAATCTTGGTACTGCCATGCAACTGACCAATATCATACGGGATGTCAGGGAAGATGCTTATCGAGGCAGGGTGTATTTACCGCAAGAAGATCTGGAAACATTCAAGGTTCAAAGCACTGACCTGCATCTGGTTAAGACCACCGATGCCGTAAAAAATCTACTGGCCTTTCAGGTTGATCGCGCACAGGAATATTATACAAAAGCTTTTTCTTTATTGCCTAAACAGGATCGATACAATCAGCTCAGCTCAATGATCATGGCTGAAATATATAAGCAACTACTGGATGAAATCAGGAATGATGGATATCAGGTAATGGAACATCGCATAAAACTGACGCCCATACGTAAACTCTGGATTGCCTGGAAAACCTTTCGTCGTGAAAAAAAGCTTGCCCGACGTGACTAATTCAAACCATCAGGCTTGCAAGCAAGTGGCCGTTGTTGGCGCAGGATGGGCCGGGCTGGCAGCCGCTGTAGAACTTAGTCATCGGGGACATCAGGTATTACTCATAGAAGCAGGCAAGCAACTGGGTGGACGTGCCCGCAGTGTCACTAGCAACGGGCAATCATTGGACAACGGACAACACATTCTACTTGGTGCATACAAGGAACTATTGGGCTTATTAAAATTACTCAATATTCAGGAGTCGGATGCCTTTATTCGCACTCCTCTTAACCTGAAAATAAAGTGCATGCAAAAGTCAGGCTTGCATATTACCGCAGCAAAACTGTTTAGCCCATTGCATATGTTATTCGCTGTTATCGGAGCAAAGGGATTAAGTCACACTGAAAAATTGAAAATTATTCGCTTCTGGGCCTCGTTGTTATTTTCCAACTTTAGTATCAAGCAGGATATAGCGCTAGCTGATTTCCTGATAAAACATAAACAAACTGAACGTATAACATCATTATTCTGGGCGCCCCTCTGCATTGCTGCACTCAATACCCCGATCACTTACGCTTCTACTGAAATCTTTCTCAATGTTCTTAAAAAAAGTTTTACCGGAAGCCGTAACAATAGCGATATATTACTACCAAAAACCAACCTGAGTGGAATAATACCTGAACCGGCTGCGGATTTTATACAACAGCAAGGCGGGAAAATTATCACGGGCGAACGCGTTATTAAAATAAATGTTGAAGACAAGCAATTAAGCAGCATTGAAACCAATAAAAACAGCTATCCCACCAATCATCTGATTCTGGCTACACCTTTCAGACAAACCCATCGCTTATTGTCACCAATAGAACAATTCTCTGCATTCAATAAAAGCATCGATTTACTTGAACATGAGCCTATCATTACTCTCTATATGCAATTTCCCGATAACATCCAGATAGATAACTATATGCTCGGCATCGGTGATGGAGTCACTCAATGGTTAATTGACCGCAGAACATGCGGGCAAGCGGGATTGATAGCCGCTATTATCAGCGCCAGTGGCAAACATATGTCCATGGACAAAGACACGCTGACACAAACTATTCTGCAAGAAACGGCCAGCCTATTCCCTGACTGGCCCGCCCCAAGGTCTACTGTCCTGTTGCGTGAAAAACAGGCCACTTTCTCCTGTACGGCTAATTGCAGACAATTTCGACCGACAGCAGGCCATCTGGGTAATAATATCTGGATAGCCGGTGACTATCTTGATACCGGATTGCCGGCAACACTCGAAGGTGCGGTCATGACTGGGTTACAATGTGCCAGAGAAGTTATTAATAGCCTAAACACCATTTCAAGTTAAGGAACTCGTATGCCACGATACCAAGCCCCCGATGATCTACTCAAAGACCGAATTATATTAGTGACAGGTGCTGCAGACGGCATTGGTAGAACAATGGCTTTGACGTTTGCCAGACATGGAGCTTCCACCATTTTGCTGGACAAGCATGTAAAAAACCTGGAATCTCTTTATGATGAAATTGAAAAAAGTTCTTATCCGCAAGCGGCTATATACCCGCTTGACCTGGAAGGTGCTTCAGCCGACGACTATGAAACGATGGCAGACAGTATAGAGCGTGAGTTTGGCAGATTGGATGGCGTGGTTCATAATGCCGCCATAATGGGTTCCATCACACCGATGCAGTTATATGATATACAGGCCTGGTACAAAGTCATGCAGGTTAACCTCAATGCACCTTTCCTCATGAATCAATCCTGCATACCCTTACTGACTGAGTCTGGTGATGCCCGCATCTTGTTTGTTTCTGATGCCTGTGGTCGTCAGGGCAGTGCCTATTGGGGTGCTTATGCAGCATCCAAGGCCGGCCTGGAGGTCATGATGCAAACACTGGCAGATGAACTGGAATCCAATACCTCGATCAAGGTAAACAGTATCGACCCGGGCAATGTCAGAACCAGAATGCGTGCATTTGCCTATCCAGGTGAAAATCCTAATACCTTGCCAGCAGCTGAAGAAATTATGCCCGGCTTTCTTTTTCTAATGGGCGCTGATAGTAAGGAATATAACGGTCAATCATTTTTGGCTGAGGATTTCATCTAATAACCCGATAAATATTTATTTCATCAGGTCTACTTTAATACCCTGCTCTGTCATAGACTTGTTGACGTCTTGTAAATATCGCTGAAAACTTTTTTGGGTTTTATAGCGACCGCTGGAAACATAGTTCATGGCGCCAGCAATATGAAAAGTTCGCAAATAAGCCTCGGTTCTGAATACTTCATTGCCTGATGAGTCAAAAAATAACAGGCTGGGACTGAACTGCACCTTTATCTCATTTGCCCAATCTGTAATTCTTTTCATTTTACCATCTGGCGTTACCAGGAAACCTTTCGAATGTTGATTCAGCAACACAACATCAAAGTCTTTTATCGCCTGCCGTGCTTCCTGATTTTTTAAAATATCGAGATGTAGCTCATCACAGAGTTTACAATTTGGTTCTTCAAATAACACCAGCAGTGGTCGCTTGTTTTTTTGCAAGGTCTGTTGAAGGTGATAAGGTGGTTGTAGATAGGACGGATCGATATGTAATTTTCCAGTAGCTTTATCTGCTTTGTTGTTTTTATAATAATTTAAAAAACTGATGGTTGATTCCATTTTTTTTGATACATAATCCAAAGCTGCATTAAATTTCTCAGGATAATAATAACCGTTAATTCGCAAAGCTGTTTTGCCATTCTCATCCAGAAATAACATGGTCGGGGTGTACATGACTTTCATGTCAAAGGCTAAATCTTTTTCGATGGTGTTATTACCTTGTAAATCTATCACCTCCTTGTCCCCCCACATGTTGATGGCGATCAGGTCAAAATGCTGTCTTGCTTTATCTGCTATATCTTGTCTGCCAAAGTTATCTTTAAGAAGCTTCTCACAATACGGACAACCGTCCTGGTAGAAATACAGAATCAGGCGTTTACCCGCTTTCTTCGCCTCGTCAATATCATGAGGTAATTCCATCAGTGATAATTTGAACCATGCCGGTTTGTCGACATAGCCCGGGTTGACCATACCCTCTTCAAGCTTTTGCTGTTCGCCAGCTGCCAACAGCTGGCTACAAATCAATAATAAAATGATGGTTAAGAAGTAAGTGTGCGATTTGAACATGTTTCCAGCCTACCTTTATTTATACCTTTATGACTGATCATATAAACAAAAAGTTGCCGTTGATGGCAAATAATTTCCGTCAATTATTCGTCACCAGGGCTTGCCATAATAACAGTATTAATTATATCTCTTTGTTTTCATTGCATTAACATAATTATAACTGCATGTGGCATGAATATAGCATTGTAATATTCATTGGTTGTAAACAGGAATCTAACTATGTCTATACAAACTGGTGTTATTACAAAAAATACTCATAGACTGCGAGAAGGTATCAATACTATGCGAACGCACCACAAAGCAGACAAACAATTTTCTCTGAAAGTTGAAGCAGTGCGAGCATTGGAACTCTCCAATCGCTTGCATAGTACTCTGAACCTGGAAGAATTGCTAAAAATGTACGCTGAGGAAACGCAAACATTCGTCCCTTATGACCATTTAGAATATTCCCATCCGGACAAAATCTTCGCATTTAGTCAAGGAAACAAAAAACGCCATTCATGTCAGTATCGTCTACTTATGGGTGGACAGAATCTGGGTGAACTGGAATTTACCAGAAGCCGGAAATTTACAGAGGCTGAAACGATTAGTCTTGAATACGCTATATCTTGTCTATTGAACCCTCTACATAATGGCTTGATGTATCAACAAGCTATCATGAACTCCTTGATTGATCCTTTGACCGGCGTCAAGAATCGCTCTGCTTTTGACGCCAGCATCACTCGCGAAGTGTCTTTGTCCAGGCGTCATAATAATCCTTTTGCGTTGATTATTCTTGACATTGATCACTTCAAGTCAGTCAATGATAAATTTGGTCACTTGTTTGGCGATTGTGTTTTACGTGATGTTGCACAGGCTATCAATCATGTAATCCGTGATTCTGACATGGTATTCAGATACGGTGGTGAGGAGTTTGTCATTCTTCTCAGCAACACCAGCGAAACCGGCGCTCTGTTATTGGCAGAACGTATCAGGCAATCAATTGCACAATTACAATGCGACTACAACAGCAACACCATACAGGTTACCGCCAGTCAAGGCATTGCTTGCCTGAAGCAGGACGAGCTTGAACTGGAATTATTCAAGCGCGCAGACGATGCGCTCTATCTGGCAAAGAACAATGGCCGTAATTGCACCCAACTGGCAGAGAAATAATTTGGGTATTTGATAACGATCGCGTGTTCCACAAGCTATTATTTTTCACTACAATTGCAGGTATGACTTCCAATTTGGAGGGGGCGGATGATTTCCGGCTTGCTACTGGATTTAAGCGGCGTCCTGTATATTGATAACAAGCCCGTCGAAGGGGCTAAAGAATCCTTATTGCGTCTGCAAAAGCTCGACATTCCGCTGCGCTATGTGACCAACACCACCCGCACTCCTAGAGTAAAAATTCATCAACAACTGAATGAACTTGGTTTTGATATTCATTTGAGTGAGTTATATACCGCTCCAATGGCAGCGCGAGCCTATCTGGATGCTCATAACTTGTCACCTTACATGCTCATACACCCCGACCTGGAACATGAATTCACTGGTTTCAATAAAGAACCCTATAACGCCGTGTTGATTGGTGACGCTGAGCAGGGATTTACTTATAACAATATGAATAAAGCCTTCCGTCTGTTAATACAGGGATTCCCATTCATTGCTATGGGCAAAAATCGCTACTTTATGCAGCATGACGGACTCAGTATTGATGCAGGCGCTTTTGTTACTGCTCTGGAATACGCTGCAGATACCAAGGCCATTATAACCGGCAAACCTGATCCTGAATTCTTCCTCGCAGCTGTCAATGACATGAACAGCAATGTCGAAAGTACTTTTATGATTGGCGATGATGTCGATGCTGATATTAACGCTGCCATTAATGCGGGTTTAGGTGCTATTCTGGTTCAAACAGGTAAATATCGCGAAAGTGATGAAGACAGAATTAAACAACCATCTGCTATTTGCGTGCAAGACTTCAACCATGCTGTTGACTGGGTTATTAATGATAAGTAACCAGAGGCTCCAGTAGATGCTTATACTGACTTTCCCCCTGCCCTCATATGGGATAAAATAAGTACTTTGCGGAGTTTTGTTAGACCCTGCTATATCGTCTTATTTAAATTATTTCACAGGTACTAGAATGAATAACATGATGGCCGTCCTTCTTAATGGCATTGCACAACTGGAATATGACCGTAACAAACCACTGCCAGACCATCAGGCAATCTATCTGGATAAAATGGATGAAAAGATGAATGAAGGCATATTTATTGGTGATAGCCGCATCCAGCAACCGGATATTAATCAGCGCGCACAATTTGTCGCCGCCAACCTGGTGCATGCGATTAAAAATGATCAGGAATCTACCGCCGCCTCATTGTGCACCTACCTTGCCAATCGGTTACCCGACCTGAAGCAAGTGAAGATCAATGACTCTAATAATGAAGTCACTATCGATCTTGTGTTTGATGAGGAATATAAAAATCAGGTCGCCGTTCAATTCAAGCATTAAAAACCACAATAGTCACTGCCGAATAAAGCTAACAATTTGCCTGTTAAAATAAATCCTTTGCATTACACCTACATGATTCAATCAAATATAAAGGTCATGACAATTTTATCATCTTCTTGTTGAGCGTGAATTTCTTCCAGTGCAAAATAGCGATTAGATATATAGGCACACATAGCCGTCGTCAGGGCTTCATTCTCGGTTAATATTCCTTGTATCAGCTTCATTGCTACATAGTTAATTCTATCATTTTCATCAGGATGCTTTATATGTTCTCCGCCAATGGATAATCCCTCACTCATATCTCTATCCATTTTATCGAGAAAAAGCTGCTGATGATCAGACGTCCGTTCACTACGCTCATATTCCATGACAATCTTGCCATTTAATAGTACAGATAATGTTGGCTCTGTCATGACTGGCTTGTTAACTCTGCTGGGCTATGCATCATGACTGTCTATGAGTTGATTGATCATATCTGTCATTGGAGCTGATTGATTATAATTCACCGGTATTCTCCATATACTGCCATCCAAATCCAGTATCAGGGATGGAAAGCTATCGACCCTGTATTCACGGCTATGTGCAATTTCTGCCATTAATTGTTGGTGGGTACTTTGTGCTTGCAGATCGTGGACGAAAACATCTTTGTCCAGGCCAGCTTCAATAGCCAACTCAATCAGCACATTATTTTCTGAAGGATTTCTGGCCTGTAGATAATAAGCCTGCTGTATGGCATTGATCATGATGGCCTCAAATTGATCGCCTTGTTGCCGTGCGGCAATGACTGCACGACAAGCGGGATAAGTTGACCTGATGGGTGTACTGTCAGTCCAGAAATCATAGTTAAACTGCGTACCGGATACACGTTGTTGTATGCTTTGCCATGTCTGCTGCAAATATTTTTTCATATCATCCGGCATTGGCAAATCAGTGTCTTCCGCCAACCCACCCAGCAATGTCTTTGACTGTATAGCTGCAGGCAGTGTTTGTTGTAACTTGTTATAGGTGGGTTTAAATGCCCAGCACCAGCTACACATAGGATCATGAATATAATATAGCACCGAATTCAATGATATTGATCCATATAATATTATTACTCAAAATAGCTAAAGCACGTTGATGCTATCGCCTTCGAATTCAATCATTTGCCCGGTTCTAATTTTGCAACGCTTACGTTGCTCTATTTCACCATCAACCTTAACCAGACCTGCTGCTATCACCTGCTTTGCCCGGCCGCCGCTTTCACATAAACCGGTCACTTTCAGCAAATTATTCAGTTCAATATATTCGCTGTTATCTAGCAAAAATTGCAATACCGATACTCCTGTCAGAAACGTTCGAGAGCATAAACAACACTCATTGTATGCGTTTCACCCGCATTTACAGTAACAGCATTTGTGGCAGCGTTTGCTGTTTCTACGCACAACATGTCTAGATAGTCCTGCGGTTCCATGTCCTTCATCAAACTGGTTTTTTGTTCCCATGGATTCCAGACAACAGTCTGATTGACTACCTGATTTATTGATAATAATTTTTCTTTGCAGGCCGCGGTCTTCAATAATGCAATCACCGACCGTATCGAGATAAACCCTGATCCACCTCTGAATCGATAGTAATTTTCCCTGTTTGCTTTTTTTCCTTGAAAGCATCGACCTTGTCCAGGTAACGACAATCTTCAAGGCCCGCAATAGTCACCTGGCGCACATCGCTAACGCGAAAATAGGTATGTAGCGCTTCTGTAATACTAAACGCCTGCTGATCACTATTCTGTGTTTGCAGATGCATTTCCAGGCGTTGTCCAATAATGATTTTAATGGTTAACTCACATTGAGAATCCCAGGGATAAGTGCCAGTGGAAAAATCAAAACCAAATGTCAATGCTGTTGAGCCATCCTGCACAGATTGCACAGATTGCAGATTCCAGTTTTGTGTTCGCACAAACCCATGTGCAGGCAATGTATCGTCCTTTGAATGCGCACCGAACCACGGCCAGCATACCGGGACTCCGCCGCGCACCGATTTTCCATGTTGATAGTATGCTGTATCAGATGTCCAGATAACGGGCATTTCCCCTGCAGGTGTCCAGCTGATCACCTGTGCTCCCTGCAAACAGATTGATGCATCTGCATGTTCATTATGGATATCGACGATAGTAAAATCGTCACCCCTATTGCTGAAGCTCACATTTTCGTTCGCGAATTGTTCGTTTAATGTCTGCAAATCCATAACATATTTCCCCAAATATTGTTCGAATGTAATGATTAGTAATATTCATCAATCCTGTTTTTATTAACTGTTTATTGATGATGATGAAATAATTTTATAGGAATAATGCTGCCAATGTAACAAACTATGAATTCACCTGCCGAAACAGATTGAATGTCAGAACTACTTTACATTAATTGTGTATTGTTGACCGATAAGGTCTGCATAGAAAAGCGGGAGGGTCTAACACATTCATCGGCGATGTGATTGTTTGGGTCTTTTACCGTAAACGGTTTTCTTTTTCCTTAACCCGGCAGGTTTTAAGGGCTTTACATACTCAGTTTTTTTCTCAGGTTCGGGTTCCATCCCGGTCAGATCCATCAGGCTTTTGATTTCATCCGCTTCGAGATCTTTCCATTGACCCAGTCGTAGAGAGCGCGGAAGTGAAATGGAGCCATAACGTACCCGTTTCAGGCGACTGACTTTAATACCTTGCGATTCCCATAAACGCCTGACTTCACGATATCGGCCCTGATGCAGTATGACATGATACCAGTGATTAGCACCTTCACCACCGGCATCCCTGACCTGGTCGAATTTTAATATATCACCTTCACTTTCAACGCCATGCAACATATTCTCGATTGCTATTTCCGGCACTTCACCCAACACGCGCACGGCGTATTCACGTTCAATTTCAAAGGAAGGATGCATTAGCCGGTTTGCCAGTTCACCATCGGTCGTAAACAGCAGCAAACCACATGTATTCAGGTCAAGTCTACCGATGGATATCCAGCGAGCATTGGTTAATTTGGGTAAATGATCGAATACAGAATCCTTATGCTCGGGGTCATTTCGACTACAAATTTCACCTTCATTTTTATAATACATAATGACCCGGCGTTCGACAGTATCCAGATCAGATAGCTTAACCTGCTTACCATTCAGGTAAACGCGATCACCCGCCGAGATATGATCTCCGATCTGCGCCGGCCTCTTGTTGATATTGATTTTACCTTCGCGAATCCAGTCTTCAATTTGACGTCGGGAGCCCAGTCCAAGCCGGGAAAGTACTTTTTGAATTCTTTCAGGCATAACAGATCAGGCTTCAGCACCCATGGTGGATTGCTTCTCAAGCTTCTCAGTCTCTTCAGGCAGTTCATCGATCGACTCCGACTCCGCTTGCAATATCTCGGCTTCATCTTCTTCGACTTGTGGTGATTCATTCATGACAGCGGGTATACCGGGCATTTCAAAATCCAGTTCAGCATTAATGCTGTCGATATCACGCAGCTCTGCCAGAGTGGGTAATTCATCCAAAGATTTCAGATTGAAATAATCGAGAAATTTTTTCGTGGTGCCATACATGGCAGGCTTGCCGGGAATATCCCTGTAACCCACCACTTTGACCCATTCACGTTCCAGCAAGGTCTTGATGATATTTGTACTGACACTAACGCCACGAATATCTTCTATTTCACCGCGTGTGATGGGTTGACGATAAGCCATTAATGAAAGTGTTTCCAGCAACGCGCGCGAATAGCGCGAAGGTCGCTCTGACCATAAGCGTGAAACCCATTCAGAGTAATCTTCTTTAACCTGGATGCGATAGCCACTGGCCACTTGTTTAACTTCAATAGAACGATCTTTATAATCTTCGATCAGTTCATCCATGGCGGCACGAATGTCATCTCTGTCCGGTTGCTCATTATCCAGAAACAATGACAAACATTGGTCGATTGATAGCGGTCGGCCCGCTGCTAGTAATGCCGCTTCCAGTATATTTTTTAATGATTTCTCACTCATTGATTCATACCTTGATATCAGTAATCTATGGGTTTGTTTCTGATTCTGTTGTTTCAATTGACTGCTCACTCGCAGCCACTGCCTTGACATGAATTGGACTGAAGGGTTCGGCCTGAACCAGTTCGAGCAAAGACTCCTTGATCAATTCAAGAATGGCGAGGAAGGTGACGACAACACCCATTCTGCCTTCCTTGACATCAAATAGCGCAGTAAATGCTGTAAAACTCTCGGATTTGACCATACTTAGCACGCTGGACATACGTTCCCGCACTGATAATGGTTCCATGGCAATGTGGTGGTTAGTAAACATTTCAGCACGGTGCAGCACATCTTTAAAAGCAGTTAGCAAGTCCTTCAGATCAACGTCCGGCTCCAGTTTAACCACATTGGTTTCCACTACCTCAACACTGACTGCATGTAGTTCCCGCCCCATTCGTGGTAGCTCTTCAATCTCTTCTGCCGCCTGTTTAAAGCGTTCATATTCCTGCAAGCGCCTGACCAGTTCTGCACGTGGATCGTGCTCATCAGCATCCGCTTCTACCGGCCTTGGCAGAAGAATCCTGGATTTGATCTCGGCCAGCATAGCTGCCATAACCAGATATTCAGCCGCCAGCTCCAGTCGCATATTCTGCATCAAGTCGATATAATCCATATATTGGCGTGTAATTTCGGCAATAGGAATATCGAGCACATCAAGATTTTGGCGCTTGATCAAATACAGTAAAAGATCCAGCGGACCTTCGAAGGCCTCCAGAAAGACCTCTAATGCATCCGGTGGAATATAAAGATCCTGCGGCAAGGCGGTGATCGCTTCGCCCTGAACGATAGCAAACGGCATTTCTACTTGCTGTGGAGCATTGTCTTTGTCGGACGCAGCAGCTTCCACAGTTTCATCAGTACCGGAATTAGCCACCAGCGTCAGATTATTATGTTGTTTATCAGCCATTTATCTTTATATCTATAATTAAAGTAATTTATTAGAATAACAATCTATCTATTTGTTATTATAGAGTAATCCCATGGATTCTCTGACCTCTGTCATGGTATCCCTGGCGACATCTCGTGCTGCTTCACAACCTTCCGCAATGATACCACGCACAGCGCCCGGATCTTCAATAAAATGTTGCGCGCGGTCACGAATGGGCTGTAATTCCATCAATACAGCATCAATCACAGGCTGCTTGCAATCAACGCAGCCAATCCCGGCTGTCGTGCAGCCCTGTTGTACCCAGTTTCTAACTTCATCATTGGAATACACTTCGTGTAATTGCCAAACAGGACACTGCGCGGGATTGCCTGGGTCCGTACGACGGACACGAGCGGGGTCCGTTGGCATGGTTCTGAGCTTTTTTTCAACAATTTCAGGGTCTTCACGCAGGCCAATGGTATTACCATAGGATTTTGACATTTTTTGTCCATCCAATCCTGGCATGCGCGATGCCGGCGTCAGCAAGGATTCCGGCTCTGGTAAAATCATTCGGCCACCACCTTCCAGATAACCAAATAACCTTTCCCTGTCACCTATAGTCAGATTTTTCTGCTCATCCAGCAAAGCTCTACCCGTGTTCAGGGCTTCATGATCACCCTTTTCCTGGTAACGTGTTTTCAGGGTTTTATACAGTTTTGAGTTTTTCTTGCCCATTTTCATGATGGCAGCCTCTGCCCTGGACTCAAAATCCACCTCACGACCGTATATATGATTGAATCGCCTGGCGACTTCTCTGGTCAACTCCACATGAGCCACCTGATCCTCACCCACTGGCACCAGACTTGCCTTGTACATTAAAATATCAGCACTTTGTAACAACGGGTAACCAAGAAAACCATAAGTTGCCAGGTCTTTTTCTTTCAACATCTCCTGCTGGTCTTTATAAGTCGGTACACGTTCAAGCCAGCCAATAGGCGTGATCATGGAGAGTAGCAAATGCAGCTCCGCATGCTCTGGAATACGAGACTGAATGAATAATTTGGCAGAACTGGGATTAACACCCGCCGCCAACCAGTCGATCACCATCTCCCAGACATGTTTTTCAATCATGCTGGTATCTTCATAATGAGTCGTTAATGCATGCCAGTCTGCAACAAAGAAGAAACATTCATATTCATGCTGGAGTTTGATCCAGTTTTTTAACACGCCATGATAGTGTCCAAGGTGTAACGCGCCTGTAGCACGCATACCTGACAATACCCGTTGTTGTTGAGATACGACCGAATTCAAGACTCCTCCTTATTTCAGGCCCCGGAGGGCAATATGGCTTGTAATAACGCTAATACCTGCTGTTCGGACAGCCCGGTTAAACCAGCAAACCAGAACATTAAAAACATTACAGCGGGCCAGATTATTTTACCCAGCAATCCCATCAGCAGTAACGCAATCAGTATGAAAAAACCATAAGGTTCTATCTTTGCCACGTAGGCAGAATACGGCATAGGCAGCAAGCCTGTGAGTACGCGTCCGCCATCCAGCGGCGGCAACGGCAACATATTCAAAACCATCAGGATCAAATTCACCATTATACCTGCAATGCCGGTAGCTATCATAAATAAAGCGGCTGATGGGAATGTTTCAATCATCAAGATGGCCATTTTTATCCATAAAACCCACAGCAAGGCCATGATCAGATTTGACATGGGACCCGCTAATGCCACCAGAGCCATATCTCTTTTGGGCCGGCGCAAATTCTCATAGGTCACGGGTACTGGTTTGGCATAGCCAAAAAAGAAGCCTGCAAATATCAAGGTCACTGCGGGTAAAACGACAGTGCCAATCGGATCGATATGTTTGAATGGGTTCAATGTCAAGCGTCCGAGCATTTTAGCCGTCATGTCACCGAGACGACTGGCCACCCAACCATGCGCCACTTCATGAACTGTAATAGCAAACAAAACGGGCAAAACCCATACCGTTATTTTTTGTAAGACGCTGAATTCTCCCATGCCTGAAATTATACCCTTATGCAGTAGCATGATTGAAGCAAAATAAACACATCAAGCAGCTAGAATAATTATAGATTATTATTATATACCATTGTTATTTATTGTATTTAATGGCATATAAAGCAGGATACCCAGGATGATAATAAAACAAATTATAAATATGATCAGGTAGTAGCGGTGCCGCCGTTGAGTTTTGAATCTTAATATCCTGCGCAGCCACTTTACAAAGGGGCTAAGCTTGCCGCCGGAGCGACCCGATGACTGATCAAGATACATTTCACGCATCACCAGAGCGGAATAAACCAACATGCCAATCGATGGAAAAAGAAGCAATAGCAAAAATGTCGTCATGGTAACATCCTGGCTTATACAATCATGGAAACATCGCCACGCCCTTGCCTTATAATCCGTGGAGAACCTTCCTGATAATCGATCACAGTAGTCGGTTCAAACCCGCAGCTCTCACCATCGATGACCAGATCAACACTATGCTGTAAACGCTCACGCATTTCATAAGGATCCATCATTGGCTCATCTTCTCCAGGCATTATCAACGTTGAGCTCATGATGGGTTCTGACAACTCATCCAGCAAGGCATGCGCAATAGGATGGTCCGGAATACGAATACCGATTGTTTTTCGCTTTGGGTGCTGCAATCTTCTTGGGACTTCACCGGTGGCTTTAAATATGAACGTATAGGGCCCTGGCACCAGCTTTCTAACCATTCTATAGGCGATATTATCAACCTTTGCATAGCTTGCAATTTCCGACAAATCACGACACACCAGAGTGAAATTATGATCATTGTCAACCTGCCTGATAGCCCTTATGCGGTCCATAGCCGTTTTATTACCTATCAGGCAACCCAGTGCGTAACTTGAATCGGTGGGATAGACGATAACCGCTCCATCCTTGAGCATATCAACACTCCTGCGGATCAGTCTGAGTTGGGGGTTTTGCGGGTGTATCTGAAAAAATTGACTCATTAGCTCGGACTCATTCGAAAAGCTGCCATACAGGTTCACAGTCTTTTGGAAGTTCCGCCAGACGGCCCAGTTCAATCCAGGTATTTTCAGGGCCATGATAATCAGAACCCGATGAGGCATACAACTGGTATTTACGAGCATATTGAGCCATATTATGCCGATCATTGACACTGTGGCTGCCTGATACGACCTCAATACCAGCACCGCCTGCTTGCTTGAATTGCTCGATGAAGCGACGCAATTTAGTGGCACTCATTTTATAGCGTGCCGGGTGTGCAATCACCGCATGGCCTTGCGCGTCCCTTATCCAGCTAATAGCGTCACTCAGGTCTGCCCACTGTCCAGAGACATGTCCCGGCTTGTTGCTAACAAGAAATTTTTTGAATACATCAGAAACATTTCTGGCTTTACCACATTCAACCAGGTACCTGGCAAAGTGTGTACGACTGATCAACTCACCTGCGGCATATTTTTTTGCACCATTTAAAGCATCAGTAACGCCGGCCTTTTCAAGCTTTCGGGCAATTTCTTCTGCCCGCCAATGGCGAAAGTCGCGCAATTTCTTCAGGCCTTGTTGGAGCCTATCGCTATCACGGCGCAAACCTAGACCGAGAATATGGATAGTGAGTTTTTCCCAACTAACCGAAATCTCTACCCCTTCTATTAATTTAATATTGTACTCAACAGCAGCTTTTCTCGCTTCCTCCATTCCTGCGGTGGTATCGTGATCTGTCAATGCTAATACATCAACACCTTGAGCAGATGCTTTTTGAATCAGCTCAGAAGGTTTCAATGTGCCATCTGAAGCGGTAGAATGACTATGTAAATCATAGAGCATAAAAACATGCACCTTCTATTTAGTGGTTATGCACCGACCCGATCCCCACTGCCACAATTTCTGGCAATCATTTGTATTATTACTGAATACGGGTAAGATAATGATATTATAAGGTATTGATACAATTTGTCGTATTATACTCCAGACTCAAGACAATTAAACATAATAGATACCTCAAACACATGAAATTTTTATTTGATTTTTTCCCCTTAATTGCATTTTATGCAGCCTATCAGATCTACAAATCTTACCAGGATGATGGTGATGCTATATTTGTTGCTACTGCAGCTATCATCGTTGCCACTATTATCCAGGTTGCCTTTAACTGGTTCAAACATCATAAAATAGAAAAAATGCATGTCATTACCGTGGTCCTGGTCACGTTATTTGGAGGCCTGACTTTGATACTTCATGATCCAATCTTCATCAAATGGAAAGTCAGTATCGTTAACTGGTTATTCGGTGGCGTCTTTCTTGGTAGCCAGTTTATAGGTGAAAAAACCATTGCTGAAAGAATGCTGTCCAATGCCATAGATGTACCTGGAAAAATCTGGCTGCGACTGAATTTCAGCTGGGCTGTATTTTTTATTGCATTGGGCTTTCTTAATATTTATGTTTTTAAATATTATGACGAAGAAACCTGGGTGGGTTTTAAAGTCTATGGCATGCTCGGACTAACATTCATTTTTGTTGTCCTCCAGGGGATTTATCTTTCCAAATATATTCCGGACGACGAAACCACTAACAAGGAGTAACAAATGCTTTACGCCATCATCGGTGAAGATGTAGCAGATAGCCTGAATTTACGTTTATCGGTCAGAGAGGCACATCTACATCGACTCAGGCAATTACAGGATGAAGGCAGGTTGCTGACAGCAGGCCCATTTCCTGCCATTGATACTGAAGATCCGTCTATTGCCGGGTTTACCGGTAGTCTAATCGTTGCCGAGTTTAGCTGCCTGGAAGAAGCCGTTGAATGGGCAAACAAGGATCCCTATAGTGAACAGGGTGTATTTGAAAATGTGACGGTCAAGCCGTTTAAAAAAGTATTACCCGCATAAATCACAAGACGTATGGGATCATCCTGTTTTGCACGTCAGATGAATAACTAACCGGATCAAACAGCCTCTGATTTATCAGTAATCCCCAGAATCAGATTATCGAGCTTTTCCGGCTCATGCAAATAAAACCCTTGCGCATAATCAACGCCGATTTCACGCAGGTTATCACATACTTCTCTGGTTTCCGCATGCTCGGCAATCGTTTTAATGCCCATCACATGACCGATATGGCTTATTGATTTAACCATCGCATAATCAACGGGATCAATCATCATTTCACGAACAAAGCCGCCATCAATTTTTAGATAATCGACTTTCAGATTTTTCAGGTAATTAAAAGAACTCACGCCGGTTCCAAAATCATCCAGTGAAAACCTTACGCCCATGCTCTTAAATTCTGAGATGAAATGTTGTGCACTTGCCAGATTAGAAATAGCAACAGTTTCTGTAATTTCAAATATGACATGATTGATTGCTCCAGGAAATTCCTTAAACTGCTCTTTCACATAATCAATCATACTGTTACTACTGAGTGTATGGCCTGATAAATTAATTGCATAGTGTCGTAGAGGCAGGTTTGGATCATTCTCCCTATTATGAACATATTGGCTGATATGGATGAACGCATTTCTTATCACCCAGCGATCTATGTCCTGCATACTGCCATAGCGTTCGGCTGCAATAATATACTCCTGAGGTACCAGTAGCTCACCATTATCTCCCAACATGCGCATCAATATTTCATAATGCTCTTCCGACTCTTTATGTAGTGAAACTATTTTTTGTGCGAATAATATAAATCGACTATCAGCAAATGCCTGGGTAATTCGTTGCACCCATCGCATTTGGTCTTTTCGTTGCTTATAGTCAGCATCGTCGACTTGATAAACCTGACTATTATTACCACCCAAATCTTTGGCCATATAACAAGCGGCATCGGCATGGCCCATAATATTGCTGATTGATTGCATGCCCGAATCGATATCTACAATACCAATACTCACCCCTATTTCGAAAATTTTACCGGACCAGTGAAAACGATATTTACGGATGGCGTCGAGTATTTCTTTGGCGACACTTTTGGCTTCCTCCAGCGTATAACCTTCCAGTAGAACACCAAATTCATCGCCACCCAGGCGCGCAAATGTTTCCCGTTCCTTGATGAGTGGGGTGACCAATTCCGAGATTTGGCGCAACACAAGATCACCACCGACATGCCCACATCGGTCATTGACCACCTTGAACTGATCCAGATCCATATAGAGCAGTACATAATGCTCTTTATACCTGAAAATACGTTCGATAGAACGTGACATGCGCCTCTCAAACTCTCGCCTGTTGTATAAACCGGTTAAATCATCGTGTGTCGCTTGATAGGAAAGTAATTTTGACATCATTCGTGAGGAACCGACATCCTGGAACACCAGCACCCCACCTATAACATTTTTATTCTGGTCATACATTGGGGCGATTGAGTAGTCAATAGACAACATTTCACCTCTACGATTAATGAGTGAAATATCTGCGTCTGAGTGCTTTAAAACACCACGTCGAATACATTCAGCGACAGGGCAAGGCTGGGGTTTTTCATTGGCTTCATCTATTAGCTTGAATACATCTTCTATGCCTCGGCCTACTGCGTGATAACTCGTCCAACCAGTTAATTTCTCGGCGACAGGATTCATATAATCCACAACACCTTCCAGGTTCGTTGTGATGACAGCATCAGCCAACGAATGCAATGTAACATCGGCACGTTCCTTTTCCCATTGCCAGGCAGTTAAAGATGCTTCACGCTCCATGCGCTGGATATAATTTGAATTAATGATATAAAGTATCAGGAATGCAAATCCACCCCAGATTAAAATGGCCACCAATATGACCCTGCTACGTATGACTTCGAACCCAATTACTTTTGAAACAGACAACATCAGTGACTGACCCTGATTATCTACCGGTCTGTTATATTTAAATTCAGTAAATTGAAACGCAGTTGGTGTTTTTATATCAGCCGCTTGCCTGTTGAGTAATTTGTTATAAATACCTGTCAATTTATCCTTATGATATAGTGAGGCATTCACGCCTGAACTAATGTTCTTGCTGGTTAATAAATTCTGTAATTCTATAAAAACAGATACTAGATATAGTGCCTGGGATTTTTTCTCCTCTTCAGAATCAGGTATTATTCGGCCTGCATAAATTGGCTTAAACGCAGTATACCCCCTGTTGCCGTTCGTTATATTGATATCACTAACTGCAGAAACTTCGCCTGTGTTAATTGCCGTATCAATAGCTTTTCGAAACGCGGGTAATGAATATGCGTCGTAACCTATCTCAATGATTTTTTCAGGCGTTAATGGCTCTATGGCTGTGACTGGATAATAAGTAGATTTATTAAGCGATGGTTTCCATTGCCGAGGTTTACCTCGTTCACCTTCTTGAATTTCAAATGCAGGAAAACCTTCCTCACTCATCATATCAGTGTATTCCTGTCTGAATGCCTGATCAACGCGGGTGAGTATTTTAATGGTATCGATGGCCCGGTATCCATGCAGCATTTCCTTGGCGTAGTAGGAAAATTGATCCGGATCAACTACACCAACAGCATTATACAGAGCGACGAATCCATTTAATACGTCATTTATGTCACTAATATTTTTAGATAAGTCATTGTATAAAAGACGGGACTGTTGATTAAATTTGTTTTCAGCATGCTGGATATCTTTCCAGACAAGAAAAGCCGTTGATATTAAAAGCAAAACAATAAAGAGCACAATAATCAGCATTAGCTCTTTTAATGGAATATGTACTAATTTTTTTGCCATAGCCTAAAAATGCTTCGAGCGCCTGTAAAGTGAGTGGGGAATATTAAGGTTCATTTTATTTATTATATGTGTATTCAACCACATATCCCATTGCCTGTTATATATTACAGGTATTTGCGCAGGATCAGTACCTTTTAATATGGACAATGCCGCTTTTGCGGCCCAATTGCCCTGCTCTTCTGGCAACTTGGTAAAGGCAAATACGCTATATGGCAACATCCACTTATAGCTCGTTACACTGATTTTTTTTGCATACATGGCGACAATGCGATCAGCCTCAGGTTTGTACCAATCATTGATACCGGCATTATTACCCAGAAAAATGAAATCATATTTCTGTGCCTGTTTAAAACTTTCTACCCAACGGCTGAAATTACTGACAAACATTGAATCCAGTATTATGCCATTGTCTAGAAACTTTTTTTTGTAGTGTTTATAATCCTTATGCTCAGTCACTGCATTGCTAGAAAGGAATACACCAGTTTTAATATCAGGAGAAAATATTTTCAACTGTTTTATCAGCGGTCTTATTGGCGATATTTCTATCATCCCCGTGGTATTTTTGTATGGATAACCATATTCCTTCATGCTCCAGTTAACGCCACAAAAAACAACAGGGATCTTATTGTCTTTCAGATAGGGCATCACTAGATAACGTGATGCATTATCATCCGCAGCAATAATAACATCAGGCTCAAACTGCTTAATTAATTTCATAGCCTCCCTGGCTTTCCATTTTATCCATTTAGTTTGTTGATTGCGTTTACTATCCAGATAAAATGTTTCGAGATTACATTGGTTTTTTAAAGTATTTTTTAGTGCCGAATACACACCATCATCCCATTCATAACCAGCATGGTAAGAAGAAACATAAAGGCAGTTCTTTGCAGCCATTGCATTAGCCTGGGCTAACAATAAAGACATGATAATAATGGCGATCAGATATTTCATTATTTGTTTTTGATTAATTTTAAAAATTCTGCTTCATCAAGAATGGACACACCTAAATCGCGTGCTTTGTCAGCCTTTGAGCCCGGACTATCACCTGCGATCAGATAATCTGTTTTAGATGAGACGCTACCCGTTACTTTCGCTCCAAGCAGTAAAAGCGCATCTTTAGCTTCTGCTCGTGACATATTGGATAAAGTACCTGTAATAACAAATGTTTGTCCTGCCAGCGATGCTGATTGAGGTTCTTGTTGTTGTTTCCATGCCAGCCCTCTTTCAATGAGTTTATCTACAACATCAACATTATGCTTTTGTTTGAAAAAACTAACGATATTCGCAGCGACAATAGGACCAATATCAGGAATATTGACAAGCGTTTCTTCATCAGCTTTTATAATAGCATCCAGCGTTCCCAGATGTTGCGCCAAAGATCTGGCAGTTGACTCGCCAACTTCGCGTATACCTAATGAATAGATGAATTTTTGTAATGTTGTTTGTTTACTTTTTTCCAATGCATTAATCAGATTCAGCGCCGACTTGTCACCCATACGATCAAGGCCAGATAATTGCTCTTGTTTTAGTAAAAACAGGTCCGCAGGGTCATGCACCAGGTTTTCATTGATCAGTTGTTCAACCAGTTTGTCTCCCAGTCCTTCAATATCCATCGCTTTCCTGGAAGCAAAATGCTTAATGGCCTCCTTGCGCTGAGCTTCGCAATACAAACCACCGCTACAACGCAAAGCAGCCTGACCTTCAGGTCTGATGACATCTGATCGGCAAACTGGACAGCGTAAAGGTGCTTTAATTTTTTTTGCTGCGGTTGGCCGGCGTGAAATAACCACGCTGACTATTTGCGGAATAACATCACCGGCCCTGCGGAGAATGACTGTATCACCTATGCGGATATCCAGGCGCTTAATTTCGTCCATGTTATGAAGACTGGCATTACTCACCATGACACCACCCACTGCGACAGGTTGCAGACGGGCTACCGGAGTGACAGCACCGGTTCGACCTACCTGGAAATCGACAGCCAACAAACGAGTCATTTCCTCCTGTGCAGGAAACTTATGTGCTATAGCCCATCTGGGTGCACGCGATACAAATCCGAGTTCTTGTTGTTGCGCAATACTATCAACCTTGAAAACGATACCATCAATTTCATAAGGTAAACGATCACGCCGATCAGCTATTTCTTTATAGTACTGGAGACATTCATCAACACCTGTTAATAACGATCTTTCGGGTGATATGCGCAGTCCAAACATTTTAAGTTTTTCAATTATCTCACTATAATGTGCTGGAAGTTTTAGACCTTCCACTTCACCAACACCATAACATATCATTTCCAGGGGCCTTGAAGCAGTCACTCTGGAATCAAGCTGCCTAAGACTACCCGCTGCCGCATTTCTGGGGTTAGCGAAGATTTTACTACCTTCCTCAAGCGCTTTTTTGTTGAGTAGCTCAAATCCTTTCTTCGGCATGAATACTTCTCCCCTGGCCTCTATAACGGCTGGTATATTTCTACCCACCAGCTGCAAGGGGATGCTATGGATGGTGCGTATATTTTGGGTAATATCTTCACCCACATAACCATCTCCACGCGTTGCTGCTGTTACCAATACGCCATTTTCATAGCGCAAACTAACCGCCAGCCCATCAAGCTTCGGTTCGGCTGCATATTTTACCTGTTCAATGGAAAGTGACTGCCGGATTCTTTTATCAAATTCCCTAAGTTCATCTTCATTCATGGCATTCGCCAGAGACAACATAGGGATTGTGTGAGTGACCTGACCAAAAGCAGCCAGTGGACTGGTGCCCACTCTTTGGGTTGGTGAATTGGATGTTATTAATTCGGGATACTGTTTTTCCAGTGCCTGCAATTCATTCATTAATCGATCATATTCTGCATCCGGTATTTCCGGATCATCATAAGCATAATAGCGAATATTGTGATAATTTATTTGCTCACTTAATAACTTGATCTTTTTTTTTATTTCTGCGGAAGGCTTCATATCAATTTTTATTCGAGTATTGCGGTGACAAATTCTGGCATAACCGTGGGTATTAATTATGACATTGCTTTCATTCTGTCAAATTCTGCAACTTCTTCTCTCATGTGCATTAACATTTGCTTGGAAACATTATTTCTGGATTTATCCTTAAGCGTGACAGGTAATAATTTTTCCAATTTGTTTATCACAACCACCATTTCATCAAATGCTCGTATACCATTGATTGGGCCTGGCAGATTCAGAAAAATCGTTAGCCCGGGTGTTTTCATATTACTGATTGATATCAGATCAAACCAACCCGGCTCAATAAGATTCGCTATGCTGAAAACGGAGCTGGAGTCAGCTTTATCGTGATCGGAAATATAGTGAAATATTTTCATATCACCATAGCGCATACCGGCCTGCTCCAGAGATTCGATAATATCGGATCCTGTTAACATTCCACCATGCTTCTCAACCAGATACAGGGCAATCAGCTTGGTTTCAGAGCTAGCGTCCTCTTGACTCGTGGAGGTTTTGTTTATGGCATCCTGTTGTGGTGGAGAAAATGAAAAGCGGGAATCACCACCATCATCAAACTGTATGTTTTCTGCCAGGCTATTCAGTGATGATTGACTATCATCAGTGGCATAAGCTTCTGTATTGGTTTCATTGTCTGATGCAATAAAACCTGGCTCTATCTTGTCATTTTCCCAGTCGGAGTCAGTTGATTTTTTCTTACTCAGGAAAAAAATCAACAAAAAAATGATAACGCCTATTGATAATAATACCCACCTAAAGGCATCCATGGTCATATGATCCTGTTGTTATTAATTTCACAAGCATTGATAAATTACATGGCAGCCAGTTTGACGGCCTCATCCACATCAACAGCAACCATTCTTGAAACACCGGGTTCATGCATGGTAACACCAGAAAGCTGGTTGGACATTGCCATCGTTACCTTGTTATGCGTGATAAATATAAACTGTATTGTTTCTGACATTTCCTTGACCAATTCACAAAAACGACCCACATTAGCATCATCCAAAGGTGCATCAACCTCATCAAGCATACAAAAAGGTGCTGGATTGAGTTCAAAAATAGCAAACACAAGCGCCACGGCAGTCAAGGCCTTCTCACCACCGGACAATAGATGTATAGAGCTGTTTCGCTTACCTGGAGGCCGGGCCATCACGCTGACCCCTGAGTCCAGTAAATCGTCACCCGTTAACTCAAGATAGGCATGGCCGCCGCCAAATACCCGCGGGAATAAACGCTGCAAACCTGTATTGACCTTGTCAAAAGTTTCCTTGAAGCGTGTTCTGGTTTCCTTGTCTATTTTACGAATGGCATTTTCCAGGGTTTCCAGTGCCGTAGTAATATCTAAATACTGACTATCGAGATACTCCTTGCGCTCTGTTTGTTCAGCAAATTCATCAATGGCTGCGAGGTTGATGGGACCGAGTCTCTGTATTCTGGTTTCCAGTTTATTAACCTGTTCCTGCCACAGGGCTTCGGTCGCATCTTGTTCAAGAGTCTGGAGTAAATCATTCAGTGCAAAACCGGTTTGATCCAGTTGCTCCTTCAATGTTTTTGCTCGAATATTAAATTCCTGCCATACCATTCTGGCCTGTTCAAGCTGACTGCGCATTTCCTGAACATTTTGCTCCTTGGCATGCCTGTCTTTTTCATGTTGTCGCATAGAGGCATCAATATCTTCCAGTTGCTTACGCGCATGTTTCAATTCAGTTTCGACCAGAACCCGTTCACTTAATAATACTTCGAGACCTTTTTCGAGACTTTGTACTGGCTCCAGGCCTTCCTCAAGTGAGGATGCCAATTCCTGCCTCTGTTCATCCAAACCTTTAATCTGTGATTGCATTCGCGTCAAATTTTGTTCTGTTGACTTCAGCAGTCCTGTCTTTGACTGGCATTGAAGATCCAGTTGATGAACTTCATCCTGATATTTTCTCGCCTCCTGGCGTGCTGCATCAAGCTGCGCTTTCAATGATTCCCGTTTCGCCACCAGCGCTTCTCTTTCTCGAGAAAAAGCTTCTATACTTTCCAGCGAGCTATTAAGCAGTGTTCGTGCCTGCTTCAGCTCATCGCCTTCATGCAACAGGCTTTTATCTATTTCCTGTTGTTCCGACTGTAGATTTTGATGCCGTAAACTCAGCTGCTCAAGACGAGACTTCATAGCGCTTGATTGAGATTTCGCTTCAGTATGCTCTCTATGGATCTGATTAACTTCCTGTTGCAATAATTCTCTGGACTCTTCAAATTCAGCCTGTCTTCTTTTTTCTGCCTCCAGCTGAGTTTGTTTCTCATTAAAATCTGTCTGAAGTGTTTCTATTTCATCAGACAAAGTTTTAATTTCCTGCTCTCTGGCAATGACACCGGACTTTTCATCGCGCGCCCTGATCAGTCTGACCCATGATGGTCCTATCCAAACACCGTCACGGGTGACGATGGATTCATGGCTCTCCAACCGATCGCGATATGCCAGCGCTTCACCGAGATCTGAAGCTGCATAAACACCCGACATCAGTGCATCCAGTGGCCATGGTGAACTAACATATTCGAGCAAGGAGTTAATGTTAGAGTTTTTCGCAT
This sequence comes from uncultured Gammaproteobacteria bacterium, assembly GCA_963807455.1. Classification (GTDB taxonomy): domain Bacteria; phylum Pseudomonadota; class Gammaproteobacteria; order JAADHQ01; family JAADHQ01; genus JAADHQ01. Next base: position 68,498 of record CAWECS010000012.1, on the reverse strand, counting down.
GCCCGGCTTTACTGGAACGGGTATCAAAAAATGCCACTGCACCATTTTCAAGCCGGTTTAATAAATCCGGAATGGTATTGAAATCGTCAATACAAACCGCTTCAAGATTCAGGCCCATTACCGTTTCAACAGCGGTTTCCCAACCCTTTTCCACTTGTAGTTTTTGCACCAGTCTTGGCGCATCCCCCAGATCATGCTCTGCCAGCCACTGCATGACTTTATTATCAGATTGACCCAGTGCCGCCCGTTGCAGCTCCTTCAGAGAACTCAGGCGCCCCTGATGATTCTGGATATCACCACGCAGGTCACTGACTTCCTGTGCCTTATCCTGGTTTTGCTGCCGCAACTGGATAATCTGTTCTCGCGTATTTTCCAGTTTGCTTTGGGCAGCATTCATCCCTAGCATTTTTTGTTGCTCATTCTCTTCTAGCGTGGAAATTTGTGAACTGAACTGTCCTAAATTAATTTCATTCAACTGCGCCTGTGTGCGCTCCAGTCTCTGCTGTCCCTGAACGACCTGCTTTTCTATGTGTTCAATTCTCGCGCGTTGAACCTGTGCCGCTTCCGAGGGTTGCGATGCTTTCTGATTAAACTCATCCCAATCCTGTTGCCACTGATGCATTACTTCATCAGCCGAGGACAGGGATTCACGGCTTTGGTTGCTTTCAATCTTGGCTTTCTCAAGCTGGGGGCTGAGTGTTTCCAGTTGTTGACTTAAATCGGCGATATGTTTTTCATCTAATGTGATGTGCTGTTGCATCTCATTGCAACTATTTTCAAGCTGTTCGAGATCGGATTTTTGCTTCGTACGTATCTCACGTGCATGTTGGATAGCTTGCTCATCTCTGGCAATATCACTACCCAGTCCATAGAAACGCGTTTGCACCAGATTAAATGCATCGGTAGCTTCAATATGTTGCTCACGATCTTTTTCCATAGCGGTTTCTATGGATTGCTGCGCAGCCCGTGCTCCTTCCAGCGCCGTTTCTCTTTCCTGTATTTTTTTCTGCTGAGCGATCGCATCCTTGTCCAGATCACGTAAACGCAGTGCCAATAGCTCGGCTTTACGTTGACGCTCTTCTTCTTTAAAAGTTTTATATTTTTCAGCCGTGTTCGCCTGTCGCTGAAGATGTTGCAGCTGTTTATCAATTTCATCACGTAAATCATTGAGACGATCCAGGTTTTCACGTGTATGCTTGATACGCGTCTCGGTCTCGCGTCGACGTTCTTTATATTTTGAAATGCCGGCCGCCTCTTCGAAGAACACACGCAGCTCTTCCGGTTTTGCCTCGATCAAACGGGATATCATACCCTGCTCGATAATTGAGTAGCTTCTGGGTCCAAGACCCGTACCGAGAAAGATATCGGTAACATCTCTGCGGCGGCATCGTGCGCCATTCAGGTAGTATTGAGATAAGCCATCGCGAGTCACTTGCCGTTTGATCGAAATCTCGCTGAAACTGGCATATTGTCCACCGAGCGTACCGTCGGAATTATCAAAAATGAGTTCAATAATGGCCTGACCAACCGGCTTTCTGCTGGATGATCCATTGAAAATGACGTCTGCCATCGATTCGCCACGCAGGTGCTTGGCCGAGCTTTCGCCCATGACCCAGCGCACGGCATCGATGATATTCGACTTGCCACAGCCATTTGGACCAACGACTCCGGTCAGGTTACTGGTAATATGGACCGTTGTCGGGTCGACGAAGGATTTAAATCCGGCAATCTTTATTTTATCTAAGCGCATGTATTTATTAGCTTTATAGGTTAATTTTATAGTTAGTATCGATACGATTACAAAACTTGCATAGTGTCGAATGAATTCCGTTTAGTGTAAAGTATTTTGCTTCCAAGACTAAGCCCTAATTGCACAGGAATGATAAATAAATGAGTACCAAACCGAGCAAAACCCTGGAAACCTTTGAAAATCCTAAACTTGATCCTGATTACACCATCAGGATTGATATCCCTGAATTCACATGCCTTTGCCCGAAAACAGGACAACCTGATTTTGCCACTATTAATGTGGAATATGTACCCGACAAACTTTGTATCGAACTCAAAGGCTTGAAGATGTATATCTGGTCGTACCGTGATGAGGGTGCCTTTCATGAGGCTGTCACCAATCAGATTCTCAATGATCTGGTCGCTGCCAGTCAGCCACGCTTTATGAGAGTGTCCGCTGAATTTAATGTCCGTGGCGGCATTTATACCACCGTTGTCGCCGAACATCGCGCATCAGACTGGCAGCCAGCCCCGTCCGTTGACTTACCCTGATCAATAACATGGCCTTGTATGTCGGCATAGACCTGGGCACATCGGGTTGCAGAGCCACGGCGATCAATGACAATGCAGATATAGTGGCTGAAAGCACGATGCTTTTCACGCCGGTAGTGAATGCAGGCCCAGGTCAATATGAGCAGGATCCTCATGTTTGGTGGCAATCACTTTTACAGGTGATGCATGATTTATTGGAAAAGATTGCCGCTAGCGAAGTGCTTGCCATCAGTGTTGATGGAACCTCTTCTAGTCTGCTAGTGTGCGACCAGCAAGGAAAGCCATCTGCTCCTGCATTGATGTACAATGATTCACGATGCCAGCAACAAGCCGGCCTGATCAGTCAGCATGCGCCAGCCGATAGCCCCGCGCATGGCCCGGGATCCAGTCTGGCAAAATTACTCTACCTGCACGCCAATTACCCTGAAGCTCGCTATGCATTACACCAGTCAGACTGGATCATAGGTAAATTATCAGGTCAGTTTGGCATCAGTGATGAGAATAACGCGCTCAAACTCGGTTTTACACCAGGTGCATCCGATTGGCCGCAATGGGTGACTACATTAAGCTTTAATCGTCAACTACTACCCAGAGTATATCCACCCGGTACCGTCATTGGGCCCATCGACAAGCAGCTATCAATTAGCCTTGGTCTTAATCCACAAGCTTTGATCGTCACCGGCACGACGGACAGCACTGCAGCATTCCTGGCAACTGGGGCACATAAAACAGGTCAGGCGGTGACCTCGTTAGGCTCTACCCTGGTAACAAAAATTATTTCAGATAAGCCGATTAACTCACGTCAACATGGTGTCTACAGCCACAGAATCTTCGCTCACTGGCTGGCAGGTGGTGCTTCCAACAGTGGTGGCGCGGCACTATTAACTTTTTTTTCGATAGACGAAATGCACAAGCTCACACCTTTACTGAATCCTGATGAAGACACGGGACTGGATTACTATCCCCTACCGGCACCAGGCGAACGCTTCCCGATTGCAGATCCTCACATGCAACCTCGACTACCGCAAAAAATACCTGAAGACCCTGAATCGCGGGCCATTATTTTCCAGGGTCTGCTGGAAGGCATTAGCCGCATTGAAGCCCAGTCCTATGCACTCTTGCAACAACTCGGGGCGCCTGGACCTGAAATAGTGCTAACAGCCGGTGGTGGTTCTGGCAATATAGCCTGGAATCGTATACGAGAGCGTTATCTCGGCGTACCCGTGTTGCAGGCGCAGCATCATCAGGCATCTTATGGAGTGGCTTTACTAGCGCGTCACGGCATCCTGAAAACATCGCCATTTGAATAACAAAACCACAGAATTTTTGCCCCGTATCGACTCGAATAATATTTATTTTCTACTGCACTAAGCATTGAGGGCTTTTGATTTCCAATCTCAATATCAGGAGTATCTATCATGCTTATTTCAACTACCGATCCTATTTCCTTACATGACGTCAAAGAGATCAGCCATGCTCCTCATGTGATCGAGGGTGAAGGCGATAATGCCATTGATATCTATTTTGAGTCTGAGGAAAACAAACAGGCTTATCTCGATATTGCTGTAGAAAATCCGGCAAAAGACTTTACCACTCATCTGGATAATCCACAGTCTATGGCAGGTGACGCATCATAAAAGGCCACATCTGATCTGAGGTCCGCCAGGTAGACGTCAGATCGAGGCAGCTGAGACTATAGAGTATTAATGAACTGCTGCAGACGCCGCACGCCTTCTTCGATGTTGGGCAAATCAGTTGTATAGGCAAAGCGCACAAATTTTTCTGGCTGTTTATGGCCAAAATCGAGCCCCGGCGTGATGGCAACGCCTGCCTGGTGTAATGCATCCTGGCAGAATTTAAAACTGTCTGTGGTCAGTTCACTGCAATCAGCATAGATATAAAATGCACCTTCAGGCTCACACGGCACTTTAAAACCCAGCGAACGCAGTGCCGGTATAAGAAAATCTCGGCGTTGCCGGTAAATTTCCTTGCGTTGCTCCAGCAGGGCAAGTGTGGCGGGTGTGAATGCGCTAATGGCTGCGAATTGAGCTGGCGTTGAAGCTGCCAGATAGAGGTTCTGTGCGAGCGTGTCCAGATCTTCAATATAACATTCAGGTGCGACTATCCAGCCTACCCGCCATCCAGTCATGCCAAAATACTTGGAAAAGCTGTTAATCACAAACACATCTTCTGAACACTCAAGTGCACTATAGCCCTCATGATCATAAGTAAGGCCCTGATAGATTTCATCTACAATGACATGACCATCACGACTATGTACATAATTGATCATTGCACGCATGTCTTCCTTATCGATCATGGTGCCCGTTGGGTTCGAAGGTGACGCCAATAATAGCGCCCTGGAAGAATCGGACCATACGCCTGGCAGATGCTGGCTATTTATCTGGAATTTTGTTTCGGCTGAAACCTCAACAGCGACTGGCTCAGCACCGAGCAGGTAAACAAAATTTCGATTACAGGGATAACCTGGGTCAGCCAGAATCACTTCATCACCAGGGTTGATCAAAACACTCAGCGCTAATTGCAAGGCACCCGAAGCCCCTGGTGTCACCAGTATACGCTCGGCTGCAACATCCACGTTAAATTGCAGTTGGTAATACTCGCTGATAGCTTGACGAAGTGAAATATCACCGACAGCGGGTGTGTAATGCGTTCTACCTTGTTTTAATGCCTGGATGCCCGCCTGGATAATCGGTTCAGGTGTGGAAAAATCCGGCTCCCCCACTTCCATATGGATTATCGATTGACCTTTGGCCTCAAGTTTTCTGGCTTCAGCCAATAACTGCATGACCCGAAAAGGCTCGATTTTGTCCATGTGTAATGCATGTTTACAATCTTTATCCATGTCTATCTGCTGGTTGCAGTGATTTTCTGATGGAGTTCTTTCAACATACTGACGTTCAAGTAAGTGTCGTTCAATGATGGGCCGGATAACACTGTGAAGGCATGGTCAGGCTCACCCATATGATCGAGCACCAGCAACGCACCATTGAAATCGTGATCATGTGTATAATCATTAATGGTAATAATCGTTTCCAGGTCAGCTCCCAGTGAAGAAAGGATACCATTATGGGAATCTTCAAATGCCAGGCAATCATCCGGCTCAAGACCCATTTTCTCCAAAGCGTAGCAGTAAATATCATTCGCCGGTTTTTTAGCCGGAACAATATCACCAGCGGCAATGACTTCAAACCAGCTTTCAGCATCCTCATCCATCGCGTGTGTTAACAAGGCGGAGACATTCGCCGGAGTCGTGGTAGTGGCAATAGCCAGTCGTAAGCCAGCTTCTCTGGCTTCATTGATTAAACGTTTTACTCCCACGCGCAGCGGGATCAATCCTTCTGATAACAGCCGCGTATAGATTGCCGTTTTGCTTTTGTGTAACTCGGCAATGTAGTCATCGAGGTTTTCAGGACGTTTGAAGTGTTGATTAAACTCGTCAAGATAATAGCGTATACGTTCTTTCCCACCCGTTACCGTTAATAATTTTCCATATAGCGCTACCGTCCAGTCCCAATCCAGACCTGCCTGTTGGAAGGCCAGATTAAATGCCACACGGTGACCGTCTTTTTCTGTATTGGCCAAGGTACCATCAACATCAAAAATCAATGCTTTTAATTCAGACATGTATCACTCCAAATACTGTTAATAACATTACAAATCCACTTTTCAAGCGCTATTCGCGCACCTTAATGGCTTGAGAATAAAATATAAAGAAAAACCATTTAGAATTTACCATGTTCAACGATAAAATTGCTAAGTATATGTTTTTATAGTATATTAACATCTATTCACATTATGCTATTAAAATTATTTTTGCCAAATCCTTGCAGGCATAGCGGGTTTCTGGTAATAAACCATGTTTCTTGTTTTATGGACTCAAGGGTGAGGTCGTTAATGCCTACAGCAAAAAAGAAGTCAAGCTCCAAAAAAGCCTCTGCAAAGAAAGCCGCCACGAAGAAAAAAGTCGTGACAAAAAAAGGTGCTGCCGTGAAAAAGGCCGCCACTAAAAAAACAGCGCCGAAGAAAAAGGCGGCAGCAAAGAAAGCAACACCAAAGAAAAAGACAGTAGCCAAAAAAGCGGCACCGAAGAAAAAGGTAGCGGCCAAAAAAGCGGCGCCGAAGAAAAAGGTAGCGGCTAAAAAAGCGGCACCGAAGAAAAAGGTAGCGGCCAAAAAAGCAGTTGCAAAAAAGGCCACTGCGAAGACAAAATCAGTCGCCAAGCCTGATAAAAAACAAAGCACGAAAAAGCCAGAAAAGGCAGTGGTTAAAACAGCAAAAAAAGCCAAGAAAAAAGTACCTTATAAATCAAAAGGTACATTGGCAACAGCCGTCAAAAATCCAGCTGGTCATTCCACTCCGGTAGAAGGTTTTGCCACCTACAAAATGATGTCTAACGAAGAGTATATGAATGATGAGCAGATTCAGCATTTCAGAGATCTTCTACGAGCGTGGAAAATGGAGCTGATGCAGGAAGTTGATCGAACAGTACATCATATGCAGGATGAGGCTGCGAATTTTCCTGATCCCAATGATCGTGCCACACAGGAATCAGAATTCAGCCTTGAATTACGCACCAGAGACAGGGAACGCAAACTGATCAAGAAAATTGATGAGTCATTTGCCCTGCTGGATACCGGTGAATATGGTTATTGTGAATCCTGTGGTATAGAAATTGGTGTACGCAGACTGGAGGCCAGACCGACAGCAACACAATGCATTGATTGTAAAACACTGGATGAAATACGGGAAAAACAGCGCGGATAATTCTATTCCAAACTCCGGCATCAGAATCACAGGGCGACCTGGCAAATTAATGCTTGCCACAGTCGCCCTTTTTTATTGGCTCCGTATCATTTTTTAATGAGTAGATGACTTATATCGGCCGCTTTGCTCCTTCACCTACGGGTCCATTACACATGGGTTCTCTCATCACTGCTGTTGCCAGTTATTGTCAGGCACGGGTTAAAAACGGCCAGTGGTTGCTGCGTATAGAAGACATAGATCCACCCAGAGAAGTACCGGGTGCAACAACTGACATCATCAATAGCCTGGAGCAATTAGGTTTTGAATGGGATGGTGAGATTATTTATCAAAGCAACAGGATAGATTTTTATCAACATGCATTGGAGAAACTTCAGCAGTCCGAGCTTATTTATGCCTGTGGCTGCAGCCGCAGCGAATTAGCCGCGTCAGCCACATCTTCCCGCTACGGTATTCGCTACGCAGGTACTTGTCGGCATGGACTGTCAAAGGGGAAAATGGCGCGCTCACTACGCGTAATAGTTCCAGATAAAAGCTCGCATTTCATGGATGCTATACAGGGAGAACATGAGCAAAATTTGCAACGCGATATAGGCGATTTTGTGGTCAAACGTGCGGATGGGCAAATGGCCTACCAATTGGCGGTGGTGGTTGATGATGCTGAACAAAAAGTCACCGAAGTCGTTCGCGGCAGTGATTTGCTTGACTCAACTGCCAGACAAATCTATTTACAACAATGCCTGGGTGTCCCAAGCCCGACTTATGCCCATATTCCGGTGCTGGTGAATGCTGCTGGTGAAAAACTCAGCAAACAAACCGGCGCTCGTCCTGTTGAGATAAAATCTGCTGGCGCTGCACTGGTGCATGCGTTATGTTATCTCAATCAACAACCTCCGCCTTCACTTCAGAACGCATCGGTGAATGAAATATGGAGCTGGACTATTGAACACTGGCGCCTGGGCCATGTGCACAGGCAACTGCATATACCTGAACAACATCGGCACTCTAAATGAATACATCTGACCCATTCCTGAAAGCATTTCGCGGCAGCTTTAGCGGTATATTGCGCTGGCCTCAGCTGGATGAGCTATGGGAAACCCTACGCGGCTCGAATATGAAAGACTGGTATATCTATGCCGTGGGTGAGCCACCACCGGAATCTACTGCTAATGAACAGCAGTTGCAGCATTTCATTACCGAAATAGATAAGTTGTTGCGTCAAGATCACCAGGAAGACTATTGCGGAGTAGTCTATGCAGATGATAGACAAAACCCTGAATTTATTAAAATTTATGACCCTAACAATCTGGGAGTGAGCTGCGGTTATAGTGACAACCCGCCATTACCCGGCTGGATATTATCCCGATTGAAACCCAGCGATTTACCGGCTGCGTTACCCGCGCCGGGTAATAGAAAGCGTTGGTGGCAAAAACTTTTCTCTAAAAAGTAGTCCGCCCAAAGCCATTGAACATGAGCCATTAATCCAGCAAAATAATGCGCGTGAAACCCGTCATAAGCAATGTGAAAATAACCATAAGAGCCACGCACTCTGGCCTGGGTGATTATTAAAGCTTGCAAACACAGATCAGACAATTCATCAGGAGTCATCATGTCAGACAAAGTCTATGAGATACCGGCAAATATAGCTGAACGCGCCTATATCGATGCTGAGAAATATCAGCAAATGTATCAGCGTTCTATTGATGACCCTGAAGGCTTCTGGTCTGAGCAGGCTACTGAATTTCTTAGTTGGTACGAGCCATGGGAGAAAACACTGGACTGGAGTTTTGATGCCAGCGATTTACATATCAAGTGGTTTGAAGGCGGTAAACTAAACACCAGTTACAACTGCATTGATCGCCATCTGGAAAATAATGCTGATAAAGTCGCCATCATCTGGGAAGGCGATGATTTCAATGATGACAAGAAAATCACCTTCAGGGAACTGCATGAACAGGTCAGCAAACTGGCCAATGTTCTCAAAGCCCGTGGCGTCAACAAGGGTGATCGGGTTTGTATTTATATGCCCATGATACCTGAAGCCGGTTATGCCATGCTCGCCTGTACACGCATTGGTGCTGTGCATTCAGTCGTATTTGGCGGGTTCTCACCGGAATCACTCAAGGACCGTATCCTCGACTCAGATTGTCGCGTTGTTATCACCGCCGATGAAGGCGTACGCGGTGGTAAAAGCATCCCGCTTAAAGCTAATACTGACAAGGCCATGCAATCCTGCCCGAATGTACATACTGTACTGACCGTCAAACGCACCGGTGCAGACATAGAATGGCACAAAGAGCGCGACGTCTGGTATCACGAGATCATGGCTGAGGCCTCTTCAGACTGCCCGCCAGAACCGATGGATGCAGAAGACCCTATGTTTATTCTGTATACCTCAGGTTCTACAGGCAAGCCTAAGGGTGTGCTGCATACCACAGGAGGCTACCTGCTCTATGCTGCCATTACCACCCGCTATACTTTTGATCTGCATGATGATGATATTTTCTGGTGTACCGCCGATGTCGGCTGGGTAACCGGGCATAGTTATTTACTCTACGGCCCGCTGGCCAATGCCATCACCACGGTATTTTTTGAGGGCGTGCCTAATTATCCTGATGCCTCACGCTTCTGGAAATCGGTTGATAAACACCAGGTCACGGTTTTTTATACCGCACCGACAGCCATCCGTGCCTTGATGCGTGAAGGTGACGGGCCGGTTAAACAGACATCCAGAAAAAGCCTGCGTATTCTCGGCAGTGTTGGTGAGCCTATCAACCCGGAAGCATGGGAATGGTACTACCATGTCGTCGGTGACTCACGTTGCCCGATTGTGGATACCTGGTGGCAGACCGAAACCGGTGGTCATATGCTCACTCCTCTACCGGGTGCGACCCGACTCAAACCAGGCTCGGCTACGCAGCCATTTTTCGGTGTAAAGCCAGGGTTGATAGATGCCAATACCCAGCAACTGATTGAGGGTCAGGGAGAAGGCGCCCTGGTGATCACCATGCCCTGGCCAGGCCAGATGCGTAGCGTCTATGGAGATCACCAACGCTTTATCGATACCTATTTCAAGACCTATCCAGGCTATTATTTTAGTGGTGATGGTGCCAAGCGAGACATGGATGGCGACTACTGGATTACAGGACGTATGGATGATGTACTCAATGTCTCCGGTCACCGTATGGGTACAGCAGAGGTTGAAAGCGCCCTGGTACTGCATGAGGCCATCGCTGAGGCCGCCGTGGTCGGCTACCCTCATGATATCAAGGGCCAGGGTATCTATGCCTATGTCACCCCTATCATCGGCGTAGAACCGAGCGATGCTCTCAAGAAAGAGCTACTTGATCTGGTTCGCTCCGAAATTGGCCCGATTGCCAAACCGGATATCATCCAATGGGCTCCCGGTTTGCCAAAAACCCGCTCCGGTAAAATTATGCGTCGCATCCTACGTAAAATCGCAGAAAATGATATCGATAATCTGGGAGATACATCAACCCTGGCTGATCCCGGTGTCGTCCAGGATCTGGTCGAAAACAGGGCCAATCAGTAGTCCAGAAATATGTTAATAAAAAAGCGGGGTTATACCCGCTTTTTTATTAACATGGAAAATCTCTTATACACGACTATCAGAGATCCCCGCCCTTAAATCCCAGTTTTTTGAATATCATAAAGCTAGGACAAATACCTGTAATCCCGGCAAATGCCAACGCTGCCGGTGGTATATACAATAACCAGTGAACGACACCAAAACCGGTTAACCAGATTCCTAAAAGGATAAATACAGCGATAAACAAAAACACCAGTCTCATTGCGGACATTGAACACCTCCTTTATTCTATTAATGTCTAATCACTATGCCATCTTTTTCTCTCAAATTCATCCATTGTTAGTCATCCAGTAACTCAGTATCTCCATCTTTATAGTAGGGTGAACAGGCACAAATAATATACAGGTCTTCATCGTCGGTGTTTTCCACACAATGCGCTGTTAACGCCGGGATCAGGATCGTGTCGCCTTTGCTGATGGTGAACGTTTTTATTCCCAGGGTCATTAGGCCCTCGCCCTGGGTCACATGATAGATCTCTTCAGATGAACGATGGAGATGTAATGCCGTTTTACTACCTGCAGGAATAACCGCTTCTGCTAGACTCTGGTTTTTATTGCCGTGATGCAGCGGATGCATTAATTCACGAATCGTGGAGCCATCTTTTGTTGTGAAAGGTTTTACTTCTTTATATTTAACCAGCACTGTTTTGATCCTGTTCAAGTCATCATATTATTATGAAACGAGCTTCAGTTGAATAATTATTGTCATCCGAACCGCACGTTTCAATTAGACCGACCATTATACATTCGCAATAAAAAAGGGCCATCAAGGCCCTTTTTTATTTGCAACATGTAGTAGTGATCACTCTTCTACCGCTTTCATGCTCAAACGGATACGGCCCTGTTTATCAACTTCCAGTACCTTAACCCGTATGACGTCGCCTTCGGACAGTTTATCGCTGACTTTCTCCACACGTTCTTCACAGATCTGGGAGATATGTACGAGACCGTCCTTACCAGGCAGGATATTAACGAAAGCGCCAAAGTCCATCAATTTGGCAACCTTACCTTCATAGATCGTACCCACTTCGACGTCAGCGGTAATCAGCTCAATACGCTTACGTGCTTCATCACCAGCAGCCTGATCTACACAAGCTACCTTGACTACGCCATCATCTGTGATATCAATGGATGCACCGGTTTCTTCTGTGATCTGACGGATTGTTGCACCGCCCTTACCGATAACATCACGTATTTTATCCGGGTTAATGGAAAAGGTCATAATGCGTGGTGCATAGGCAGACATCTCTTCACGATGTGACGAGATAGCCTTGGCCATTTCATCAAGTATGTACAGTCTTCCGGCCTTGGCCTGTTCGAGTGCCTGCTCCATGATTTCCTTGGTGATGCCATCAATCTTGATATCCATTTGCAGGGCATTGACACCATCACGGGTACCGGCGACCTTAAAGTCCATATCACCCAGATGATCCTCATCACCAAGAATATCGGTCAGGACAGCGAATTGATCGCCTTCCTTGATCAAACCCATGGCAACACCGGCAACGGGTGCCTTGATAGGTACACCTGCATCCATCAGGGATAAACTGGTGCCACAAACTGAAGCCATTGAGCTGGAACCATTGGACTCAGTGATTTCTGAAACCACACGTATAGCATAAGGAAATTCTTCAATCGTTGGCATCACAGCCTGTACACCGCGCTTGGCCAAACGTCCATGGCCTATTTCGCGACGCTTTGGACTGCCGACCATACCGGTCTCACCGACACTGTATGGAGGGAAGTTGTAATGCAACATGAAGTTTGAGCGTACCGAACCGGTCAGAGCATCAATGATTTGTGAATCTTTGGTGGTACCCAGCGTGGTCACGACTATTGCCTGGGTTTCGCCACGTGTAAACAACGCCGAACCATGTGCGCGTGGTAAAACCCCGGTTCTGACAGAAATCTGGCGAACAGTTGAGGTGTCACGACCATCAATTCTTGGCTTACCTTCAATAATACGGCCACGAACAATCTTCTTTTCCAGCTTGCCAAAGGCGCCTTGTACTTCAGCTTCAGCTGGTGCATCGGCATCATCTGTGACCAGTTTTTCAATCACAGCATTGCGGATTTCACCAACACGGTCATAACGAGCCATTTTCTCGGATATCTGGTAAGCCGCATCCAGATCATTAGCACAGGCATCAGCAACCGCTTGCTCAAGCGATAGATTGCTTTCTGGTGCTTGCCAATCAACCGCGCTAGCACCGACTTCAGCAGCAAACTCTTTAACCGCCTTGATCACGGTTTGCATCTGCTCCTGCCCGAACAGCACAGAACCGAGCATGATTTCTTCTGAAAGTTCTTTTGCTTCCGACTCAACCATCAACACTGCGTGCTCGGTACCTGCCACCATCAGATCCAGGTCTGATGTTTCCATTTCAGTCATGGTGGGGTTAAGAATATACTCACCATTAGCATAACCGACACGTGCCACAGCCAGAGGGCCGTTAAAAGGCAGTCCGGAAATAGCTAAAGCCGCCGAAGCACCGATAAGAGAAGGAACTTCTGTCTCAATCTCCTTGTTCAGCGACATGACGGTACAAATAACCTGTACTTCGTTGGTATAACCTTTGGGAAACAGGGGACGGAGCGGACGATCTATCAGGCGTGAAGTCAGTGTTTCTGATTCACTCGGACGCCCTTCCCTACGAAAAAAACCACCAGGAATCTTACCCGCTGCATAGGTCTTTTCCTGATAGTTTACGGTCAATGGAAAAAAGTCACGTCCTGGCTGTGCGTCTTTATGACCGACTACAGTGACCAGAACGACTGTATCTTCAATATTGACCATAACAGCAGCTGAAGCCTGTCTGGCTATTTCGCTGGTTTCCAGTACGACAGTATGTTTACCATACTGAAATTCTTTTCTTATTGGTGTCACATTTATTCCTTAAAAGGTACTCACGGGTGCAAGTACTTTGATGAATTATTTTATTATCGGCGCAGACCTAGACGCTGGATGAGATTCTGATATCGCTCAGCATCTTTCTTTTTCACATAATCCAGTAATTTACGACGCTGATTAATCATGCGCAATAAACCCTGACGTGAATGGTGGTCATGTTTATGACTATTAAAATGCCCAGTCAATTTGTTGATATTGCTGGTCAGCAAGGCAACTTGTACCTCTGGCGAACCCGTATCAGTACCGGCTAGCCGATATTCTTCAACAATACTGGATTTCTCTTCTGCAGTTAACATTCTGAACTTACTCCTGATAGATCATCTAAAGCTGGTTATACCAAGCGGCGTATTTTACCTTTGCACCCACCAAGTAACAAGTGAAACTTGTAAAAATATTCTATAAACAGAAGTAGTTAGCTGGAGAGGACAGGTTCATGCAAACGCGAACAAAAAGGTCACTGCTAAGCCAGGCCGCCAGTGGTTTATGCGGGCTTGAAAAAATGCGCAGAACACATCTTTTAGTTGACTTGTAACCGAACTATTAATCTATATTTATCATTTACTTATTTAATATATTTCATGTAACAACTAATGATAATCAGAGCTGAAAAAGACGCTTTGGCGCTACCTTGCCATCATCGTTAATTTGCCCTATCCCCAGAAAAATATCTTTTTCTGAATTATACAGCCTTACCCAACCCGTACTAGGTGCCCGTGGAACCTGAACCGGCTGCCCTTGAAGCAGGTAATAAGAAAGATCACCATTGAGCTGAACATCCGGCCAGTGCATCAGAGCTGAATCGATGGGCAGTAGTAGTGATTCGAGCTGTTCTGGATCCTGCGTATGCATGTTCTCGAGTTGTTCCATGCTGATCATCTTCTCAGGATCCTGAAATGGGCCAACCGTTAATCTCCGCAGCGCTGTAACATAGGCCCCACATCCAATTTTGTTACCGATATCTTCAGCCAGAGTGCGTATATAAGTGCCTTTTGAACATTTGGCCTCAAGTTCCAGACTGTCGGCCAGGCGACTGATCAGTTCCAGTTCATAAATAGTGACGGTTCTGGGTTTTCTCTCAACCTCGATGCCTCGTCGTGCCAAATCATACAAGCGCTCACCATTATGTTTTAACGCAGAAAACATGGGGGGAATCTGTTCAATTGCGCCCCTGAAAGACGTCAATATATTTTCAATTAACTGTTCATCTATTGCTGGAACATCCTGGCGTTTGATGATTTCACCTTCAGCATCACCCGTATTGGTCGTCGCGCCCAATAAACAGGTAAAACGGTAGCGTTTGTCAGCATCGAGTAAATAATTGGACACCTTGGTCGCTTCACCGAAACAGATCGGCAGCATGCCGGTAGCCAGGGGATCGAGACTGCCTGTATGCCCTGCTTTTTGCGCGGAAAAAATCTTTTTGACTCGTTGCAATGCCTTGTTAGAAGTCATTCCCTGAGGTTTATCCAGCAAGATGATGCCATTCAGAGGCTTCCCTCGTTTACTTCTTCGAGCCATATCAATACTTATCCACTAAAAATTTATTCGTCAGTATGTTTTTTCTTATCAGAGGAAATAGCTTCCTCGATCAGACTGGTGAGCCTGGAACCTTGCTCAATTGAATCATCATAAAAAAAATGCAGTTGCGGGATAATCCTGATGGTCATCAACTGACCCAGTTCATGACGAAGAAAGCCAGCCGCTTTGTTTAGAATTTCCAGAGTGAGTTCACGATGCTGGTCATCTAGCGTTGTTATATAAACCTTTGCATGAGATAGATCGCGGGTAACCTTGACCGCGTTTACTGATATCAGGCCGACCCTGGGGTCTTTTATCTGTCCACGTATCAAGTCTGCAAGATCGCGTTGGATCTGCAGACCAATTCTACGTGTACGACTAAAGTCTTTTGGCATGGCTAACTAAAAAATGACTACAGGACTGTCGACTCATGAATGACTCATGAGTGCCTAGAGTACCCGTGTGACCTGTACGCGCTCAAAGACCTCGACCTGGTCTCCTGGCTGGATATCATTGTAGTTCTTGACCCCGATTCCACATTCAACACCTGATTTGACTTCACTGGCATCGTCTTTGAAGCGTCGTAAAGATTCCAACTCACCCTCATAAATAACTACATTTTCACGCAATACTCGAATAGGGCTACTACGTTTAACAACGCCTTCAACGACCAGGCAGCCGGCAATAGCGCCTAAAACTGATGAACGAAATACATCGCGCACTTCTGCCAGACCAATAATCTCTTCCTTGAATTGTGGTGCAAGCATGCCAGTCAATGCACTTTTAACTTCATCGATCACATCATAAATGACGCTAAAGTAATGAAGGTCCACGCCTTCTTCTTCGATCATTCGTTTCGTGGCAGCATCGGCACGGACATTAAAACCAAAGATAACAGCACCAGAGGCAACAGCAAGATTGACATCTGATTCCTTGATGCCGCCCACACCGGTTGCGACAACGTTAACTTTTACTTCCTCAGTAGAAAGTTTGTTTAATGATCCAGTAATGGCTTCAACTGAACCCTGCACATCTGCCTTGATCAGCACATTAAGCGTCCTGACCTCACCGGACTCCATATTGGAGAACATATTTTCAAGTTTGGCTTTTTGCTGATTAGCCTGTTTGGCTTCGCGTATTCTGCTTTGCCTCATACTGGCCACTTCACGCGCCTTGCGTTCATCATTGACCACGATGGCTTCGTCACCAGCATTTGGGGTACCGGATAGACCAAGAATTTCTACCGGAATTGAGGGGCCCGCATCATTCACCGCTTGACCATTCTCATCCAGAATGGCACGTACGCGCCCGTATTCACCACCAGCGATAAGAATATCGCCTTTGCGCAAGGTGCCAGCCTGTACGAGTATGCTGGCAACAGAACCCCTGCCCTTATCAAGCCGGGATTCAATCACAACACCTCTTGCACTGGCATCTACCGGCGCTTTCAATTCGAGCACTTCAGATTGCAGCAATATGGCATCAAGGAGGTTATCAACTCCTTCGCCAGTGTGTGCAGAAACATTAACGAAAATGACATCACCACCCCAGTCTTCAGGCACTACATCTTCCTGGCCCAATTCCTGTTTAACACGGTCCGGCTGCGCTTCTGGCTTGTCTATTTTATTAATGGCGATAATGATGGGCACCCCAGCGGCACGAGCGTGCTGGATGGCCTCTTTGGTTTGTGGCATTACGCCATCATCTGCCGCAACGACAATAACCACGATATCCGTCGACTTCGCGCCACGTGCACGCATGGCGGTAAAGGCCGCATGTCCCGGGGTATCAAGGAAGGTGATCATGCCCTTTTCTGTTTCAACATGGTAGGCACCGATATGCTGGGTTATGCCTCCGGCTTCACCTGAGGCTACGCGACTGCTACGAATATAATCAAGTAATGAAGTTTTACCATGATCAACATGTCCCATGATAGTAACGACAGGAGCACGTGATTCCAGTGGAGCATTACTTTCTTCAACTGTGATTAATTCTTCTTCAATCGCATCATCACTGATGAGTTTGACTTTATGCCCCATTTCTTCAACAACAATAGTCGCCGTTTCCTGATCCAGCACTTGATTGATAGTGACCATGCTACCCAGCTTCATCAACACCTTGATTACTTCACCTGCCTTGACCGACATCTTCTGAGACAAATCGGCAACAGTAATGGATTCAGGAATATTGACTTCACGTACAAGCGGAGCTGTTGGCATCTCAAACCCATGCTCCGTACTGGAAGATACAGCAACATTTCTGGGTTTCTGTTTTTTCTTCCTGCGGCCGCTTTTACTTCCTGCAACGTGCAGCTCTTCACGTCCATAACGCGTTGACTTGTCTTCTCGACGTTTAGTTTTCTTCTCAGGTTTCTTATCAGGTTTTTTATCAGATTTTTTATCTTGCTTAACTGCGCCCTCTTCAGGCTGTGTGGCAATTTCGCGGGCTTTTTCCATTTCCTGGCGAAGCAATTGATCCGCTTCTTCTTTCTTGCGTGCTTCTTCTTCCGCCTGGATTTTTGCCTGTTCCTCGGCTTTCAGGCGTGATTCTTCCTGTTTCTTAAGCGCATCTTCTTCCGCCTGGATTCGGGCTTGCTCTTCTGCCAGGCGAGCTTCTTCCTCGCTTTTCTTGCGTGCTTCTTCTTCCACTATGTCAGAGCGCTTTACATAAGTTCTCTTTTTGCGCACTTCGACATTGACCGTTTTGCTCTTGCCATGGGTTCCGGTCACTCGTAATTCACTTTGAGTTTTACGTCGAAGTGTAATTTTACGTGGACCTTCTTTCTTGTCGACATCACTCTTGCCGTGGCTCAGACGTAGATGATCGAGCAATTGCATTTTTTGCTTATCAGTAATCATGTCGCTTTCTTTGGCAAATTCCAGCCCCGCCTCACTCAATTGTGTGAGTAGTCTGTCTGCAGGTACGCCAACGACCTCAGCAAATTGCTTTACTGTTACATCTGACATCTATGTTTTCCCCGTTTAACCCTTCTGCTCTTCTTCAAACCAATGCGCACGTGCAGCCATAATCAGCTTGCCTGCACTCTCTTCGCTCATGTCCTTGATCTCGATGAGCTCATCAATTGCCAGCTCTGCGAGGTCATCAAGTGTGGTAATACTCTTGCCCAACAAAACCTTGCTCAGATCTTCTGTCATACCTTCCAGATCCAGCAGTTCCTGTTCAACCTTCTTATTGTCAACTTTTTCTTCATCAACAATTGCGCGCGTTAATAATACATCGCGTGCCCGGCCTCTCAGCTCTTCTACAATCGCTTCATCAAATTCCTCAATCTCGAGTAATTCACTGGCAGGCACATAAGCCACCTCATCGATCGATGAAAAGCCTTCCTGGGCGAGAATCACTGCAATTTCCTCATCCACATCCAGTTGCTCCATGAATACTTTCTGGACTTCTTCATGCTCTCCTTCAGTCTTCTCCTCGGCCTGGGTTTCACTCATGACATTCAGTGACCATCCAGTCAGGTCACTTGCCAATTTA
The DNA here is from genome assembly GCA_963807455.1 of uncultured Gammaproteobacteria bacterium. Taxonomy (GTDB): domain Bacteria; phylum Pseudomonadota; class Gammaproteobacteria; order JAADHQ01; family JAADHQ01; genus JAADHQ01. Next base: position 49,897 of record CAWECS010000012.1, on the reverse strand, counting down.
ACATTTTGACCGCCACGGCCTATGGCCTGGGATAGCTGTTCATCACTGACGGCTATATCCATACTTTTTGTTTCTTCATCAACGACAATAGAAACCACTTCAGCCGGCGACATGGCATTAATGACGAATTGCGCCGGGTTCTCATCCCAAAGAATGATGTCAACACGCTCACCCGAGAGTTCATTGGAAACTGTTTGCACACGCGATCCACGCATACCCACACAGGCACCTATCGGGTCTATTCTGGGATCATTGGATTTGACCGCTATTTTGGCGCGCAATCCCGGATCACGTGAAGCACCCAGGATTTCTATCAGACCCTGGCCCACTTCAGGCACTTCCAGCTTGAATAATTCAAGTAAAAACTGTGGCATGGTGCGGCTGACAAATAGCTGTGGGCCTCTGGGTTCAGAGCGCACATCAAACAAATAACCGCGCACACGGTCACCAGAACGCAGGGCTTCGCGCGGGATAAGATGTTCACGTGATATCATCGCTTCAACATTGCCACCCAGGTCCATGTAAACACTGCCACGCTCTACGCGTTTTACAATGCCGCTGACCAGTTCACCTATGCGATCCTTATAGGCCTCAACAATTTGTGCGCGTTCCGCTTCGCGTACCTTTTGAACGATAACCTGCTTGGCTGTTTGTGCCGCTATTCGACCAAAGGCAACCGAATCCATATCTTCTTCGTAATAGTCATCGAGACCAATATCAGCATTATCATACTGGGCTGCACTCAGGGTCATTTGCCGTTGAGGAAATTCCATTTCGGCGTCATCTTCAATAATCTGCCAACGCCGAAAAGTCTCGTAATCGCCGGTTTTACGATCAATAAAAACCCTGGTGTCAATATCACCGCCATGTTTCTTTTTGGCGACAGAGGCAAGTGCGGCCTCAATGGCTTCAAAGATAATATCTTTGGCAACACCCTTTTCATTTGATACTGTGTCTACGACTAATAATATTTCTTTGTTCATTCCATCAGTTCCTGCAATTAAAACCGCACTAAAATTCCGGCACTAATCTTGACTGTTCTATATTTGCCAATGACAAACGAATTTCATGTCCTTCCATGCTCAGAATGACTTCATCATTCTCTATTCCCTGCAATAAACCCTTGTAATTTTTGCGCCCATCCTGTGCCCTCGCCAGCTTGATCTTGACTGTGTTACCGGCAAAACGCTCGTAATCTTTTGCCTTAAACAAAGGTCGATCCAGTCCCGGTGAGGAAATCTCTAGATTATAGTTTCCGGCAATAGGGTCCTCAACATCCAGCACCCCACTCAACTGATGGCTCACAGCCTGACAGTCAGCCAGAACAATACCCTGATCCTTATCGATATAAATTCTCAGCAGACCCGTATTGTCATGCTGCATATACTCGATACCGACCAATTCATAGCCCATCGAAATCACAACATTTTCTACTATTGTCTGCAGTTTTTCAGGGGCATGACCCATATTTTCTCAGCCGTGGAAACTAAAAGTGGGCCACTCAGGCCCACTTCTTTCTAAATCTTGGTTATTCCAGCTGCGTATTATACCCATGTTATTCAATTTTTCCAATAAAGATATGAAAAATTGGTTAATAATCAGACTGAAGCATTAATTTCATAACAAATTCCCGTGAACAAGACTGCAATATGTCCTTAGCTGGTAAAAGTCACCTGAGTTTCACTGAAAATACTTTTAACCATTTGTTTATATTATTTTTAAAAGGATGCACAAGATCGCTTTGAATGTATGATATTTAGCCTGCCGTAACCAAGGGCTGCTTCATGATTTCATGCGTATGGCCCGAATCCCGGCGAGTGCTAGATCATTCAGAAGCCTTCAGCATAACAAACAAGGTTGGCCCAACCCTCATCGTCCTCCACCGCCGTGATCATAAAAAAGAACTGTTTCAAACCACCTCTCCTCGCCACCAGTGGAACTAAGACTAAACAAAATCAACAAACTGCCGATATTTTATAAGAATATCAACAATGCTGCATAAGCTGCTTGTGATTACATTTTATTTGCCAGTAGCTTTATCGATGAAATTGCTTCCTTAAGGAAAATCAGTGATTGAAAAGAAAGTAAATGTGGATGAGCTAAAACCGGGGGTCTATGTTTCAAGACTGGATCGTCCCTGGGTAGATACACCTTTTATGTTTCAGGGCTTTTATATACACGATGAAGAGTGATATTGCCGCACTAAAAAAGCACTGCCATTATGTTTATATTGACACCTCTAAAGAAACTCTATCCGGTGATCACCAGTTAACATTAAAAACTTCACAGAAGCAAAGTCCCGACCCTCGATGCGGACCTACCGACCCGAAAAGTACATTATAACGACACTACCTCTGTAGAAGATGAGCTTGTTTATGCGAAACAATGTCACTCGCAAATAACACAATTGATCGATGACATTATCGCTGATGTTGAGTCTGGCAAAACAATCAATATCAAACAGGCAAAAAAGACTATTTCCAGCATGGTTGAGAGCGTCGCACGTAATCCAGATGCCTTTATCTGGCTAACCCAGCTCAAGGATACGGATATCTATACCTACCATCACTCGATGGATGTTTCCATTCTTGCCGTTGTCATGGGACGGCATCTTGGCTTATCCAGACTAGAATTACAAGATCTGGCTATTGGTACCTTGTTATTTGATATTGGCAAATTGAAATTACCACCCAAGCTACTGAACAAACCCGGTCGATTGACAGATGAAGAATTTGAGCTCATAAAAAAACATGTTGATTATAGTGTAGAAATCATTGAGCGCATCAGTGGAATCACACCTAGAGCACTTGAAATTGCACGCTATCATCACGAGCGCCACAATGGCAGCGGCTACCCCGAAGGTTTACAAGGCACACAAATTCCTGTATTCGCCCGTATTGCCTCTATTGTTGACTGCTATAGCGCGATTACCCGTAACCGCAGCTATAGCCAGGCAATTTCATCTCATGAAGCCATCAAACAGATGTACGAATGGGGCGACATAGATTTTCAGATGGAATTAATTGAACAATTCATTCAATGCCTTGGCATCTATCCTACAGGCAGCCTGGTCGAGCTCAGCACCGGCGAGATTGGTGTAATACTCTCTCAAAACCGCGTCAGACGTTTACGTCCAAAAGTGATGCTGATACTGGACTGTAACAAAATCGCCTATGAGCATTTCCCTATTATTGACCTGATAAAAGATACAGAAGACGAAGATGGCAATGAACTCGACATAGTGGCCGCCCATGAACCGGGGTCATTCGGCATTGATCCCAAAACATTTTACCTGTAACTCCTGGCCGATCATCATGCATGACGATCTAACCAAACTGTCCTCCAGAAAAGTTTTTTTAAATCAACTCAGCAACATGGTCTCCTCCGACTCCAATTGCGGAAATGTTGCCTGTCTAATCATCAATATACATGAACTAAAAAGAGTTAATTCATTACTCGGATACAAAATGGGCGATATCCTGCTAAAGACCTTTGCAGAAAGGATACAAGGGATACTAAAGGAAAAAGATACAGCAGCGCGTATCAGTGGTAGTAAATTTGCACTCTTGCTAACCTCAATCATGAATAGTGGCCATGCAACACTGGCAGCTAATAAAATATTAATGATTCTGGATGAGCCGTTTATAATGGATGGGAAAAATGTCAATATCAAGGCTTCGATTGGTATTGCATTACACCCGGAACATGCCAATAGCGCAGAAATGTTATTTCGAAACTCTGAAAAAGCGCTTGATCAGGCAAAATCTTCACACAGTAATTATCATATTTACTGCAAGGATAGTGATACTCTGGTGCAGAGTAATTTAATTCTTGAAAAGGAATTAAAAGATGCCATTGAGAATGACGAACTGGTCATGCATTATCAGCCACAAATATCACTCCAGAGCCAGGAGGTGTGCGGTATTGAGGCACTGGTACGCTGGCGACATCCTACCAATGGTGTCATTGCACCTGATAGATTTATCTCACTGGCAGAAAGTTGCGGGCTAATTGAACCATTAACACTATGGACCCTGAATACCACTCTACGTCACTGCAGTCCCTGTTTTGAAAACAGGGATGACTTCAGTGTTTCCATTAATCTATCTGCTGCCTTACTTCATGAGCCGGATCTGGTAGACCTGATTACTCAGGCAATGCAAATATGGGGCACCAAACCTGATAGTCTTATGCTTGAAGTCACTGAAAGTGCCGTGATGATCAATCCTGAACTTAGTATGATAACTTTGAACAGACTACATAGTGCAGGTATCAATATATCGATTGATGACTTCGGAACCGGTCATTCCTCTCTTGCCTATTTAAAACAATTACCGGTGAGTGAAATAAAAATAGATAAGTCATTTGTTATGAATATGAACGATAACCAGGACGATAAAAAAATCGTACGCTCTATTCTAGACCTGGGACATAATTTCGACCTGAAAGTAGTTGCCGAAGGTATCGAGAATGAACAAATAATGTCGGAACTCACGAGAAATGGGTTGTGATATTGGACAGGGCTACCATATTAGCCGACCTGTTCCTCTGGATGAATTACAACAATGGATGAAGAATAACCGCTGATAAAACTCATGTTGATTAAGAAATATTTTTGAAGTGTACAAACAAAAAAAGGCTGTCATAAAACAGCCTTTTTTTGTTTGTACATTGACGAACACTATTTAAGTGAACGATCCATACCCTTTTCAAGCTCTTGCTTGCTTGACTGCCAACATTGCTTCAGACTTGGCTTTGTTTGCCATCTTGATAGCAGCATCATTGTCACCCTTCTTGGCGGCTGCTTCAGCCTTTTTCAGCAATTTACCCGTGTCTCGCCATTCATAACCAACTGCCTTGGCTTTTTTGTTTGCATCATGAGCACTTTTAATGGCACTGGCCGCTTCAGGCGACATGGAAGGCTTTTCGGGTTGCGCGCTACAGCCAACCGTAAAACCTGTGGTCAATAGCAAAATAGCAAATAACTTTGCAGCTTGAGGTTTTTTCATTTGAGTGGTCCTCTTCTTTGGTCATCATTATAATATTTCAGCCTGATCAGGCCTGTTTATATTTTTTTAATCGCCATAAAAATGGGTATACCCATACTAGCGTCTTCAGAATTGAGAGTAAATGCCTGATAGAAAATTGTCTGTTAGTACTGAAAATAAGTCGTATGGATATTGACTGGAATGATTAAATACAAGCACCAGAACATTAGCAGTTTCAAATATACTATTATACAGTCAGTTGCTTCTATTGGCTGATTTGCATACTTTATAGCTATATTACAGTCGACAAGGTGTCGCTGTATAGCAACTTTGGGATGATAATTGAGACGGTATAAAAAAAGGTAGTCTGGCAAAGTACCTTTTCTATAAGAAAATGGTAGCGGGGACAGGATTCGAACCTGTGACCTTCGGGTTATGAGCCCGACGAGCTGCCAGACTGCTCCACCCCGCACTAACAACGAGAGCGAATCTTACAGTGCTGGATGTCATTTTTCAAGCGATGATCGCTATTTTTTCAATAAAAAAACGGGCACCATCAGGTACCCGTTATTGGTTAGTTCGATTAAGCCTGAATATTAAGGTTTAACGTAGTAGTAACCTTTCATTTGTAATTCTGCTACTTCAGCAACACCTGATGGAATAACCTTGGCATTCAAGTTGATTTTGTTTTTGTCAATTTTCTTGCCACGGATGGTATTGGCGCAGATGGTGAACTTAACACCACGGTTAGACAGCTTGGCGATAGTATCCTCGAAAGAATTGCCTTTCTTATCTTTAGTACCGTCTACCATCGCGAAGGCACCACTGGAATGAGTGACTACGATAATTTCTGCATTCTCGTCGCCCAGTGCATTCAGGTGATTTTTAACATTACGCAAAGCGCCATTGGCAGTTTGCAGATTATTAACATGGTAAACAACTTTTTGCTGGTGATAACCATTCTTTGCTGGTTTTAATTCCTGACCAGTACAACCAATAAGTGCGGTACTGAGTACAGCTGTTGTTACAATTGCGGTAAGCTTCTTCATATAGGTAACTCCTCCAAACAGGATGTTTTTTTATAAATATCGTATGTATATAGATAGCAAACATCGTTCCATGTTTGCAAGTTATATTATATCACTGTTATATCATTGACTTACTTAGTTTATCTATATTAATCAATTATTAAATACTGTTTTATGGGTTGCAATATGCAGAATTAGGCGCATTGCAACACTGTAAAATGCCCTATTCAACCTGACTAAAACGCCGTAATTTTCGCCATAGTGTCGTTTTGTCGATACCAAGAATATTAGCTGCCTTGGTCTTTTTTCCACCGGAATATTCGAGCACATGCTCAATATATTCCTGCTCCAGCCGCTCCAGCGACGGGAAATCTTCTGCCGGAAATTGAATACCGCCGATATCGGTGGCTTCCTGTTTGGAAAATGACTGGTCCGGCCAGGTCATCACCGGGCTATCTGACAAAATGACACAACGTTCAACAATATTTTTCAGTTCGCGAATATTACCAGGCCAATCTGCGTTATATAAATTATTCATCGATACTGTATCAAAACCCTTTATCTGCCTTTTGTAGCGTTCTGCAAAATCTGATACAAAATGTTCAACCAATGAGGGAATGTCTTCACGACGTGTATTCAATGCTGGTACATGAATATTGACCACGTTCAGACGGTGATAGAAATCATGGCGGAATTCCTCTTTCTTCACCATGGCTTCAAGATCACGATTACTGGCAGTTATTATACGCAGGTCAATCGGAATGGCTGACGTGCTACCCACCCGGGTAATGGCCTGGCTTTCGAGTGCACGCATCAGTTTCATCTGCATGGCATCACTGATGTTACAAATTTCATCAAGAAACAGCGTTCCGCCGCTGGCCTGCTCCATTAAGCCACGCTTTCTCTGGGTAGCGCCGGTAAAAGATCCTTTCTCATGACCGAACAGTTCACTTTCAAGCAAGGTTTCAGTTAAGGCGCCGCAATCAATCACCACAAAAGGCGCATCCTTTCGCGGACTATACTCATGTAACGCTCTCGCTACCAATTCTTTACCGGTACCCGAATCACCGGTAATGATGACATTACAACTAACGGTAGCGACTTTTTCGACGGTGGCAAACAGGGTTTTCATGGCTGGTGTATCACCAATCATGCCGAAGCGGTTTCTACCTGGCTGCAAGCGTTTCTTTAACAGTTGATTTTCTTCCTTTAGACGAAATGCATTAAGATTTCGATCAATAATCAATTTAAGTTCTTCGAAGTCAAATGGCTTTTTGATAAAATCAGTGGCGCCCAGTTTCATGGCTTCAACAGCATTTTCAACTGAGGAATAACCGGTCATAACCAGCACAGGGAGATCCTTGTCAATTTCACGTATTTTATTTAATAAATCAAAGCCACTCATTTCCGGCATGCGTAAATCAGTGACCAGCAAATCAGCGCCATTTTTCTCAAATTCCTGCAGACATTCGGGTGCTGACTGGAAAACATCGCATCGATAACCGACACGATCACAATTTCTTTGCATGACCGAACAGGTCACCGAGTCATCATCAACAAACAAAATTCGTAAATCGCTAGCTTGCATGCTCCACCTCGGATTTGATTACTGTCTCATTGCCATGACTATCGGTTTTCTGACTGGCTTTGGGCAAAATAATCTCAACTTTCACCCCTCCTTCTGATCTATTCTCCAGCACAATGGATCCTCCATGCTTTCTGATAATGCCATAACTGACGGACAGCCCAAGACCGGTACCAGAACCTTCTGGCTTGGTGGTAAAAAACGGACTGAAGGCACGAGCAATGTTGTCATCACTGATGCCGTTACCACTATCCAGTATCTCTGATACAATTTTATCGTCGACTTCGCGTGCCTTCATAATTATTTCCGAGCCTGGTTGGGATGCATGTAATGCATTAATAACCACATTCACCAGAACCTGCTGCAACTGACTTGAATCACCTTGCATCATTAATGGCTCCTCAACATCGAGCACCAGGTGGACATTGGATGTTCTTAACCGATGTTCAAAAATAGTTTCGGTTTCACGCATTAACTGAGCAAAATCGAATTCTTCATATTTTGGTTTATTCTCTCTGGCGAAGTTCAACACCCCTTGCACAATTCGCGCGCAACGCTGCCCTTCATTTTGTAGCGCCTTGAGATCTTCTTTCATTTGCTGATCAGTTGCAGGCACGCTTTTATCAACTAATGAAGCCAGCGACATGATATTCATTAATGGATTATTAATTTCGTGGCCAATGCCTGCAGCCATTTGACCCACCGCAGCCAGACGCTCTGATTGTCTGGCTGCGAGTTCAGCCTTGATGCGTTGTTTTTGTGCTTTTTCTACCTTGTTAGTGAGGTAATTAAAAGCCTTACCTGCATAGCCGATTTCGTCACGTCGATCATCACTATAGTGGGCTTTATGATCACCATCGGCATAACGTGTAATGATTTGCGCCAGTTCATGAACCGGTTTGGCAAGTCGTGATGCTGCCCAGCGAGCTATCGCTACACTCACCAGAACAACGACCAGCATCAGGTAGATAATCCAGTTCTTGAGTTCGAGAATGGGGGCCAGAACAGACTCTCTGGCCATTTCAATGACCAACAACCATTGTGTCTGACGGTCCTGAAATGGAGAAAATTTATAATAATAGTAATAGTTATCCTGATCACTGATGGCCATGCCGACCTGTTTATCGGTATTTATTTTTTTCCATTGCTCTTCACCTATATCAGTAGAGAACTTGACATCATTGCCCAGTTGATTTGAAAAGCGCTTGTTAGCATCTTTATGGTATAAATATACCCCATCACGCTCTTTTTCATGATTAATCTCTACGATATAGGCCTGCCCTGGATACCCTCCCAAGGCAGCTTCTACGGCATCATCAATACGTCGTCCCCACATATTCACAATTAACATGCCATAGGGTGAATCCAGTTCATCACGGATGGGGACGCTATAGCGCACCATCGCCGGGCAAAAGTCTACCTCACCTGATACCTTGCCACGTTCAAAATTGGAAATAGATACATCTTCGTCTGTTTTCAGAGCCCAACGAAAGAATGGTTTATAAGCAATATCTTCTACGTACTGACGGCCATTATCCATTTTTTTCTGCTGCTGAATCAGCTTTCCCTCTTTGATTTTCACCAATGCCTTGCCATCCATGTCGGTAAAGCGGATCGCTTGAATACTGGGTACAGTGGATTGATAATTCAGGAAAAAAGCCATCAGATTAATGACTTTTTGATCATAGTCCTGGTTTTCATTTGTGTCTGTAATTGAAGCGGCAAAATCCTTTACGACAGGAACCTTGGCAAGCCCGCGCACAATCGCTTTCTGGTTATCCATTAGCGTTGTTATTTCCTGTGCCAGTTTACCCAGGGTCTTGTTTATTTCCTCTCGAGTCGTCGTTTCCAGATCTCTTTCTATGTGACCGACAGCGCCGAACAACAACAGCAACAACGGCACCAGCGCCATTAATCCCAGAACAAGAAAGAGTTTTTGTCGTAGTTGCATAGATAAATCTTAACATATATTGCATATTGCAGTATTAGCATTAGTTTATTAGCTTTTTCTTATTTTAATTGAAGTATGGCAGCAATAATTTACTGGAGAAGCACACAAAATATCGGGGTGATTGGAGATCAGGCTATCCAGGGTGCCGACCAATTGCAACCATACCTGATTGATACTGGAGAGATTAAGTTACTGTATAACAGATTGGCAAATAGACATTAAAGTACCGGGAAACAGGCCGAGTAACAGCATCAGCACACCATTTGCACTGACCACTACCTTCATGTCCAGTTCGGCACTGATAACAGTCTCATCAACCGGTTTATCAAAATACATCAATTTGACTATTCTTATATAGTAGAAAGCGCCTATGACTGAGAACAATACGGCTACGACAGCCAGCCATGCCATGTCTGCATTCAGTACTGCTTCCAATACCCATAATTTTGCAAAGAAACCGACAGTAGGCGGTACTCCCGCCATAGAAAACATGATTAACAGCATCATGAAGGCATACCATTTACTGCGTTCATTCAGGCCCTTGAAGTCTTCCAGTGTATCCGCCTCAAAGCCTTTACGACTCAGCAGAATAATCATTCCAAAAGCACCCGTCGACATCAGTGCATATATCAACACATAGAACATGGAAGCAGAATAACCATCTGGTCCTGCCGCGATAAAGCCCAGCAACAGGAAACCGACGTGAGATATCGTTGAATAAGCCAACATTCTTTTAAGGTTGGTTTGTGCTATTGCAATGATATTACCCACTGCCAAGGACAACACGGATAAAATGGTCAGCATCTGTTGCCAGTCAACATGTAATGGTTCCATGCCATCAACCAGCAGGCGCAGGGTCATGGCAAAAGCTGCTATCTTGGGTGCAGCGCCAATATATAAAGTGACGGGTGTTTGCGCGCCGTGATAAATGTCAGGCACCCACATATGGAAAGGCACGGCACCAAATTTGAATGCCAGGCCAACCACTACAAACACCAGGCCGAAACTGAGGATAATATTATCAACACCATGTGCCGCCAGGTAGATACCAATTTCTGATATCACCAATGTACCGGTAATGCCATATATCATCGACATTCCGTATAGCAACATACCCGAGGCAATTGCGCCCAGAACAAAATATTTCATTGCGGCTTCTGTCGACACAGCAGAATCACGATTCAGGGCAACCATGGCATACAACGACAGTGACAATAATTCCAGTCCAAGATAAACAGTAATAAAATTGTGTGCAGACACCATGATTATCATGCCCAGCACACCGAACAGACCCAGCGTGTAATATTCGCCCTTAAACATATCACGTGCCTGTAAATACGGGCGCGCATACAGGAATACAACCGCGGTGATGACATAGATGAATATTTTCAGAATATCCCCCATCGCATCACGCACAAAGGAATCACTGAAGCCACGTACGGTCTCACCATCCATTTGATTATAAGTGATCACTACAGCGCCGAGTAAACTTAATTGCGCCAACAGATAAGTAATAATTCGGCGTTTGTCACTCATGAAAAGATCGACAACCAGAACAATACAGGTCATGCACAGCAGGAAAATTTCCGGCATTGCCAGCGCAAGATTTGGCATTTCAATTACAGGCATTTCATTACTCATCATCAGTTAGACCTCGACACTTTATCCGTGTCGCCTTTCTAGTATTTCTGAACAGAAACATGTTGCAATAAATGTTCAACAGACGCATGCATCACTTCTGTTAACGGACCAGGATAAAGACCGAAAAATAACACCACGGAAGCTAACAACCCCAGAATGACAAACTCACGTGCATTCAGGTCTTTCAGGCTGGCGACATTATCATTAGCTACCTCACCATAGATAACACGCTTGACCATCCATAGCGTGTAAGCAGCACCCAGTATCAAGGTAGTGGCCGCCAGGAATGCGATCCAGAAGTTGGCCTTGAAACTGTTGAGAATAACCATGAACTCACCGACAAAACCTGATGTTCCCGGCAAGCCGGCATTCGCCATTGAAAAGAACACCATAAAGGCAGCGAATATGGGCATGGTGTTCGCCACACCTCCATAGTCAGAAATATTTCGACTATGCATACGGTCATACAGGACACCGACACAGAGGAACATGGCTGCGGAAATAAAACCATGAGAGATCATTTGCACCATGCCGCCTTCCATGCCAAGTGCTGCTTCTTTCCAGCTGCCGGTATTATCAATAATACTGAACACAAGGAAGAAGCCCAGTGTCGCGAAGCCCATATGTGCAATAGAGGAATAGGCGATCAGTTTTTTCATGTCATTCTGTACTAATGCGACAAAACCGATATAAACAATGGCAACCAGTGACATCAGAATTATTAACCAGTCCAGTTCGTTACTGGCATCCGGGGTGATCGGCAGACTGAAGCGCAGGAAACCATAACCACCTATTTTCAGCATGATGGCAGCCAGAATCACGGAGCCGCCGGTGGGTGCTTCCACGTGAGCATCCGGTAACCAGGTGTGTACTGGCCACATGGGCACCTTGACAGCAAACGCCAGCAAAAATGCGATGAATATATACAGTTGCTCTTCAAGACTCAAAGGCAAGGTATGGAATCCCAGCAAGGAAAAACTACCGTCTGCCTTGATAGACATATAGATCAGTGCCACCAGCATTAACACAGAGCCCAGAAAGGTATATAGAAAGAATTTAATGGTGGCATAGACGCGCCTTGGACCACCCCAGATACCAATGATTAAAAACATCGGTATCAGCATGGCTTCCCAAAACACATAAAACAAAATGCCATCGAGCGCACAGAATACGCCAACCATAATGCCTTCCATGATCAGAAAAGCGGCCAGGTATTGATCGGGCTTTTGCTTGATCACTTCCCATGCGGACAATACCACCAGAACAGTCGTAAAGGTCGTCAATATTATAAGGGGCATGGAAATACCATCCACCCCTAACTGGTAATAGATATTAAATACAGGTATCCAGGATTTAAGTTCACCATATTGCATGGCTGCCGTGTTGACATCAAACTGGGTATAGAGCGGTATACTGAAAATAAAAGTCAATACCGCAACCGCCAGTGACAAGGGACGCGCCCATTTTTCACCGGCGATCAACACCAGCAGACCGCCTATGATGGGCATCCAGATCAGTGTACTTAATAGGGGTAAATCAAATAACATCTATGGTTCCTTTATATCGCCACTAGCGAAACACAACCCAGGTTAACATTAACAACAGACCAATAATCATGACGAAAGCATAGTGATACAGGTAACCTGTTTGAATGTGTCTGACCACTGACGAGAACCAGCCTATGGATTTTGCGGAACCATTGACGACTAGCCCATCAATCAACTTCTCATCCCCTACTCGCCAAAATAACGTTCCCAGCATTCGACTACCGCCGGCAAAAAATATTTCATTAAAACGATCAAAGCCATATTTGTTGATCAGCACCTTATGAACCAGACTGAATCGCTGCTGGATCTTCTCGGGGATTTCCGGGCGCTTCATATACAGGAACCAGGCGACGAAAACGCCCGCAGCGGCAAGATAAACCGGCAAATCAGCCAGCGAATGTATGATCAAGCCCCACCAGCTATGGAAATGATGAGCCACTTCTGCAGAAATGGTATGCGCCTCGGTAACAAAAATAGCATCGCCAAAGAATCCGCCAAAAGCCATCTGGCCGACGAATATGGCACCAATGACGACAGAAGGAATTGCCAGCAGTATAAGCGGTATCGTCACAACCTTTGAACATTCATGTAAATGTTCACGGGTATGCTCATCCATGCGCTCCTTGCCATGAAACACCATAAAGTACATTCTGAAACTGTATAAAGCAGTGATGAACACGCCTATCAGCACTGCGATGTAAGCAAAACCAGAACCGGCCAGTTCAGAATTTTTAACCGCGACAATAATGGCATCCTTGGAATAGAAGCCGGCAAAACCTGGGGTGCCTATTAATGCCAGTGAACCTATCAGCGATGTAATCCAGGTAATGGGCATGTATTTTCTCAGCCCACCCATTTTTCTCATGTCCTGCTCATGATGCATGGCAATAATGACCGCGCCGGCGCCCAGGAACAACAGCGCCTTGAAAAACGCATGCGTCATGAGATGGAATATGCCGGTGGCATACGCGGAAGCGCCCAGTGCAACCGTCATATAACCCAGTTGTGACAGTGTCGAATAGGCGACCACGCGTTTAATATCGTTCTGTACCAGACCGAGGAAACCCATAAACAAAGCGGTGATCGCACCAATGACCATAACAAAAGTGAGTGCTGTTTCTGATAACTCGAATAATGGTGACATGCGTGCCACCATGAAGATACCTGCTGTCACCATGGTCGCTGCATGAATCAGGGCAGAAATGGGTGTAGGGCCTTCCATTGAATCCGGCAGCCACACATGCAACGGCACCTGGGCCGACTTACCCATGGCACCGATGAACAACAGGATGCAGGTCACCGTCATCACTGACCATGCGTGGCCAGAGAATATTTCCATGGTTTTACCGTTCAGGCTTGGGGCCTGTTTGAAGACTTCGGCATAATCAAGGCTGCCGGTATACATCAGTACAGCGGCGATACCCAGCAGGAAACCAAAATCACCCACACGATTCACCAGGAAAGCCTTCAGGTTCGCGTAGATAGCGGTCGGCTTTTTATACCAGAAGCCAATCAACAAATATGACACCAGACCAACAGCTTCCCAGCCAAAGAATAATTGCAGGAAGTTATTCGACATGACCAGCATCAGCATGGCGAATGTAAACAAGGCAATGTAACTGAAAAAGCGCTGGTAGCCAGGATCATCATGCATATAACCAATAGTGTAGATATGCACCATCAGTGATACAAAGGTCACCACAATCAGCATGACGGCTGTCAGCTTATCAATCAGAAAACCGATCTCGAAATGGATGCCATTACTCACCATCCAGGTATAAATCGTGCCATTAAAAGCTTCGGCCCCTTCGATAACGATATGATTGAATACTATCACTGACAATACAAAGGCAATACCGACACCGGCTATCGTGACAATATGAGAAGCAGTCCGTCCTATTTTCCAGCCGAATAATCCAGCGACTATAGCGCCGAACAAGGGAGCAAGCGGAATAGCCAGATAAATATTTTGCATACTATCAGTCACGTCATTAACCCTTCATGGAATCCATATCATCGACATTGATGGAATGTTTACTGCGATATAACACCACCAGAATAGCCAAACCAATAGCGGCTTCGGCCGCGGCAACTGTGAGGATAAAAAATACAAACACCTGACCGGCAATATCCTGCATAAAGGCAGAGAATGCGACAAAATTCATATTCACCGACAGCAACATCAGCTCAATAGACATTAACAGGATGATGACATTCTTTCTGTTGAGGAAAATGCCAGCCAGAGACAAACAAAACAGTATCGCCCCCAGTACCAGATAATCGGATAAGGTAATCATGATTGCTTGTCCTCAGTGTCCATTTTCACCACGCGCAGACGATCTGCTTTCTTGACCATGACCTGTTCTGACGGGTTCTGGAAACGGGTATTGGGACGTTTGCGCATCGTCAGGGCAATGGCCGCCACTATCGCCACCAGTAATATGATGGCAGCCACTTCAAATGCAAACAGGTATTCCGTATACAAGACCTGGCCAATGGCCTCGGTATTACTGTAATCCGCCGCTTTACGGCTAAACTCAGGACTCTTGTCACCACCAAAATTGCCGATAATAACAATACCCATCTCGATCGCACTAATAACGGCGACGGCGATACCAATTGGCAAATATTTAATAAAGCCTTCGCGCATCACATCAATATTAATATTGAGCATCATCACCACAAACAAAAACAGTACCATGACCGCGCCGACATACACTAACACCAGTGTTATCGCCAGGAATTCAGCTTCCAGCAATACCCAAAGCGCAGCACTGGAAAAAAATGTCAGCACCAGAAACAAGGCCGCATGCACCGGGTTACGAGCGGTTATTACCCTCAATGCCGCCAGTACGAGAATGCTTGCGAACAGGTAAAATATTATTTTTTCAAAGGTCATAATGTCGTATTGCCTTCATTCATCTCAACGATAAGCAGCGTCAGCTGCCCTGTCTGCTGCAATCTGTTCTTCAAATCGATCACCAATCGCCAGCAATTTATCTTTAGTCATGATCTGTTCACCGCGTTCTTCAAAGTGATACTCGAAATGCCGGGTCTCAACAATTGAATCGACTGGACAGGCTTCTTCACAAAATCCGCAATAGATACATTTAAACAGATCAATATCATAGCGTGTGGTGCGTCTGCTACCATCTTCACGCTCTTCAGAATCAATGGTAATCGCCAGTGCCGGGCAAACCGCTTCACACAATTTACAGGCTATGCAACGCTCCTCACCATTGGGATAACGGCGCAAGGCATGCAAGCCTCGGAAGCGCGGTGACATAGGCGTTTTTTGTTCCGGGTACTGAATAGTAATCTTTTTGGCAAACATATAACGACCGGTAAGGCGCATGCCTTTCAGAAGCTCCAGCAAGAAAAGGCTATGGAATGCATTTCTTAATGTCTTGACCATGATTATGCCCTCGAACCCATCAGCAGTTTGTTGAATAACATATAGGCAGCAACAATCCCTATCGTCGATAACCCCAAGGTCACATAGGAAACCTTTGCAGCAATCACTGCGCCCAGTACCAGTATCCAGATAATGGTGATGGGTATGAATACTTTCCAACCCAGTCGCATAATCTGATCATAGCGATAACGCGGGAAGGTGGCCCTGAACCACAAAAACAGGAATGCAAAAAATGCAGACTTGACCAGGAACCAGATAATGCTCGGTGCCGCCAGAAAGGTAGATTCAAGGCCGGGTATTCCCTGGAATGGTGACAACCAGCCGCCCATGAACATTAACGCAGTCAGCACCGAAATCAGAATAATGTTGGCATATTCAGCGAGGAAAAATACCGCAAAGGTCATACCTGAATATTCGACATGGAAACCGGCAACGATTTCAGACTCACCTTCAGCCACATCAAACGGTGCACGGTTGGTCTCTGCCACGCCAGAGATAAAGTAAACGATAAACAAGGGGAATAAAGGCATCCAGTACCAGTGCCAGATACCACCCGATTGCTGCATTACAATCTCATACAAATTAATACTATGGGCAGCCATCAGCACGCCGACCAGCGCAAAGCCCATGGCGATTTCATAAGCGACTATCTGTGCAGCAGAACGCATGGCGCCAAGAAAGGCATACTTGGAATTGGAGGCCCAGCCGGCAACAATAACGCCATAAACACCCAATGATGTCATTGCCAGAATATATAACAAACTGGCATCAATATTTGACAACACCAGTCCTTCACTGAAAGGCACGACCGCCCAGGCCGCCAGCGAGGGGCCTATGGACAACATAGGAGCAATCACGAACAAAAATTTATTGGCATTGGTGGGGATAACAATCTCTTTCATTAACAACTTCAATGCGTCTGCAATGGGTTGCAACCACCCCTTGGGTCCTACTCTGTTTGGCCCAACACGAATCTGCATATATCCAATCAATTTACGCTCTGCATAGGTCAGGTAGGCCACGCCCAGCATCAATGGGATGATAATCGCAAATGCTTTCAGTAGTATAAAGACCAGGTCAAGTAAAAGCTCCAGCGTCATCAGTCAGCCTCCACTTCTATAGGGGCAAACAGTGATGCCAATTGCGCGCTGTGCGTCGTCGCAGCAGGTACCCAGACACAATTCTCAGGAATACCTTCATCCATAATAAAAGACATACTGACCCCGTCTCCACCTTGACTCACGAGTATTTTCTTCGCATCGATCAGCCCCAGACGGGTGGCCAGCGATGGATGCATTCTTGCCTCAGTCTCATTGGCATCATGTGTCTTTTGCAGGGCTTTTGCGCGCCTGACGACGCCGTCTTCATGGCAGGTCAAAACCGCACCGATTCTGCTTAAACCCTCAACGGTTTCAGGCAATTTAATCTCCTGATCACCGGCAACAAAATTATTCATTTCAACATCGCCAATGCGCGCCAGCTCTTCTGCCAACACCTCTTCTGAACTGACATAATTAAAACCGTTCAGGTTGAGCAGGTTGCCGAGCACACGCAGCACTTTCCAGGCGGGACGTGAATCCCCTGCCGGCTTGCTGACACCCTTGAAACTTTGTGCTGTACCTGCAATATTAATATAGGTACCGGAAGTCTCGCTATATGGACTGATCGGTAATAACACCTCAGCGTACTCTTTCATGGCATCACTAACAAAAGCCGTTAGTGAAACAACAAAGTCCGTATTTTTTAAGGCAGTGCATGCCTGCGTTGGCTCAGCCATATCGAACTCTGGTTCAATACCAAGCAGCATGGTGGCCTTGATTCCTTGAGTCATCATTTCCTGTGCATTCAAGCCACAGGATTCAGCACTGACAGCAGCAGCGGTTCGATGTGGCAGTATACCGGCCAACCATGCCCCTGTGGTGTTGGCGCCATCAGTCAGGTAACCAAAGCTGGCGCCAGTCGCTGTCGCAATCAGTTGTGCCAATGCACGAATCTCGGTCAGGAAAGGCATCATTTGTGATTGCGTACCCAGTAATACGGTCGCCTTATCAGCCGCCTTCAAGTGTTCAGCTATCGCCAGCTGACTGTCACTACTATCTACATTGTTGAGTATGTGCTGACAATGAGTCGGCACATTGGCACTCGCCAAGTCAACCGCCGATTTGGCAATGCCTGCCAGCGTTTTCACAATTTTTTCAGGCGAGTTGATAATTTTTTCTTCGACATTAAAGTGAAAATCAAAATCGCGTGTATTAATAAACATCAGTTTCGCGCCACGCATGCTTGCCTTGCGCAAACGATGAGCTGCAATCGGTTGCTCTTTGCGAATATTGGAGCCAATCACTAATGCCGCATCCAGTACTTCCAGCGATTCAATTGATTGGCCGAGTCCGGGATAAACAGGTGCACTATCTTGATCACGAAAATCAATCTGGCGTAAACGGTGATCGAGATTCCTGCTTCCCAAACCGTCGGCAAGCTGGCGCACCAGACTCATCTCTTCCAGGGTAGCGTTGGGCGATACCAGCAAACCCGTGTCAGCCGCAGCAGCTTGCAGGCCTTTAGCCGTTACTTCCAGCGCCGTATCCCAATCGGTTTCATTCCATTCACCATTAACCTTGATCATCGGTACCGTCAAACGGGAATTGCAATTGAGCCCTTCATAACTGAAACGATCACGATCTGATAACCAGCATTCATTAATTTGTTCATTATCTCTGGGAGCAGCCCGGGTGACCTTGCCACGGAAAGTATGCAAGGACAAATTTGAACCCATGCAATCATGTGCAGCAATAGAAGGATGTTGCATGATTTCCCAGGCACGTGCGGAGTATCGCGAAGGTTTTGCAGTTAATGCACCAACTGGACAGAGGTCAATAATATTACCCGACATTTCTGAATCAACCGCCTGCTCGATGTAGGTACCAATTTTAGTGTGCTCACCGCGACCGGTTGCACCCATTTCACGCACACCGGCAAGTTCCTGGCCAAAACGCACGCAGCGAGTACAATGGATACAGCGGGTCATATCAGTAGCAATTAAAGAGCCCAGATTCTTGTCGAACACCACCCGTTTGTTTTCTGTGTAACGCGATACATCACCACCATAACCCATGGCGACATCCTGTAATTCACACTCCCCGCCCTGATCACAAATAGGACAATCAAGCGGATGATTGATGAGCAGGAATTCCATGGTTGCCTGTTGTGCAGCCAGAGCCCTGGGGGACTTGGTAAATACCTTCATGCCATCCATGACCGGGGTTGCACAGGCCGGTAATGGCTTGGGTGCTTTTTCAACTTCAACCAGACACATGCGGCAATTGGCAGCTACTGATAATTTACTGTGATAGCAAAAACGCGGTATACGAATACCCGCCTGGTCTGCCACTTCGATGAGCATCGCCCCCTGGTTTGCTTTCAAGGGTGTGCCATTGATTTCGATATTTACCTGATCGTCACTCATTCATTCAGCCTAAACGGGAAAAACCCTATGAAAAACTTTTTTTCATGGCTACCATGCACTTCTTGTGTTCGATGTGATACTCGAACTCTTCACGGTAGTTCTTGATAAAACTTTGCACTGGCATCGCTGCTGCATCACCCAACGCACAGATAGTATGTCCACCAATTTGTCCTGCGATACGATCCAGATTATCCAGATCTTCCGCACGACCCTGGCCATGTTCAATTCTATGCACGACTCGCGATAGCCAACCTGTGCCTTCACGACATGGAGTACATTGGCCGCAGGATTCGTTGTAATAAAAATGCGAAAGATTGGCGAGCACGTTAACCATACAGGTATGCTCGTCCATAATAATGACGGCGCCAGAACCCAACATGGAACCTGCAGCGGTAATGGAGTCGTAATCCATATCAACGTCCATCATGACGTCCCCTGGCAATACAGGCACGGATGACCCGCCGGGTATCACGGCTTTTAATTTATTTCCATTGCGAACACCACCAGCCATTTCAAGTAATTTTGCAAACGGTGTACCCATCGGTATTTCGAAGTTCCCGGGTTTGTTCACATGACCGGACACACAAAACAGTTTAGAGCCGCCATTGTTCGGCTTACCCAGATCAAGAAACCACTGCCCACCGTTTCTGAGAATTTCGGGCACCGATGCCAGTGACTCGGTATTATTGATCGTCGTCGGTTTACCGTATAAACCATAACCGGCCGGGAATGGCGGTTTAAAGCGTGGCTGGCCTTTTTTGCCTTCCAGTGATTCCAGTAAAGCGGTTTCTTCACCACAGATATAGGCACCGGCACCGAGGTGATTGTGCAACTGGAAGTCGAATCCGGAACCGAAAATATTATCACCCAGAAGCCCCTCACGACGCGCTTCTTCGATCGCTGCCTCACAACGCTCATAGGGTTCCCAGAATTCACCGCGAATATAGTTGTAACCCACGCTGGCGCCAATACAGTAACCGGCAATAATCATACCTTCGATTAACTGATGAGGATTGTAGCGCAGGATATCCCTGTCTTTACAGG
This sequence comes from uncultured Gammaproteobacteria bacterium, assembly GCA_963807455.1. Classification (GTDB taxonomy): domain Bacteria; phylum Pseudomonadota; class Gammaproteobacteria; order JAADHQ01; family JAADHQ01; genus JAADHQ01. Next base: position 29,232 of record CAWECS010000012.1, on the reverse strand, counting down.
TGCCGGGCTCACCTTCATCCGAGTTACAAACAATGTATTTCTGGCCCGGTGCATTGCGCGGCATGAAACTCCATTTGAGACCGGTCGGGAAACCCGCACCGCCTCGACCACGTAATGCCGACAGCTTTAATTCCTCGATGATGTCTTCGGGAGGAATTTTTTCGCTGAGTATTTTTTTCAGTACTTCATAACCACCACTGAGCCGGTAGGCATCCAGTTGCCAGGGCTTATCCAGGTGTTCATTTCTGAAACAAACTTCGTTCGCCATAGTTAATCCAGCTCTTCCAGTATTTTGTCTATTTCTTCAGGCGTCAGGTTTTCGTAATATTGCTTACCAATCATGACGGCCGGTGCGCCCACACAGGCACCCAGGCATTCCACTTCCTTGATTGAAAACTTGCCATCAGCGGTGACTTCGCCGAGCTTGACGCCAAGTTTGTCCTGTAAATGCCCCAGTATCTCTTGTGAACCATTTAATAAACAGGAAATACTGTTGCAGACACCAATTTTGTGTCGGCCAACAGGCTGATGCTCATACATGGAATAAAAAGTAGCGACTTCATACACAGCAATACGCGGCATGTCGAGATATTCTGCCACAGCATTCATCAAGGCATCAGTCAAATAACCTTCGTTGTTTTCCTGTACGATCATCAAGGCGGCCATGACTGCTGACTGTTTTTGATCCTCGGGGTATTTCTTGATCCAGTGATCGATTCCCTGGCGAACTTCCTGATTTAATAAATTCAGTAAAGATTGTTTACTTGCCTGCGTCATTAGCGATCTATCTCCCCAAATACAATATCCTGGGTACCGATAACGGCGACCACATCGGCCAGCATATGGCCACGAACCATTTCATCCAGCGATGCCAGATGCGCAAAACCCGGCGCACGAATTTTGACACGATAAGGTTTATTGGCACCGTCAGAAATCATATACACACCGAACTCGCCCTTGGGATGTTCGATGGCGGCATAGGCTTCACCTTCCGGAATACAGTAGCCTTCAGTAAAATGTTTAAAGTGATGAATCAACGATTCCATATTACCTTTCATGACTTCGCGGCGAGGTGGTGTAATCTTGTTGTCTTCGAGTAACACCGGGCCAGGATTAACACGCAACCAGTCAACACACTGCTTGATGATGTGATTCGACTGACGCATTTCTTCCATACGTACCAGGTAGCGGTCATAGGAATCACCATTGGTACCTACTGGAATATCAAAATCCATACGATCATAAACTTCATAGGGCTGCTTCTTGCGCAGGTCCCACTCCACACCGGAGCCGCGTAACATCGGTCCTGAAAAGCCCAGTTGCAAGGCACGTTCCGGGCTGACCACACCGATACCTACTGTGCGTTGTTTCCAGATGCGGTTATCCGTTAACAGAGTTTCGTATTCATCCACATAACCCGGGAATCGTTTGGTAAAATCCTCAACAAAGTCGAGTAACGAGCCGCCGCGATTTTCATTCAGACGATCGCTATCTTTTTCAGTGCGCCACTGATTGGTTTCATACTTCGGCATGCTATCAGGCAAATCACGATTGACTCCGCCCGGGCGATAATATGTAGCATGCAGACGAGCACCGGAAACGGCTTCATAGACATCCATCAGGTCTTCGCGTTCGCGGAAGGCGTACAGGAATATGGTCATAGCACCTACGTCCAGCCCATGCGCACCAATCCATAATAGATGATTAAGAATACGGGTAATTTCATCGAACATCACACGAATATATTGCGCTCGAATGGGTACTTCGATTTCCAATAGTTTTTCAATCGACATGACATAGGCATGTTCATTACACATCATCGACACATAGTCGAGCCGGTCCATATAACCAATGCTTTGATTATACGGCTTGCTCTCTACGAGTTTTTCTGTCGCACGATGTAACAGGCCAATATGAGGATCAGCCCTTTCAATCACCTCGCCGTTCATTTCCAGAATCAAACGCAATACACCATGTGCAGCGGGATGCTGAGGACCGAAATTGAGTGTCATATTACGTAATTCAGGCATTCGATGACTCCTCACCTTTCTGGTCATCTTCATAGCGATGATCATGGCGGATAACCTTGGGCACAAGAACCCGTGGCTCTATCGATACCGGCTGATAAATAACCCGGCCCTTGTCGGCGTCATAACGCATTTCCACATGACCACTCAAAGGATAATCCTTGCGGAATGGATGACCGATAAATCCATAGTCAGACAGAATTCGACGTAAATCAGGATGGCCTTCAAAGACAATGCCAAACAGGTCAAACGCTTCACGCTCAAACCAGTCAACACCACTCCATATGGAATGTACTGAATCAATGACAGGAAAATCACTATTTTCAGGATGACTACGAACCCGTAGTCGCTGGTTATTGGCAATCGACATCAAATGATAAACCACGGCAAAACGTGGTAACTCAGGATTCTTACTATTCGTCAGGCTCGCACTCAGAGCAGCAGCATTGACGCCACGAGAGAAACCCGTATCCGTAGTACTGTCTGTTTCCCATTCGGTTGAACCATAAGCCGAGTAATCTACACCACAACAATCCATTAAAATTTCAAAGCGGAAATCAGGCTCATTTTTCAGAGACAGGCAAACCTCAGTCAGATCAGCGGGTGGGATTTCAATCGTGACCTCAGCCAGGTCCACCGTACAGCTGATCAGGGTTTCTGCAAACCTGTCTTTCAAGCGTGCTGCAAGTGTTTGCGTATCTGCCATATCAATGCTTCTCTAGTCTTAGATTATGAACGTGCGATGGTATTGGTGCGTTTAATTTTATTCTGTAGCTGAATAATTCCATACAGCAATGCCTCGGCCGTTGGTGGGCAACCGGGCACATAAATATCAACCGGCACAATGCGATCGCAACCACGCACGACAGAATAGGAATAATGGTAATAACCGCCACCATTGGCACAGGAACCCATGGAAATAACCCAACGTGGCTCCGGCATCTGGTCATACACCTTGCGTAAGGCAGGGGCCATCTTGTTACACAGAGTACCTGCAACAATCATCACATCAGACTGCCTGGGGCTGGGGCGAAACAAGATGCCAAATCGGTCCAGGTCATAACGTGAAGCGCCCGCCTGCATCATCTCGACAGCACAGCAGGCCAGGCCAAATGTCATCGGCCACATGGAACCGGTACGTGCCCAGTTAATGAGTTTATCGGCTGAAGTGGTGACAAAACCTTTTTCAAATACGCCCTCTATTCCCATTCCAGCGCCCCTTTCTTCCACTCATAAATAAAACCGATCACCAGAATACCGAGAAAAACGGTCATGGAAATGAAGCCATACCAACCCAGTTGATCAAGCACCACGGCCCACGGAAACATAAAGGCAATTTCCAGATCAAACAATATAAATAGAATAGCCACCAGATAATAGCGTACATCGAAAGTAGCGCGGGTGTCCTCAAACGCTTCAAAACCGCACTCATAGGGGGAAAGTTTTTCACTATTGGGTTTGTGTGGAGCCAAAATAGCCCCGGCCAGAATAGGCCCAATACCAAACAGGATACCAATACCAATAAACACAAGAATTGGCAGATAATTCTCCAGCATCAGCACTCACACTCCTCTAGATACCAATGAAAACCAAGCATTTTTTCACCGGCTATGTATTTTTATCGTTATAACCTGGATACATGTCCAGATATTTAATTATGCGATGCAGTCTAGGCTAATTCGTGAACTTCTGTCAAGTTAGTGCTTTTTAATATTACTATTACAAACAGACACTTGCAGTATTATTAGGGGCATAAAAAAACGGTATGCCAATGCCGGCATTGTTTTACATCAGTATTGAGTAAATTTTAATCAGATTATGTCAATTGTCTGACAACAGAAACGACTATAGATCATAGGGTGCGAATATTGAATCAAAAAACTCCAGGTGGCTGCTTGAGCAATCAGGAAACTGGAGGTAAGCCAATATTTGAATTACCTTTACACTTGCACTCAGCAAGCGCTTGTAATACCGACGTAAAATTCGTTTGCTCAATCAGGAGTTTCGTCAGTTGATCAGATGGAATTGGCTTGCAAAATTCATATCCCTGGCCGATGTCACATTGCTGCTGACACAGAAATTGTATCTGCTCCACAGTCTCAACACCTTCCGCAATAACACGCAATCGTAAGTTGTGCGACATGGCAATAATGGCTGCGGTAATAGCGGTGTCATCCTGATCATTGGGGATGTCACTTACAAACGAACGATCAACCTTGATAACATCAAATGGCAATCGCTTAAGGTAGCTCAATGAGGAATAACCAGTACCAAAGTCATCCATTGCCAGCGTTATGCCAATCTTGCGCAACTGCTCAAGGGTTTGTATAACCACGGCATCCTGTTCCACCAGCAGATGTTCAGTGATCTCCAGTTCCAGACAGGTCGGATCGATATTGGTTTGTTTGATGACTCGATTAATGCGGTCGATAAACCAGGTTTGTTTAATTTCACGAGCTGAAATATTAACGGCTATTCTGGGTGGCGCACAGCCCTGTGCCTTCCAGGAACAATACTGCTGGCAGGCTTGCAGCAATACCCAATCATCCACCTCCTCTATTAATCCTGTCTCTTCACATAATGGAATAAACTCATCCGGTGCTACTTGCCCAAGTTCAGCATCATTCCATCTAATAAGCGCTTCCACGCCAGAAATCTTTCCGCTGACTAAATTAATTTGTGGCTGATAGTGGAGTTCGAAACCCTGATTATCGATGCTAACGCGTAATGCTTTTAGAAGCTTGAATCGCCGAGCCGTTTTTTTATTTAATTGCTGTGAAAAAAACTGATAGTTATTACGCCCGGAATCCTTGGCATGATACATGGCGACATCGGCATTTTTGAGTAATTCATCGACGTTATGACCATCATCCGGATAGAGACTGATGCCAATACTAGGGGTAACAAACAGCTCATGCCCCTGGATTTTAAATGAGGGGCGGAATAAGTCGAGAAGCTTCTCCGCAATGTCAGTGGCTATATTTTCGTTCGGTAACTCCTGCAACACCACAACAAACTCATCACCACCAAGACGCGAGACAATATCATTATTACGCACACAATCCTGCAAGCGTTTCGCGGATTGTTGCAATACCTGGTCACCAAACGTATGTCCGAGGGTATCATTCACGTCTTTAAAACGATCCAGATCGATAAACAACACACCCACTATCTGTTCGTGACGACTGGCCCGGCTAAGCGCATTTGCCAGATCGATTCGCATTTGATAGCCGTTATTCAGACCGGTAAGGGCATCATGGTGAGCAATATGATGAAGCATGCTTTCCGTTTCTTTGACTGAACTGATGTCTCTAAACACAGCGACATTGTTAGTCACCTGACCTTTTCGGTTTTTAAGCGTGTTGATAGTCAGCCATTTGGGGTAAATTTCGCCATTAGCACGTCGGTCCCAGATCTCACCTTCCCATTGTCCGTTTTCAAGAATGGCGGACCACATCGCCTGATAAAACCGTTTATCATGTCGGCCCGATTGTAAAATGCGCGGGTTCTTGCCGAGAATATCAGCACGAACATAGCCAGTAATCGCTTCGAACGCCTGGTTAACATCAACAATACAATTAGTGGTATCAGTCACCATAATCGCTTCACTGGCGCTATGGAATATCTTCGAACCCAGGTATAAACGATCCTGGGCGGATTCCAGTTGCTCAACGGAACCCTGAACATAAACACCAAAGGCAATCGCCAGCGCCAATACCAGCAATCGCATCCATAATTCCTTGCGATCATCAGGCCAGAACTCAGAGAAAATGTTTGATTTTTCAAAAAGATGTGCATCAATAATACTATCAGCCAGCCAGAAAACCATCGCCAGGCTCAGAGCTATCCAGGCATATCGCCCCCATCTTATTGTTTTTAATATATTATTAAGCCATTCCATCCAAGTTACTCTCTGCGAGAAAAATCATGATCTCTTTACAAATAACTAGTAGTGCAGTCATTTAATGGTTAACGGCCAAGAAAGCGATAACATAAATTTTGTAATGATATTATAGGCGTAAATTTACAGAATATGCAGTTTTATTGGATTTATATTTATATTTTTACCAGCAGGAGGTTTGGAATGTAAAATTTCAGCGGCAACAAGCCTGGTCCGCTTAAAATAAATTCAGTCGTTATTAGCAGTATATAGATAGTGGCAATCAAGCCATCTAGTCAATTTAACTTCTATTCTTTATAGTTTTTATTTACGGCATCTGCGTTACATGCTCGCAGGTATAAAAGCTTCAACCAAGCAGTGCCATTCAGCAATTAAAGGTATTTTTCTCCGCAAGACCAGCAATCAAGCCGACGCGATAACAGAGTTTCGAGTTTCTCTTTTTCTGGTAAATAATGTGAACGCAGAATCTCTGTGTCTTCCTTTTTGGCGGGTTATAATTTTTATTTTGCAGTACATGCAATAGCATAGCTATGTGGGTTGTTTGAATACTTATCAGGATGTTTGTTTATTTAAAAAAACAAGAAATAGTCTATTGGGGAGTGAAGGGATTGTATATTACTTAGCTCTAACCTGCAGATTGCCGCGCTGTCATCACTAAAATATTTCATCTTGTAGGGACCATTGTGTATCCGGTCTCTTTTCAATAACAAGGTGCTTGCCGCTCGCAATGACACTGAAGTTTGGTATAACCAGGTTATTTTATTTATTGGGGTAAAATAAAAAAGGGCCACTAAAAAGTAGCCCTTCAATTTAATTTGGTGCCGATGGCCGGAGTCGAACCGGCACAGCCTAAGCTACCACCCCCTCAAGATGGCGTGTCTACCAATTCCACCACATCGGCTAAAAGTTTAAGGTTCCTTTTTTTCAGCAGGTGCTGGTACCGCAGAAACGTCCGCTTTTGACTCTACTGCAGGGGCCGCAGGAACATCTGTTGCGGGTACCGCTGGTACATCACTGCTGGGTGCAGCCGGGGCCGCCGCTTCTTCGAGTTTTTTCACGGCCTGTTCTGTCGGGGTGCTATATTTTTCTAACAGGCCCTGCTCTTCTGTCTGGCGATGGGCCATGACACTCAAAGATAAACTCACGGCAAAAAATAATGTGGCTAATATACCTGTGGTGCGACTGAGAAATGAGGCTGAGCCGGTTGAACCAAATACGGTGGATGAGGCACCACTACCAAAAGCAGCTCCGGCATCGGCGCCTTTGCCGTGTTGTATCAAGATCAGCCCAATCAGTGATATCGATATCAGTACTTGCGCGACCAGTAAAAAAGATTGCATGGGTGTTTCCTCGTTTAATCAGCTGCCCGGCAGATGGCCAGGAAGTCTTCAGGCTTTAGTGATGCGCCACCGATCAGGCCGCCATCGATATCGGGCATACCGAATAATTCGTTGGCGTTGGCTGCATTAACACTACCGCCATATTGGATGACGATATTTTCCGCTATTGTAGCATCCAGTGCGGCCAGCTTGCCACGAATAAACTGGTGCACATCCTGCGCCTGTTGTGGCGAGGCGGTTTTACCGGTGCCGATAGCCCAGACGGGCTCATAGGCGATAACGGCATCAGCAAATGCCTGGATTCCTTCCAGTTTAATCACGGCATCAATCTGACGACCGACGACTGCTTCGGTAACACCCGACTCACGCTCTTCCAGTAACTCACCCACACACAGGATAGGCTTGAGCCCATTGCGACGTGCGGCTGCAAAACGTTCAGCGACCATTTCATCACTTTCGCCATAAATACTACGGCGCTCGGAGTGACCGACAATGGCGTATTCGCAGTCATATTCCTTCAACATGGAACCGGCGATCTCTCCGGTGTAGGCGCCTGAGTCCTGCTCGCAGATGTTTTGCGAACCCACGGCTATTTTTGAACCTTTCACCAGTGAGGCCACTTCCGGAATATAGATAGCGGGTGGGCAGACGGCCACGCCGGCGGTTTTAACGGCATCCATCCCCGCTTGTAATCCCTTGATCAGTTCACGGATGCTTTGCAGCGAACCATTTAATTTCCAGTTTCCGGCTACCAGCTTAGTGCGCATGAGTACTTCTCCATCTCGGTGTGCTTGTCAATAAAATGCCGGCAAGCTTACCGGTAATGTCGAGAAAAATCAATTATTTGATCAGCATATTCCGTAAATAAGGCTTAGCTGCCCGAGGCCACATCCTCAACAACCTGTGCCAGTTGCCTGGCCAGTATGGCGACCTGGTCCTCGTCACGACCCTCGACCATGACCCGCACCAGCGGCTCAGTACCGGAAAGGCGTAGCAAAACTCGCCCGCTATCACCTAATTCGTCTTCTACCTGCTTGATTGCATTATTGATTTTATCATCAGTCGCTGGATCAATACGACGTGACATGGTGACATTGACCAGGCTCTGCGGGAACTTGGTCATACCTGACTTGAGCTCATGCAGACTTTTACCACTCTGTTGCATGGCCGCCAGTACCTGTAAAGCTGCCACGGTACCGTCACCCGTGCTCAGGCAATCCAGACAGATGATATGCCCTGAGCCTTCGCCACCAATCTGTGAATCAGTGCTTTGCAGCAATTCCATCACATAGCGGTCACCGACCTTGCTACGATAGAAATCAATACCTTGTTCACGCAGTGCGATCTCCATGCCCAGGTTACTCATGAGGGTACCTACCACACCACCTTTATAGGTCTTTCTCCTGAAACGATCCATGGCAATGATAAACAGGATCTCATCGCCATCGACGATTTCCCCTTTTTCATCGACCATGATCAAACGGTCGCCGTCGCCGTCGAGGCCAATACCAACATTTGCACCTTCACGTAACACGGCTTCGCGCATCGCCTCGGGTTTGGTAGAACCCACATCCTGATTGATATTCAGGCCATCGGGATTAACCCCCAGCGAGATCACTTCAGCGCCAATTTCATCAAACACACTCGGGGCCACCTGGTAGGTGGCTCCATGAGCGCAATCCACTACCAGCTTCATCCCCTTGAGACTGACTCTGGACGGAATAGTGCTTTTACAAAATTCAATGTAACGACCCCTGGCATCCTCCATACGCTCTGCCTTACCAAGCTTGTCGGATGAAACGGTGGTCATGGGTTCATCCAGCATGGCCTCAATCTTCAGTTCAACCTCGTCCGGCAACTTGGTCCCGTCTGCGGAAAAAAACTTGATGCCGTTATCAAAATAAGGATTGTGCGAGGCACTGATAACAATGCCGGCATCGGCATGCAGGGTTCGGGTCAGGTAGGCAATCGCCGGTGTCGGAATCGGCCCCAGTAACAGGATATCCACGCCCGCCGCGGCTAAACCCGCTTCCAGTGCAGATTCAAACATGTAGCCTGAAATTCGGGTGTCCTTACCGATAACGACTTTACCGTGTCCCTCATTGGATAGCACCTTACCAACAGCCCAACCCAGCTTCATGATAAACTCAGGCGTGATGGGATGCTCACCCACCTTGCCGCGAATACCATCTGTACCAAAATATTTTCTGTTCAACTTAAATCAACCTCCCTAGTTCAAGCCAGGATAGTACTTAGCTAATTCATCTTTTGATCATGATTTGATCACAAGAAATATTTAAGGAGTCTCTGATCAATTCATGAATTGATCAGAGACTCCTTAAGCTTATTACTCTGCATCAGCAATCGCTGCAAACACCTTGATAGCATCCATGGTTTCTTCAACATCATGAACCCGAATGATAGATGCGCCGCCTGCCAGTGCCGCGCAGGCTGCGGCTATACTTCCAGCCATTCTGTTATCGACCGTTTTATCCAGCATTGTACCCAGCATACTCTTGCGAGACAAACCGACCAGTACGGGTAAATCCATTTTGGCAAACTCGGACAGATGTTTCAGCAGACTGAGGTTCTGACCGAGTGTTTTACCGAAACCAAAACCCGGGTCTATCAGGATATTTTGTTTTTTTACACCCGCTGCCAGGCAGGCATTCACTCTCTTCTGTAAAAATTCAAAAACATCATTGACTACATTCTCATAATGCGGATCTTGCTGCATTGTGCGTGGCTCTCCCTGCATATGCATCAGACAAACCGGCACCTCCAATGTTGCTACAGCGTCTATTGCCAATTCTTCCTGCAAGGCGTTGACATCATTAATCAGTCCTGCACCTGCATCAACGGCTCGTTTCATCAGCTCAGGCTTACTGGTATCGATGGAAATCACGGCTGGAAGTTGTCGTTGGCTCAAGGCTTCTATCACCGGTATCACTCGACGGCTTTCTTCTTCAAGATCCACCGCGGTAGCGCCCGGGCGCGTTGATTCGCCGCCTATGTCGATAAAGCTGGCGCCTTGCTCAACCATGGTTTCTGCTTGTGCAACCGCTTTGACCAGGCTCATGAACTGGCCACCATCGGAAAAAGAATCCGGTGTAATATTGAGGATACCCATGATTTTGGGCGTCGTCAGATCAATAAGGGTTCCAGCACAATTAAGATTATCCATAATTTTCATTTATAAAACATAATTATAAACGGTCATAGTAGCAATCCGTTAAAAAATTAGATAACCAGTAAAATAAGCACATATGTGTGCTCTCGCTGGATAAGCACGTCCGTGTGCTCTCGCGAAATAAGCACATCCTTGTGCAAAATCGCTCCGCACGTCCGTGTGCTCTCGCGAAATAAGCACATCCTTGTGCAAAAAAAAGCCGGTAGTTAACTACCGGCTTTGATGAAACTCAAACCAATTTAATGCTCATTAGCAGCACCACCAATGGCATTGCCTTTATCTTTAGCTTCTTTGACTTCATCCTTTTTACTGCCTCCACTGGATGGCACATCAGGCTCCTGCCAGTCCTCCGGTGGTTGCGGCGGTTTACGATTCATTATGTCATTAATCTGACTCTGATCAATGGTTTCATACTTCATTAAGGCATCCGACATGGCATGTAACACGTCCATGTTTTCAGTCAGAATTTTTTCTGATCGCGTGTAGTTGGTATTGATGATGGTACGCACTTCTTCATCAATATCATGTGCGGTGCCATCAGAAATATTCTTATGCTGCGTCACGGAATGACCAAGGAAAACCTCGCCATCTTCTTCACCATAGGACAAAGGTCCTAACTTGTCGGACAAGCCCCACTTGGTCACCATGCTGCGCGCAATTTCGGTAGCACGCTGAATATCATTCTGCGCACCAGTGGTGACAAAATCGCTTCCAAAGATCAACTCTTCAGCTATGCGGCCACCGAACAGGCTGGAAATCTGACTATTCAGGCGTTGCTTGCTGTAGCTATAACGATCACCTTCCGGCAGAAACATGGTCACGCCCAGCGCTCTACCACGTGGAATAATAGTGACTTTGTAGACCGGATCATGTGACGGCAAGCTCAGGCCAACAATGGCATGGCCCGCTTCATGGTAAGCGGTAAGTTTTTTCTCTTCCTCGCTCATGACCATGGATTTACGTTCAGCACCCATCATGATTTTGTCTTTGGCGTTTTCAAAATCCAGATGATCCACTGCGCGTTTGTTGGCACGTGCTGCAAACAGCGCAGCTTCATTAACAAGATTGGCGAGATCAGCACCTGAAAATCCAGGCGTACCACGTGCAATCAGCGCAGGCTTTACGTCATCATCGAGTGGCACTTTACGCATATGCACTTTAAGAATTTGCTCACGGCCCCTGACATCGGGCAAGGGTACAACCACCTGGCGATCAAATCGTCCGGGACGCAATAAGGCAGGGTCCAGTACATCCGGTCGGTTAGTCGCGGCAATGACAATGACACCTTCAGTACCTTCAAAGCCGTCCATCTCAACCAGCAACTGGTTCAATGTCTGTTCGCGCTCATCATGACCACCACCCAGGCCAGCCCCACGGTGTCGGCCAACGGCGTCGATTTCGTCTATAAATATGATACACGGTGCATGTTTCTTGGCCTGCTCGAACATATCACGTACACGTGATGCGCCGACGCCAACAAACATTTCCACAAAGTCTGAACCGGAGATGGTAAAGAACGGTACTTTCGCTTCACCTGCAATCGCACGAGCCAGCAAGGTTTTACCGGTACCTGGTGAGCCAACCATGAGCACGCCGCTTGGAATCTTGCCGCCCAATTTCTGGAACTTGCCTGGATCACGCAAGAACTCGACCAACTCGGCGACTTCTTCCTTGGCTTCCTCGACACCGGCGACATCACCGAAATTGATCTTGACCTGATCTTCACTCAGCATTCGTGCCTTGCTTTTACCGAATGACATGGCACCACGACCACCGCCGCCGCCTTGCATCTGGCGCATGAAGAATATCCACACTCCGATTAACAGCAACATCGGGAACCATGAAATGAATATCGTTTGCCAGATAGAAGGACGCTCTGGCGGACTGGCTTCGACATTGACACTGTGTTCAAACAGGTCCTTGTACAAGCCTTTTTCATCACCGGCCGGATAGTAGGTCAGGAATGGCTGCCCATTACTGAATTCACCTTTGACTGCCCGTCCGGTAACTACCACTTTGGTCACCTGGCCAGCTCGAACCTGCTCCAGAAATTGCGAATAGGTAGGTTTCTGAAAATTTCCGGTAGTCGGCCCAAACTGATTAAACACTGACATCAGGATGATTGCTATAACCACCCAAAGTATAATGTTTTTTGCCATATCATTCAAAATAAAATCCTCAAATCAACTGCAGAATGCTTGTCATTCATAGACTTATGTCTTTTAAACATACTACAAATTAAAGCCTCTGGCCAGAATATAAACCTCTCGGCTGCGTGCACGAGAAGCCTTTGGTTTCCTTACAATAATCTTGCTAAAACTCTCTCTAAGCGATTTCTCGAGCTCAGTATAGCCCTCACCCTGAAATGCTTTGATCAATAAATCGCCCTTTGGTTTCAAAACTTGCCGAGCAAAATCCAGTGCCAGCTCACAAAGGTAGATTGCGCGAGGCTGATCAACGGCACTCTGACCACTAATATTGGGGGCCATATCAGAAATTACAAGGTCAACTGCCTGGCCCTTGAGGGTTTCAAGCAAGCCATCCATGACCTCCTGTTCGCGAAAATCGCCCTGGATCAGTTCAACCCCCTCCATCGGCTCAATCGGCAGGATATCCAGACCAATGATACGGCCATTTTTAGCCAGTATTTTGCTGGCATACTGACACCAGCCACCGGGTGCCGCCCCCAGATCCACAACGACCATTCCCGGCTTTATAATCTGGTCTTTCTGCTGAATTTCTTCCAGCTTGAATACCGCCCTGGATCGATAGCCTTTTTGCTGGGCTTTGCGTACATATTCATCATCGAAGTGCTCTTTCATCCACTGCTGGCTACTCTTGCTACGCTTCATGATGGTCTTGCTCCTGTTCACGAACCGCGTGCGACTGAAGTATTCTTCGCGTCCTGAATATCAACCACAGCATGGATAAAACACCGAAGGCTGCCAAATACAGAATTTGCATCACTGCATCTTCTACCAGCCTTGGAACCAACAGCAACAGAATGAAAGCTATAACTATAATGATGGCCAGATCCAGCTTGACGCTATTAAAAGGGCTCGCATGAACTATTAAATGCCTGCGCTTGCGTGCTAGACTTGCGTTCTCTTTAGTTTTGTCCTTGTGACTATTGTTATTCATGATTACCAATAAGCAAAAAAAATTCTTACGTGCCAGTGCACATCAGTTAAAACCGGTGGTCTCTGCCGGCAATGCCGGCATCTCGGAAGGCGTGATGCGCGAAATTGACAACGCACTTTCACACCACGAATTAATCAAGGTCCGCATTAGTGGCGCTGAACGCGAAGACCTCAAGCCCATGGCCGCGAGTATTTGTGAAAACATGGATGCGTCTCTGGTGCAGATCATCGGACATATCGTCGTTATCTACCGGCCCGCTAAAAACCCGAAAATACAATTGCCCTGACACGGATATCATCGCCCGGGACGGATACCGATGGCGACCAGCACCAGTCCAAGTACGCTATTAACCAGATAGAGCACCGAAGACACACCATGCAGGCGCGCAAAGCTGGTAGCATTCTCAGTCCCCGCGTTGATGCCCGCCTGTTTGATCTCGACCATCATAGGCGCCAGAACGAACTGACCTATTATAATGACACTCAACATAACTATGATGACCCAGAGCCGAAAGCGGCCAGAGTGATCTTCAGCAGGCCCGAATAATAAACTCAGCAACAGAAACAGGCCGCAAAACAAACCCAGATAACTAGTAACAGAAAACACCTGACCGGCAACGTTACCGGCTGTGCTTTTATCCAGTAACTGAAACAACACCGGAGCCACAACATAGCCGGCAAACCACATGCCACCAACCCAGAGAGTCAGTAATATTTTTTCGCCGTATGCCAGATAGTGGTTTTTCAAAGGATTAATTATTCGTGTCTTACTTCGACAATTTCCAGCTCTCTGTCTCCACCCGGAGTTTTCACTACTGCCACATCCCCTTCCATTTTACCGATCAGGGCACGTGCAATCGGTGAACCGATGGATATTTTTCCCTGCTTGATATCAGCTTCATCTTCACCCACTATTTTATAGGTCAACTCTTCGCCGGTATCTTCGTCTGACAGTAATACTGTCACACCAAAAATAACTTTACCGGTAGGTGCAATTTGAGAGATATCGATAATCTGTGCATTCGACAACTTACCTTCAAAATCGGCAATACGCGCTTCTATAAAACCTTGTTCTTCACGTGCGGCATGATATTCCGCATTTTCTTTCAGGTCGCCATGTGCCCTGGCATCGGCAATCGCAGCAATCACGCGTGGCCTGTCTTCATTCTTGAGTTTCCTCAATTCTTCGCGCATGACATCTGCGCCCTGCTTGGTCAATGGAACCTTACTCATTGTTGTATCTCCTTATGCAAATCCTGAAGCACATACACATTTTCAGTATCCATTTGCTGCTAACGCCAGACAAGTTGCTTTAGCACCCGCAATAGTCGTCGTGTAAGCCACTTTGTGTTGCAAGGCCGCACCACGAATAGTATAGGAATCGGCAATCGCCTGTTTGCCTTCGGTGGTATTGACGATCAGGTTGATTTCATCATTCTTGATCGAATCGACAATATGCGGCCTGCCTTCTCCGACCTTGTTGATTGATTCAACAGCAATGCCTGCGGCCTCGAGCACACGTGCGGTGCCTCCCGTTGCTACCAGTGAAAAACCCAACTCATGTAACTGCCTGGCTACATCAACTGCGGCTTCCTTATCGCGTTCACGAACACTGACAAAGGCACGGCCTTTTTTCGGTAGATCGGCTCCTGCTCCTGCCTGTGCCTTACTAAAGGCTTCACCGAATGTTCGTCCAATACCCATCACTTCACCGGTTGATTTCATTTCCGGCCCTAACAACGGATCAACACCGGGAAATTTAACAAACGGAAAAACGGCTTCTTTAACCGCAAAATAAGGCGGCACGATTTCTTTCGTCATACCTTGTTGCTTGAGGGTCTGGCCGACCATACAACGCGCCGCTATTTTCGCCAGTGGTTTACCGATCGCCTTGGAAACAAACGGCACCGTGCGTGATGCACGCGGATTGACTTCTATTATATATACCTTGCCATCCTGTATCGCAAACTGGGCATTCATCAAACCGATGACTTTCAGGCTATGCGCCATGCCGCGCATTTGCTCTCTTAAGGTATCCTGCACTTCAGCGCTCAGAGTATAAGGCGGCAATGAACAGGCTGAATCGCCCGAATGTACACCGGCCTGCTCAATATGTTCCATGATGCCACCGATGAGCACATCTTCACCATCACAAATAGCATCAACATCAACCTCTACCGCGTTATCAAGAAAATGATCCAGCAACACTGGAGACTCATTCGAAACCTGTACCGCTTCACGCATATAACGCGCCAGGTCTTCTTCGGAGTAAACAATTTCCATCGCCCGGCCACCCAACACATAAGAAGGTCTGACCACCAGTGGATAGTCGATCTCGCGTGCCAAGCGCATGGCTTCTTCTTCGGTGCGCGCCGTTCTGTTTGGTGGCTGCAGCAAACCCAGTTCATTAACCATTTGCTGGAAGCGCTCGCGGTCTTCGGCCTGGTCTATTGAATCGGGTGACGTACCGATAATAGGTGCGCCTGCGGCTTCCAGTGCACGTGCCAGTTTCAGTGGTGTTTGCCCACCGTATTGAACAATCACGCCTTTGGGTTTTTCTTTTTCAATAATTTCCAGCACATCTTCCAGCGTCAATGGCTCGAAATAAAGACGATCGGAGGTATCATAATCCGTCGAGACGGTTTCGGGATTACAATTCACCATGATGGTTTCATAGCCATCTTCACGCAGCGCCAGGGCTGCATGCACACAACAGTAATCAAACTCAATGCCCTGACCAATGCGGTTAGGGCCACCGCCGAGCACAATTATTTTATCGCGATCGCTAGGATCCGCTTCACACTCTTCTTCATAAGTGGAATACTGATAGGCGGTGTTGGAAGCAAACTCGGCAGCACAGGTATCCACACGCTTGTAAACGGGGTGAATACCCAGTTTATGTCGTACCGCGCGTATCTGGTCTTCGTTTTTACCCAGCAAGCTGGCCAGGCGTCGGTCTGCAAAGCCTTTGCGTTTCAGGTAACGTAAACGATCTTTTTCCAGTGTGGCTTCGCCCTGTTGTTTGATCTCGTCTTCCAGCTTCACCAGCTCTTCGATTTGCACCAGAAACCAGGGATCGATTTTGGACAAGTTAAAAACCTGCTCCACTGACATACCAAAGCGCATGGCATCGGCCACATACCAGATGCGTTCAGCGCCGGGGACCTGCAGTTCTCGCCGCAGTCTTGACTCAACTTCTTCGCCCTGCAAGTCAAGTTTTTCATTGAGTCCATCAACGCCCACTTCCAGACCGCGCAGAGCCTTCTGCAAGGATTCCTGGAATGTACGTCCGATAGCCATGACTTCACCGACCGATTTCATTTGTGTGGTCAGTCGCGCATCGGCGTCCGGAAATTTCTCAAAGGTAAAGCGCGGTACTTTTGTAACAACATAATCAATACTCGGCTCAAATGAAGCCGGTGTGGCACCGCCAGTGATTTCATTTTTCAATTCATCCAGGGTATAACCAACAGCCAGCTTGGCGGCCACCTTGGCAATAGGAAAACCGGTAGCCTTGGAGGCCAGTGCGGATGAACGTGATACACGCGGGTTCATCTCGATAATAATCATGCGACCATTTTCCGGGTCAATGGCAAATTGCACATTCGATCCACCGGTATCAACACCGATCTCACGCAATACCGCCAGTGAGGCGTTACGCATGATCTGGTATTCCTTATCCGTCAGGGTTTGTGCCGGTGCGACGGTAATGGAATCGCCGGTATGCACGCCCATCGGGTCAAAGTTTTCGATGGAACAAATAATGATGCAGTTATCTTTATGATCGCGCACGACTTCCATTTCGTACTCTTTCCAGCCGACGATGGATTCTTCGATCAACAATTCCTTGGTCGGCGACAGGTCAAGCCCACGTTCACAAATCTCGACAAACTCTTCACGATTATAGGCAATACCACCTCCGCTACCCCCCATCGTGAATGAGGGTCGGATGACAGTCGGATAGCCTATTTGTGCCTGCACCTGGTGTGCCTCTTCCATGCTATGGGCAATGGCCGAACGTGGCATATCCAGACCAATTTTTATCATGGCCTTTCTGAAGCGGTCACGGTCTTCAGCTTTATCTATCGCATTTTTATCAGCGCCGATCATTTCAACGCCATATTGTTCCAGCACACCTTCACGATCCAGATCGAGTGCGCAGTTCAGTGCTGTCTGTCCACCCATCGTCGGCAGTAGTGCATCAGGACGTTCTTTTTCGATAATATGGCTGACTGTTTTCCAGTTGATCGGTTCGATATAAACGACATCGGCCGTTTCCGGGTCGGTCATGATCGTGGCCGGATTGGAGTTGACCAGGATGACCTTGTAGCCCTCTTCCCGTAAAGACTTGCAAGCCTGTGCGCCGGAGTAATCAAATTCACAGGCCTGACCGATGACAATGGGGCCAGCACCGATGATTAAAATACTTTTGATGTCAGTTCTTTTAGGCATAATTCAATTATCAATACTGTTAGCTAATTCGCTGTGTGAAATCATGAGCAGGCATCAGCTTGACTGCTGCGATTGTTCACGCGTACTTTTAATGAGTTCAATAAAATGATCAAACAACGGCGCCACATCATGTGGACCAGGGCTTGCTTCCGGATGCCCCTGGAAGCTGAACGCAGGAATATCAGTGCGATGCACGCCCTGCAGGGAGCCATCAAACAGCGAGCGATGAGTGGCGGTTAAATTCTCCGGCAGGCTTTGCTCGTCAACGGCGAAACCATGATTTTGACTGGTGATCATGACCTCGCCGGTAGCCAGATCCTGTACCGGGTGATTGGCACCGTGATGACCAAATTTCATTTTCACGGTCTTTGCCCCACTCGCCAATGATAACAACTGGTGTCCCAGACAAATCCCAAACATCGGAATACCTGTGTGCATTAATTCCTGGATAGCATCGATAGCATAGTCACAAGGCTCCGGATCACCGGGTCCATTGGATAAAAACAAACCATCCGGTTTCATGGCCAGTACGTCGGCGGCCGGAACCTGTGCAGGCACCACCGTGACATGGCAACCACGGTCAACCAGCATACGTAATATATTGCGCTTGACGCCGTAGTCATAGGCCACCACATGATAGGGTAGTTTTTCATCAATTGGATGTGGCGCTGATGGCATTCCGTCAGACAGGCTCCAGCAACCCTGGGCCCACTCGTATGGCATGTCTGTGCTCACCTGTTTGGCCAGATCCATACCTTTGAGCCCTGGAAATTGTCGCGCCAATTCAATAGCAGCGTCAGCATCAATATCATCACCCGCCATGATGCAGCCACCTTGTGCACCTTTTTCACGCAGAATGCGCGTTAAACGTCGTGTGTCAATGTCAGATATGCCCACGACTTTATAATGCTGCAAGTAGGATTCCAGTGTTTGCTGACTGCGCCAGTTGCTTGCCACCAGGGGCACATCGCGCACGATCAAACCACTGGCGACCACAGCGGAAGACTCTTCATCATCATCGTTGGTACCGACATTGCCAATATGCGGATAGGTCAGCGTCACTAACTGCTGGCAGTAGGACGGATCAGTTAATATCTCCTGGTAGCCTGTCAATGCTGTATTAAAAACCACCTCACCTGTTGTTTGTCCATCAATTCCGATAGAAAGCCCTCGAAAAAGACTTCCATCTTCAAGGGCTAGCAGGGCTGGTTTACGCACAGAACCTCCAAAAAAACTGACACACACAAAATAGGGAGGAACCTGGTCGGCGCCTCCCCGCTTAAATATTGGACTTACCACCAATACGCAGGTGGCTTATTTTACTGAAAACTAACCCAGGTTTAAAGACTCAACTGGCTTTAATTGCATAAACTTTTACTTCAATCCAAGTACATCTTGCATATCAAACAGGCCATTACCCTGGTTCTGCAGAAATATGGCCGCTCGAGCCGCACCTTTGGCAAAAGTCATCCGACTAGAAGCTTTGTGAGTGATTTCAACCCGTTCGCCTATATCAGCAAACATTACCGTGTGTTCACCGACAATATCGCCGGCACGGATGGTTTCAAATCCGATGGTTTGGCGATCACGCTCACCGGTTTGGCCTTCACGCCCATACACAGCACATTCTTTCAGATCCCGGCCCAGCGCATCGGCCACCACTTCACCCATGCGCAATGCAGTCCCGGACGGGGCATCGACTTTATGACGGTGATGGGCTTCAATAATTTCGATATCAACTTCTCCCCCCATAACACGCGCGGCCAGATCGAGTAATTTAAAGCATAAATTGACGCCGACACTCATGTTCGGAGCAAAAACCACCCCGGTTTGGGTGGCGGCCTGCTCTATCAATTGTTTTTGTTCATCGGTGAAACCGGTAGTACCTATGACGATAGACTTGCCAGCTTCAGCGCATATTTTCAGATTGCTTGCAGTCACCTCAGGGCGAGTAAAGTCAATGAGTACATCAAAATCATCAACCACCTCGGCCAGGTCACCTACCACAGCGACATCGAGCTTGCCAATACCCGCCAGTTCGCCAGCATCTGCTCCCAGCATAGAACTACCGGCATATTCTATTGCTGCTGTTACCTGTAAACCCTCGGTTTGATGGCAGGCCTCTATCAGGGTGCGGCCCATACGCCCGGCAGCCCCGCTTATTGCTATTTTGATCATTGATTAACTCACTAATGGTAAAATATTAACTAAGAATACTCTAAATAGAGCGAATTGAGTAATTTTTGCAGGTGTCTTGAAAGCTATTATTTGGCAAAAATTCAATTTTGAATCATGACTATCAGGATAATTATTAAGCAACCTTTGATTAGCTAGTTAGACATTACGCGGACACCTACACGGAAGTAGGTGATAGAACGACGCCTGGAGCCAAAGTCGACACCTGCAAGGATGTAGGTGCAATCGTAAATGACCAGGGATTTCAGATTAATCTGAAATCCCAAGGAGAGGCTCTGATCAATCCAGAATTGATCAGAGCCTCCCTAGAATTTTACGCCATCAAAGAACTTCTTCACGCCATCCAGCCAACTGGTTGACCTTGGATTATGACGGTCCTGGCTACTACTCAGGGTTTGCTCAAACTGGGTCAGCAATTCTTTTTGTTGCGAATTCAGATTCACGGGTGTTTCGATCACAATTCGACACATCAAATCACCTACCTGGCCACCGCGAACAGGCTTGACACCTTTTCCACGTAATCTGAACATTTTTCCACTTTGGGTTTCTGACGGCACCTTGAGCTTAACCTTGCCTTCCAGTGTAGGCACTTCCAGCTCCCCGCCCAGGGCAGCGGTGACAAAACTGATCGGCATCTCGCAATATAGATTGCTGTCTTCACGCTGAAATATTGCATGCTCGCGTACATGCGTTTCGACGTACAAATCACCTGTGGCCCACCGAATTCACCGGCCTCACCTTCTCCTGATAAACGAATACGGTCGCCGGTATCGACACCTGCAGGTACTTTAACCGACAGTGTCTTGGTTTCTTTTACACGGCCCTGCCCATGACATTTACCACAGGGGTCGGTAATCATCTTGCCAGTACCATGACAGCGCGGACAAGTTTGCTGAACAGAGAAGAAACCCTGCTGCATACGAACCTGTCCCTGGCCACCACAAGTGGTACAACTGGTGGGCGTACTGCCTTTTTTTGCGCCACTACCACCACAGGTGTCACAGGCTGTCATGACCGGCACACGAATTTTAACCGTCGTACCGGAAACCGCTTCTTCCAGGTCAAGATCCAGTTTGTATCTTAGATCTGACCCCCGATAGGCGCGTTGTCCGCCGGCACCGCCGGCACCACCGCCACCGCCGCCAAAAATGTCACTGAATACATCGCCAAAAATATCACTGAAATTACCAGCACCAGACCGCCGCCAAAACCACCGGCACCAGCGCCGCCGCCCATGGAAGCATCAACACCTGCATGGCCAAACTGATCATACGCGGCGCGTTTTTTTGCATCAGAGAGAATATCGTAAGCCTCTTTGGCTTCCTTGAATTTTTCTTCTGCGTCTTTATCGTCTGGATTTCGATCCGGATGAAGTTTCATGGCCATGCGCTTGAATGCTTTTTTCAAATCAGCATCACTGACATTTTTGGCGACACCCAGCACTTCGTAGTAATCTTTTTTTGACATATTCTTAAATCGCTTAAAACAGTTGGTGGCCGTTAAAACAGGCCTCTGGTGTTAATCTTTTTTGTTTATCCCTGACACACAGATGGCAGTTTGCAGGAAACTGCAAACTGCCACTGGTTTGACAGATATGGCCAGGCCTTATTTGTCGTCTTTAACCTCTTCGAATTCGGCATCGACTACATCGTCCTGACTGCCGGCATTGGCTTCACTGGTTTCGGCCTCTGCACCTTGTGCTTCATTCGCCTTGGCCTGTGCAGCATAGGCACGTTCTGTCAGTTTACCGGATTTCTCCGCCAGTGTTGCAGTTTTTGCTTCAATGGCCTCTTTATCCTCACCCTTGATCACTTCCTGCAAATCTTTTATCGCGGCTTCAATACCTTCCTTTTCACCTTCTTCGAGCTGCTCGGCATATTCTGTTAATGCCTTGTTGGTGGCATGGATGAGGTTATCGGCCTGATTACGGACTTCAACCAGTTCATGGAACTTCTTGTCTTCATCCGCATGCGCTTCAGCATCCGTTACCATGCGTTCGATCTCTTCATCCGATAAACCACTGGACGCCTTGATAACAATCGACTGTTCCTTGCCACTGGCCTTGTCTTTGGCATGCACATTAAGAATACCATTCGCATCGATATCAAACGTCACCTCGATTTGCGGCATACCTCTTGGTGCTGGCGGAATATCGCTGAGATCAAAACGACCGAGCGATTTATTCGCTGATGCCATTTCGCGCTCACCCTGCAGCACATGCACAGTCACTGCTGTCTGGTTATCATCCGCAGTGGAGAAAACCTGATTGGCCTTGGTTGGAATGGTAGTGTTCTTGTCAATCAGCTTGGTCATGACACCACCCATGGTTTCAATACCCAGTGATAATGGTGTTACGTCAAGCAACAATACATCCTTGACTTCACCGCCGAGTACACCGCCCTGTATCGCTGCACCAACAGCAACCGCTTCGTCCGGATTAACGTCCTTACGCGGCTCTTTGCCAAAGAAGTCCTTAACTGCTTCCTGTACTTTGGGCATACGTGTTTGTCCACCCACCAGGATGACGTCACTGATTTCACTGTTACTAAGACCCGCATCCGTCATGGCCTGCTTACAGGGCTCCATGGAACGCTTGATCAATTCTTCTACCAGTGATTCCAGCTTGGCGCGTGTAATCTTGATATTAAGATGCTTGGGTCCAGATGCGTCTGCAGTTATAAATGGCAGATTAACATCGGTTTGCTGGCTGGATGACAGTTCGATCTTGGCTTTTTCAGCACCTTCTTTCAGGCGTTGCAAGGCCATAGGATCGTTCTTGAGATTGATGCCCTGATCTTTTTTGAATTCATCCACCAGGTAGTCAATCAAGCGCTGGTCAAAATCTTCTCCACCAAGGAATGTGTCACCGTTAGTGGATAATACTTCAATCTGATGCTCGCCATCGATTTCAGCAATTTCGATAATAGAAATATCAAAGGTTCCACCACCCAGGTCATAAACAGCCAGCTTGCGGTCACCTTCTTTCTTGTCCATGCCAAAAGCCAGGGCAGCCGCGGTAGGCTCATTGATGATACGTTTGACATCGAGGCCGGCGATCTTGCCTGCATCTTTGGTGGCCTGACGCTGGGAATCATTAAAGTAGGCAGGCACAGTGATAACTGCCTCTGTCACTTCTTCACCGAGGTAATCTTCAGCCGTCTTTTTCATTTTTTGCAATATACGGGCAGATACTTCAGGCGCGGCCATTTTTCTGCCGGCAGCTTCTACCCAGGCATCGCCATTTTCTGCCTTGATGATCTTGTAAGGCACCAGATCAATGTCTTTTTGTACTTCCTTATCAGTAAATTTACGTCCAATCAGACGTTTTACTGCATATATAGTGTTTTCCGGGTTAGTGACCGCCTGGCGTTTCGCAGACTGCCCGACGATGACTTCGTCATCACCGACAAATGCGACGATAGACGGGGTGGTGCGATCACCTTCACTATTTTCGATAACCTTTGCTTTGCCCCCTTCCATGACAGCTACGCATGAATTGGTCGTACCGAGGTCGATGCCGATAATTTTTCCCATGATGAAATATCTCCAATAATCAGTTACTTAATAATTTTTTTTCAGTTAAATACTGTACTAGTGCAAAAGATGGGGCTTTATTCAGATTTTTCAAGCCTGCGCATCAAAATTTCCTGCTGAATCATCAGGCTTTCCGGCCTTGGCGACCACAACCATGGCGGGCCTGATCAATCGACCATTTAATAAGTAGCCCTTCTGGAACACATTAATGACTGTGTTGGCAGGTGCATCAACCGTTTCCAGCATCGACATGGCCTGATGGAGCTCTGGATCAAAGGGCTGCCCCATTGGGTTGACTTCCTCTACATTGAATTTTTCCATCGCCGCAGACATCATTTTTAACGTCAGTTCCATGCCTTCACGTAATTTACCCAGGTCTACATTGTCGTCCTTACCGGCTTCAACGGCCAAAGCCTGGCTATCCCACACCGGCAGCATCTCCTGAATGAACTTTTCCATGCCAAACTTATGAGCATTTTCCAGATCCCTGACATTACGTTTGCGCAGGTTTTCCAGATCGGCCTGAACGCGTAACAGATCATTCCAGTGCTGATCGGCCTTGCTACGTGCATCTTCCAGTAGCAGGTGTACATCCTGTTCAGGCTGCCCAGCTTGATCAGATTCCGTTTCGACGTTTTCGTCAAGCGGATCTTCGGAATTGATATCAGGCTGTTTTTCGTTGTTTGACATTAACTTTCTCCACAATCTTAAAGTAATTTATTAGCTTAACAAACTCTGGTGACCCACTCAAAAGGTGACACAATCAATCTATATGAGGGTCAGCTCCTGGAATTCAAGAGCGCACCCATGACCTTGGCGGTAACATCGACAATGGGGATAATGCGATCATAATGCATGCGCGTCGGACCAATGACGCCGAGAACACCCAATACCTTGCCGTCTATTGAATAGGATGAAGTCACGACACTGCACTCGTCGAAGATTTTGTAACCTGATTCATCACCGATAAATATCTGTACACCATCCGTATTAACACATTGATCAAGTAATCCGAGCACTTCCTGCTTTTGAGTAAATGCATCAAATAACAGCCGTAACTTCTCGATATTAGACAATTTATCCTTGCCCATCAGGTTTGACTGACCTGCCAGGATATAGTCTTCATCACTTGCACGAGGAATAAACAGGTTTTCTGCCATTTCCACGGCCACATTCAACATGCGATTCATGTGATCGCGATCATTCTTTATTTCCTGCATTAATAATTGCTGCACCCGGCTCACATCCATACCGGAAAATTTCTCATTGAAAAAATTCGACAGTTGCCTGAGTTCATCTTTTTCAAAGTCTCGGTGGACATGCAAAATACGGTTTTCCACTTCACCATCGGCGGTCACCAGGATGGCCAATACCCGCTTTTCAGATAACGGGATGAATTCTATTTGCCTGAGTAGAATGTGTTGCACCTTCGGCAGGGTAACGATACCGGCCAGTTTCGTCACCCCGGAGAGAAACTCGGAAACACTGGTCACCAGATCATGGGTATTTTGGCCTTGCTCCAATGTTGATTTTAATTCCTCAAACAGTCCCTGCTCCCCAGCCGGTTGCGATTCGATCACACTATCGACAAAAAATCGGTAAGCCTGGATAGTGGGTACCCGGCCTGCTGAGGTATGTGGTGATTCAACAAATCCAAGGTCTTCCAGCTCGGACATGATGTTACGGATCGTCGCCGGGCTGACATCCAGATTGGCCGACTTGGCCAGGGTCTTGGAACCTATGGGCTGCCCATCTTCAATAAATCGATTCACCAGTACCTTTAACAGGCACTGGGCGCGCTCATTGAGACCTTTATCTGATTTCTTTGTTGACATGTCCGCTTTTAATTCACAGGAATTTAATAATTTAGCACTCACTATGTTAGAGTGCCAGAATTACAGCGTCAACCAAAATAACAGATAATGAAATTCCACTTTGCTGAACAAGCGGCTCATGCTAACTTTGTGTTATCCAACAAACACCAATAACAATGACACATCAATTCAATACAGTAGGATTAATAGGCAAATCAGTAGACCCTGGCATCGAGGACGTGATTGAAGCCATCAGTCAGCATTTGCAGCAAAAAGGTATTCAAGTATTGCTGGATGAAAAGACCGCCAGCAAGATATCGGTAAAAACCCTCACCCGCGCCAACCGTACGACCCTGGGACAGGAGTGCGATCTGGTTATTGTCATTGGTGGGGACGGCACCATGCTCAGTGCTGCGCGTACATTATGTGATGATGGTGTGCCGCTGGTGGGCGTTAATCTGGGTCGCCTCGGATTTCTGGCCGATGTCTCACCCGACGAATGCGAGCAAAAAATCGATGAAATCCTGAGTGGTCACTACGAAGTCGAGGAACGATTCTTACTCGATGCGACGGTCATACGACAGGGCAAGGTCATTAGCACAGGCACGGCCCTGAATGATGTGGTGGTGCACAAATGGCTGGTGGCCCACATGATTGAAACCGATACCTATATTAATGGTAACTTTGTGCACACGCATCGCTCCGACGGCATCATCACGGCCACACCCACCGGATCTACGGCCTATGCATTGTCGGGTGGCGGCCCTATTATTCAACCCGGCCTGGAGGCTCTGGTTATTGTGCCGATTTGCCCACATACCCTGAGTAACCGCCCTATCGCGGTCAAGTCCAGCAGCAAAGTCAGGATCATGCTCAGTGAAACCGGTCGATACAAAGGCCAGGTAACCTGTGACGGACAATTTTTACATGAACTGGAAATTGGCGATGAAGTGCTGATTGAACAGAAAGAAAAACGACTTCAGCTATTGCACCCAAAAGACCATGATTACTATCATATACTACGTGCCAAACTGCACTGGGCGGAGCACCCCTGAGAAATTATGCTTAACCAAATCACAATACGCAATTTTGCCATTGTTGAGGAACTCTCCGTAGATCTCAACCCGGGCATGAGTGTTTTGACTGGTGAAACCGGTGCAGGCAAATCAATCCTGCTGGATGCACTTAACCTCGCACTCGGTGATCGCGCCGACTCTGGTAGTATACGACATAATGCCGAGCGCGCTGAAATCAGTGTGCAGTTTACACTCGAGAAAAACAGCACAGCGCAAGCATGGCTCAATGAGCAATCACTCGATCAGGACAATGAATGCCTGATTCGACGGGTCATTAGCCGGGAAGGACGCTCCAAAGGTTTCATCAATGGCAGCCCGGTGCCGATGCAATCACTGAAAGGAAATCGGTGAAATGCTGGTCGACATTCATGGTCAACATGAACATCAATCGCTTTTAAAGCGCGACATACAACGACAATTACTGGATGATTACGCGGGCAATCAAAACAGGCTATCAGAACTGAAAAATCTGTATCGCTTATGGCAACAAAAGCATGATGAGCTCAACGCATTGAAAAAGACGGCCAGCGAACGCCAGTCACGTCTGGAACTGGTGCGCTATCAGGTACAGGAACTGGACAAGCTGGAACTGCAGGCATCCGAATTAACCACATTGCCGGAAGAACAAGCGCGTTTAGCCCACGCAGAGAAATTACGCAGCACGGCAGAATCCTGCCTGCATGAACTCTATGATGCGGAGCAAACCAGTACTCATGAAACGCTGAGCCAGATTACGCGCTCTTTGCAGACGCTAATGGATTACGATCCCGGCCTGAAAAATATCGTTGACATGTTGAATAACGCTGCCATTCAAATTCAGGAATCCAGCAGTGACTTGCGTAACTATATAGATACCGTTGAACTCGACCCGCAAAGACTCACCGAAATCGAAGAGCGCATGGGTATGATTCATGATATTTCGCGCAAACACCATATCTCACCCGAGGCCTTACCCGAGTTACAAAATAATCTTTCTGGCGAGCTGGCACGTCTGACCAATGATGATCAGAATCTGGAATCCCTGGAAGAAGAGTTAACATCCATCGAGCAACAGTACCAGACATTAGCCATACAACTCGGCGAACAAAGAAAAAAAGCAGCCAACAAACTCAATAAACTGGTGACTGAATCCATTCGCGAACTGGGCATGCCATCGATCAGTTTTCAGATAGACCTGAATAAAGATGACACCGAGGCCATCAGCCTACATGGTTATGAAACCATCGAATACATGATCTCACCCAATCCCGGACAACCGCAAAAACCATTGCGTAAAATTGCATCCGGCGGTGAGTTATCCAGAATCAGCCTGGCCATTCAAACCGTGCTGGCAGACTCCACTCATATACCGACACTGATCTATGATGAAGTTGACGCCGGTATTGGCGGACCCACTGCTGAAGTCGTGGGTAGAAAATTACGCTCACTCGGTGAAAATCGTCAGGTCATGTGCGTGACCCATCTGGCACAAGTGGCTTCTCAGGCGCATCAGCACCTCAAGGTCTCAAAAAAGATCAGTAAAAATACCACCACTTCCATGGTAGAAAAACTGGGCATGCCTGAGCGCATTGAAGAAACCGCACGCATGCTCGGTGGGGTGGAGATGACGGAACAAAGCCTGTCACACGCGAAGGAAATGATCGAGCGTGCTCATCCTGTCAAAAAGAAAACATCAAAAAAATCACGCCAGAGTGCTTGAATATCATATGAATGTGTTACACACGAATCAGTTTATTACTTCTTAATCAACGATTCGCGTGTCAGCCCCAACAAATTATCCGCTACAAAGCCCGCGACAATAAAATACTGCTCAGACTGGCTGGATTTAATAATAACACCCTCACTGGTTTTGAAAAAATCAAAACTCACTGTCTCATTACCCAGTTTTAGTCGATAATGTACATCCGCTTTATTTTTTGCAATTTTCTGCACCAACTCTCTGGCAGCCACGCCGAGCACTTGCGGGAATTTAAGATAAGTAAGAACAGTATTGATTTTTTCCTGGTCCAGTGACTCATCCTCAGACAGATCTTCAAGAGCCCAGGTCTGCTCCTGCTTCTTCAGGATCAGACCATTAATATGAACCTCATTGATATCGCCCACCAGCTTCAACATGGACTTATCGAACCATTCGACTTCTGTAGCGGGCGCAAGATACAAGGAAAGATCTATAGTATAAATATCGCTTTCACCGCGTTTTCTTACATAAATTTTTCTCAACCCGGGAGAATCCCCCAGGTAAAATTCCACTACAGGCTTACCGTCAGATTCAAATGTTACATGTCGCAGGAATTGCTTGTCAGCGACATGAAATCTCTCGGCCGCACTTTCGCTTTGCGCAACCGGCCAACCCGGTCTGGCAGACAGCAATTTTTCCATTAATTCATCAAACTGGCCTCTATTCACAGGCAATTGATGGTAAGTTGGTAGCAGCCACAGGCCATCCTGTTTTTCCAGTACGACTTTATTAGCAGTATTATCAGTAATACGAATATTGGTTATTTTGTGCTTATCAAACACAATAAATTTGTCATTCGCAACCTGCTGATCCCCTGACTTACT